>PMES01000093.1 GCA_003154775.1 Acidobacteriota bacterium | reverse complement strand
GCACAGTGCTAATCTTCTTCATAGCCGGTCTCCTTTTCTTGTGCCTTGAGCACGTCGAAACATAGGGAGCGTATCGCATCCCGCTGGAGACCGGCCTTCTCATCCCATCTGGTTAACGCACAAACCCGAAACTGACTAATTCCCTGTCTCGTCTGCCCTTTACACCCAACACCAGGAATCGTACTCTGGATTCACTATGTGGAATGTCGACGAACGCTTTGAAAAGAAAACCATGGACAGCCTGGCGGCTCTCGGCTTTGCCGTCGGCAGCACCCGGGGCGTCGTGCGCGTGGAAAAATACGGCTCCGGCGCGGAGTTCCGCCAAGTTCCCGACGGCCACTTCCAGATGACCATCATGCCCACCATCATGTTGCACGGGCAATTCACCAGGCTTTGGGACGCCGGCTATCAAAAATTCCTGCTCACCACCGAGGGTGTCAAAGTTCCTGCGCTGGCGGAGCACTTGGCCAATTTGCGCAAGTTCAACGAAGAAATGCGCACCGCTCTGGGCGTGCCGACTTTTTATAACGAAGCGCTGGGCTCGGTCAGCCAGCTCAGTGTGTACGACCGCGTGAAGGGCCGCCCCGGAGATGTCCCGGACGAAACGGTCGGCGTGCACGCCCCGGGAAGTGGGTACTAGCAGATTCGACGGAACATTCTGCCTTCGATTGCCGCTTCACCCTTTTCCTGTCGCTGGCCGATTCTATGCTGGTGGCGCAAGCACGAAAAGCGGGCGGAAACTGCCGGACACGGAGGACACACGGATGGGACGTGCGGTTGCCTTGATGGACGATCTCTTCTTCTAGATGAAAGTCGCGGAGACCGCCAAACAATTAGGCGTGGAATTCAAGGTGGCAACGACCAGTGAAGCGCTGCTGAGCATGCTCGATCCGCCCACGAAACTCGTCATCATTGATCTCAATGCGCGCGGCAGCCCCGTGGCAACCATCGAGCATCTTCGCGCAACTCAAAAAGAGTTGCGCGTGGTGGCGTTCCTGTCCCATGTGCAGACGGAACTCGCGGCGAAGGCCCGGGCCGCCGGCTGTACGGACATTCTTCCGCGTTCGGTGTTCACCCGGAATCTTGCTGCCATCCTGGAAACCGCCAAGGATTGAGAGGAACGTTTTGCGCGATAGGAAAGCTTGCCGTTGCTGCGTTTATTTCTCCCTCATCATTTTCTTTCACTGTGCGACTTCTTTGCAGGGCCTCGCCCAGTCGGATTCCCCCGCCGGCCCTGCGTCCACTTTGCGCGACATCCTGTTTGCCGCCTGTTCGCAAAACTCCACCGAATTTGCCCGCTCCCTCACCTTTCGCAACGCCGAGGCGTTTTCCCGCATGACGCCCGCAACGCGCACGACACTCCTCAAGCGCTTCGTTCTGCTGGACAAACCCGGCCAGCCTCGCGCCGAAATCGATGCCTCCGGGAATCTGAATGTCTATTGCACCACTTCAGACGTCACCACCCAAATGCAAATCGGCAAACCCGAACTCCGCGACAACCTCGCCTACATCTCCCTGGCCGTCAAGAATGCCGCCGCTTCTAATGAAGACGACTCTCATCGCGTGCTCATGGGCCTCGTTCGCGAGGCCGGACAATGGAAGCTTCTCTCCCTCGGTCTGCTCCTGCTTGATCTGCCCTCGCTCGCCGAGGAGTGGGATCGCGCCGAGATCAAGAACAACGAGCAATCGGCCATCGACTCCATCAAGAACCTGGCGGAGGCCATCGAAACCTACCGCAAAACCTACACGCGTCTTCCGGATAACTTGGTGGTCCTCGGTCCACCTCCGCAGGGCCCCGCGAAAAGCGAAAAGGCCGACCTGATCGACGTAGAACTCGCCGAAGGACGCAAGGATGGCTATTCCTTCCGCTACGTTATTGTCGGTGCGAATGCCTCGGGCGCGCCCGCCCAATATGAGCTAGCGGCGATCCCCATCGAATACGGCCGCACAGGTTCACGCTCGTTCTTCCGGGATGTTTTGGGAGTCCTCCACGGCGCGGACCGTCGCGGAGCGGTGGGCAGCGTCACCGATCCGAAGGTCGACTGAATCGCCGCCCCGGATTGAAACGACACCGTTGACCGATACGCGTAAACCCATTCCCTACACTTGCGGGCCTACCTCCTCAGCGGGAAAATGAACTGGGATCATCCGGCTTCCGGCGAAACACATCTACGTGTGCCTCGCCATTCTCCAGGCAGACAAACCAGCACCGGCTGGTTTGACAGGAGAAGCGAGATGCCGGATGTGACGGTAGAGCGGCGAAGTGCGCCGCGAAGCCAACTCGTGCTCGCGGCGGATGTTGTGGAACTCCCGCGCGGCGCGAAGCTGAGCGCGCGCACTGCCGACATCAGCCGCACCGGCTGCTACATCGACACCCTCAATCCTGTGCCGCAAGGTTTCCGGGTCCGCCTGCGGATTACCCATCATGACGAAATCTTTGAAGCCATCGGCTGCGTTGTGTACGTTAGCTTCGGCCTGGGCATGGGTGTGGTGTTCGTGGAGGTGACTGCGGAGCAGCAGGCCCGGCTCGACCGCTGGCTGGCGGAAAAGGATCAGGAATACTGACGCGAGTTTCTTTCTTCGCCAGCCAGAAGTACGCTAACATTTCGGTTTCACCTATGCGTCTGGCCTCTTTTCGCGTTGCGCTTCTTCTCAGCCTCGGCCTGCTCTCTGCCGCTGCTGTTCCTCGGACCCTCGGACAGCAGGTCGAAGATTCTATTTATGGCCCCTTGCCGGTCTTCGAGTTTCACAGTGGCTTCTGGGTGAACCTCCATCATTTTCTCTATCACGAGGCGAGGGCACGCGCCGCCGCCAGAGATTCGCGGGAAACCGCCACCCGGCCTGCCGGGCCGGTCTTGAAACAATCACCCGGTTTTCAGCCCTCTCTCACCCCCGCGGAACACCGCATCTGGGATCAGGCCATCGCCTACTATGTTTCGAACTTCGCCGGGAAAGACCTGCTGGTCAACATCGACCTGATTCTCTTGAAGAACCAGCTCGGCGATTTTGAGGATTGCAACGAACTCACGGGTAGAAAGATACCGGCTTGCGACGCCGGCCTCCCTGGCAATGTCGGAATTATCCTGGAGGCCGCCGCTCCCATCTATCGCGCGTACTGGTGGGCGGATCACGACCGCGCCAATCGCCGCTGGGTCGTGCGCGTCGCTCCGCTTGTCCGCGAACAGGGCGTCGGCCTCTCCGAGCGCCTCGCGGACATCTACCAATCAAAGTGGCCGAAAGAGAAAATTCGCGTGGAAGTCTGCGCCTTTGCGAACTCCGCGGGGGCTTACACCACGCTCGACCCACTGCGCGTCACCATTGCCAGCACCGATCCCCGCAACCAGGGCCCCGAAGCCCTCGAGGTGCTCTTCCACGAGGCCTCCCACGATATCGCACGGCCCGTCGAAGCCGCCATCACCCGCGAGTGCCGCCAGCGGGACAAGCCCATCCCCCGCGACCTCTGGCATGCCTTGATCTTCTTCACCACCGGCGAAGTGCTCCGTCCCATCATGCAGGAAGCCGAGCAGCAAAATGCGCCGGACGATGATCTCCCCCCGCAGCGGCACACTGCCACTGCCGTGCCCCCGGGCCTTCGCGAAAAACTCTCCCAGCGCGGCTGGGAAGAGTATTCGCGCCTGCTCGCCATCTACTGGCAGCCCTATCTGGACGGCAAAGTCACTTTCGAGGACGCCATCGCACGCCTCGTCTCGGCAGTCTAGCAGCCACTCTTGATTAGCTCCCCCGAGAGCACAGCTTCACGCCAGCAAGCCGAAAAACCCAGTCATTCCGGGCGCAATCTGCGCAGCAAGCCATAAGAAGCCTCGTCATTCCGAACGGAGTCTGCGAAACGCGGGTTTTGCGCCCCGTACGCTCCGTCGGGGCAAGGATCTCTGCGCCATCGCACGTATTTTGTGCGATGAATCCCTCTTCTCCTTTGCCTCCTTTGCCTCCTTTTGCTCCTTCATTCCGCACCTTGGAACTCCTGGCTGGGTGTTTGTCCGCAGGCCACGTCTATGTTAGTCTCTCTTCTGCAAAAGTAAGCCCGGCCGAAAGTCACGCAAGTCCCAACGTCGCTCGACCCACCTATCTTTCTCACTGGAGCGCCGAACGGGTGTCGAGGCAACTCCGCGGGCCTTCTTCCGGGGCAGAGGAAACTTTACCCCTATGGCTGCAAGACAAACGGCATCGAAAACCGAAAAGGAACCCCGCGAGATCAAGCTGGCCCACTCTCCGGATTCGGACGACGCCTTCATGTTTTATGCCCTGGCCACCCACAAACTGACCACGCCCGGGTACAAGTACATCCACGTTCTTTCCGATATCCAGGCGCTGAATGAAGCCGCGCTGTCGGAAACCTACGACGTCACCGCCCTCAGCTTTGCCGCCTATCCTTCCCTGCGCGACACCTACATCCTCCTCGACACCGGCGCCAGCTTCGGCGAAGGCTACGGCCCCATCGTTGTCTCCACAAAAGCTCTGAAAGCTCAAGAACTCAAGGGCCTGCGCATTGGCGTGCCCGGTCTGAAGACTTCCGCTTATCTCACGCTCAAACTATTTGAGCCGGATTTTGAAGCGATAGTCATACCCTTCGACAAAATCATGGAAGCCGTGAAAAACGAAGTTGTCGAAGCCGGTCTGCTCATTCATGAAGGACAGCTTTTCTTCCCGCAGCTCGGGCTGCATCGCGTCGTTGACCTCGGCATCTGGTGGCAGGAGCTCACGGGCCTCCCGCTCCCCCTCGGTGGCAATGCCGTGCGCCGCGCGCTGGGCCCCGACTTGGGCCGCTTGATCGCCAAGACCATTCGCGACAGCGTCACTTACGGCCTTGAACACCGCGAAGAAGCTCTGAATTACGCCATGCAATTTGCACGCGACATGGATCCCGAACTCGCCGACAAGTTTGTCGGCATGTATGTGAATAGGTGGACCCTCGGCTACGGCGAAAAAGGCAAAAAAGCCGTGCGCGCCTTGATCGAGCGCGGCACTGCCGCCGGCCTGTTACCCGGCCCTGCCAAAATCGAATTCCTCGCGGAGTAGTTCGCCAGCAATTCTCACACCTGGGTACTCGCATAGGGCAATCTCCTGTAGCGGCCGCCTTCTGAGGCGGGCGCTTTGTTTGTGATGAAACCTACACTGTAGAGATTGAGCTCGATGCAAAAAGCTGTTCGTCTCGTCATTCTTGCTGACGACCCGTGCATGCTGCCGCGCCCTGGTGAGAAATCCGCTTTGGCAAGCGGAGCCGCTTGTTTGTTGGCACCTGCCCATCCTGATCCGATAGTAGTAACCTACCGTCGCGCTTTAACGTCTTAATAAACGAAGTCACATCAACCGAAACGCCACCAAGGGGAGGGCCATCCATGAAGAGTCGTCTCGTTCTTTTGTTGATGTGCGTCTCCACGCTGTCGGGATGCGCCACCGCGCGTTTCTACCCCGTGCAAGGCCCTTTATCCACGCAAACTCCAGTGCCGGTGTACGTTGCCAAATTGTCAGGCGCATTTAATTCGGGAAATTTCTCCGTGGTTCTCGGCGATGGCGAGGTGTGCAAGGGACGCTGGGCGAAGGTGCCTCGTCCAAAAACTTCCAATGACGTGACTACGACCACTGCCGTACCCGCAAACAACCTGTCCGCTGAGTGGGACACCGTTTACGGCACGGGCTTTTATCTCGCCCATGTCCTGGGTGCCAGGCTTTACGCGCGGGCTGTGCTTACGGGAAATCGGGGGACGGTCCTGAATGTGGAGCTGTACAAACCGGACAAAGTGGAGAACACCACGGTCGCCGCAATTAAAGGCGTCGCAAAAGACAATAAGGGCAACATCTACAAAGTGGCCTTTTAACTCGCTCTCCGTGAGGACAAATTTGCCCGCTTAGTCTTTCTCTCGCCGTTTGCCCGCGGGCGTGAAGTACAAATCCTGATGGGCGGAGCTGAATTCCGCGATGGGTGACACCTCCATCGTCGCGAAATGATCCCTCGCCGTGCCGCCTGCCAGGGGCAGCGCCCAGCGGCGCCTTGACGCGCTCCCCCTGAATCCCTTAGTGTTCTCCCTTCATCATGAGACGTCTCCTCTTCTTGCTAGCCAGCGCACTTCTTTCGATCACTTTCGTCACAACCCGTTCCGCCGCGCAATCTCCCGCGGGATCCCGCGATCACCCCGATATTTCCCCCGATGTACCTAAAGACTGGCCGCGCGAAGCGGTGCGCGGTATGCATGGCATGGTGGCCACGGACGAGCCGCTCGCTTCACAAGCCGGCGTGGAAATCCTGAAACGCGGCGGCAACGCCGTGGATGCTGCTGTCGCTACGGCGTTCGTTCTCGCTGTGGTCGAACCCGCCGCCGGAAACATCGGCGGCGGTGGTTTCATGCTTGTGCGCCTGGCTAATGGCAAAACTACCTTCTTTGATTACCGCGAAACGGCTCCCGCAAAGGCTTCCCGCGACATGTACATCAAGCCCGATGGCAAGCTGGACGAAGAGGCTTCCACCATCGGCTATCGCTCCGTCGCCATACCCGGCACGGTAGCGGGGCTCGCACTCGCGCTGAAAACGTATGGCACCATGAAACTCGCCGACGTGATGCAGCCCGCCATCCCCTTGGCCGAACAAGGCTTTCCCGTCAGCGAGAAACTTGCCCGGGAATTGGACGAGGAGCGTCCCGGCCTGCAGCGCTTTTCGACGAGCAGCCGCATCTTCCTGAACGGCGGCAAGCTCTTTCACACCGGAGATACGCTGCGCCAGCCGGAACTCGCGGCCACCCTCAAGCGCATCGCCAAGAACGGCCCCGCCGAGTTTTATCAAGGCGAGACCGCGCAAATGCTGGCTCGCGACATGGCCGCGCTCGGCGGGCTCATCACCCTCGATGATCTCGCCCATTACCAGCCGAAAATCCGCGAAGTTCTCCACGCCAGCTACACAATCGACGCCCATCGTTGGGAAGTCTTCTCCGCTCCGCCGCCAAGCTCCGGTGGCGTCGCCGTGATCGAAGCCCTCAACATGCTCCAAGATGTTCCCTTGAAGGGCTGGGACGACCCGCAAAGCGTTCACCTCGTCGTCGAAGTGATGCGCCGCATTTTCGCCGATCGCGCCGCCTACCTCGCCGATCCCGATTTCTCGAACGTTCCCGTCGCGGGCCTCACCGATCCCTGCTATGCCAAGGAACTTCTCGCCACCATCGACCCGCGCCGCGCCTCCTCCAGCAAACTGGTGCACGCGGGCAATCCGCACGTTTGCCATCAGGCCCTCAGCGCCAGCGCAACGCCCCAAACCATCGTCAGCCTCGGCGAGGGGCCGCACACCACGCATTTTTCTGTAGTGGATGCTGTTGGCAACGCCGTTGCCAGCACCACCACGCTCAACGACAGCTACGGCTCGCACGTCACAACGTCGGCCGGCTTCCTCCTCAACGACGAGATGGACGATTTCACCACGCAGCCCGGCGTGCCCAACACGCTCTTTGGCTTGATCCAATCGGAAGCCAATGCGATTGGCCCGGGCAAACGCCCCCTCAGTTCCATGACTCCCACCATTCTCGTGCGCGACGGCCAGCTCAGTTTTGTCACCGGCTCGCCAGGCGGCCCCAGAATCATTTCCGCAACGCTGCTCAGCATCTTGAACTGGATGCGCCTCGGCATGGATGCGCAGTCCGCTATCAACGCGCCGCGCTTCCATCACCAGTGGCTCCCCGACGAAATCCTGGTGGAAAAGTCATTTTCACCCGATGTAGAAGAGCAGTTGAAAGCGCGCGGGCACCAGGTGCGGCGGTATGGACACATCGGCTACGTCAACGCCATCGGCGTCGACGCCAAAACCGGCGAACGCTGCGGCGCCGCCGACCCCCGCGACGCTGGCTCCGCGCTAGCCGAAGTTCGTCACCAAC
>PMES01000031.1 GCA_003154775.1 Acidobacteriota bacterium | reverse complement strand
TTTGCAAGTCTTCGCCTTGAAACTGGAGGAAGCCCGGCTTCGCAAGAAACATTGGAAGCGCTGGGGGCCTTACCTCGCGGAACGTCAATAGGGCACGGTCCGAGAGGACTACAGCAAAGACGGCAGCGCCTGGGAGTCCTTTCCCTTTGAACACACCCACGCCCGGGCCTATCGCTGGGGAGAAGACGGCATCGGTGGACTCTCCGACCGCCACCAGATGATCTGTTTCGCTTTGACACTCTGGAATGGCCGCGACCCCATACTGAAAGAACGCCTGGTCGGGTTGACCGGAAATCAGGGGAATCACGGCGAAGATGTGAAGGAGTGCTACTTCTACCTCGATTCCACCCCCACGCACAGTTACATGCGCATGCTCTACAAATATCCCCAGGCAGAGTTTCCCTTTGCTCAATTGCGGGAGGAGAATCAACGGCGGGGACGCAGCGCACCAGAGTTTGAGTTGCTGGACACCGGCATTTTTGAGGGAAACCGTTATTTTGATGTCTTCGTAGAACAAAGCGGAGAATAAGACGTGTCGCTCCTGGCGGAAGTGCAGTTCGGCAGGGAAGTGTGCGGTGAACTGGATGCCGCGGAAGCCCGCGAGTGGCTGGTCACCAACGGCCTGGGCGGATTCGCTTCGGGAACGGTTGCGGGCACGGCAACCCGCAGATACCACGGCCTCTTGATAGCGGCGCTGCAACCGCCCGTGGGACGCACGCTGCTGGTTGCCGGACTTGACGAAAGCGTACGCTACCTCGAAAGCAGCTTTCCCCTCGCGACCAATCGCTGGAGCAGTGGGATTGTTTCCCCGAGTGGCTACCTCCAGATCGAAAGTTTTTTCCTTGAAGGCACCAAGCCCGTGTGGCGCTACGCCCTCGCGGACGCACTGCTCGAAAAGCGCGTGGGGATGAAGCAGGGAGAGAACACCACCTGCGTGCAATACACCCTGGTGCGCGGCAACGCACCCGTGGAGATTGACGCCAAGGTGCTGGTGAACTACCGCGATTTTCACCTCACGACGCAGGCCGGCGATTGGCGCATGAGCGTCGAACCCGTCGAGAACGGTCTGAGAATCCGCGCCTTCGATGGGGCCACCCCGTTCTACTTGAAAAGCGCCGGCGCATCCGTGCAGCCGCGCCACGAGTGGTACCGCGACTATTTCCTGCCTGCAGAAAAAGAGCGCGGACTCGACGAGCGCGAAGATCGTTTATTCGCCGCGCAGTTTCATTTCCGGCTGGACGTTCAGGAAAGCGTCACGCTTGTTTTCACTACTGCGGATGCAACTTCGCTCGACGGAGCGGAAGCGCACACCGAGCAATCCAATCACGACTGGAAATTATTCAAGGCTTGGCAGGAACAGCACAGCAAGGTGTGCTCCTCGCCCGCCGAAGAGGAACCTGGGTGGCTCTGGCAACTGGTTCTCGCCGCGGATCAATTTGTGGTTCGCCGCGCTCTGCCGGAGGACTCTGAAGGCTTGAGCCTCATCGCCGGCTACCACTGGTTTGGCGATTGGGGACGCGACACCATGATCGCGCTGCCGGGATTAACCCTTCCTCTCGGGCGCCCGGAAATTGCGCGAGAAATCCTGCTGTCCTTTTTGCGGTATGTGGATGCAGGAATGTTGCCCAACAATTTCCCGGATTCCAGCGGCGCGCCGCAGTACAACACCGTGGATGCTGCCTTGTGGTATTTCGAGGCGGTGCGCCAGTACTATGCCGCGACGCAGGACTTGGAACTGGTGCAACAGCTCTTCCCCACGCTCGTTGAAATTGTGGACGCGCACGTGCGCGGCACGCGCTACAACATCAAGGTCGATCCCGCCGACGCGCTCATTTTCGCGGGCAGTCCGGAAGTGCAGCTTACCTGGATGGATGCGAAAATCGGAGACTGGGTGGTGACGCCGCGCATTGGCAAGCCCGTGGAAATCAATGCTCTGTGGATCAACGCGCTGCACACGATGGCGGACTTTGCGCGACTGCTGGTGCGGCCGGGCGAGGGCTACGAGAAGCTCGCGGAGAAGGCCACGCGAAATTTTCAGAAATTCTGGAATCCCGAGCGCGATTGCTGCTTCGACGTCATTGATGAACCGGGTGGAGGAAACGACGCCTCATTGCGGCCCAACCAGATTTTCAGTGTCTCGCTCCCCGTAAGCCCGCTTTCCGACCGCCAGCAGAAATCGGTCGTTGACGCCGTGGCCAAGCATTTGCTCACCTCGCACGGCTTGCGCAGCCTGGCGCCCTCCGAGCCAGCCTACAAGGGCGAGTATGCGGGCGGTCCGCGGGAGCGCGATTCCGCTTATCATCAGGGAACGGTATGGGGCTGGCTGCTCGGGCCGTTTGCACTGGCACACTATCGTGTGTACAAGGACCGCGCGGCAGCCCAGAGCTTCCTCGAGCCCTTGGGCCAAACCATTTATTCCTCCGGCCTGGGCACGATTGCGGAAATCTTTGGCGGCGATTCGCCCTTCCCCGCCGCTGGATGCATCGCGCAAGCCTGGAGCGTCGGCGAACTCTTCCGCGCCTGGCAGATCCTCAGCGCCGCCTCAGAGTCACCCAAGCTCTAGGCTGGATTTCTCACAAACTTCAATTCATCCTGAAATCCGAAGTCGGAGAGGGATTTCTCCGCTCCGGGACGGCAAAAAGCGCCGTCCCTCCGGTCGAAATGACAGGTTTTGGGTGGTGGATGATGTGGGAAACGCTCCTCAAGATGACAGGGCGCTACGCCGTTTAAATAGCATCAAGATTGTATCTAGCGAGAAAGTCCTGCTAACCTCTCGGCCGTCCGCACAATTTCCCGTCATTCCGAACGGAGTCCGCGAAGTGAGGAATCTTTCTGTCTGCCGGGAAGACTAATCGATCCGCGGGGCCGGCTCGTAGAGTTCGATCAAAACCTTGCTGGCGCCGGGAGCGCTCACAAGGAAGAAATTGATACGCGTGCCATCAGCTCCCGTGCGCGTGGCCGGGAAAACGGGTGCAATGCCGAACTTATCGCGCAGAATTTCCGTGGCGCGGTCCACGTTCGCGCAACGATATTCGACCTGCTGAATACCTTCGCCGAATTTCTGCAAGTACTTGGCGATTGCGCCGCTGCCCGCGGCATCTCGCGAGGTCAAAACATCCATCGAAAGTCCGCCCGGCAGGTGTATTTCAAATTCCTGGGCATCCTGATCCGGGGGAATTTCCGCGAGCCGCGGCGAGCCGCTGGCTTCGCGAATTTTCTCAAAGCGGTCGGGTTGCACCGCCAGGCCCACGGTCACGTGGGGATTGTTTCCTTCGAGCAGCTTGTACAACTCCTCGTCGGCCCACCAGGGATACGCGGCATGGTCGGCCAGCGCGCGCCCCGTGCGGTAAATTTCCGTGGCAGACGCGACGCGCACCTCGGATTCCGCCGAGATCATTCCCGCAATAGCCCGCAAAAACGCTTCCTTCATCATTCCTGTATTTTACCTCAGCTGGACGCGCCGCCCCGCTCAAGGTTGCAGAGGTGTGCCCTGTTTTTTGGGACCGGCCAGAAGCGAAATCAGCATCGTTGCCAGCAGAACCCCGGCCACCACGGCTAGCGAGAGCTTCACGGAAACGTGCCACCAGGGGTCCAGCACCATCTTCGCGCCAATAAAGAGCAGCACCAATGCCAGTCCAATGCTCAGGTAGCGGAAATAGTCCAGAATGTCCGCCAGCAGGAAATACAGCGCGCGCAGTCCCAAAATAGCAAACACATTCGACGAATAAATAATGAAGGCATCACGGGTGATGCCGAAGATGGCGGGAATGGAGTCAACGGCAAAGGTGACGTCCGAGATCTCCACAATCAGGAGCACGAGAACCAGCGGCGTGGCGAAAAGTTTTCCGCCCTCGCGCACGAAGAAATTGCCGCCGCGATAGTCTCGCGTGACGCGCAGGTGCGTGCTGGCGAACCGAAAAACAGGGCTACGCTCGTAGTGCATAGCCTTGTCCCGCTTCGCCAGCATGTGCAGCCCGGTATAGACCAGGAAAACGCCGAAGAGCTGCAAGATCCAGGTGAACCGCGACACCAGCGCCGCTCCCGTGGCGATCATGATCCCGCGCATCACCAGCGCGCCGATGATGCCCCACTCCAGCACGCGGTGTTGCACACGCTCGTCCACCTGGAAAGCGCGGAAAATCACCAGGAACACGAACAGGTTATCCACGCTCAGCGCTTTCTCGATCACATAGCCGGTGAAATATTCCAGGCCGCGCTGCGCGCCGTACCATTGCCACACAAAATAGCCAAATCCCACCGCCGGCCCGACCCACACGATGCTCCATAGGGCCGCTTCGCGGATTCCGACTTTATGCGCTTTACGGTGGAAGACTCCCAGATCCAGGGCGATGGCGATCAGGACGAAGAGGTTGAACGCAAACCACAGGAGTGGCGTGCCCATGCGAACAGGATAGCGTAATTCCGTTTTACGCCCTATCAGGGCTGGGAACTAAACGCATCAATGCCGTTGACGTTGGTCAGATCGAGCCGCGTGGTCTGCCCTGCTTGCACCTTCGCGGCCACGTCCCAGTTCAGGCGGCGGTCCCCAGAGGCGGCATCCATGTTCAGCGAGCTCACCCAATACGTTCCCGGGGCAAGCCCGGAGACCATGACACGCCCGTCCATATCTGTATCCGCTTTGGCCGCGAGATATTTTGTCTGCGCAATATCCGGAGCAAGTTGCGCGATCCTTTTCTTGTGGTCCGTATGGAGCTTGTCCCATTGATATTTGGGATTTACGCCAGCCAGTTCCAATTCCATGCCTGCAACCGTCGAGGGATGCGTCTCAACGAACCTCTTCAACGCCTTGATGTACTCCTGCCTCTCCTTCTCGTACTTCTCTGGATTGGCTTCGCGTTCCGCCTCCCTGAACCTCGGGATAGGCATCCCTTTGGTGACGCCGCCGCTGTTCGATCGTTGATACGCTGCCAGGAACTCCGGCACCTCCATGATCTCGATGGGGGTGACCAGCTTGTCGAAGTCGGGCATGGTCAGGTCCAACTCATCGTGCGCCTTGAGCCATTTCTTGAGTTGCGGCGTACATTTCAAATTGTCGATGAATTCCTCGCGCGTCGGCAGAACATCGTTCCCCTCGACTTCCTTGACGATGTCGGCGTAGCTTTTCGTCAAGATATACAAGGTAAATTGCCGCACGGGCTCGGGACGCGCTCCCGTGGGCGTAATGTGCACGGTTATGTCGAGTGTTCCGGTAGCACTCTGCCCGTTGCAAATTCGCGCAAAGACGAGCAAAGAGCAAAACAATAGAAGGGGACGCCATTTCGTTCGCATGGGCCTCATCCTAACAGAGGGAGATATCCGGCGAACGTCAAACTCTTCCGGCAATACCTAAGTGCCACCTTTCCGGGCTGCATGGAGGAAAGACACAATGGAAATAGAAAAGAAAGCCAAAGGCCCTCTTCATCGCTGAAAATCTGCTGTCAGTGCCTTAGTACAGCCGGAAGTTGACTTCAAACGAGACCAGTGTGGGTACCGGCTTCCCGGCCGGCCCGGTCGCCGCTTTGCATCGCCAGGTGCGCATGGTCTGTACCGTGCTGTCATCCAATCCCAAGCCGGGGCTGCGAATTACCCTGGGATGCGTCACCTGTCCATCAACCGTGATTACCGCTTCCACGAGCACCACACCGGAATACTTGGCCTTGCGCGCCTCTTCCGAATAGGGCGGATTCGGCATGTAGAAGCAGGTAGGTGAGCCAACGCCATTCACACCGGCGCGGAATACGCCGCCGCCAGTTCCGCCGCCTTCACCGGGACCCAAGCCTCCGCCACTGCCGCTGCCTATGCCTCCGCCTTCTCCCGTGCCAATACCACCGCCGCCACCCGGTCCATTCGACATGGTGACCGAGGCAGCCAGCGGATCGCCAAAATTGGAAAGAGCGGGATTGGCAATCTTCAATTCCGGCGGACCCAATAGCGTGGGTTCCATCGGGAGCTTGGGATCCGGATTTTTAATCACCGCCGTGGGAGGCGTGAACTGCGTCATTGTAAATCGCGGAGCTTTGCCCTTGGTTGCCGGCGTCGGTGAACGATCCCCTCCGCCGCCTCCGCCACCCGCTTTGTTGTTCCCGGCAGGCAGCTTGGCGACATAGGGAGAGATATCGAGTGCGGTCACATCAATCCCCGGCTTGTTCTTGGCCTCAATCTTCTTGCTCAAGAAATTCCAGCCCCACGGAACCACCAGAAGCACCACAATACCGATGTGCAAGGCAAACGCCGTGGCCTGGGTCCAGCTCCAATTCTCATCCTTCGACCAAATGTCCTTCACCTTGATCGGCTTGCTGGTCACCCGCAACGGCGGCAATTTCGTGGGGAAGAAGAGTTCCTTCAGGCGATCCTTGAAGCTGCCGAAGCTCCCGCCCCAGTCCACTTCCAGGCGCTTATTGACGACCCTCTTCGGCGCGGCGGGGGCGGAAACGAAGAACTTCAGGTTTTCGGCGAGTCCGGAACCAAACGCGGTCTGCGTGAAGGGTGCGTCCTTGCGTACGATCACCTTCACGGGACGTTCCAATAGAAACTGTTTGAGGTTGGACCAGAAATTGTCCGGCATCAGACGAGCGGGCGTGCCAAATTCCGGCAGCGCGGCCGTGGGCACAGGGACTACTTCTTCCGGCCCGATGCGCTTTGGCTTGCTTAGCTCATCTGGAAGGAGGTTGATGAAGCCTGGCACCTTTTATTCCCTCAACTTGGGTAGACGTAGGCCTACCGTAAATCGTTCACCCAGCCGTTATGATTCGCGCGGGCCAGGAAAGGTTGCGCGACCCCCACGGCTGACACCTGCTCCCTTTCATTGTAACATACGTTGTTACACTGCTTTCCGTAGTTTCCCGCCGTGCCACGAGGGCTTTTGACCGATTCAGGTCACCCGCAATCGCGCGGCGTAGAAGGGACATCGGCACACCGCATCCATGGCTGAACCATTGGAACTCAAGAAGACCCTCAACCTGCCCAAGACGGATTTTCCCATGAAGGCAAGCCTTCCGCTGAACGAGCCCAAGCAGCTCGCCGCCTGGGAAGAGTCCCACCTGTACGAGCGCATTTTGGAAGCCCGCCGGGGCAAGCCTCTGTTTGTGCTCCATGACGGCCCGCCCTATCCCACGGGAACCATCCATCTCGGCACCGGGCTCAACAAAACGCTGAAAGATTTGATCGTCAAATCCAAGAGCATGGCGGGCCACTATGCGCCCTATGTGCCGGGCTGGGATTGCCATGGTTTGCCGATTGAAACACAGGTGGAAAAGGAGCTCGGCGGAAAGGGCAAGGTTTCCCCGGCGGAGTTCCGCCAGCGCTGCCGTGCTTACGCCACCCGCTACGTTGAGCAGCACAAACGCGACTTCAAACGCCTTGGTGTCTTCGGCCGCTGGAACGATCCCTACCTCACCATGAGCCATCCGTACGAAGCCACCATCGCCGGTGCTTTCCTGGATTTCATGGAAAAGGGATACGTCTATCGCGGACGCAAGCCGGTCTACTGGTGCATCCACGACAATACCGCGCTCGCGGAAGCGGAAGTGGAGTACGAAGACCACACCAGCCCCTCGATTTACGTGCGATACAAACTTGTGCAGGACGGCGCGAACGCGGACAAGATTCCCTCCGAGCTTAAAGGCAAGAATGTTTATGCCATCATCTGGACCACGACGCCATGGACGATTCCCGCTAGCATGGCTCTTGCCTTCCAACCGGATTTCCAGTATGCAGCGATCGAGATTGTCGGGGGCGACGTTTATATCATCGCGCAACAGCGTCGTCGCGAAGTTGCTGCGGACTGCCGCTACACAGAATCAGGACGCGTCTTCGGAACGTACAGCGGCCGGTATCTCGCGGAGAATGCCCTCCTGCGCTTCCACCATCCGTTCCTCGACAGGCTCGAGCCGGCTGTGCTGGCCGATTACGTCGAACTCGATCAGGGCACGGGAATCGTGCACACCGCTCCCGGCCACGGCGCCGAAGACTTTCTCACCGGGCAGAAATACGGCCTGGAAACCTACGCGCCGATTGACGACAATGGCGTCTATCTGGAGGGCTTGCCGGAATACAAAGGCAAAGATGTCTTCACGGCGAATCCCATCATCGTGGAGCTGCTGCGCTCGCACGGCGCGCTGCTTTCGGCGACGGACTACAAGCACAGCTACCCGCACTGCTGGCGTTGCCACAATCCGGTGATTTTCCGCGCCACGGAGCAGTGGTTCGTCAAACTGGATCAGATTGCGCACGGCGCGCAGAAATCGTTGCGCCAGGAAGCGCTCCAGGAAATTCACAACGTCAAGTGGATTCCCGGCTGGGGCGAGGACCGCATCTACGAAATGATCGAAAATCGCCCGGACTGGTGCGTCTCTCGCCAGCGTTTCTGGGGCGTTCCGATCATCGTGTTCTTCTGCGATGCTTGCGGAAAGCAGCTCGGCGATTTCACCGCGTTGCGCAATGTTGTGAAGTGGTTTGAGAAGGAAGGCGCGGACGCCTGGTACACGCATTCTCCCGAAGAACTACTGCCGCCCGGCACGAAATGCTCGTGCGGCGCTTCCAAATGGCGCAAGGAGAACGACATTCTGGACGTGTGGTTCGACTCCGGATCGTCGCACCTGGCCGTTCTGCATGGCAACGAGTGGCCCGCCGATGTTTATGCGGAAGGCCCGGACCAGTATCGTGGGTGGTTCCACAGTTCGCTGCTGATCGCGGTGGGCATCCGGGACAAGGCGCCCTACCGCTGCGTGGTCACCCACGGATGGACATTGGATGAGCAGGGACGCCCCATGTCGAAATCGTTGGGCAATGTCGTGCTCCCAACCGAAATTTGCGACAAGTGGGGCGCGGACCTACTGCGCTTGTGGGTGGCTTCGCAGGAATATCAGGCGGACGTAAAAATGAGCGAGCGGGTGATGACGCAGCTCAGCGAAGCGTATCGCAAAATCCGCAACACTTTTCGGTTCGCCCTCGGCAATTTGAGCGATTTCAATCCCTCGCGCGACGCCCTCGCCAATGAGCAACTCGACGAGATGGATCGCTGGATGCTCGAGCGCACCGCCGACCTCGTCAAGCGCTGCCGCGAGTGGTACGCCGCCTATGAATTTCACCGCGTGTATCACACCATACACGACTATTGCGTCGTGGATCTCAGCGCCTTTTATTACGACGTCCTGAAGGACCGCCTCTACACCAAGTCGCCCAACAGCAGGTCACGCCGCTCCGCGCAAACGACGGTGTGGAAGATCACCAGCGCGCTGGTGCGCCTTGCGGCCCCCATCCTCGTTTTCACTGCGGAGGAGCTCTGGAAGTATTTGCCAAAAGCTGCCGGCGAACCCGAGAGCGTCCACATAGCGCTGTTTCCGCAGGAAGCGGATCTGCACAGCGGCATTCCCGCCGACAAGGCCAACACATGGGAACTGCTCGGGAAAGTCCGCGGTGAAGTGCTGAAGGCGTTGGAAACCGCGCGCAACGATAAGAAACTGATCAACTCGGGGCTCGAGGCGAAAGTTCTTCTGAACGCCGACCTTGAGCTCAAGGCGAAGCTCAAGCACTATTTGCCGGTGCTGCCCGCCCTCTTCATCGTCTCTCAGGTGGATTTCATCAACGCGGGGACTGGCGAGTTCCGCTCGGAAGCCGTGCCCGGCCTCGAGGTGACCGTGCAACGCGCCGATGGCAAGAAGTGCGAACGCTGCTGGAACTATTCCACGCGAGTGGGAGAGAACCCCCGTTATCCCACCATCTGCGAGCGTTGCAGCGAAGCCATCGCCGAAATCGAAGCCACGCTCGCGGGAGCTCACTAATTTCATGGCCAGAGTTCCTGCCATGATTCCGCTCCACATTGTCATTCCGAGCAAAGCGAGGTACGGTTTTCCATCGCACGTTTTTTGTGCGATGAATCTCTCTTCTCTTCCGGAGCCGCACCGATGAAATTTTCCGCCCGCCTCCGCTGGCTCTGGCTTACGCTGGGCATCGTCTTCCTGGATCGCGCCAGCAAAGCGTGGATCGAATCGCGACCGGAAGATTACTTTCCGCATCCGATCATCACGAACACTGTGAACCTGGTGTACTCACGGAATCCCGGCATCGCCTTCAGCTTTCTGGCAGGGTACTCGTCATCGGCAGTTCGCGTTCTGCTGATTGCTGGCGCCCTGATCATCATTGGTTTCATTGCGTGGTTGCTGGTGGCCAGCCGCAGCGCCGGCGCACTGCAAGCGGCGGGGCTCGCGCTGCTCCTCGGCGGCGCCACCGGCAACGTTACGGACCGGATTCTCCATGGCGCTGTCACCGATTTCCTGGAAGTGTGGCTGCGGTTCATGCCTTGGCGCATCTTTCATCCGTGGCCGGCGTTCAACGTGGCCGATTCGGCCGTCACCATAGGCGCAGTGTTTGTCGTGCTTGAGGTACTTTTCGGCGGGCAACACCCTCGCTCATCCGCAAAAAAATAGCGCCGCTAAATCGCACGCCCGGGCGGGTGTTCCGGCAGCATCCTGCGATAGACTCTCCTTGTGAGCGAACCTCATCATCTGGAAATCACGGTAGCGGACGAGGACGCTGGACTGCGCCTTGACCGCGTCGTGGCGAACCGGTGTCCCGAGCTTTCCCGCACACGCGTGCAGGAGCTCATCGCAGGCGGGCTGGTCCTGCTGAACGGAAAGACGGCGAAAGATTCGCACAAGGTCCACGCGGGCGACACCATCGAGGTTGTTCCTCAGCCGCGCCCGGCGTTGCGCGCCGAAGCCGAGTCGATTCCGCTCGACATTCTCTACGAGGACGAGGACGTCATCGCCATCAACAAGGCCGCCGGCATGATCGTGCATGCCGGGGCAGGGAATTCCCACGGAACGCTTGTCAACGCGTTGCTCGGCCGCGGGCAATCCCTTTCGCAGTCCGGCGATCTTCTGCGGCCCGGCATCGTCCATCGCCTGGACAAGGAAACTTCCGGCATTCTCCTGGTGGCGAAAAATGATTTTGCGCACGCCAGGCTTGCGGAAGCCTTCCACGAGCGCTCCATCCAGAAGATCTACGTTGCGCTGGTGCAGGGTGTCTTGAAAGAGGAGCGCGGCCGCATTGAGCTCGCCATTGCGCGTGATCCGAATCGCCGCACGCGCATGACCGCGAAGCGCGCCGCTCTCCTGCACAAGGCGCGCGAGGCCCGCACGGATTGGCAGGTGCTTGCCCGCGTCGATTCCACGACGCTACTCGAAGTCCAACTGCACACCGGGCGCACGCACCAGATCCGCGTGCACTTTTCCGCGCTGCGACACCCCGTTGTGGGAGACACGCTCTACGGCGCCGCAGGCCAATTGCACATCGGCCGCACAACGCTGCCATCCCTGGGACGCAATTTCCTGCACGCCGCAAAAATCGCGTTCGCCCAGCCGCGCACGGGCCAGCCTATTCACCTCACGGCGCCGCTCCCGCCTGAGCTGCGCGCGTACTTGCAGAAACTGTCCGAGGCCGCCGGCGAGCCTCCGGAACGAATTGACGCTGCGCTGAAAGGCTTTCTATAATCAATTCAAATGCGACACCTATCCGTTGGACTACTTCTCGTTGCCGTGTTGTTCGGCAGCATTCTTGTTTTTGCGCAGCAGCAGAACCCCGCGGCTCCCCCTCCTCCTCCGCCTCCCGCTGCGCAGGGCCAGGAGCCGCCACAGCAGAGCGGCACAACTTTTCGCGCGACCGTTTATCTTGTGGACGTCCTGTTCACCGTTCTGGACCGCCGCAACAAGCTCGTCCCCACGCTCGAAAAACAGGATTTTAAGGTCCTTGACGACAACATCCCCCAGGAGATCCGCTACTTCAGCAAACAGAGCGATCTCCCACTGCGCATCGGCATGCTGCTGGACACCTCCAACAGCATTCGCGATCGCCTAAAATTCGAGCAGGACGCCGCCAACAACTTCCTGTTTAGCGTGCTGCGGCCCAAGAAGGACGAAGCCTTCCTGATGACCTTCGATGACGAGCCGCAAGTCCTCCAGGGATTCACGAATGACACCGGAGCGCTCCGCGACCACATTCTGCGCACCCGGGCGGGCGGCGGCACCGCTGTTTACGACGCCGTCTACGATGCTTGCGAAAACCAGCTAAGCCATCCACCGCGGCCGCCCGGCGACCAGCCGGACATCGTCCGCCGCGTCATGATCCTGATCAGCGACGGCGAGGACAATCTTTCCACGCACACGCGCTCCGAAGCCATCGAGATGGCGCAACGCACCAGCGTGGTCATTTATTCCATCAGCACCAGCACGCAGTGGGTCACGCTCGACGATCCCAACAAGGAACAATCCGGCAACCGCAAATACCATCTGACCGATGGCGACCAGATCCTGAAGAGCCTGGCCGAGGAGACCGGCGGCCGCGCCTTCTTTCCGTATCACGTGGACGATCTCGATCAGTCGTTTCAGGACATCAGCGAGGAACTGCGCAATCAGTACTCCATCGCGTACGACCCGACGAATCACGCCTTCGATGGCCGCTACCACAAAATCCACGTCGAAACGCCCGAGCACAAGGGCTTCCAGGTACGCGCGCGCCGCGGTTACTACGCCCGGGCCAACCAGGACGCGGCCGTGCAGCCTGCGGGCACCGTAAAGTAACGCTGGCGAACCGAAGAGCGGACCGCCTCCCCGAACGGATCGGCGTAAACGCCAGGCGGTCCCTACACAAGCAAGAGAAACCCAAGAACCGACCTGAAGGTAGGCCACTACAAACCCAATAGAAAAGCGCCCGCCTCAGAAGGCGGCCGCTACAAAAGCAAGAGAAAAGCAAACACAAGAGAAGGGCTGCGGGGCTTCCGGCTGACGGCAAAGCAGAATTGTCGGCGCGCCGACAGTATTAGATTTAAATATAACCAACCAGTATTCGAATAAGAGGGATTTTATTCCAGAGTGGGAATGGCCTTGGGATTCAGATAGTTGCCGCCTGCTGTTTCGAATGAAATAGAGCAAATCCGCGGGGGCGGTTCGCCTGCTTTCGAAATTATGGCGTGCTATCGTGCAGCAGCACGGCGTCGGATTCCAGTTCGCCGCATTCCATGGCGATCTTCGAGCCATCCGGAGAAAACACGAACCGGAACGTCTTGTCCTTTTTGAAGTGCGTAAGCTGGCGGTGCGGCGTGCCATCGAGCGGCTGCAACCACAGGTTGTCCACGCCTTTCTCCCGCACGAGGTAGACAACCCCTTTTCCATCCGGCGTGAAGGCAAGCTCATTCGGCAGGGCGCGCTGATCGATATCGCTGTAAGTCATCTGGTGGGAATCAACGTTGTCGACGCGCAACATCAGCTTGTGGTCCAGTTCGCGCACCTCGAAGGACACGATCTCTTTCCCATCCGGTGAAAGGGCGTAAGACCCCACTGCGTATTTCACGACCGTTTCCGGGGAGCCGCCTTCCACCGATACGCGCTTCACGTAGCGGCTGTCCGCATTGTCCACGTAATACACCCAATCCCCTGTTTTCGCGCAGGTTGGCTCCTGCTCGTTGCGGCCACTGGTCAGTTGTTTCTGATTCGTGCCGTTCGGATCCATGCGCCACAAATTGGCCGAGGTTCCACCGCTGCCGCCCACCTGACGGTACACAATGTATCGCCCGTCGCCGCACACGGCCGCCTGATCCGGAATATGCTTGGGGTCGGAGTACAGCGTGGTTTCTTCTCCGTTGGCCGCGACGGCCTTCAGGCTGCCAGACTGCGGCACAATCAGCCGGCCATCCGGCATCCAATTCCAGCGCCACAGTGGCAATTGCGTCGCCAAAGGGACCGTGTGCAACTGGTCTGGATCGTTCGCCGGCGCAATGGATAACGAGAAACGCAATTTGCTCTGGATGGCCACCAGGGTCTTGCCGTCGTTGGCGATCCCCAAATTTCCATAGTTATTCGTGTCTGCGGTAAGGGCGCGATATTGGCCGTCGGGATAGTTCACGTAGCCGATTTGCCGCTGCATACTACCCGCGTCCACTTTCATAGCGCTGGTAATCAGCGCGCTTCCGTCGGGCATCCACGCGGGGCCATAGTAGATGCGATCGGGCGACACTCCGACGACGTGATCCTGGCCCGTGGCCACATCGACCGCCAGGAAACCGCCGATGGCGTCCTGCGTAGGTTGCACGATGGGAATCACGATGGTTTTTCCATCCGGCGACCAGGCCGGCACGTGGCTATCGCTTGGCAGAGGACGACCGCTGAAGATGGGCTTCTCGATGGTTCCATCGCTCTTGGCCAGCAACAAATCCCAAGTTGGGGCATTGTGCAACTCGCGCAGAAACACGAAATGCTGGCCGTCCGGCGAAAAGGAGATGGGACTGTCCACATCCTTGATCACGACGTGCGGTTCGCCGCCCAGGACGGTGGCACTGTAGAGCACCGATTCCGCTTCGTTCTCTTCATCGCGGCGAACGAAATAGATATAGTTGCCGTCCGGCGAAAACGTCAGCCCCTCATAACGGGTGCGCGCCGGTGTCACCACTTCCTTGTTGGTCGAGGTCGGGATGTGCCGCAACCACAGAGACTGCGAGCCGCCTTCCTCCAACGCTTGCAGCAGGTATTTGCCATCCGCGGAAATCGCCGCTTGCGTGATATGGCCGTTATTGGAGACGTTCTCGATGGTGAATTTCTCAAACGGAGCGAGTTTCGGCCTTTGCGCGTTTTGCTCGCTTTGCTCCTTGTGCACGAGCGTGTACAAACCGTAGCCCGCCGCGCCAACTATCGCCAGCAGTCCCAGCAGGATGACGCTTGCGCCGATTTTGTGCTGCTGCGCCGCCTCCGCCAGTACCGCGCCGCTACCCGCGCGGGCCGTCCCTCCCGATGCCGCAGCAGAAGTGGAGCCGCTACCTATTGCGCGTGCGGTGCCGCTCGAGGCCCGGCTGGCGGCCACGGTTGGAGCGGAACTTGTGCGGCCGGGATCCATCTCCCGTTGCAATCGCTTCAGGTCGGCGCGCACTTCGGCAGCCACCTGGCACCGCAGATCACGATCCTTCTCCAGTAGTTTATTGAGGATGCGTTCCAGTTCCTGAGGGACCGCACTATTCAACGTGACCGGGGATACCGGGGCAGTGTGCAGGATATTTCCAAAAATTACGGCGGTCGTCGCGCCCGGGAATGGCAGGGTTCCCGTCACCATCTGGTAGAGCACCGAACCCAGGGAGAACAGATCGCTACGCGCGTCCAGCACTTCGCCGCGGGCCTGCTCGGGAGACATATAGGCGATGGTGCCGACGGTGGTACCTGGGCTGGTCAGAAAGGCGTCCTTGGATGGGGCGACGGTTTCACCTTCCATCCCCCCTTCCGTCTCCATGAGTTTAGCAAGGCCGAAATCCAGGAGCTTCGCAGCGCCACGTTCGGTCAAGAAAATGTTGGCCGGCTTGATATCCCTGTGGACGATGCCCTTTTTGTGCGCGGCATCGAGCGCGTCGGCAACCTGGATGCCAATCTCCACGGTCTTCGCGATCGGCAGCAGGCCGCGTGTCAGAGCTGTGTCCAGCGATTCTCCGTCCAGTAATTCCATCGCGATGTACGTCTGCTCGTCATGCTCTTCGATGGCATAAATGGTGCAAATCCCGGGGTGGTTGAGCGCGGATGCCGAGCGGGCTTCACGCAAAAAGCGCTCCATGGCCGAGGGGTCCGGCTTGCCGGTGTCCTGAAGAAATTTCAGCGCCACCCGGCGTCCCAGCCTGGTGTCCTCGGCTTCATAGACCACACCCATCCCGCCGCTTCCCAACTGCCGCAGGATGCGATAGTGCCCGATAGTTTCGTTGATCATGGGGGTCGTTCCGGAGTCCCGCTCCGTCGCCTTGCGATACTAGCCAAGGCTTACACTGCGGTCAATGCGTCTCCGCGCTGATGAGTTATCTCATCTTTAGCGAGAATGTCTACGGAATGAATCTTTTCGAGGCCCGAGAGAGTTGGTAAACCCGCTTCAGCTTCTGGGCGCGTAATAGCCTTTGCGCGCCAGCACCTTCAGATCGTTGTTGTTCATCTCAACCTTGATCCTGCGAAATTTTCCATCCTTCGCATTGTTTGTGGGGTAGTAGCCCAGTGTGTATTGGCTGCGCAACTCTTCGGAAATCTGGTCAAATGCTTCTTCCAGGTTTTTCTCCGAGCGCACCGAAATCATCCGTCCGCCCGTTTCATCCGCCAGCTTGTGCGCCACGCCGACGTTTCCTCCGTATCGAGGATCCACAACCAGTAAAATGTGAATCACGGTGTCCGTACGTTGGGCTGCTTCAATGGCTTCTTCCAGCTTAGTTTTGCTTCCTTCGTCCTCTGCGTCGGTCACGATGATGACGGCCTTCCGTCCCGCTTCGCCGTTCAGTTTTTCTCCACACGCCAGGTAGATCGCATCATAGAGCGCTGTGCCGGTAATTTGCTGCCCGCCGACGGGCCCCGGGTTTCCGGCGATCATGCCGCCACCCGGCACGTTAATCCGTGCCTTGGAGATGGCGCGGTCCAAGATGCTGCGGTCATCCGTAAAGTCGGACAGCAAGTCCACATCGGAATCGAACGAGAGAACCATCGCCTCGTCGCCTTTGCGCAGGACGCGGTGCAGGAAACGGCTTCCGGCGTCTTGGATCGCTCCCAAATTGTTCTGTTCGCTTCCCGAGGTATCCAGCATCAACCCCAGGGTGATGGGCAGGGCCATCTCCTTCGAGAAAAACGCAATCTTCTCCTCGTGGTTGTCCTCGAAGATCTTGAAATCGTCCTGCTTCAGGTCCGTCATGACGTGCTTGTTCTTATCGCGGACGGTGGCGAACAGGTTGACGAGTGTCACCTCCGTCTTGATGACCGGCGTCTGTCCCTGGCTTTGCGTTTGAGCCTGCGGCAGCGCCGGCACGGCCAGCGCCAACGCCGCGCAAACCGCCAGACACTGCATCCCTGTTTTCTTCCACAATGACATCTTTGTTATCTCGCTTTTCAAGATTTCCCGGTATCCTAGTTGGTGTTTTCGTCTGGCATGGCGGCGCGGCACCGTCCTGGCATCGCATCCCTTGCCGCGAAGCATCAATACTAGAGTTCGATGCAACCACGGCGCTCCGGGGATGCGTCGTACAATGCCAGTAGGGTGCTAGGCGCTATAATAGCCCAAGAAAGTTTGGCCTGATGACCATGAATTGTCCACGAAAAACGCGACTCTTCCTAATTGCACAATCCCTGTTGCTGCTGACGCCCATGGCCCTGGTTCAGGCACCCGCAGCCACCACGCCGCCCAAGCCTCCGGCGGCGGCGCAGGCCCCGAAGGCCGCGGCCCAGAGCCAGACTCCTACCAAAATCGTCGTGAACCCGACTCTCGTGGTTGTGCCGGTTACGGTAAAAGACGGGAAAGGCAATCTGGTAGCCGACCTTCGGAAGGACGAATTCCGCATCTTTGAGGATAAGATCGAGCAGAAGATCACCTTTTTTACCGCCGAGGTCTTTCCCATCTCCATGGTCGTCCTCATTGACAACGACCTGAAGCGCAAGGACGCCGAGGCGGTCGAGCCCAGTCTGCGCGCCATTGTCGGGGGCATGAGCGCGAGCGACGAAGCTTTTATTTGCACCTTTGACCAGTATTTTCATGAGGGCCACGGCTTCACCCGGGATCAGGATAAGCTCATTACCGAATTGCGCCGTAAGGATGTCTCTTCCAAGTCCGCACCTTCCGTGGGGCCTGTCGGCGGCCCGTTTGAGGGTCCCACGATCAATGGCGCCGCAGCTCCCGGCGCCCCGATGAACGACCCTTCCCTAATCGCAATCAAGGGCCAGCCCACCAAGGCACTGGACGACGCCGTATACTCCGCGGCCATGCTGCTGCAGGATCGCCCCTCGCGCGACCGCCGCAAGATCATTCTGCTCATTTCCGACGGGCAGAATGGCGCCAAGTTTAATACTCACAACCACGACGATACCCGCGCCGAGCTGCTACGCCAGGGCATCACGGTCTACAGTGTGGCCGTTGGCAGCGCCTACTTTGAGCGGAAATTCAGCCGGCTCGTCGAATATGCCCACGATACCGGTGGCGAGGTGTTTTTTGGCGCGAAGAGCGAGACCTTCGAGGATTTCTATTCCCGCATCGCCGAGCAGGCCCGCAACCAGTACACCCTGGCCTTTTCGCCAAGTGGGGATCGCAAAGTCGACTACCACGCACTGGAGGTCCGTGTGCGCCGCGAGGGCTTGACCATCCTCACCCGCAAAGGCTACTACGGCGGAACGTTTGCCACTGAAGCCCCCAAATAACCGGCGCCGCTCTTTTGGGCTCTCCGCCGCGGCTCGACTACCCACCGGATCCATTGAGCGCCTCTTCGTGTGCCGGGCAGATCGGTTTGTAGGCACAACTCCGGCAAGCGAAAACGATCTTGGCGGGAAATTCACCGGCGCGAATGTCCGCCGCGGTCTCCTGGATAACCTTTTCGGCCTCGTCGAGCTGTTTCGCGTCGCGGGCGGTCACTTGCACCTGGTTGTTCTGCAAGTAATGGAACGCCAGGCGCACGGGGTTCCACTCGAATATCTCTTTCGCCGCCAGGGCATAGATGCTCAGTTGCAGGTCTTTTCGCGCATCCGCCTCTTTTTTGGGTTTCCCGGTTTTGTAATCCACGATCTCCACGTCTCTGCGCCCCAGGCTGTTCACTTGATCCATGCGTCCGGTCAGGATCACATCGTTGGCTAGCGGCAGCTCAAATCCCTTTTCCTGCTCCAGGATCTGCGGCGGGGCTTGCAGCATCGCCTGATGAAACACTTTTAGCTGTTCCAGCCCATCTTTCTTGTATTCGGCTTCCTGGTATTCATCTTCGTAGCCGGCGCTGCTCCATTCTGCTTCATAGATGCGCTGCACTTCCTCGAAGGGAAGCTTCGCGCCCTTTTTCAATTGCTCCAGGAAGCGCTTGATGGTGGTGTGCATCACGCTGCCGAAGCTCAGCGTGGCCCGCGGCCCCTCCTTCAGGGACCAAAGATAGCTGAAAGCATATTGCTGCGGGCATTTGCGGTAGTTATCCACCGCGGAGCTGCTGAGCTTCAAGGGCTCGGGCGTTGGTGGATGAAATTCCTCCGCCCACTTGGCGATGCGGGAAAAGATCTTGGGCGGCCCTTCCTTGGCCGCGAATAATTCGCCCGCGCGGGCTTCCGCCCGTTCCATTGTGACGTCCGCGGCTTTGGTCTTCTTTTTCGGGGCGAGTTGCAGGACGTCGCGCCGCTTGATGGCCGGCTCCATCACGATGTCCTCGATGAAGACGGGCACCTTGCCCTTCTTTTCGGTCAGCGTGGTGATGGTCAGCCGCTCCATGGCGCGCGTCAGGGCCACGTAGAAAAGCCGGCGCTCTTCCTGAATGTGAAAATCGCCCTCCGGCAATTCTTCCTTCATCAGGCGATCGGGAAATTCAAAAAGCGGCGAGCGCTTGCGCGGCGGAAAGGCGTTGGAATTCACGCGCAGCAGAAATACGTGCGAAAACTCCAGGCCCTTGGCGCCATGCACCGTCATGAGCTGCACGGCATCGCCGGGCGCATCATCTTCCAGGCTCAAAGTTCCACCGGCTTGCTGAAAATAATCCAGGTACTCCAGAAATTCCGGCAAGCCCCGCGTCTCGCTTTTCGCTTCCCACTCCTTTACGAATTGCCCGAGTTGGTTGACGTACTTGCGGTCCTGCGTGGCGGCGCGCTGCGGCACTTCCAGCCACTCGATGAGATCGCCAAGGATTTCGCGGGCCGTGCGCCTCCTTAGCGTCTTGCGTTGCGCACCCAAAAACTCCAGCAGCGTTGGCAGGGCAATGTGCGAGGCGTCAAACGGCAGCTCCGATTGTGGCGTCTGCAAAACATCGTAAAGAGCCGTGCCGCGTTTCTTAGCGGCGCGCTCCGCCAGGCGCACCAGGTCCTCCGCCGTCAGATGCCATGCCGGCGCGGAGAGCACGCGCGCGCAAGCGATGTCGTCATAAGGCAGCGCGATCAAGTGAAGATAAGCGAGGACGTCGCGCACCAGCGGGTGCTCCAGAATCGAAAGCTTGCTGATGACGAAGGGAATCTTGCGCCGCGACAGCTCTTCCACCAACTGGTCGCGGTGCGCGTGCTGCCGGTAGAGCACGGCAAAATCCTTCCATCGCCGCCCCGCGCCGTGCAGCCGCTCGAGTTCATCCGCCACCCACGAGGCTTCGTCCTCGGGCGTTTCCATCTCCACAATGCGGATCTTCTCCCCTTCTGACTTGTTTGCTTGCAGGACTTTCTTGGGGAATTCGGGGCTGACCTCGTTTTGGCCGATCACTTGCGTTGCCACGCGCAGAATGTTGGGTGTCGAACGGTAGTTATCCATCAATGCCACGCGATACGGCGTCGAGTCCTGCCCTTCCTTCCAGCCGGTGAACCGCTGGAGGAACAGCTTGAAGCTGCCGAAGGAAGCGCCGCGGAAGCGGTAGATGGCCTGATCGTTGTCGCCCACGACGACGATGTTGCGCGATTCCGCGCTCAGCAGATGCAGCAATTCGAGCTGCGCGATATTGGTATCCTGAAATTCGTCCACCAGGACGTGCTTGAACCGCTCCTGAAGCTGCCGCCGCCGCTTGGTGTCGCGCTTGAGCAGCGCGACGGCTTCGGTGATGAGCCCGTTGAGCGCCACGGCCCGCTTCTCTCTCAGGATTTCTTCGCTGGCGCGGTAGGCGCGGGCAATCTCCTGTTGCAGTGCGACCTGTTCGGCGCGCTCCTTGCCGGTGTCTTCATCGAGGCCGCTCTTCTCCGCCTGCAATTCCGCGGCGAGCTGATCGGCATAGGCCTGGTATTCTCCGCTGGACACCAATTCGTCCTGGCAACGCGAGAAAAACTGGATGAAATCGCTGAGGAATTGCCCGGGCTCGGCCAGGCGGCGGTACTTTTCAAGTTTCAGTCGCGCCAGATTCCGCCGCAGCAGGATCCAGTGGTCCACTGATTCCAGCGCCACGCGGTTGGGATCGACTTCCTTCAGCAGCGTCTCGCAAAAAGAGTGGAACGTCGCCAGCACCACGTCCTTGCCGCGTTCGCCGACGGCCTTCACCACGCGCGTCTTCATTTCACCCGCGGCTTTTTTCGTGAACGTCAGCCCAAGGATATTCTCCCCGAGCAGGGTAGCATCCGATTCGAGGAGGTGGCGGATGCGCTCCGTGATGACGCGGGTTTTTCCTGTGCCCGCGCCCGCGATCACCAGCAGGGGTCCTTCGCCGTGGGTAATCGCGCGCCGCTGCGCATCGTTCGGCTTTAGTTCGCCGCCATCGGGGCGAGGTGCCATATCGAAAAGGGTGGGCATGATTCAGAAAGCGTAGCGCACCTTACGGGAGAAGACAAAGCGAAAGAAGTCAGGGTAACGGGTCAGTTGCCGGTAATCGGAACTTGAGTCATTTTATAAATGAAGCCTATTTGGCCATTTGTGTTACAGAATAGCCTTTGATCATTTCAGGATGCGCCAATGGCAAAGATGAAGCCCAATTTCTCGCTAGACGACTACTCGACCGCAATCATTTACCAAACAGGATCGCGTTCCATTTTAGAGGTCGAAACGAATTTCGCGTTTGTGCTTAACGTCTCGAACGTACAACATGAACCCCCCGGCACCGGGCTTGAGCTGGTGCCCGGTCTTCAACTGAGAAAAGCGACTGGAGCCGAGATCGCAGCAATCAAAGATGTGCTTGAAAAGCAAGCCGGAAATGGTACTTATACGCCATGGCAAAACTCGAAGGTACAAGAAGCTGATAACAAGTGGTCGCACGCTGTCCTGCCTGAAGACCAATGGAGGTACTTCGTAGTCGGTTTTGAGGGCTCAAATTCACCTATTGCAGCACTAGAGCAGCTCCTCTCAATAGCACCTGTCGAATTTAAGTTAGGATTCACGCTGCTCCGAAGTGCATTTGCGGGACAAAAGGCAAAGACACCCACGTTGATATTTGATGCGGGGCGGCTTTTTTCGCAAGTAAATCGAATACTCCAAGAAGATTTGCCGTTCGTCGAAATAACACCGACAATTGCCTCAGAAATTCTGACTATGCATCAGACCTTGCAAACCTGCGACCGCCATTTAGTGAATGTCGAGAGATTGTCAAAAGAGATGCTGGGGCTCGATGCGCTGCCCTATGAATCCCTCCTGCTTTTCTTAGGGTACTTCGCGATCCTGGAATCATTGCTTACCCATGCGCCAAATCCAAACGACACGATCGATTCCATAACTAGGCAGGTGAAACGGAAGCTTATCCTGTTAAATAATCGTTGGCAGCCCCGTCTAGACTACGCAGCATTCAAGGAAGCAACACCCGAGTCCATTTGGTCTCAAATGTACTCCTATCGCAGTGCTCTGGCCCACGGAAGTGAACCAGACTTCAAGGGAAAACTCAACCTACTTAGTCCAAGGTCTGCACTCACTCTCCTCCGCCAAACCGTAAAGGCCGTGCTCCGGCAAGCGATTAAGGAACCGCAACTAATCTTCGACCTTCGTAATTGTTAGACCGAGACGCGCAAATGATGCCGGGACCTTTTCCGGCAAACCGGACATTTTCGTACTGGGGCCCATGTGCTCGATTAAAGCGTGGCCCAAATGGAAGTTGACCCACTACCGAAATCTGGGGGTATTTATCCCCTTGTCAGGAGTTCATCGCGAACCAGATGCAGTCGGATGTACTTCGGCTTGGGTCCATCGTAGAAAAACGCTTTCGTTGGCTCTTTCACACTGGCGCGGAGCGCCTCCCAAGTGTCGGCCTGGGTCACTATGTTCTCGCTCAGACACTCGGCCACATAGCCACCGTCCGCTTCTTCGGTGACATCGAAAACAAGTTCACTGTAATGAGGTTTCGCCATGGCATCTCAAGCTGAGAGTGACATTTTCGCAGCTATTTAGGATAGACGAGCCGCAATTGGAATCATCGCACTCATCGCCACGCCCCTCGTAAAGCAAGCCTCACCGGAAACGTAGTAGAATCAAGGCCTGTCTTCACCTCTACGATTTCTCTTTGGAGGACTTCATGTCCATCAGTCAATTACTTCTTCCCGAATTCGATCAGGAAATGGCCAACACCCGCAAAACGTTGGAGCGCGTGCCCGACGACAAGTGGGGCTGGAAGCCGCACGAAAAGTCCGGCACGCTCGGCTCGATGGCCGGACACATCGCGACGATGAACGACTGGACCATTCAGGCGATCAAAACCGACCAGTTGGACTTCGCTCCGGTCAATGGCCCTCGCTACGAGCAGCCCAAGACCTCCAACCGCAAGGAATTGCTGGAAGTTTTTGACCGGCTCACCCGCGAAGCGCGTGCCGCACTGGCGGGCGCCAGCGATGAGGATTTGCGCAAGCCCTGGACACTGTTGATGGGCGGCCGGGCGCTTTTCACAATGCCTCGCTACGCCGTGCTGCGGAGCTTCTGCTTCAACCATACCATTCATCACCGCGCGCAATTGACCATGTATTTTCGGGCGCTCGACGTTCCGGTGCCGGCTCTGTATGGCCCGAGCGCGGACGAAAACCCTTGAGGCGCTTCTTTCTATTGTTTCGCCCCGATGGCGCGTGCAATCCGGAGGAACTTCTTCCACCTCGAATCAGCGCTGATTGAGCAGTTGGCCTCCTTCGGTCTCGTTCAAAAACGGGGCGGAAGGATCGCCCGGCCGGTCGAGTTTTCCTCGCCAACGTGTGACTCGTCGTAATCAGGATTCCCCTTCGGAGGTACTTCGTGGGAATGCAGGCGAGGCTCTCCGGCGTGTGGTCGTAAGCCACCAGAAAACGGTGCGCTTGCAAGTCCTGGTTCTTTGAGTCACGACGACCAATGCGGGTCCTTCGTCGAATTACCTTGTACAATTTGGGAGCGACAGTATGCGGTTGGCGCAAATTGGCTGGATTGGGTGGGGATGAGCGGAGAGCGGACTAGAACGGCGGTGATCATTGGGGCGGGGCCGGCGGGGCTGACGGCGGCGTACGAACTGCTGACGCGGAGCGATGTCCGGCCTATCGTGCTGGAGAAGAACCCCGACGTCGGCGGTCTCTCGCGCACGATCCAACACCACGGAAACCTCATGGATATCGGTGGTCATCGCTTCTTCTCTAAATCGGATCGCGTGATGAATTGGTGGTTGATGCACCTGCCGCTGGAAGCGTCAGCCGCGGGCGGAGCCGAGATCAGTTACCAGCACAAGACGCGGCGAATCGAAACGCCCGGCCATTCGGACGCCCAGGCACGGCAGAATGCCGCAGCGGCAGCCGAAAGTGTGGCGGGGCTCGCCCCAAATCCGGAAGCGGTCATGTTGCTGCGGCGCCGGCAAAGCCGCATCTATTTTCTGCGCAAGTTCTTTGCCTACCCCATTCAAATGAGCCGGGACACGCTCTCCAAGCTTGGAATGAAGCGAGCTGTTCGCATCCTGCTCAGCTACCTGCGTGCCGCTCTCTTCCCGCCGCGCCCGGTCAAAAACCTCGAGGACTTTTTCATTCGCCGGTTTGGGAAAGAGCTGTATCTGACTTTTTTCAAATCCTATACGGAAAAAGTTTGGGGAGTGCCGTGCCAGCAGATCAGCGCCGCTTGGGGCGCGCAGCGGGTAAAAAGTCTGTCCGTCCGCAAGAGCCTAACGCATTTCTTGAAGCAGAGTCTTGGCCGCGCGACGCGGGACATCTTCCAGAAGCAAACCGAAACTTCCCTGATTGAGCAGTTCCTGTATCCGAAATATGGTCCCGGGCAAATGTGGCGGGAAGTGGCGCGCAAAGTGGAAGCGCTGGGCGGCGAGATTCTGCGCCAGACGCAACCCCTCCGCCTGGAAACGGTCGGGCCGAGTGTGCAAGCCGTGCATGTTGTTGACGGCGCGGGGCAACAGCGCCGCATCGCGTGCGATTTTGTCTTCTCGACGATGCCGGTGAAGGAATTGGTGGGTCTTCTGGATGGCCCCGTTCCCGATAACGTGCGGGAAGTGGCCGCGGGTCTCCAGTATCGCGACTTCATTGCCGTGGGCTTGCTTCTGAATTCCTTGCGCATTAAGAAGGATGACGCAAACGCCACCGGCGGGCTCGTTGCCGATACGTGGATCTACCTCCAGGACCCGGATGTTCTTGCGGGGCGCTTGCTGATCTTCAACAACTGGAGCCCCTATCTGGTGAAGGACCCGTCGAAGGTCTGGATCGGAGTGGAATATTTCTGCTGCGAGTCCGACAAGCTCTGGAAGCTCCCAGAGGAAGAAATGGCGCGCCTGGCCATGACGGAGTTGGAGAAAATTGGAATCATCGACGCGCGCGAGGTGCTGGACTGGCACGTCGAGCGGGTGCCGAAGGCTTATCCCGCGTATTTCGGCGCGTATGAACGTTTTGGGGAAGTTCAGGAGTTCGTGGATGGCTTTGAGAACTTGTTCCTGGTTGGCCGCAATGGCATGCACAAGTACAACAATCAGGACCACTCCATGCTCACGGCCATGGTCGCGGTGGACAATATCATCGCGGGCCGCACGGAGAAGAGCAACATTTGGGCCGTGAACACGGAGATGGAGTACCACGAAGAGAAGAGTTGAGAGCCTGCGCGTGACCTGGAGAAACCAGCCCTCAGCGGCTGAAGCCAGGTTGATTTGGCGCTCTTAACGGCACGACTGAAGTCGTGCCCTGACGAAGAAGCTGCGAACCCGCACAGACTCTGAGGTGCTACGCCTTCGCGGGTTCGCAGACCGTAACTTCAACCCAGCGAATCGCCGGCCGTGGGTGCGTTCTGCGATTTTGTCGGCGTGAGTGCCGCGGCGCAGTAGGGGCAGAACTTGTCCGTGTCGGCAACCTCGCGCTGGCAGTGCGCGCACGCAAGGTGCAGGTTGTATTTGCAGGTGGGGCAGAAATTAAAGCGCGCGGAAACCGTCGCGTTGCACTGCGGGCAGGTATAGGGCAAAGGTTCGCGAACCAGCAAATAAATGATGAGGCCGATGAAGCCGTATGCGGGCGAAAGAATGAACACGAGAAGCGTCCAAAGCGCGGGATTCATGCCGCGGCGCTGGGCATCTTTATAAACGTAGCCGAACATGAACAGCAGGCAGGAAAGTACAAAAGTACCCGCGGTAATCATTCCAGCCAGAGCCAGGCTGGCGAGCAGAGGATGATTAGCCAAGCCGGGGGCCGGGAAATAGTCGCCATTGTGCTGCACGTTGTAGTAGTTGACGGAACAGGCGATGGCGATCGCGATGAGCCAAACGATTATGCATGTCCGCACCAGCCAGCGGGGGATGATGCGCAGCTCCTCGCGGAATTTGGTGCGCTCGTGCTTCCGGCGGAAGCGGATAAGCCGCAGACGGTCGTTCCACATGTCAGACATAGTTTCCTCGTTTTCTAGACCACCAAAAGCAATCCTTCAGGTGCCAATGACAAACTCAATGCGGCGTCTTCGATTCGCGCGGCAAGCGCTGACCTGCGAAACCCTGCGCGACACCGCGCTGGTATAGCACTGCAGCAGCGGCGAGCAACGCTGGCACCGTCCACCAGAGCACGAATCCCATTTCCAGGGCCAGCCTCGGCACGCCGAATTGCCCGCCGAACCAGGCGAAACCGCGCCAGACCAGCGGCGCGCTGAGCACGCCGAGCAGCCAACTGGCAGCGGTGATCACCCAGAGAAGCAGCCCGCTGCGCGAAGATTCGCTGGCTTCCTGAGCGCGCAGGCGAACCCGCAACTGCGTGCGCGCCACCAGGTCCCGCGGCACCGCAACCGGCACACCGCGTAGAGCCTGCAGAAGCTCCTGAGTGGCCGCAGCCTCACGCGCACAATCGGGGCACTCGCGCAGATGCTGCCCCAGCCACGCCTGGTCGGGCGCTGCGATCCCTTCCACAAGAGATTCCGCCAGGAGTCTTTGGGCACGCTGGTGAAAGTTTTCGTTCATGCGGCACCTTCCGTCAGAGCGGATTTGAGCGCTGCCAGACCGCGGTACAGCCGGGACTTAACCGTCGAAATAGGAGCGGAGAGCACGCCGGCGATTTCTTCCAGTCCAAGCTCTTCGTGAAAGCGCAGCACCAGCACTTCGCGGTAGTAGGCGGGAATCTTGAGCAGCGAGAATTGCACGGCTTGCTGGTTTTCGCGCGCCAGCAGAAGCTGCAACGCCGAGGTGGCGTGCAGGTCCGGCGGCTCGAACGGCTGCTGCGTTTCCGGATCGGCGAAGTCCTCGAGACTTGCGAATTTCTTGCGACGCGAGGCGTCAATCACCAAATTCCGCGCAATCGCGAACAGCCAGGACTCGAACTTGGATTTGGCGTTGTACTGGTCGCCGCGTTCCAGGATGCGAACCCAGGTTTCCTGGAAGAAGTCTTCGGCCAGCGCGGGATTGCCGGTGAGAAAAAGGAGATAGCGGAACAGCCGGTGCTGGTACTGCTCGATGAGCTGGTCGAGCACATCCGGGTCGCGGCGGCGCAGGCCGAGCGCGATGGTTTGCTTATCGTCAGTCATGAGACCCGCGAAGAGTACCGGGAACCTCGAAAACGTCAGCGTGAAAGCTTGTGCGCTCATACTACCTTGAATACGCAGCAGGGGGTGAAAAAGACGCAGACGTAAGAGGGACGTAAGTCGTTGGCTCAGCGGAAGTTGTTGGGGGGCTGGCCGGTGACGAAGCGCATCTTCGCCAGGTAGGCCTCGATGGCCTGGCGGTCGGCGCGCGTGACAAGCCCGTGCTGTTTGGCGTGGACATCAGATCTGGACACCTCGCCAGCAGCGCGACCAGGGCGATCAAACTTGCCGCGCACATCTATTCCTTCGTGTTCTACAATCTGGGAGTCACTCCGAAATACCAGCCCTTGTTCGCAAGAATCGAGCAGGTGACCGAAATGATTTGTCCTCAATGCAAAGCGGAGTACCGGCCAGGGTTCACGCGTTGCGCCGATTGCGACGTGGACTTGGTGTGGGAACCGCAGCACGCGCCGGGGCCCCTGGGCGCACCGGCAGAACCCGGTGATCCCAATGAGGATCCGTTCTGCTCTTTCTGGAAGGGTGAGGATGCCCGCGTGCACGCGGAGTTGTGCGAGGTTCTGGACGAAGCGGGCGTTCCCCACAATACAGTTTTCCGGCGCGATCGTCTCTTCAATCTGACTAATTTTCCTGCTTATGAAATTGGCGTGCCATTTTCGCTGTTTGAAAAGGCCGAAACGGCCGTAAAGGAAGCGTATGGCACGGACGACATCGAAGAGGTGGGAAGCCGGGAGCTGCAGAAGCTTCTGGTAGATGCGCCACGCCAATTTGATACGCTGCCGGAAATACTGACTCCGGCCGAGAGCGACGACATTCCCGGTCCTCCCGCGGCCGGCGATGAGACCGGGTGGTTTGAAGAAGATGCCACCGCCAAGGCGTGGGAGACGGAGACGGGCGAGCCAAGCGATTTTCTTGTGGCGGCCTTGCATGAGAACGGCATCCACTGCCGCGTAGACCGCGAAGGCAGCAAAGCAGCGGTGTACGTTCTTCCGGAAGACGAAAGCCGCGCCCGCGAACTGGTCCGCGAAGTTGTGGAGGGGAAGCCGCCGGAGTGACGCTCGCTTGACCTTACTTTAGCTGGCAGGCATGCTTGGGTTTCTCGAAGGGGCAGGCTTCAAAAAACGCGGAGGGGTGATTCGTGTCCATTGATTCCATCAAGACGGTGGCGGTGCTGGGTGCTGGGACCATGGGGAACGGCATCGCGCACGTGTTTGCCCGGGCGGGCTATAGCGTGATTTTGCGCGATGTGGAAGAGCGCTTTTTGCAGCGCGGGATGGAGACCATCAGCAAAAACCTCGACCGCGAAGTGAAGAAGGGCAAGCTCGCCGAAGCGGATAAGCCCGCTGTGCTCGCGCGACTGAAGCCGGTGACCGATTTCGCGGCCATTGCGGCGGCGGACTTTGTCGTCGAGGCCGTGCCGGAGAAAATCGAGATCAAGAGGGCGGTGTTGACGGAAGCCGACAAAGTGCTGCGCCCCGAAGTGATCTTGACGAGCAACACTTCTTCGATATCGATAACCACGCTTGCCGCGATTACCAAGCGGCCAGAGCTCTTTGTGGGCATGCACTTCATGAATCCCGTGCCCGTGATGGCGCTAGTGGAAGTGATCCGCGCGCTGCAGACCAGCGACGCGGCCTTTGCCACCACCATGGAACTGGCCAAGAAACTGGGCAAGACTCCCGTGGCCGTGAACGATGCGCCGGGATTCGTCTCCAACCGCGTGCTGATGCCGCTGATCAATGAGGCGGCCTACGCCGTGATGGAAGGCGTGGCCACGCCGGAGGCGGTGGACGCGGTGATGAAGCTGGGGATGAATCATCCGATGGGGCCGCTGGAACTCGCCGACTTTATCGGCCTGGATGTGTGCGTGGATATCTTGAACGTGCTGCTGGAAGGCCTGGGCGACCCGAAATACCGGGCGTGTCCGCTGCTGAAGAAGTACGTGGCGGCGGGGTGGTTAGGAAGAAAGAGCGGACGAGGATTTTACAGCTACGGATTAAGCTAAGATCTTTGATTCAGGGTACTCCACACGCGAGGAGGGTGTCCGATGCAAAAAGGGAAGCCTGAGGTTGACGCCGCAGCCGAATTCTTTGAAATCGTAATGGACTTTCGGGATCCGAGAGACGCGATTCGCGAGGCCATCAGCAACGACTTCGACGCGGGCGCTACCGAAATCTCGGTGCGCGCACGCATTGTTCCTTACCGTGGACAAGACGAACTGGTCTTGACGTTCGAGGACAACGGGGTGGGAATTGAGGCTGAGTCACTCGACGCGGGTGTTCCGAATCTGCACGCTTTCTTTGACCTGGGTCGATCGACGAGCAGAGAAAGTCCAGACCGGATCGGCCAAAAAGGTCACGGTACCAAGACTTTCTTCAATAGCAGGGAGATTGAGGTTTATAGCTGGCGAAACGGACAGGAGACCTACGCCGTGATGCCAGAACCGAGATCCCGACTCGCAGAAAAACAAATTCCGGAATACGACTGGGAACACAGGCCGTGCGCTGATCCACTGAAGACGGGAACGACGATTGTAGTGAAAGGGTACAACCAGAATCGGACGCAAGGCTTTAGCCATGATGAATTGATGGATTTCATTTATTGGTTCACGAAGTTCGGCTCCATCGAGGCGGAACTGGGCCTCTTAACTCATGCCACAACCAAGCTAACTCTACAAGGCTTGGGCCGCGAGACTCCCGAAGTCCTCGAATTCGGGCATCGTTTCCCTGCAAAAGAACAGTATGACCTCAAGAGCCTTCGAAGGGAGGACGCAGGTTCGCCCACAAAGTATTTCGTCAAGAAATGGTGCGAATCCGGGATCCCGATCAAGGGATTTCCCCACTATTCGCTCGACATGGTGTTTTACATAGAAGGTGACCGAGCCAAGAGTTACAACAAGATGATCCGTCGTCAGGGAGCACCGGTCCGCGAGGGCATGTACCTAGTTGAGCAGCGCTACGGGCTTTGGGCGGCAAAAGATTACATACCCGTGCAGAACTTAACGGAATGGATCGGCAGGGGCCAAAGAGCAGCATCAACGAAGTTCCACGCATTTGCCAACTGTCAACAGTTCAAACTGACAGCAAATAGGGGAGACGTGGGTAATACGGACGAGCGACTGATGTCTGCAATCAGAGAAACAATTGTAACCTGGTTTCAGAATATCGTACTGGGCGATCCGGTCTACCAAAAATACGAGGAAGAGCTCGCGCTTGAGGTCTAATATCGCAGGCCTGAGGAGGAAGAGAAGGAACACAGAAAGCGCAAACGCCAGGCGGGTTCCAAGAAGGTGTGCTTGAAAACAAATGACTCTCTTCTTGTCCGGAAACAGATTGAGTTCTTTGAACCACGACAAGAGATCGAGGTTTACGCGATATTCGCTATGATCTATGTCTTAAACCCCGAACTCTTTGGGTTCAAGATAGTCGACTATGACGCACACCTTGGATACGACGCCTTAGTTGAGACGAAGACGTCGGTTGGCCTGGACAGGGAGACTCTCAGATTTGTGGAGTTTAAGAAGACCCTTGAAAGGGAGTTTAATCACTCCTTCTCGAAACTGGCCTCCGTTATTTGTTGGGATTGCAACCTTGGTACCGGGGACCAGTTGAAAGATATCCGCGGGGAAGCCAGGACCCTAAAGATCACCAAACCGGTCGGGGCTTTGAACCATACGAAATACATGCTCAGTTCGGACACGGACGAGAGGAACATAGAAGTGTTTGTCCTCAGAGACTTTCTTAAGGAGAGGCTCAAAATGGAGTTCCGGCCGCGGGCAGCCTAAGGCCTCCTCCCAAAGCAGCCAGGTTGACAGGGAGAATACAAAGCGAACATAGTGTTTGCTTTTTGTTCGCCTTTGGGCTACTGTACCACCAGCAGTTTTCAACAGGTGGCCCATGACCCAGACGCGATGCGATGTTCTAAGCTGTGTGGAGCATGAGAGACTCGAATTTGAGTTGCTCGAGGTCCGCACACGAGGGCAGTACCTGACACGCTTGCGCTCGATCTCCCGGGAAGAACAGGCCGAGTGGGACCGCCGGGAGCAGCGGGCGTTGGCGAGTCTGGTGGATCATGAACTGGAGCATGGCTGCAACCGTTGAAGGGCGAACCTTTGCCGGTATAGGCCGGCGAAGGGCGGAAGGGAAGTAGGGGTAGCATTCTCAGATACGAAGTGGTAATATACCGCTCTCGTAACGTATCTGGAGAAGCCGCGGCGCAGTTCGCGGCGCCCGCTTGCAAATGCCCCCGAAAGACCTATTCGCGAGTATCCTAATTTCCTCCACCGAGGTGTGAAATGTCAGATGAACGGGCAAAACTGTTAGAAGCAGCAATCGCGCAAATCGAGAAGACCCACGGTAAGGGTTCGATCATGCGGCTGGGCAGCAAAGATGTGCTGGTGCCGGTGAACGTGATTCCATCGGGCTGTTTGTCGCTGGACGCGGCTCTCGGCGTGGGCGGATTCCCGCGAGGACGTGTAAGCGAGGTGTACGGGCCGGAAGCGGGCGGTAAGACGACACTGACGCTGCATATCATCGCCGAAGCGCAGAAATTGGGCGGGCAGGCCGCGTTCATCGACGCGGAGCATGCGCTCGATCCGAACTACGCGCGCAAGCTGGGCGTGGACGTGGACAATCTGCTGGTGTCCCAGCCGGACAACGGCGAGCAGGCCCTGGAAATCGTGGAAACACTGATCCGCTCGGGCGGCGTGGACGTGGTTGTGGTGGACTCCGTTGCCGCGTTGGTGCCCAAGGCCGAACTCGAAGGCGACATGGGTGACCCGCAAATGGGTCTTCAAGCACGCCTGATGTCGCAAGCGCTACGGAAGCTTACTGGCATTGTCTCCAAGTCAAAAACCTGCCTGATTTTCATCAACCAGATCCGCGAAAAAATCGGCGTGATGTTTGGCAACCCGGAAACAACGACCGGCGGGCGCGCGCTGAAGTTTTATGCCTCCATGCGCGTGGATATCCGGCGCATCCAGGCGATCAAGGAAGGCGACCGCGTGGTTGGTTCGCGCACCCGCGGGAAAGTGGTGAAGAACAAGGTGGCTGCGCCATTCCGCGAAGCGGAGTTCGACATTCTGTACGGCGAAGGCATTTCGCGCGAAGGTGACCTGATCGACCTCGGCGTGGACAAGGGCTTGATCGAAAAGTCCGGAACGTGGCTGAGCTATGGCGGCGAAAGAATGGGCCAGGGCCGCGAGAACGCCCGCGTCTTCCTGCGCGAGAACAAGGACATCCGCGATAAGCTCGAAAATGCCTTGCGCAAGAACATGGGAATTCCCACCCCCTGGCAAACCGCCGCGACGGCGGGCGCCAATGGCAGCGCAAACGTTGCCACGGATAAGCCTCCGGTGAAGGCTGCGGCTGCCGCTGCCGCAGTTGGAGACGCAAAAGCACGGCCGGCACGCTAAGAAAGATTGTTTCGGGTAAGACGAACCGGGCGGGAGGAGGGCGAGTCTTCCCGTCCGCTTCTATTTCTGACGCGTGAAGCAAATTGCAACGTGCCGTGCCCACGGCGTTCCGCGGACAGGCAGGCACTCCTGTGGGAGGGACACTCGGGCAGGGTGTGCTGTCCCGTCGGTCAGGCTTTCAAAACAAAGCACATAGAGGCGTACTGGGCCGAGTTATCTATTGTCAGGGCATCCCCCGTCTGCGTACACTACGTCACAGTCTGCGAGTGCTGTTCAGCTCACAGATGAGAAGCGCTCGATTTGCCAGCGATAACTTGATTGTTATGAACCATCGGAAAGGCTGGCATCGCGCATGCGTCAATGGACGGAAGTTGACCGGGACGTGTACGTGGAGTAAATTTAGGTGCACGCCTCCTAGAACTACTGAGACTGACCAGGGATAAGGGCCGAATGATCCGCGAATTTGGGAAAATTGTGATGGTGGCGTGCCTGGGCGTAACGCTAGGCGTGCCGCTGCCTGCCGCGGAATCTTCCGGCCAGCCGATCGAAAGCACATCCACGAAATCAAAATCGAAATCCAGCGCACGCACACGCCACGTGGCCGCGCGTTATCGCGGCGTGCCCACCTATGCGGATTCCGTGCGCGACGATGATCCCACATTCGACGATCCCGTCGTGCGGCAGGCCGTTGTCGAGGGGTTGGGCCGCTATAACGGTTCCGTCGTCGCCGTGGACCCAAACACCGGCCGCATCCTCACCATCGTGAATCAGAAGATTGCCTTCAGCGACGGCTACATTCCTTGCTCGACGATCAAGCCCACGATTGCCATCGCCGCTCTCGAAGAGAACGTGATCACCCGCGACACCATGTTGAAGGTGGGCCGCCGCAAATACATGAACCTGACGGAAGCCCTGGCGCACTCCAATAATTCGTTCTTTGAGGAACTCGGCCGCCGCATGGGCTTTGACACCGTCTCGAAGTACGGCCGCTTGCTGGGCCTGGGTGAACTTGCGGGTTACAACCTACCCGATGAGCATCCGGGATCGTTCCCTATGCAGCCGCCGGCCTATGGCGGTGTGGCGCGCATGTCGAGTTTCGGTGAAGGTATTCAGATCACGCCGTTGCAGTTGGCAGCGCTGGGTGCCGCGTTTGCCAATGGCGGCACGCTCTACTATCTGCAGTATCCGCATTCGCAGGAAGAGATTGATAATTTCGCCCCGCGCGTGAAGCGGGATCTGAATATTTCCAATGTTCTCCCGGAAGTGCGCGAAGGCATGCTCGCCGCCGTCCTGTACGGCACGGGCCGCCTCAGCTATGACGCTGGCGGGAACGAAACGCCTCTTGGCAAGACCGGCACCTGCGATGACCACAACACCACTCCTTCGCGCATCGGCTGGTTCGTGAGTTATGCCGATGAGACGCACCCGAAGATTGCCCTGGCCGTGTTGCTCCGCGGGAATACGCGGCGGGTGAAGGGCCCCACGGCGGCGCAGGTGGCAGGTCACATTTACCGGAGATTGCGCGAGCAGAATTACTTCACGGACGGTCCCAAGGGAACTTCCATCCCGGCAAATTCCACGGGCAAATAATCAGGTTTAGAGAAACTCGGAGCGCGTTGCAGACAACGCCCGCTGGAGGTGTGTTGTTACAGGGAGACGGGGCGGCAGGGGCGCGGTTTCACGTGCGCTCTGATGACGGGTTCGCGAAGCTGGCGCGTGGCGTCAAAGCAGGAATCGCAGAGCTCCAGGCACAACTGGTCTTCGCTCTTCGCGTGGCAACTCCGGTGGCATTCATGGCACGAGGAAAAAGCCGGGCGCGCGCGCAGCTCGCGAACGTGAATTTCGGGATGAACTTCCAGCGCGATCATCAGAATTCCCCCTAAACTGTTGATGGCACGCTGGATGCCACGATCCCGTGATTGCGCAGATTGAATATAAAGGACTTAAAACAACGGCTTACGGTTGTAGCGGGTGAATTTGCGCACGCGGCTCTGCGAATCTCGCGGAAAGACCCTTGGTTGATTGAGCGCACCTCTCGCGACATTGATTTGACCTGCACCCCGGTTTAGGACAAAAGGTAAGCGTGCGGTATTCTCGTAAGTTCGGGCACGGCGCGCCGGTCTGCCCTGCGCGCACCGACCAATCGAGAAGAGCATCTTGGGGGAGCAGTGAACCGACGATTTTTGATGGGGACGGCAGTACTTCTCGCGGCCGGAATTATCGTTGATGGCTACGCGATCAACAAAAACGTAAGCGCTGCAAAAGAATCGCAGCGCCAAATGGAATTGGCCAAAGCCGAATGTGCACGAATGCGCGCGGAATTGGTGCTTCCCACCGCGAAGAAGATGCCCAGCGGCGAAAATTTTGCCGGAATGCTGGCGCAGTTCGGTTTGTCTGCTGCTGAAGCAGCGGATGCGACCGCGGCCGCGCAACGCGCCTTCAATCTGCGTCAAGTGAGGGCCGGGAATACGATCACCGTGGGGCGCTCCGTGGAAGGAAGTCTGCGCGAAATCGACTACAAAATTAACGCCGAGCGCGTGCTGCACATCGTGCCGCAGACGCCGGGCTTTGCCGCCGAAGTTCGCGAAATTCCGGTGCGCTCGGAAGTCGCGATCGTCAGCGGCAAGCTGGAGGATTCGCTGTTCAACGCCGTCGAAGAAACAGGCGAAAGCGCCGAAGTGGCCATGCGGCTGGCGCAGATTTTTGGGTACGACCTGGATTTCTACACCGATGCGCGCAGGGGCGACACTTTCCGCATCGTGATGGAGAAGCGCAAATACGCTAATGGTGAAACCGCGGGATACGGCAAGATCCTCGCCGCCGAATATATCAATGACGGCAGGAAGTATCAGGCGCTGCTCTTTCATGATCCCGAAGGCCGCCCCGCCTACTATACGGCGGACGGCAAAAGCCTTCAGAAGGCCTTCCTGAGGTCGCCGCTGAAGTTTGGGGCGCCCGTGACGTCACACTTCAGCCAGTCGCGCTTCCATCCGATTCTGAAGACCTACCGCCCTCACCTGGGCACCGATTACGGCGCACCTGTTGGCACACCCGTACAGACCATCGGGAGTGGACGAGTGGTTTTCGCCGGCCGCAAAGGCGGCGACGGCAACATGGTGCACATCGTCCATTCCAATGGCTACGAAACGATGTATCTCCACTTGTCCAGGATGTTCGTGCATCCCGGCGAGCACGTGGAAATCGGCAAGACCATCGGTTTGGTGGGTATGACCGGCCTGGCAACCGGTCCCCATCTCGATTTCCGCATCATGCAGAAGGGCCAATTCAAGAATTTTGAGAGGCTGGGCCTGCCGCCATCGGACCCCGTTTCCAAAAAGAACATGCCCGAGTTTGCCGGGGTGCGCGAAGAGTGGCTGCCCGTGCTGAACGGGGAAAAGCAACTGGAGACGGCTAGTAAATAATCGGCAATTTGGAGAAGTCGGCGGCGCCTTCATCGGTTACGCGCAGAATCAGCAGCGTACGGTCATCATGAGGCGGGCGGCCGACACCCGCGTGCTCGTCCGTGGCCTTCACGATGCGCTGCGCAATCGTATAAGCCGGGTCCGCGATCGCAACCCCGGCCAAAAGGCTCTTCAATCGATCGGACCCAAACTCCTCAAGATCAGTATTCATGGACTCATGGACACCGTCCGAGGCAAAAACCACGATGTCGCCCGGCTTTAGCGAGAGCCGGACCTCGTCATATTCGGTGTTGGGCAACAACCCAAGAGGTACTCCCCGAACATCAATTTCCGTGACTTCGCCGCCGCGAATCAGCAACGGCAAAGTGCCTCCGGCGTTCGCGATGCTCAGCTCGCGCAGAGCCGCATCGTAAATCGCAAAATGCATGGCAATAAAGCGGGCATCCAGTCGCGCGGCCAGCAGCCTGCCATTGAGAAGCCTGAGCATTTCAGCGGGAGTTGCCTCCCGATCAACGACAAGCTCGCGCAGGATGCCGATGGCCAGCGAACCGTACAGCGCGGCCGCTGTACCCTTTCCGGAGACATCCCCGATGGCAATGGCCAGGCGCCCCACGCCAAACGGCAGTAAATCGTAGAAATCCCCGCCGAGTTCCCGCGCCGGAACATAGGCGGTCGCCAGGTCCAGCCCGGGCACATCGCGCGCGCCACTGGGAAGAAGTTGCCGCTGAATCTCCCTGGCGGTCTCCAGGTCATTCTGCAGGCGAAGCTGGTTCTGCCGCGATTCTTCAAACAAACACGCATTTTCGAGGGCCACGGCAACGTAGGAACCCAGGATATTTAGAAGGCGTTCATGCTCGACCGTAAAAGCATTCGGCACCGTGCTTTCCAGATCCAGCACGCCTACCAGGCGGTCCTGCCGAAGCAGGGGCACGACCAGTTCCGAGCGCACCTCCACATCCGCTTCGCCCTGCAGGTAGCGCGGGTCCAGGCGCACGTCAATCACACGGATGGTCCGGCGCTCCGCCGCCGCGCTTCCGGTGATGCCTTGATGCAAGGGTATGCTCATGCGAGAAGGGATGGCGTCCTCGAAGCGCATGGCAAAAACGCTTTCCAGCACTTGTGTGGACTCGTTCCAAAGCATGACGGTGAAAACGTCATAGTCCACCAACTTCTTGACCCGTTCCGCGATCAGCCGCAAGAGTTCGCTGCGGTCCAGGATGGACGTGATTTCATGACTGAGCTCGTACAGGAGGGCGAGTGTTTCCGCTTGCTTGGGCTCCGTTACATAAGCCGTCGCAGGCACGGGATCGGCTTCTCCGAGCAGCGAAAACGGAATAAGTTTGGGACTCTGATCCATGGCTCAAGGCCGACCACTGCACCTTAGATGTAGCCAGCAGCGGTTGGTTTCACGCGCAGCCCATTTTATCGTGAATGGGTAAGGAATTGCTTCCAAGCGCCATGAAAAAAGATGATCGCGAGTACGGCAAAAACGGTGCGGCCGTCTTGCTAGTGAGAGGGACGGACTGAGATAGGGCAGCAGAGACCCAAGAAGATGCTGCACGTTGCCCATATATGAGCGGAGATTTCGCCTACTTCACTTCCCAGGTATCGCCTGCTTGCAGCAGCCGGTTCAGATCCCCCGGGCCCTTCTTGGCGATGACTTCGCGCACCTGGTCGTTGATGACATCCTCGTAGCGCGGCAGATCGTCCCAGGCGCGAAACACGCCGATGGGGGTGGGGAAACCAGGGCGATGCTCCATGTGCGAAAGCAGGAAAGCGTAGGATGGCCGCGGGTGATGCGCATCATGCACGATCAGGTCCGATTCCGTGATGCCATTGCCGAGCGGCACGACCTCGATGTCGCCGTCGGACTTGCGGCGGATGCCCTTGTCGCGATTCTTGCCGAACACGAGAGGCTTCCCGTGCTCCAGTTGCATGACGTGTTCGCTGCGCGCATCTTTTTCCGTCAAGCCGAGCCATGCGCCATCATTAAAAATGTTGCAATTCTGCAGAATCTCGATGAACGCGGAACCCTTGTGGGCCGCCGCAGCCTTCAACGTGTCTTTCAACTGCGCCTGAAACACATCCACGGCACGCGCCACAAAGGTTGCTTCCGCGCCGATCGCCAATGACACGGGATTGAACGGCCGGTCCGGCGAGCCGAAGGGAGTGGACTTCGTGACCTTGTGAAATTCCGAGGTGGGCGAGTACTGGCCTTTCGTCAAACCATAGATGCGGTTGTTGAACAGCAGCACCTTGATGCCGACGTTCCGCCGCAGCATGTGAATGGTGTGATTCCCGCCAATGGCCAGAGCATCTCCATCGCCGGTGGCCACCCAGACTTCCAATTCCGGATGCGCGATCTTGATGCCGGAGGCCACCGCAGGAGCGCGGCCGTGGATGGAGTGAAACCCGTACGTGTTCATGTAATACGGGAAGCGGCTGGAGCAGCCGATGCCGGAGACCACGACAAAATTCTCGCGGGGCACGCCGAGCTCCGGGAAAATGGCTTGCACGGCGGCGAGGATCGCGTAGTCGCCGCATCCCGGGCACCAGCGGACTTCCTGGTCCGTCTGGAAATCTTTCTTTGTGAGTGGCGGAAGAGCTGTGGTCGTCATCGCGCCTCCTGGCGTCCCAGCATTTCTTCGATTTTTTGTTCAAGCTCGTTCTGTTTGAAGGGACGCCCCTGAATTTTGTTCAAACCCACGGCGTCCACCAGATATTTCGCGCGCAGTACCCAGAGGAGTTGTCCCATGTTGAGTTCCGGCACCAAAACCTTGCGATAGCGCTTCAAAACGTCGCCGAGGTTGGCTGGCAATGGATTCAAGTAGCGCAAGTGCAGGTGGCCGAGCTTGCGGCCCTTGGCGCGCTCCGCCTTCACCGCTTGCGTGATCGAACCATACGTCGAGCCCCAGGAAACGAGGAGCAGGTCGCCTTCCGGGTCGCCGCTGGGCAGCACATTCGGCACATCCTGGACAATGGCGTCAATTTTGGCCGCCCGAATTCGCACCATCTTCTCGTGATTCAGCGGCTCGTAGTTTATGTTCCCCGTGACGTCCTGTTTCTCCAGACCGCCGATGCGATGTTCCAGCCCGGGTGTTCCCGGAATGGCCCAAGGCCGCGCCAGCGTCTCCGGGTCGCGCTTGTAGGGCAGAAATCCTTCGGGATCCGTAGCGAAACGCACGGGGAACCCTGGAATTTCGTCAACGCTGGGGATGCGCCAGGGCTCCGCACCGTTGGCCAGGTAGCCGTCCGAGAGAATAATCACCGGCACCATGTACTTCAACGCAATGCGGCTGGCTTCCACGGCGATCCAGAAACAATCCCCGGGCGTCGCGGCCGCAAGTACGGGAATGGGCGCTTCGGAATTGCGCCCAAACAGCGCCTGCAGCAGGTCGGCCTGCTCGGTTTTCGTGGGCAGACCGGTAGAAGGGCCGCCACGCTGGATATTACAAATCACCAGCGGAAGCTCCGTCATCACCGCGAGTCCCAGGGCTTCCGTCTTCAACGCCATCCCGGGGCCGGAAGTGGTGGTGATGGCCAGCGATCCTGCGTAGGAAGCGCCAATCGAGGAAGTAATCGCCGCGATTTCATCTTCCGCCTGGAAGGTCAGCACTCCGAAGTCCTTGTACTGCGAAAGCTCGTGCAGGATATCCGAAGCGGGCGTAATCGGATAACTGCCCAGGAACAACGTGAGACCGGCTTTCTTCGCCGCCGTGACAAACCCAAGCGCCAGGGCTTGATTGCCGCTCAAATTGCGGTACAACCCGGGAGAAAGCTGCGCCGGCGGTATCTCATAGCTGATCTGAAACGCTTCGGTGGCTTCGCAATAGGAATAGCCGGCCTTCAACGCCAGCTTGTTGGCCTCTGCCAGCAGCGGTTTCTTCTTGAACTTGTCATCGATCCAGCGGACCGTCGGCTCCATCGAGCGGTTGTACAGCCAGTAGCACATGCCCAGCGCAAAGAAGTTCTTGCAACGGTCCATGGCTTTGGCGTCGAGACCCAGATGCTGCAGGGCCGAACGCGTCAGACGCTGCAATTCCACGGGAAAGACGCGGAATTTGTCGAGCGAATGGTCCTCCAGGGGATTGCTGGTCAGGTGCGCCTTGCGCAGGTCGCCTTCCTTGAAGCTGTCGGAGTTGATGATGGCGATGCCGTTCGCCTTCAGGTCGCCAACATTCACCTTTAAGGCCGCCGGATTCATGGCGATCAATACATCGATGGAGTCGCCCGGGGTATGCACTTCCTCCGAGGAAAAATTCAACTGGAAGCCGCTCACGCCCGGAACGGTGCCGGCAGGAGCGCGAATCTCCGCCGGATAGTCCGGAAAAGTGGCAATATCGTTTCCATAAAGCGCCACCGTGTTTGTAAACTGGCTGCCAGTGATCTGCATGCCATCGCCCGAATCCCCGGCGAAACGGATCACCGCCTGATCAATGACTTCGCGTTTTGTTTTCCCCGCGGGAACATCCATGAGCGTGGACATCGTGCGACTTACCCCCGTCTTTCAGTGACTCCTCCCGCGTGCTGGAAGGAGCGCGGCTTGCAATGAATCGGCGGTTCGGTGTGTTTCCAGCGAAAGCGAGCGCTAGAACGCCAAGAACCAGCGTATCAAGAATACCACAGGAGCGCAGCGGTAACTCGGGACCGCGTCAGTCAGCGCGTCACGAAGTACCTTACCCGCATTTCCGGGATGAACTCTTTCCAACGATGTTTATGCCGCGCGCCGCCCCTGTGTTTATGCGGGTTTCAATGTGATGAGGACGCCCTGAAAATACGCATCCAATGGGCGAAAAACACAATCACCCCCTGCAAATTTCATTCAATGCTTCCTTGAAGGTCGATTTCCCGTGGGCGCGAGTGACTCCCGATGGTGGTCTGATTCTGATGCGCGAGTGAATGAGTGACTCGCTCTGGAGAAAGTCATCGGGCAGAACGAACCGTCGGAGTTCCGCTGATTTCGCTGGGACTTGCTGGCGTGGAAATCTCGTTGTGTCCTCGGCAGGAAAAGAGTACGCTGAGGCACCGGAGGTCTAAACCGGATATTCCGGTTACTACTATGTTTGAGTCACCTCTAAAGCAGGAGCAACAAGGCAGCAATACGGGACTGTGGGTCGGCATTGGGATAGTTGTGGTCCTAGCAGTGGTGGCGCTGATCTACGTGACTTCAAAGCGCAGCGCGAAAGGCCCGGCCCCCGTTGCAACGCTCACCAACGTGAAGGCCGATCCAGTCCACGACTTGCGGGTAGTGAGCGCCAAGATGGATAAAGATTTCAGCGGCACGACCGCAATGTGGTCGGTGGACATTAAGAACTCATCGGCGGAGCTCACCTACAGCAATATCGCGTACGAGACGACTTATATCGGGGCGGAGAATCGGGTTTTGCTCGTCAACCAAGGCAAGATCCCCATCACCATCGGGCCCGGCGATGACCAGAGCGCACAGTTTCGCGATACGCTCTACCCGTCTGGCACGATCTGGTTCAAGATCCGGGTTATGGGTGCCACGGCCGCGAAATAGTAGCTAGCGAAGGGCTTGCCACACATCAGGAAATTCTCACTGAGGCTGCAACCTTGCCTCGCTCGGTAAGGCTGTCTCTGGGCGGGATTATGCAGGGCCGCCCGGGGAGTTGAGGGCCTCGGGACGCCTTCCGCTCTGCACCCACCCGCCGCCTTCATTGCCGGCACGCTCGGCCGTGCCCGCGGGAATCATTTTCCGCCAATGTCATTCCGGGAGCTGGTCGCTTTTTGAATGGCGCGAGGAACTCTCCTCCACGCCTGTTTTTTTCGCGATGCACTCTTCTCCATCGCACGCCTTTCGTGCGCTGAATCTGCCTTTTTGCGGCCCACTTGTAAAAACCAGATCGGGGCTTAACTCTCCGATGAACTGGCCGTCGTACTTCGTCCTTCAAATTGCTCCACCACGCTCTTGAGCCGGAAGAAAAAAAGCCACCAGATACTGACCGGAAGCAGCATGAATACGGCGGACACCGCCAGGAGCTGCTTCAACGATTCGGCTTCGGCGACAAAATGCTCGGGTATCGCAAACGTCTCGAAGGGCCGCAGCGCGATCATGCTCAAGCAGAACGCCAGGGCGATCGAAGCCCACCAAAGCGCAGCCTTCCGGGCCCGCGGTCGAAGCTGGAAGAGGCCGATGCCCGTGCGCATGCCAAGCGCCACCAGAAACGGCGGAACCAGCGCAATCAGCGCGAACGTAATCGGATGAACTTGATACGCGTGTTGACCGTTCGAGTCCGGCGGGAGGTTCATCAGAGGAAGGAAGAGCCAGCCCCAGAGGAAGAAGGCGATCACGCTTCCGAGTACGGCGAGGGTGGCGGCGGCGGTTACGCCTGCGGAACGATTTTTTGCGGGCATCATATCTTTAGGCATGACAGCACACGGCGGTACTCCTGAACAGAGTGAGTTGCGCGCGCGAGTATTCAAAATGCCACTTGACGTTCGCTTTCTTTTCGCCTAAAGTGGCCGTGGATGGCTGAGCAGATTCCCGATCGCGGCGCAGCCACAGGCGGCTTGGACAACTGATTCACGCCCCGCACCAGCACGCACACGGAGGAACTCATGGCCCTGACAAAACGCCAAAAAGAAGTGCTTGATTTTCTCGTCGCGTTTGAGACCAAGCACGGTTACGCGCCGAGTTTTGAAGAGATTGGACGCGGATTGAAACTCACTTCGCTCGCCACGGTCCACAAACACATCAGCACCCTTGAGAAAAAGGGCTTTATCCGGCGCGGTTATAACCAGAGCCGCTCGATCGAAATCCTGCAATTGCCGAAGTCCGTGAAGGAACAAGTGATTGAGCGGCGCATCCAGGAACTTCCGCTGGTTGGCCGCATCGCCGCCGGCCGCCCGCTGGAAGCCGTCGAGGAGCGCGAGACCATTTCCTTGGGTGATTTTGCCCGTGGCGGCAATTCTTTCGTGCTGCAGGTGAAAGGCAATTCCATGATTGAAGATCACATCATGGATGGCGATTATGTGGTTTGCGAACAGACCCAGGTAGCCAATGGCGGGGATATCGTTGTTGCTCTGGTGGGCGGCGATGATGCCACGCTCAAGAGATTCTATCGCGAAGGCTCGGGGAAAGTTCGCCTGCAGCCTGCCAATTCGGAAATGCCGCCCATCCTGGTGGCTGCCGCCGACGTTAAGATCCAGGGCCGCGTCATCGGCGTCCTGCGCAAGTACTGACGGCAGGCTCCAGCCTAACTGGGGCAAAGTCCCCAGAGTCTCCCGAGTATGCTTTGCCGACCTGAGATGGCCGCTCAGCTTCTAAGTGGCGACAATTCCTGCGTTGCCTGTTCGCAGCGGACGAAAGGATGCGGCAGATAATTTCCGAGTTGCAGACGATACGTTCGTGATCTCCTGCTATTCGAAAAGAGGATCTTCTAGTTGCTTGGGATTGTGCCCTTTCGGTATCCTGAACGCAGCCGATTCTTATGTCATTCGAATCGATCAAGACCATCCTTGAGACTCGGCAATTTGCCGCGCTTATCGGCCTCGATGAGGATACGTGGCTTGAAGCGAAAAGAAAAAATCCCTACGATTTCGCGACGCCAGCAGGTCGTTACGAGCTTGCGAAGGATATTACAGCTTTTGCGAACGCCGAAGGTGGCATTCTCCTGGTCGGATTAACAACTGCCCCCGCCGCCGAAGCCAAAACCGAACGAATCGGCGCGCACGACCTCTGTTCCCAAGCTGAGTTTGATGTGGCGCAATACCTTGGCATCATCAAAGAGCACGTCTATCCGGCGATCAGGGATTTGAAAGTTTATTGGTTGCCAGTGAACGCGGAGGCGACGCAGGGTCTCGGCGTCATTGAGGTTCAGCCGCAGAGCGCGAGCCACAAGTTTTTCCTTATCGCCAAAGTCGTCGACTCCGGAGCCGAACTGAAGCAGATCGTTTTCGGCATTGCAAAGCGGAATGATAGTTCGAACGACCCTTTCACCATCGCCGAGCTATACAAATACACACAGAGCGGCAAACACCCGGTTCCTCAGACCCTCGCTCGTGTTGAAGCGAAACTCGACGCCTTGATTGAAGCCCAAACGCGACCTGCGCCGCCTACAAAAACTCCGGACGAAGTCTATGACGAACGAACGGCACGCATACTGGATGATGATTCCTTATGAAGAACGAGATGCCAGTCTTCATCTACTCAATGGTTCCGCTTCAAACCACTGCCTATAAGAATCTCTTTGAGGCCGGACCTCTCAAATCGCTCCTCGAAAATCCTGGCCAGCTGCGCTACGCGGGATGGGACCTTACAACGAATAGCCACGCACAAATCATCAAAGGCGACTATATCGAACTAACGAGTGCCGAGCGCAAGCGCATTCAAGTATATGAGGACGGCTCACTGCTTGTGCGCGTATCAGCGGCTAACGATTACCTGTCATGGGGCTTGAACGACAACAATTTCCGCGAAATGCCTCGTTTGAACACATTGGCGATGATCGAGTTCTCTCTCAATTTTTGCAGACTGTGCTCGGCCTTAACGAAGTATATGGAGCCCCAGCCGACCGAGGTCGAATTGAAGGTCGAAATTCGAAACGCATTCTTCGGCACGTCGAAACTGTTCCTGATCCCACATCCAGTATCGACCATCTCGTTCTCGTTCACGGATGACAAACATGTTGCTCCCACAGCGTCCACCACCCGTCGGCTGCCCGTGGCGACCGAACAGCTGCAATCCCGTCCCGATGTCGCAGCATTTTTGTTGGTGCGACAGATATTTCTTTGGTTCGGTGTTACACCCGATGTGATTCCCTATTCCTCTAGCGAACAAAATCTCAAATACATCGACGAAAACAAGATTAGGAATTCGCGGTCGTCATAGCTTCAACGCCTTCTCAATTTCTTTTTCGAGCGTGTCTCGCCGGCTGTTCACGCAGGGAGCGTAATGCTCTTCCGCGATTGAGACCGAATCACGGGGCACTCTGAAGTTATCCGCTTGACTGCAAGCGCTAATCAGGGGCACCTACCTGATATCCGCCCTTACCACTTCGCGCATGCAGTGGCGAACTCCACGGTCCCCTCCAGATGACTTTCTCCGCAGAAAGCCCGTGGCAAGGAAACGCTTTGCTGTGGCCCTGCTGAAACACTAGGATGAGATTTTCCGCTGTGCTGCATTGAAAAAAGCAGTCCGCACTGTCGGTCTCCCCGTGAAACAATGTAAAGTTTCGCATTGCCCGAACGAGCCGGGCTGACGCTCTCCCATGAAGAAGAAGCCACCTATTCGCAAAGTGCTGGCTGCCAATCGCAGCGAAATCGCCATCCGTATTTTCCGCGCCGCCAATGAGCTGGGAATGTGCACCGTCGCCATCTACTCTCTGGAGGATCGCCTGGCCTTGCATCGCTTCAAGGCCGATGAAGCCTACCAGGTGGGCGCCGGAAAGGGGCCGGTCGAGGAGCGTGGCGCTAAACTTCTGACACTGGAAGCCATGAAGATGCAGTCCAAGATTCATGCGCCGATTGCGGGCCGCATCAGCAAGCTGCTGGTGACGCCCGGGCAGCACGTCGAGCCCAAGGATCTTCTGGTCACCATCACTCCGTGAGCGGACCCGCGCTCATCAAGCACGAGCAGTTTGCTTCGCGCTTTTTGCGCAACCAGCGCGATCTGATCGTCTAGATCAGCAACGGCCACACCCGCCCGCCGTTCGCCTGATCTCCGTCTGGCCCTGGTACAACTGGTTACCTGTTCTTGCGACTAGTTACTTTCAGGAACCCACTTGGGATACTGTATTTGCGGCGCGCATCCCCGCGGACTATTGTTTGCATACCCCGGGCCAGAACTCTGCGTGGGGTGTGTTTGTCCCTTGGGAGGTCCGATGTGGAGTAATAAGAAGCCGGATACGCCGCAAGCCGCGCAGCCGGTAACAAAAAATTTGCCAGTGAATCCGCCGCCGAAGCCTTCTGCGGCATCTTGGGAGGGAACTACCGCCATGAGTACTGATGCAATGCGTCCGATAGGTGCAACCGCGGATCGCGCCACGGCGCGGCTCGGGCCAAGCCTGCATGTGAAGGGCGAAATCACCGGAAACGAAGACCTGGTGATCGAGGGAACGGTCGAGGGTCTGGTGCAACTTGACGAGCGCAAACTCACCGTTGGCGCCGCGGCCAAGCTGACCGCGGATATTATCGCTCGTGAAGTTGTGGTCTACGGCACCGTCAAGGGGAATCTCCGCGCCAAGGACCGCATCGAGATTAAGAAGGATGGCTCCGTCAACGGCGATCTCACCACCGCCCGCATCATGATCGAAGATGGCGCCTACTTTAAAGGCTCCATCGAAATCGACAAGTCCGGTGAAAAGGAATCCGGCGCGGGTTCTTTCTCGCGCACCTCGGCGACGGCGGCCGCGGGTGCTGCCCCGAAGACCATCTAACGGCACGGCCTGCAGCGGATTTTCAGCAAGAGCGGCGCGGACTTCCGGTTCGCGCCGTTTTGTTATTGTTCTCTACTATTGCTCCAACAGTATTTAATAACTTGACAAGTCTAGATTATATATTTATTGTGAGCTTCGTATACCTCTATTGGCGGCGTTGTTCCAGCCGGCGTCCGTCCTCGCCGGCTGTGCGCTGCTCCGCTGGTTCAGGCGATACAGGAGTCACGCCATGTGGGGAGGCGCTAGAGGAATCCCGGCCCTCGGTCTGGCGATCCTGGTATTCACAGCAGGCTGCGGTGGAGGAAGTGGCGGAGGTGGCATCCAACCCCCTCCTCCACAACCAGACTTCACCATCTCGCTCTCTTCCTCTTCGGTGAGCCTGCCGCAGGGCGGCACAAGCTCGCCCGTCACCGTTTCCGTCACCTCTGAAAATGGCTTTGCGGGAAACGTGCAAATCACCCTGGCCGGCATGCCCTCCGGCATCATCAGCAATCCTACCAGCCCCTTTTCCGTGGCCGCGGGTCAAAACATAGCGGTGGTGTTCGGCGCTGCGTTCAATGCCTCCACGGGACAATTCTCCGTGACCGCGCAGGGCACCAGCGGATCCCTTTCGCATTCCTCCGATCTTTCGATCAGCATCCAGGCGGGTTCCGCGCAAAACCTTCCGCGCAGCATTTATGTCCGCAATGATTCCGTGCTTCTGCTTGATAGCCCCGCAAGCGAGCCGCATCGCCGCCATGTCGTTTATGACGCGGGTGGCAAACGCTTCTTTGTCGCCAATCGGGCGATGAATCGCGTGGAGGTATTCTCGTCTTCCGATGCCTCGCTGCAAGCCACCATAGACGCCCCGGGCGCCTCCAGCGTTGATCTTTCCACCGACGGCGCAACATTGTGGGTGGGCACCGCGCTTGAACAGATCCTCGCCATCAACACCGCATCCCTCCAGGTGGCCACGCGCTACCCTGTTGCGGGCCTCACACCCATTCCCAATGTCGTCTTCGATCGCCCCAACGAAGTCCTTTCACTCGCCACAGGCAAATTGCTCGTTCGCTTGCGCCAGCCTTCGGCCAGTGAAGCGCTCCTGGCGCTCTGGGTTCCCGCCTCGAATCTCTTTACAAATCTCACGCCGGCTGCCCCGGCCCTCTTTCAAAACGGCGTTGGTGTGATGGCCCGCTCGGGTGACCACACCCACGTGATCGTGGCGTGCAATGATTCCACCGGTGAGATTGCCGTCTTCGATTCCAACGGCAATCTCCTGACCGGGCCCAAGGCACTTGGTTCGGGGGCGATTTCGTTCGCGGCCGCCAATTCCGATGGAAGCCAATTCGCCGTCGTTTTTGGCGCGCCGGGCGCGTCGCAGGTCTTTTTGCTGGATGGAAATCTGAACTTGCTGGGTTCTTACTCTTCGCCAAGCGCCGCCGGAATTGTTTTCTCCCGTGAGGGACAAACGCTCTACGTGACCGAGCCGTTTGGCAGCGGCCATGTCGTGACGGCGCTTTCCGTGTCGAATCTCCTGAACCTCGGGCAGATCCCCGATCTCGCGGTTGAAGGCATTCCCACGACCCTCGAGGACGCGGATGAGACCCAGCTTCTGATTGGGCTGTCGAATCGTGGCCTGAATTTCCTGGATGCCGCCAACCCCACGACGCTGCCGCAAAACGCGCCGGTCTTTGCGAGTGCGCCGGTTGCTCAGCCAGCGGAAGGAACCAACACGGGTGCTGTATCCATCGCCTTGAACGGCTCTAATTTCTCCTCCAATCCACAGATTCGCTTTGGCTCGCAGTCCACCGTCAATGCCACGGCGACAAGTTCCACACAACTGCAGGTTTCTTCTCCTCCGAGCGCCACCTCCGGCCCCGTGAATCTCACCGCCTACTTTTCCAACGGCTGGATCGCCGTGGCGCCCGCTGCATTCAGCTATGGTCCCGCCATCCTTCAGGTATTTCCGGATGCTGGTTCCCAAGCAGGTGGCGACACGGTTTGCTTCTTAGGCTTTGGGTTTGGCGTCAGCACCGGTAATCTCACGGTCACCATTGGTGGCACGGCCGCCACTGTGCAAAAAGTCGAAAGCCTGCCAAGTTTTGCGAGCGCACTTTCCCTTGATGCCACTTATCCCTTTTCTCTGGAACGCATCACCGTGACCACGCCTCCGGGGACACCCGGCAAAACTGACATTTCCATCACCGCTCCTTCAGGCAATACGACTGCGCCCAAGTCTTTCCAGTATCTGAATGCAAGCGCTACCTTCCCCCATTCCGGCCTCTACAAGTTCCTTCTCAACGATCCCCTGCGCCAGCAGGTCTATCTCAGCGCCACCGATCACGTGGACGTTTTCGATCGCACAGGTCAGGAATTCCGGAGCCCGATCGAGCCACCCCCCAATGGGCCTCCGCCCGACGCCGCGCTCCGGGGCCTCGCGCTCACACCTGACGGCTCGCAGCTCATCGTCGCCGATTTTGGCGCACAGAGCGTGTACCTCATCAGTCCCGATGGGGCAACGAACAATGGCGCGCAGGTTCCAGTCGGCGGCGTGCCGGGTTATGCAGACTCCGGCCCGGCCCGTGTGGCGGCCACGAGCGCCGCGACCGTCTTCGTCGGCCTTAGCGGAGAAGGCGGCTCAACCGGAGGCTGCAATTCCTGTCTCGGCCAAATGGATTTGACCGCCAGTCCGCCAACTCTTCAGCCCGCTCCTCAACCCGAAGTCAGTTCGCTGACCGGCGCTCCCTTGCTCCAGGCGGATTCCGCCGGAGACACCGTCTACCTGGCATTCGGCACAGCGCCTGGCGGGCCGGTGGCCCAGTGGACCGCGGCAGCTCCCAACGCCTTCACCGTTTCCTCCGCAAACGACTCCGCTTCCGATCTCTCCACGTCCGCCGATGGAACTCTGTTCGCCATGCGCTCCAACAGCGCCACGGAAATCCGCGGCGCGGATCTTTATTTGTTCTCCACACCTGTCTCCGCCCAACTCGAATCCATTCCCGGCCGCGTCTCCGTTCCAGGCGTTGCGTTGCATCCTTCCGGCTCGCTCCTCTTCGATCCTTTTTTGGATGGCCCTCCTCCCAGCGCTCCTCCGGCTCAAGGCATTCGAGGCGGCATCGACATTCGCGATGCGCACAGCGGCCGGCTTCGCCTGCGCATCTATCTCCCCGAGCCCTTCGCCATGCTTTCCACGGATATCGATGGCCTTCACGGCTGTTTCCTGACCACCGACGAGAATGGGGTGTATCTTTTCGCGCTCACTACGTCCGGCCTGACGGTCCTGCAACTCGCCAATGTGCCTCTGGGCATCGGCAACCTTTCACCATCTTCCGGAGCCGCGGCCGGTGGCACCAGCGTCACCATCCGCGGCAGCGGCTTCCAGTCCGCAACGAAAGCCACCCTCGGCGGTAAGTCGGCGAGTGTCACCTTCAAGGACATAAACACGCTGCTGATTACCACTCCCGTGCTTTCGGCGGGCCCGCAGCAATTGATTCTTACTAATCCCGATGGGGAATCCGTTACCCTGGACGCGGCATTCGTCGCTCAGTGATACCTTCCTAACCTTTGCCGCGCACCCTTCATCCAATAAATGCGCCCGGTGCCTGCACTCGATCTTCGATTGCCTGGGCGACTCTTCTTGCGGTATGAAGGACATATGCAAACACGCAAACTTGGCAATTCTGATCTTTACATCACTCCAACAGGTTTTGGCGCTTGGGCCATCGGCGGCGCGGGATGGGAGTTCTCCTGGGGCCCGCAGGAAGACTCCGATTCCATCGCTGCCATCCACCGCGCTCTCGAACTCGGCGTCAACTGGATCGACACCGCTGCCGTTTACGGCTTGGGCCACTCGGAGGAGGTCGTTGCCCGTGCTCTGAAAGACTGGCGTGGCGCGCGGCCCTATGTTTTTACCAAGTGCGTTCTTCGTTGGGACGCCAGCGGCAAAATCAGCCCCAGTCATTCCGCCAATTCCATCCGCGAGGAGTGCGAGAGCAGCCTGCGCCGCCTGCAAACCGGCACCATCGATCTGTATCAGGTCCATTGGCCGCCGGCCGATAACGGGCCCGGCTTGGAAGAAGTTTGGCAAACTCTGGCAGCCTTGCGAAAGGAAGGCAAGGTGCGCTGGATTGGCGTCTCCAACTTTAACGCGGAGCAAATCAAGCGCGCGGAGGCCATCGCGCCGGTCACTTCTCTCCAGCCCCCTTACTCCATTCTGCGTCGCCAGATCGAGGAAACCACCTTGCCGTATTGCGCGAAACGCGGCATTGGCGTGATTGTCTACGCCCCGATGTTTTCGGGAATGCTCACCGGTGGCATGACTCGCGAGCGCGCCGCTGCTCTTCCGCCCGACGATTTCCGCAGCCGCAATCCCGAGTACAAGGAGCCAAAGCTCTCCAAGAATCTGGAACTGGTGGAGAAACTGAAGGAAATCGGTGCGCGTCACGGCCGGGGTCCCGGGGAAGTGGCCATTGCCTGGACGCTGCGCAATCCCGTGATCACCGGCGCCATTGTTGGTTCGCGCAGCGCAAAACAAGCGGAAGGCGTGATGCGCGGCGGGGAGCTGAGACTCAGCCCGCAGGAAATTGCCGAAATCGAAGCCTTTTCCAGTACTGTGGCGAAGGCAAAAGCCGCACTCTAAACGCGCTTCAGGGCGCCTAACTCTCAGACAAGGGGAAACGAAACATGAATTTGGGTTTGCAGGGCAAGCAGGCCGTGGTGACCGGCTCGACCGCGGGAATCGGTCTCGCCATCGCTTCCACACTTGCGGAAGAAGGGGCGCGCGTCATTATCAATGGTCGCACCGACGCGCGTGTCGCCGTCGCGCTCGATTCCATTCGTCAACGCACCAAAAGCGCGGATGTCCGCGGCATCGCCGCCGATCTGGAAAATTCCGAAGGCATTGCACAATTCATCGAGCAGGTTCCGGAAGCTGACATTCTCGTGAACAATCTCGGCATTTTCGAGCCCAAGCCCTTTCTGGAAATCCCGGATGCGGATTGGGTCCGTTTTTTTGCGGTGAACGTCTTGAGCGGCGTCCGGCTGACCCGCCATTTTCTTCCCGGGATGTTGCGCAAAAACTGGGGCCGCGTGATCTTTATTTCCAGCGATTCTGCTCTGCAAATTCCCGCGGAGATGATTCACTACGGCATGACCAAGACCGCCCAGCTCGCTCTCGCTCGCGGCCTGGCCGAATCGGTTGCCGGCACGGGTGTCACCGTGAATTCCGTATTGCCGGGACCCACAAGTTCGGAAGGCGCAACCTCATTTGTCCAGGATGTAGCGCGCCGGCAGGGTGTCTCTGTCGCGGAGATTGAAAAGCAATTTTTCGCGACGGTCCGGCCATCGTCGCTCCTCAAGCGCTTCGAAACGCCGGAAGAAGTCGCGGCTGTCGTCGCCTTCGTGGCCAGCGCGCAAGGCGCCATTATCAATGGTGCCGCGGTCCGCGCCGAAGGCGGCATCCTCCGCAGCATCCTCTGATCGCTTCAACTACGCGCGCAGGTGGTCGGCGCGCCAGCTCTGCACCAATTGCTTGATGGCTTTGCCGTCCGTCAGATTGTCGCTCAGGACTTTACGCGCCAGTGCCGGGAGTTCCGCGTCGCTCGCAAACCGCAAGGCCACAAATTGACCGCGCGTGAATTCCGGTATTCGCGCCTTCAAATCTTCCGGCAATAACCGCTCAAACCGCAGCCGCTCTTCCAGCCGGATCACGCGGTCCTGCACCGTAAGCGCGAAGATGCGCGCATAAAAGGCCAGCACCAGCAACGCTGCTGCGGTCAGCAAGTCTACCAGTCCCTCCATCCAATGGCGCCAGTGTGCCAAGCGATAGATGGACCAGCCAAAATTCAACGTCAGCGCCGGCAAGATAAAGTAATGAAACATCGGCACCAACCTCGTATGATTCGCAAAATTCTGTTCCGCCATTTTAGTTCCTCCGTTTCGCTTCGCATTCTAACAAACCTGACCCTTGGAACAGTTACCTTCTCGGCGATTCCCTGCGTTTCCGACTTTCTTTTGATGCCACTCGGCGCAAAATCGACAAATGCAAGATGTACTGGCTGGAGCGTTCGGAGGCCGTCATGTCGAATCTCAGTTTGGCCCGCATAATGTTTGGCAGCGGCGAGGAAGTCCGCCGAATCGCCGGGAGTGGCATGACGGCGAATGTCAGCTCGTTCGCGCCCGTCGCCCTCGTGCCGTCCGTGGCTGCGCAGGCAGCGCCTTCCCATTCGTTGCTTCCCGGTCTCTTCCGCCGCATTTGGCTTCGTCTGTCCGCCAAATCCTAAAAAACTGTTCTCTGTCATCAGGGGCCAGCTTTACAAGCCTCAGCCGTTTCCGCGCCGGTCGTAATCAAGCTATAGCAATTGAGCCGGTCAAATCAGGTTGATCGATTTGGCGTGCTTGGTCAGTTCGTCCCGGAAGTTCGGATGCGCGATGCTGATCAGCGCCAGCGCGCGTTCCCGCGTCGACCTCCCGCGCAGGTTCACGCAGCCATACTCCGTCACGATGTGCTCGACGTCCATGCGGGTATCCGTCGCCATTTGCACGTGCGGCACGATGCTGGAAATTGTTCCGTTCTTCGCCGCCGCTTTCAATCCGATGAAGGCCTTCCCGCCCTTTGAAAAGGACGCGCCCTTCACGAAGTCGAATTGTCCGCCGGACCCGCTGTACTGGTGGCCGTTGATGAATTCCCCGTTTACCTGGCCGTAGAGATCCACCTCAACCGCGGTGTTCACGCTCATCATGTTGTCGTGTTGCGCGATGATGTGGATGTCATTCACGTAGGAAGAGGCGTAGCTCTCCATCGACGGGTTGTCGTTGATGAACCTGTAGACCTCATCGTCCCCAATCGCGAAGGTGAACACGTGCTTTCGCGGGTGCAGCGTCTTTTTCCTTCCATTGGCCACGCCGCTTTTCACCAGCCGCATTAACGCGTGGCTGAAAAGCTCGGAATGAATCCCCAGGTCATTGCGATGCCCAAGGTGGAGCGCCACGGCATTGGGCAGGTTCCCGATTCCCAGTTGCAGCGTCGCGCCGTCCGGGATCTGTTCGGCGATGCACTGCCCGATCTTCATCGAATCTTCGTCAGGATCTTTGTACGGCACCTGCACCAGCGGCGCATGGTTTTCGACGATTGCCTGCACTTCCGATACGTGCACCAGCGAATCGCCGAACACCCGCGGCATGTTGCGGTTCACTTCCACCACCACGCGGTCGCAGTGCCGCAGCACCGTCGAGGCGTAGTCATTATTTGTGCCCAGGCTGAAGTGGCCCGAAGCATCCATCGGCGACACGGTCACCAGAAAAGTGTTCACCCGGATGTGCTCCGTGAGCGCGCGGGGTATCTGCGAAAAGTTCACCGGAACGTAACTCAGGTACTTTCTCCCTTCCGAGATGCCCACTTTGACCATTTTGCGGTCCGGGTCGCCCATGAAAAAGCACCGCGCATCCACTTTGGACAATACTTCCGGCCGGATCAGCGTTTCTTCGCTGTACTTCATGGAATGCTGGTAATACAAATTCAAATCCTTCAGGTTGCCCGCAAGAACGCGGTCGGCAACGGCCCTGGCCAGCCCTCCGGGCATGCCCACCGCCAGCGCCAGGCAAAGCGTGCTTCCGTTCGCTATTCCTTCGACTGCCTTGGCCGGCGTAGTGAGCTTCGCTGCGTAGTCTTCCTGTGCTGTCCGATATCGCATGGATTCCTCGCTCGTTAGTTAACCTCTAAAACTGTGGCTGCGGGGAGCGATACCGCAAGCCTATTAGGTTCCCCTACACCTCCGTGGTTTGCAAGTGCAGCCGACACAGCCCAAATTACGGCCATCCTCGACTTTTCGGGGCTTCGTGCCGGTATGCCCTCTCTCTTGCCGCAGGACCGCGAAAACGCCAGGACCATCCACCAGCACGTCCATCAAGCCCAGGCGGCCGTGAACAACCTCCGCAACACTCTGCGCCGCCCTTCTCCTCCGCCACCCATCATGGCTGACAAGCCGTCCGCAACCTGAGGTAAGCTGTTGGCTCTCATCTATGCTGCGCCTCGTTCTGCTTTCGTTGGAGTTCTCAGCGCTCTTCGTCGGCGTTCCTCTGCTTGTTTATTACCGCCTTGTGCCCAACTTCCCCATCCCCTATCTCCTGTTTGCCGCTCTTGCCGCTTTCCTGGTTCTTCGCAGCGACCCCAGCTTTGATTTCTCTCATCTCGCTTCGTGGAATAATGTTCGCTCCCAACTCCTGCCGCTGCTCGTGCGTGATGCTGTCTTTCTCGCTCTCTTGGGGCTCGCGGTCCGCGTTTTTGCGCCCCAGCTCCTGTTCTCCTTTCTCAAGCGCGCTCCCGGCTTCTGGGCCCTGGTCATGCTCCTCTACCCGCTCGTTTCCGTTTATCCCCAGGAACTGATCTACCGCGCCTTCTTCTTTCACCGTTACCAGCCGCTTTTTGGCAGCGGCATCGTAATGATTCTGGCCAGCGCTTTTGCTTTCGGGTTCGTGCACATAATTTTTGGCAATTGGCTTGCCGTAATCCTCTGCATCGTGGGGGGTGTCCTGTTTTCCCTCACCTACCAGCACTCCGGATCGCTCCTTTTCGCCTGTCTCGACCACGCGATCTTCGGCAATTTCATCTTTACGATTGGCTTGGGTCAGTTCTTCTACCATGGCTCGCGGGTCTGAACCGGTTTCTCGCCCCAGTCATTCTTCCTCCCGGAAACCCGCCTCTCGCGGTAAAATCCCAAGTACCGGATTTGGAGTCATCTTCATCGTAACTTCTAGACACCTGGGTGCGTATCCACTATGAGAAGTTCGTGAGAACTCCCCGGTCGAGGAGACGCCGCCCGTATGGCGACAACACCTAAGTCCCTGAAGCCCGACCTGTCCTCCCTGCGCATCACCGACGCCAAACGCAGCAATCCCGGCGCTGGCCGGCGCTGGCTTTGGATTATCCTTGCCGTGATTGTGATCGCCCTGGTAGCCGCCATCGCTTCCGCGTATCACAACCGTAAGGCCGAGGTCGAGGTCACCTCCGCTCGCAAGCCTGCTTCCGGCCCGGCTGGCGTTCTCAATGCCAGCGGGTACATCACGCCGCGGCGTCGCGCTACCATCGCCGCCAAGATCACCGGCCGCGTCACCGGCGTCTTTTTCGACGAAGGCACGCGCCTCAGCGAGAACCAACTCCTCGCCACGCTCGACGATTCCGATACCCGCCGCGCTCTGGACTCCGCCAAAGCCGATCGGGACGCCTTGCAGGCAGCGATTACGGACTTCCAGGTCCAGCTCCGCAATGCTGAAATTGAGCTTCACCGCACACAGCAACTCGTCAAGGAAGGTGTGCAGACCCAGCAGGCCCTCGATGCCGCCGCCACCTCCGCGGACAGCCTCCGGGCTAAGATCGAGCTGGCCAGGCAACAGGTTCTTGCCTCGGAAGCCCGCATCCGCGAACAGCAGCAGGCCGTCGATAACTGCACCATCCGCGCGCCTTTCGCCGGCATCGCGGTCTCGAAAGACGCCCAAGTTGGCGAAATGGTCTCGCCCGTTTCTGCCGGAGGCGGGTTCACTCGCACCGGCATCGCCACCATCGTCGACCTTCATTCCAACGAAATCGAAGTGGACGTAAGCGAATCCTACATCGCCAAGGTGCAGGCCAATCAGCCCGTCAAAGCAGTGCTCGATGCCTATCCGGATTGGGAGATTCCCGCGAAGGTTCGCACCGTCATTCCAACCGCGGACCGCCAGAAGGCCACTGTCAAAGTCCGCATCTCCTTCACCGATAAGGATCACGTCCACCTGATCGATCCGGCAGTAGATCCGCGCATTCTTCCGGACATGGGCGTGAAAGTCACGTTCCTCGAAGAAAGTGATCCCTCCAAGAAGAAAGAGGAAAAGTCTGCCGCCGTTGCTCTCGTGCCGCAATCCGCGGTGCGCCAGGAGAACTCTTCCAAGTTTGTCTATATCGTGAAGGACAACACGCTCGAGCGCCGCGGTGTTACGCTCGGCGCCGTGCGCGGTGCCGATGTCGAAATCCTTGCGGGTTTGCAGCCCGAGCAGGTGGTCGTGGTCGGCGGCCCGGAAACTCTTCGTGACGGTCAGAGCGTCCAGATCAAAAAATAGGAGCGCACGAAATGGTCAAGGTGGATGGTAGTGGCGGTCAGTCGAGTCTCATCCAGGTCCGCGACCTCGACAAAACCTATCGCCGCGGCGGCGAAGTGATTGACGTCCTCCAGGGGCTCAATCTCGATGTGGAAGCCGGTGAATTCGTCGCGTTCATGGGCCCCAGCGGCTCCGGCAAGAGCACTCTCCTCAATCTGCTCGGTGGTCTGGACGTGCCCACCCGCGGCCGCATCACCGTCGCCGGCGATGAGATTACTCACATGTCCAGCGGCCGGCTCACCGAATGGCGCGCCCGCCACGTCGGCTTCATCTTTCAGATGTATAACCTCATTCCCGTGCTCACCGCATTTCAGAATGTGGAGCTGCCTCTCCTCCTGACAAAACTTTCCAAGGCGGAGCGCCGCTCGCACGTCGAGACCGCTCTCGGCGTCGTTGGTCTCACTGACCGCATGCACCACTTTCCCCGGCAGCTCTCCGGCGGCCAGGAGCAGCGCGTCACCATTGCCCGAGCCATCGTTTCCGATCCCACCTTCCTTCTCTGCGACGAGCCTACCGGGGACCTCGACCGCAAGAGCGCCGATGACGTCATGACGATCATCGAAGAGCTTGTCGGCAGGCACCATAAAACCGTGCTGATGGTGACCCACGATCCCGTCGTCGCCGCCCGGGCCAGCTCCATCCTGCACCTCGACAAAGGCGTGCTGGTCGAAGGTAAGCACGCTTCTCAGCTTACTGGCGCTGGAGGCGTCGCATGAAATTCGCGCGGATCATCCTTGCCAACCTCTTGCGAAAAAAGATTCGCTTGTTCCTTACTCTCGGTTCTTTCGCCGTGGCCCTCTTCCTCTTTGTCTTTCTCGCGGTCGTGCGGGATGCCTTCACCCGCGGCGCCGATGTTGCGGGAGCCGACCGCCTGTGGGTCATAAACCGCACCTCCATCATCAATCCCATCCCCCTTTCCTATCGCGATAAGATCGCCCGAATTCCGGGCGTGAAATGCATCACCCACGACAATTGGTTTGGCGGTATCTACCAAGATGAAAAGAATTTCTTTCCGCAATTTGTCATTGACCCGGAAAACCAGCGCCAGGTCTTTCCCGAACTGATCGTCCCCGACGATCAGTGGAACGCCTTCGTGAAGGACCGACAGGGTGTCATTGCCGGTGCGCGCACCGCCGAACGCTTCGGTTGGAAAATCGGTGACCGTATTCCTCTCAAGTCGACCATCTATGGTGGCGGTGCCTGGGAATTCAACCTCGTGGGCATCTACCATGGCAAGCGGCCCCAGGACGACGAAACCCAGCTCTGGTTCCAGTGGGACTACTACGAGGAAAGAATGGTCCAGGCCTATAAAGGTAATGTCGGTTGGTATGTGTTGCGGGTGGAAAAGCCCGATGACTCCGTCCGCGTCGCCAAGGCCATTGACGAGGAGTTTGCCAACTCCGCCAACGAAACCAAGACCGAAACGGAATCCGCCTTTGCCGCCAATTGGGTCAAGCAGTTGGGCAACATTCAATTCCTCATCGTCAGCATTGGCACCATCGTCTTCTTCACTCTTCTTCTCGTCACCGGCAACACCATGGCCATATCTGTGCGTGAACGCACCTCCGAACTGGCCGTCTTCAAAGCCATCGGTTTCTCCGACCGTGCTGTTCTCTTCTTTGTTCTTGCTGAATCGCTGGCCATCGCCCTGATCGGCGGCGTGATTGGCCTCCTCTCTGCCCTCCTGCTCATTCCCGTGCTGGCCAAGGCGCTCAGCGGTCTTTTGCCCAACCTGATACTTTCTCCAACGATGCTTGCCTCCGGCCTGCTCGTTGCCTTGCTTGTGGGCTTGGCCAGCGGGCTACTTCCCGGACTTGGCGCCATGCACATGCGCGTTGTGAATGCCCTCAGGAGAGTCTGAGAATGCTGCCTAAACTGTTCTTCGGATTCTTGATTACCGTAGTGGCGATCTTCGCCCTTCTGCTTGTTCTGGTCATAGTTGGGGGGATCATTGCTGGCTTGCTCGCGCCTTTCCTCGGCAATGTGCCGGTTTCCTATAACCTTCGCAGCATCCGGGCGCGCTGGACGTCCACCATCGTTGCCATTATCGGCATTGCCGGCACGGTTGGCGTCTTCGTCGCCATGCTATCCCTGGCTAACGGCTTTAAAGCCACGTTAGTGGCCTCCGGTTCTCCAGGCAACGCCCTCGTGATGCGCGCCGGCTCTCCTACGGAGATGATGGGCGGCATAAGCCTTGATTCCGTCAAGCTTGTCCAAGACGCGCCGGGGGTCGCCCACGATTCCTCAGGCCCCCTCATTACCCAGGAAGTTGTCGGGGTTGTCCCGATTCCATTGATTAGCACCGGCACCGATGCCAACGTTCAGGTCCGCGGCGTCTCCCCCAATGTTCTGCAGATTCGCACTTTCGTGAAAGTATCCCAGGGGCGCATGTTCCAGCCGGGCCTATCGGAGCTCGTCGTCGGGAAAAACGCTTCCAAAACCTATTCCGGGCTGACCGTCGGCAATACCATCAATTTTGGCGGGGGCCACTGGCAGGTCGTCGGCGTCTTCGATGCGGGCGGCTCTGCCTTCGACTCCGAAATCTGGTGCGACGCCAAAATCCTCAACCAAGTCCTGCTGCGCCCTCCCAACATTTTTCAGTCCGCCACCGTCCACCTCGATTCGCCCGCGTCCTTCCAGGCGTTCAAGGATTCTGTTACCTCCAACCCGCAACTCAACGTCGACGCTATCCGCGAGGTTGACTATTACGCGAAGCAATCCACCACCATGACCCGGTTGATTACCGTCCTTGGGGGCCTTGTTGCCCTCATCATGGCGGTTGGCGCCGTGTTTGGCGCGCTAAACACCATGTATTCCGCTGTCGCCGAACGCGGCCGCGAAATCGCCACCATGCGCGCCGTCGGCTTCAGCACCTGGAGCGTCATCCTCTCTTTTCTCTTCGAGGCACTCCTGATTTCTTTCGTTGGGGGTTTGATTGGCTGCTTCGCCGTTCTTCCTCTGAACGGCTGGACCACCAGCACGATGAATTTTCAGACCTTTTCCAGTATCGCCTTCGCCTTTAAGATCACCTTTAGGCTTTTGGGTTTGGGTCTTCTCTTCGCCCTGGTCATGGGCGTTCTTGGCGGCTTGCTCCCGGCGGTGCGCGCCGCCATTCGCCCCGTCGCGGTCGCGCTTCGCGAACTCTAGCACTGCGAAATACGGGCAATCGCGCAGCCTCAACTCATGGCAATAGTTCGCATTTCTCACGAGATATAGTTTTGCCCGTCACTCACACACAGCAATGCGCTGTCATCCTGAGGGGCGCGCCGGGCGTTTACCCCGACCTGGTCGGGGCGCCCCGAAGGATCTCAACGCCGAAACGGTGCATGATTCCAAGGTTGAGATCCTTTGTCGATCCTCATCGGATCGCCTCAGGATGACAATCTTTTGCTGAACTTGAACAACGGATAAACTGCTGCTCGTGAGGAAGCCCCGCCAGTCCCCATTGTCTCTTTGGCGATCGAATTCGCAATTTCCTCTACCGCTCACTTCTCAAAACTCCTTCTCCTCGATCCGCCTTTTCCCCGGCGTGTAATCTCCATACCGCACCCATGTAGGCCGCACCACGAAATACGTCAGGTCCGCCCACTTGTCGCGTCCCGTGCTGTCGGGATACTTCTTCGCATAGATGCTCTTGTACTTCTCCAATTCCGCCCCCTCCAACTCCACCGCAATTCCTTCATATTGCACCGATATTTCCGACGTGCACCCAATCACCCACGCCACGCATGGATTTTTCTTCAGGTTCGGGTATTTCCGGAAACTCCTCACCGTGTCGAAAATAATCTCCAGCTCCGGCGTCACCGCAAATCCCATCACTGCCGCCTCCGGCCTGCCATCCTCCGCCGACGTCGCCAGCACCGCCAGTTTCTCTCCCTCTAAAAATCGCAAAACCTCCGCGAGATCCATGGTCGATTGCTCCCTTCTTTCCCTCGATTCGAGTGTAGCCCTCTATCCTGCCTGCACTGCGCTCGCGCCGCCAGTGTCCTGAATCATAAATACGCCGAAGGGGTGAAATTGTCATTCCGAGCGGAGCGAGGAATCTGTTTTTCTCTTGAATGCTGAAAACAAAAGCGGATTCCTCGGGCCCGTGCGGCGCGTGACTCTCGGAATGCCCTGGAAGGCTACAACTATTTGCAGACAATTCTGACTCGGGACAGTAGGGAAGGAAACCGGGCTCTCACCCGTTCGCGGCCGCGCTGTTCGCAGCGGACACATCCGTATCCGCCACCGTCACGCCTGCCGCCCGATATCGCACCACCAGCATGGTCAAATCGTCGGCCTGTCGCGCGCCTCGCGCAAAGTTCTCCACCGATTCCAGCACCGTCTTTTGGATCTCATCCAGCGGCAGGTCGGTCTTCCCTTGCAGCACCCCGATCAGCCGCGGCACTCCATATAACTGTTCATCCGGGTCCATCGCTTCCGTAACACCGTCGCTGAAAAGGAACAGCGTGTCGTTCGGCTCCAGTTGCAGCGTCGCCGTCGCGAACTCCGCTTCCGGCACAAGCCCCACGGGGAACGACCCTTCCGTGAACGCTTCCTCGGCCCGTCCTTGCCGCATCAATATCGGCGAAGGGTGCCCCGCATTAATGAACTCCAGCTTCCCGGCTTCATCAAGGATGCCGAAAAACATCGTCGCGTAACGCCCGACCTCCGCGTGGTCGCACAGAAACCGGTTCACGTGGTTGAATGTCCGCGCCGGATCCGTCCCCAGCGTCATGCCGGAGAGTGCCCCCTGCAGCATGGTCGTCAACAGCGCTGCTCCCAGCCCTTTTCCGCTCACGTCCGCCAGAAGAAAAGCTGTCCGCTTTTCATCCAGGGGAAACACGTCGAAGTAATCTCCCCCGACCGACAAGCAGGGAAAATTCACGCCAAGGACGGCCAGGTGCGGATAATCCTTGAAATTTTTCGGCAGCAAGGCCTGCTGAATGTCTCGCGCGATGCCAATCTCTTGCTCCAGCCGTTGCCGTTCTCGTTCGCGTTCCACCAGCCGCGCATTGTCCAGAATGCTGGCCGCGTCGGCCGCCAGCGCGTCCAGGATCTGCCGGTCCAGCTTGGTGAATGCCGTCGGGCGTTTTGAGTCCAGATACAGCACGCCCAAAAAAACGCCCCGGCGCACATCCACACCCGTGCCTTCGCTTGCCGCGCGCGAACTGGCATAAAGCGGAATCACCACCACCGCCCGCAATCCTTGCGCCACGATGCTGGCCGCGGCCTGCAGGTTCATCTCCGCCTGCGCCAGATCTTCCGTGATCACCGGCGAGCCTTGCTTCATCGCCAACTGAATCGCCGTTTGGCTGGGTGTCATGCTTTCGGGAGGCAGCCGCTGTCCCCCGCTTCGGCGTGCCAGCCGCACGCGCAAATTTTCTGGGCGTCCCGCTTCCGCCTCTTCCAGCAAACCGCGGTCCGCATCCGTTACCGCGATGGCGTGATCAATCATCTTTGCCAGCACGGAATCCAGCGGTAATTGCGAGTGCAGCAGGGAAGTGGCTTCCAGGAGCATGTTCAACTTCCGCAAGCCCCCGCCCGTCGATTCCGAGCTGGTCATGTGGTCGATCCGCGTCAAGAGCTGCGGAATCGCTTCGTCGGAAGTTCCCGTCGCCGCCCGGAAAATAATCTGGTAGGAATCTTCAATCCCGAACGTGATCACGTCGCCGTCGTTCAACTGCCGGCTCTCCGCCTTTTCCTGGTTGATGAACATCCCGCGCCTCTGCCCGCGGTCCTCCAGGTAGTAGTGGTTCGCCTCCATGACGATCGCGGCACAGTTCCGCGAAATCCGGCGGTCCGTCAACTGTAAATGGTTGCCCGTCTCCGCGCCGCGCCCGATCAAAAACGGCGTCTGCGTTACGCGGACGTACTTCCGCGCACCGTCGGGCGAGATGACTTCCAGTACGGCCTCACTCTGGGCCAACGTTTCTGTCATGCTTTTCCCGTCCTGACCCCTCAGCTAGTCCGCGCATTGTAGCACGTGCCCGGCCAGTTTGCCTGGCCCCGCTTCTTGTGGCACAGACACTCCTGTCTGTGCTCCTGGGTTCATTTTCTCCGTGCTACTCTGCAGACCTCTGTGCCCGGCGGTTATCCCGGTCTGCTCGGGGCATCTTTGCGTTGGATCTTTCTGCTGCGTTCTTGGTTCTCAGCCTTCCGCTTTTCCTGTCCGCGCCGCCAACCGTCTCCCCACGTAATCCTTCATAAACGCGCCAAACGCTTCATCCAGCTTCTGGGTTATCTCGCCTTTTCCCTCGTTTGCCATCGGCCGCCCCGCGATCTCCCGCACGCCAATCACATTGCGGTTGGTCGATGTGATGAAGACCTCATCCGCGCCGTACAAATCCTCCATGCGCAAGGTCTGCTCCGTCACGCTGGTTCCCGCATCCGCGGCGATTTCCATCAGCACCCCGCGCGTCACTCCTTCCAGGCATCCGGAACTCAACGGCGGCGTCACCACTCTCTCCTTCTTCACCACGAAAATATTTGCGGCCGTGCACTCGCTTACCTCGCCCCGCTCATTCAGCAGCACCACCTCGTCAAACCCTTCCCGATGTGCCTCGGCCGAGGCCCACACACTGTTCAACCACGAAATCGTTTTCACTCCCGCCAGAGGCGAAGCCGCGTGCCGCCCTTGTTCGCGCACTGTCAGCCGCACGCTCTCCGGATGCTGCGGCAGGTCGGCGGTGGTTATCAGCAGGTCCACATCGGGCATGTTCTCGTCGCTTTTCCAGCCACCCACCGTATTCCAAATCAGGTAGATCCTTGCGCATCCTTCCGTCACTTTGTTTGCCCGGATCACCTCCTGCAAATGCACGCGCACCTTTGCGCCGGAATACGTCAGCGGCAGCCGCGTCAGCGCCGCATCCTTTTCCAGCCGCCGCCAGTGCCGCTCGTAGGCAAACGCCTCTCCCTGCGTGATGCGCACCGTGGTGAATAGCCCCCAACCGCAGATCAATCCCGCCTGCCCGGGCGACCAACGTACCTTTTCGATCCCTAGCAACTCCTCATTATGAAAAACGTTACGATGAATCACGCGCTCACCTGTCCCGATTGGGAAGTTCTTTCCGCTGCTCAATTGTACCGAATTCGCGCCGCCCTCGAATATCTCTCCTGACCCGCATGTCCTTTCGCGTAGGGGCGCAGCACCCGCCGAAGGCGGGCGCCCCTGGTCCGCACGATCTCTCGATCTTGAGTCGGTGGCAGTGCGATGGACCACGGCACGGCATGTCCGTCGGCCGGCCTTCCTTCGCTCCGTGGCGCGACTTCCTTGACTGCCATCCGCCGCCCCGCGATTCTTGGCTTGGCGTTCGCCTTCGAGTTGGAGTATCGTTTGACGAAATCATTCCGCAAATGAATTTCGTGTACTTCCGCCACTCGCGGACAACGGTTTCCATACAAGCTCAGAGGAATATTCCCCATGTTGGCCAGCTACCCTGATCTTCGCGGCAAGGTCGTTTTCATCACCGGGGGAGGGAATGGCATCGGCGGCGCCATGACCCGCGCTTTCGCCGAACAAGCTTCGCTGGTGGCGTTTGTTGACATCGCCGAGGACGCCAGCACACGCCTCGCCGATCTCGTTCACCGCGACACAGGCGCAAAGCCTTTGTATTTACCTTGCGATCTCCGGGACATCGCCGCTTTACAGAAGTCCATCCAGGAAGCCGCGGCGCGCCTCGGCGACATCGCCGTTCTTGTGAACAATGCCGGCAACGACGATCGCCACGCCATCGGCAGCGTCACCCAGGCGTATTGGGACGACCGCATCGCCGTCAATCAGCGCCATATGTTCTTCGCCGCGCAGGAAGTGTTTCCCATCATGAAGCGCCGCGGCGGCGGCTCCATCATCAACCTCAGCTCTATCATTTGGAAAATCAAGCAGACCGACGCGCCCATCTACAGCATGAGCAAAGCCTCCATCCACGGCCTCACCCGCGCCATCGCCCGCGATTTTGGCCAAGCCGGCATTCGCGTGAACACCATTCTCCCCGGCGCCGTCTGGACCCAACGCCAGAAGCAACTGTGGCTGAATCCGCGGATGGAGCGCGACGTCATGGCCGGACAATGTCTCCAGGCTCGCATCGAGCCGGAGGACGTCGCCCAGCTTGCTCTCTTCCTCGCCTCCGACGCCAGTCGCATGTGCACCGCGCAGGAATTCACCGTCGACGCTGGTTGGTCCTGATCCCCGCTCCATGCGGCCGAGCAGCGCCCGAAGGTTGTTCCCGCACCCATTACCATCCGAACTTTCCGCCCCAGTCGCCAGTTTGATTGCCCGTACCCAATGCACTTGCCGAATTCCCGCAAACATGCGACAAACAATTGTTATGACCATACTCATCGATAGTCCCACATCGAAGTTCAAGGCCCTGACTCGTCTCGTCGGTAATACCCCCCTCGTCAGCATCCACTTCCGCTATAAGGGCCGCGAACGCATTCTTTACGCCAAATCCGAAAACATGAATCTCACCGGCAGCATCAAGGACCGCATGGCCCTGCGCATCCTGCAAAAAGCCTATGAAGAAGGGAAGATCGAACCCGGCTTCACCATCGCCGAGGCCACCAGCGGCAACACCGGCATTTCCTTTGCGGCGCTCGGCCGCATCCTGGGCCACCCCGTCAAGATTTTCATGCCCGATTGGATGGGCCAGGAGCGCGTGCAACTGATTCGCAGCTACGGCGCCGAAGTCGTGTCCGTCGTCGCCGCGCAAGGGGGATTCCTCGGCTGCATCCGCCTGTGCGAAGAGCTGGCAGCGTCCCGCAAAGACGTTTTCCTCCCCCGGCAGTTCTCCAACCCCGCGAATGTCGAATCCCACGAAGAAACCACCGGCCCGGAGATCTGGTCGCAAATGGTTTCCGTGGCCAAGCGGCCGCAGGCCTTTGTCGCCGGCGTGGGCACCGGCGGCACGGTCATGGGCGTCGGGAAATTTCTGAAGGAGCGCGACTCCTCCATCCACATTCATCCCGTCGAGCCCGCCGAATCGCCCACGCTATCCACCGGCTGCAAAGTCGGTAACCACCGCATCCAGGGCATCTCCGACGAATTCGTGCCCGAGATCATCAAGCTCGAGGATCTCGACGAGGTCATCGCCATCCCCGATGGCGATGCCATCCTCATGGCGCAGAAGCTCGCCTTTAATCTTGGCTTGGCTGTGGGGATCTCTTCTGGCTGCAACTTCCTCGCCGCTTTGCGCGCCCAGGACAAAATCGCGCCAGACGCCGCCGTCGTCACCGTCTTCTGCGACGACAATAAGAAATACCTGAGCACCGCGCTCATGCACGATGAGCCTGTGCGCGAAGACTACCTCACGCCGCATATCGACCTGCTTGGTTTGGGGACGGTCGGCCGCGCCTGCGAGTTCTGCCACTAATCCCGGCGCAACGGTCCGCGACCGACAAGAGCGAGTTCCAGTGTCTGTCTTATCTCTGTTAATTCTAACGACTTGGGCCGGAACCAATCCGGAAACTGGAGAAAGGCGAAATCCATCTTCCAGTCCTCGTCTTTCAGCAGGTGCTCGAACCCCTCGCGCAATGCAGGCTCGATGGTCTCTGCATTCCCCTGCCGGTAGTATTCTGCTGGAGCCAGCACGCGCAAATGAATATGGCTCGCCTCGAATAGCTTCTTTGTGAGCGAATGCTGCTTCGATCGCAACAGCGTTGGAACGCGGCGGAACAGTCTGTAGGTGAGGCCGTAGCGGAGGATTTGCAGCGCCGCTTCGTACGGATCCTTGCTATCGATCTTCAGCTCAATTAATTCGAAGGTTCGCTCTGTGGTGCGATGCACGAGGTCGATATGACTGGGCTGATTGTTCCCTTCGGAGATCCCGCTGTTTACCGGAACCTGGTTCGCCCATGTTCCGAGCGCCTGTGTCAGACCGATGATCTCGCGCTCCACGATCGTTTCCGGCGATCTATTCTTCGCGCGGTCGTAATCGGAATTTGCATACCATCGCCAATTCTCGGAGCTGGAACCGGCGCGGTCCATCTCCTTCAGCCGCTGGTAGTTGTCCGCAATCTGATCGTCCAGGTCCTTGATCACCTTTGGACCGTTGAACTCGGTGCGCAAGTTCCAGATCCGGCGGAGGTCACGGTAGAGATCCTGTTCGCTCACGCTTTGCCTCCGTTCACAGACAGGAAGATATCCGCCAGTCCTTCGATTTTGCCGTCGCCGATTCCGAGCTCAAAGCGAACCTCGCGCAGCCAGTCATCCCATTGCTCGCGGCTGGTCGGGTAGTATGGGTCGCCCGTGAAATACACGTGCGCGAGCCACGCTTCCAGTCCGCATTCCTTACGCAGGAAATAGAGGTGGGCCAGGCGGTTGGCGAACTGATAAAACGGCGACTTCCAGTCTCGGCGATTCTGGGGCTGTAGCCACTGTTGAGTTTTGTGAAAAGCGGCCTTGATGATTTTGAGAGAATCGGGCCCGCCACCGTAGCAGCTCGCCATTTCCGATCGGTGGCTCTTCGCCTCAATCAGGAGAACGGCAGGATGGGGCAGAGCCACTCGGGCCAGAGCATCCCAATTGGGACCGCGGCGCGGCCAGAAACCGCCCGCCAACGCCTTGGAATAGTCCTCTAGCCCAAGAACTGCCAGGAATTCTTCATCGCAATACTCTTTGTACTGCTCCGAGGCGAGCGGCGAGCGCCAGTCGAATTCGGCTGTGCCCCACCCGGGGATTACCTTGCGAAGTTGTTCTTCGATGCGCTGCGGATTGTCGTTGATCAGGCGTCGGATCTGGAGTTTGCTCCCTTTAACGAAGTCGTGGGAAGTAGTGGAAGTCATAACTAGTCCATATTACACCTTATGTTTTGGTTTGTGGGCTTTAAGGTGGGTGCGGTTGGTGCCGCTCTTTCTTCTCCCCACTTGTGCGCTTCCTGTTCGCCAACCAACTTCGCGACGGTTCAAAGTAGCCCACTTTCGGCTTTTCCTTCGATGGTCTGCACAGGGTGTTAAGGCTAGTTCCGCGTCGCCTGTTTCGCCGCCGGGGCCGCCGAATCCTCTTTTGGAATGTACTCGCCGCCCGGGCCGCGCTCCCATGTCCGGTCCAGAACCTTCTCGGGATTCTGCCGCCGGAATGTCTCCGCGATGTAGCAGTTCCAGCACACCGGCAGGTACGACTCGAAAACCTCCGGCAATTTTTCCGGCGGCACTTCATTCCACTGCACGCAAGTGTGATCCGGTGCCATCAACGCGGGGTGCCGCTCATGCCAGTGGATTTCGGTGAAGGGCTTCTGGCAGTACGCGCACGCCTTGCCCTTGTACCACTGGTCCACGATGTTCCAGACCAGGCACTGTGCCGGGTCCGCGTTCACCTGGGAGAGGCACTCCTGCCCGCAATTCTGGCGCACCGGCCAACGCGAGCATTGGTCCAGCCGGATGTGCGAGTTGGAATGAAATTCGGCAGGATTATGGGCCATTTCTCGTTCCTCCTTCCGAAGAAAATATCAATGATACCCACTAAAGTGAACAGTATTGCTGCTAACTTTCTGACCCGGTGACTTTGGCCAGTTTGCTGCCTGCCCGATAAACGCAAAAATCCCACAACCCTGGGTGAAAATGTGAGCGGCCAAGTCCTATATTCGGAACGGTCCTTAAACCGGGTCGATTTGCATCAGCCGCTAACGGGCTTTGGCTTCGGACATGATGAGCCTTGCGTTGTATCCTCTCTTCCAGCAGGTTACTTCACAAAAATGAGTGGCCTCCAGGTTGGCGTGCGTATTGGGAAAAACGACTGAGAATCCTTGTGGACCATCGGAAGATCGATGCGGAAGACCACACGCCGAGCGCTGGGAAGGCCCTCTTATGCCACCAGCCAGGGGGATATAGCCCTGAAAATGCTCCGAAGGTGATAGCTTGACAGCAGGTTGTGTGGAATCGTTTATGATGGTGGCAGCGCGAAGTTCATACTGGAAATGTCGGGTCAATCCACGCACTCGTCTGCGCCGTGGTCTGACCCCCACCCCTCGCTCCATCTGGGTACCGCGGGAGGATGAGCCGCGCGGCATTTTCTCCGGGATCTGCCAAGTCGATGCGGCCCCACCAGGAGGAACACCATGACGATCCGTCTTGACGGCAGCAGCCTGACCATCGAAGCTGTGGTGCGTGTGGCGCGCCATGCGGAAAAAGTGGAGCTGACGCCCGAAGCGCTCGAGCGCATCAAAACCTGCCGCGGGATGTTGGAGGAAAAGATCCAGGCCCACGAAACGATGTACGGCGTGAACACGGGCATCGGCGAGTTCTCCGAAGTGGTCCTGAACGATGAGCAGGTAAAGGAGTTCCAGAAATACCTCATCTACAATCACGCGGCGGGCATTGGAGTGCCGGCGCCTGTGGAACACGTGCGCGCGGCCATGCTCAGCCGCGTGAATGTGCACGCCAAGGGCTTCTCCGGGTGCCGGCCGGAGATACCGCTCACCTACATCGCCATGCTCAACGCGGGCGTCACGCCCGTCGTGTGCGAGAAGGGGAGTGTGGGCGCTTGCGGCGACCTGGCACCCATGGCTCAGTGCGCTCTGTCGCTGATGGGCGAGGGCGAGTCCTTCTACCAAGGCCAGCGAATGGCCACCCAGGAGGCTTTGGACAAGGCAGGCATCCCGGTGCCCGGCCTCAAGGCCCGCGACGGCCTGGCGGCCATTAACGGGAGCAACCTCATCACCGGAATGGCGTGCCTGGAACTCTACGACGCGGAGCGCTGGGTGGCCCAGGCGGAGATTGCCGCAGCCATGACGTTGGAGGCGCTCCTGGCCAACATGCGCCCGTACGAGGCCAAGCTTCACGAGCTACGCGGCTTCCGCGGCGCGCAGACCGTAGCGGCGAACCTTCGAACCGTCATCGCGGGCTCAGACCTGGTCACGGGCAAGCTCAAGGTGAAGGTGCAGGACGCCTACTCCATGCGCTCCACGCCCCAGGTCATCGGCGCTCTGCGCGACCTGCTCGCCTACGCCCGCAAGCAGGTGGAGACGGAACTGAACGGCGTGGCGGACAACCCCATTTTCGTGGCGGAGGAGAACAAGGTCTACACGGGCGCCAATTTTCAGGGCACGCCCGTGAGCCTGCCCCTGGACGTGGTCGGCGCGGGCGTGACCATGGTCAGTGTCCTCAGCGAGCGGCGCCTCAACCGCCTCCTCAACCCCGCCCTCTCCGTGGGCCTGCCGGCCTTCCTCACCAAGGGCGCCGGAATGTTCTCGGGCCACATGCTTAGCCAGTACACCGCCGACATGCTCATCGTCGAACAGCGCATCCTCTCCGCCCCCAGCTACGTCCAGTCCATCCCCGCGGCGGCGGACCAGGAGGATTTCGTCTCCATGGGCATGAACGGGGCACTCAAAACGAGACAGATCCTGGAGAACGCCAACGGCGTCCTGGCCATCGAGTTCATCGCCGCCGCCCAAGGATTGGACTTCCGCGAGTTCACGCCGGGCAAAGGGACGCTGGCCGCCAAGGCCGCCGTGCGCAAGGTCGTGGAGCACCTGGACGCGGACCGGCCGCTCTTCACAGACCACAACGCCATGACAGACGCGGTCAAGGCCTGCGCCGTCCTCGACGCCGTCACCGCCGAGGTCGGCGAGCTGAAAAATTCCTGGTAGCGAGGAGACTCGCCAGCAAAGCACCAAGGGGATATTTAAGCCGTTGTCTTGATCAGAATGTTCCTGTTGATTTTCCTTGCTGTCTTGGTGGTGGTATTTTTTCTATGCTGGTGCGGCATGCCGGAATTGTCGTGGGCGATCCTGGAAAATATCGAGGCGCTGGAGCGGAAACGATGGGCACTTCAGTCAAGAATAAGTCGAGCCGTGAGCGGCTCGTCACCGCCCTGGATCACAAGGAACCGGACCGCATCCCGATTGATTTCGGAGGAACCGCCGTCAGCGGCGTGCACGCCAGTTGCGTGGCCGCATTGCGAGACCACTACGGCCTCGAGAAGCGGCCCGTACGCATTCACGAACCATTTCAAATGCTGGGGCTGGTGGAAGATGATCTGCGGGATGCGATGGGTCTTGATGTCGTCGGCGTTTTTCCCCGAAAGACCATGTTCGGCTTTCCGGCAGAGAACTGGAAGTGCTGGCAGTTGAATGGACTCGAAGTGCTGGTTCCGGAGGGCTTCAACACAACGGTTGACGCGCATGGCGACACTCTTATCTATCCCGAAGGGGACATCACGGCTCCTGCCAGCGGACGCATGCCGCGAGGCGGCTACTTCTTCGACGCCATCGTACGACAGCCGCCGATCGAGGAAGAAAAGCTGAATCCCGAGGACAACCTGGAGGAGTTTGCACCGATCTCGCGGGAAGATCTCGATCACTTTGTGGGCTCGGTGCGGCAAGCAGCGGCTACGGGCGGTGCTGTGATTGCCTCTTTCGGGGGGACAGCGTTCGGTGATATCGCCCTGGTTCCAGCGCCATCTCTCAAGTACCCCAAAGGGATACGCGACATCGCGGAATGGTATGTCTCCACCAGCAGCCGTCAAAACTACATCCACAAGATCTTTGAACGCCAGTGTGAGATCGCCCTCAAGAACCTCGAGCGCATTCACGCTGCTGTCGGCGAAAACGTGGATGCGGTGTTCCTCTGCGGCACAGATTTCGGCACGCAGACCTCTGCATTCTGTTCCGTGAAAACCTTCCGCGCGCTGTACTTCCCGTACTACAAACAAGTCAACGACTGGATCCATTCCCACACACTCTGGAAAACGTTCAAACACTCCTGCGGCTCGGTCGCGAGGTTCATACCGTCTTTTATCGAGGCCGGCTTCGATATTCTCAACCCTGTGCAGTGCTCGGCGGCTGGCATGGAACCGCAACAGTTGAAAGCGAACTTTGGAGACAGCCTGGTCTTCTGGGGCGGGGGCGTGGACACACAAAAGGTTTTGCCATTCGGCGCAGCTTCTGAAGTTCGGGAGCAGGTTCTGCGGCGATGCGAAATCTTTGCTCCAGGTGGGGGTTTCGTCTTCAACACCATTCACAACATACAGGCGGCGACCCCAGTCGAAAACATCGTTGCCATGATCGATGCGGTAAAGGAATTTGGAAGTTAGAGATAAGAAATTGCGGAGTCTTCCTGGTGCCAGAGATTAAGTTCGCGTTGCCCGCCATAGCAATCAATCGGCGTGGCCAGGGATGCGACGGCTGTTCCACGAGATCATCGAACGGGTAAGCGGGAAGGAGCAGATATGGCAGACTTGCAGCAACTTCATGATGCAATCGTGAACGGTGACTCAAAGAAAGCGGTCGCCATTACGCAACAGGCAATCGCCGAAAAGATGGACCCTGGGGAATTGATTGCCAACACGATGATCCCGGCAATGGCCGAGGTGGGGCGTCTTTTTGAGTGTGAAGAGTATTTCGTTCCGGAATTGCTCCTTTCGGGCCGTGCGATGAAGGGAGCGTTGGATCTGTTGCGCCCTTTACTTTCCGCTTCCGGCGCGAAACCGGTGGGACGCGTGGTCATCGGAACGGTGAAGGGCGACCTTCACGACATCGGCAAGAATCTGGTCGTGTCCATGCTCGAAGGTGGCGGGTTTGAAGTGATCGACGTTGGTGCGGACGTGCCGCCGGAGAAGTTCATTGCGGCGTTGAAGGATACCAACGCCAGCATCCTGGCCCTCTCCGCTCTGCTGACGGTGACGATGCCCTCCATGAAGACCACGATCGAGGCATTGAAGGCAGCGGGCATCCGCGAGAAAATCAAAGTGATGATTGGTGGCGCACCGGTGACCCAGGAATTTGCCAACGAGATCGGCGCTGACGGCTACAGCGAGAATGCGAACTCGGCAGTAGCTTTGGCCCGCCGGTTGATAGCCTCAGTGTAAAGCTGTGGTTCGGCCGGGCGATTGAGTTCCCGTAGTAACGACATTGGTTACCCGGCGGGCTTTGTCACGCGGCTGGATGCGGTGGCAAACGCGGCAGGATATCGCCCCGTGGCGCATCAGCCAATTCATACGTCTTGCAGCGGCGATAAGAGGGATAGATGGCTCTGTTGTTACGCGTCATGGTAACCAGACCTTGAGGAACCATGCTGCTCTATCTTTTTGTCCGCTCTTGTCCGCAATGGGCTCCATGATGCTTTCCCGCAAAAGGTGAAAATACGGATAAAGCGTTTGTTTTGCTATTGATGCGAACTGGTGTGCAGGGAGTGAGTTTGTCGGGGGAGTCTGGAGCGCGGGCGGGATGGTGGCGAGTATTCATAAGACATGGTAGCACGTTATTTACCACATGTCAATATGTAATAAGTGGGTACTAGTTTCGAAACTGGCACGAGGAGCCCTTCGCGAAGAGCGCTCCCCTCGAAGCTCGGGGCAAGCAGGGTAAAGGGGAGGAAGGAAGAGAGCAGGGCGAAGAGCGGGCTCACCCTTTACGAACGCCGTAAATGATAGGCTACCCGAGATTGCCTCAGCGCTTTGAGCGTGCGCCAGCCGCCGGCCTGTACTTCTTGCATTTGCAGCCGGGGTAATAGCAGATTACGCGAGGTCGATTCGCTCTTCCGGGCTCCGGCCTGTGGATTGTGGAACCGTGCCCGCAGCGGCAGGGCTGTTTTCGGTGAGTGCTCATCATACTCCCGATGCTATCACAGCGCAGAGCGTGGTGGACGTGCGTGGCGCGATCCGAATAGGCCACCCATGATTGCCTCACCGCTTTAAGGGTCTGCCACCCGCCCACGTCTTGCCTGCCTACAAAGGGGTGCGCCACCCGCCGATAGCGTGGCTTCGGGGTTTGCAAGCGTTGCAGAGGGGTGGCTAGCAAATTGCCCGGTAGAAAGAAAATCCGTGGTTGTATCCTCATAAACATTAGTGCACATTATCTTCAAGGTATGTCCGCTAGCGTGTGGAGCTTTCCCCAGAAAACGGCGGACGCATGAGGCGCGCCCAGGAATGGAGTCTCCATGCGGGGACCAGGGAGTCGTAACGAAGCAAAGAACTAAGAAGCATGTGAAAAACGATGTAAATCGCCCAAATCAACACGTAAGCCAGTGCTATTTTTCGTGGTTTTCGCAGGACATACCAGAGCAGCAACACATCCAAAGGAAGTGGCGCGGCAACCACGGCCCAGACCGGCGCACCCAGGCTCGCGACGCTGTACCCGAACAGGCACACAAAACAACCAATCGCCAGCGAGGCAAAGAGGTACACCCGTTTGTCCACCAGGTAAAGCCCGAGCCCCCAAGCGAGCGCGGTGAAGAGTATCGCGATGTCCAGCAGAATAGGTGCGGGCAGGGAGTTGAGCATGGGGTTTGTCGGCGCGGGCGATATTGTGACGGACGGCTCCGGTGAATACAAGAGAAGGGCAGGTTGAGAATTTTTTGGATTATTGGTCGTTGGGCGCTGGCGGGTGGGGGATGTGCCGCGTCCTCCGGCGCTTGCGATTGTGTTTGTTGCGTACCCAGGGCTTACGCCCTGAGCTAACGTGTTTCGCGCCCTCCAGAAAACGGCGGGCGCAAAATGCGCGCCTCCGGCGCTGGGAATCGTTATTCACGCGGACTACTTGCTGGCCGCCGGGATATCGTGCGGATTGATTCTGGCTTTCTGCCAGTGCAGCATCAGAGGCGTCCGGTCGTAACCGGAGAGGGTGCCCGTAAAGCGCACCAGGCTGCCCACTTGAAGCGTCGCCGCCTCCGGCTGCCCGGCAACGCTGACATCCATGTTCGCCCTCCGCGCCGCCCGGAATTCCAGTTCGGTGGTCACCAGGGCCACTTTCAAAACAACGGGATCGCCCTGCACCACGCTGATTACTTTGCTGGGTAAGTTCAGAAATTCCATTCCGCAAGCCGCCAGCCAAGTCGCCTTGGCTTTGTCGGCGGGGCCCTTTATGTCCGCCACGACGCTGGTAATCGTCATGACGTTTCTCGCGGCGTCCAGGTCGGCCTTGCTCGGCAGGCTGTAACTTTCCGGGCGCTCCGAAGAGCTACCCGCAACTTGCATCAATTCGCTGAGCTGGGCGTCAACCAGGCTCGGGCATCCCGTTTGCTCGTAGCTCGCCATCAGTTTTTTCAGGTACGCCTTGATCTCTTGCGGTTGCGGCCCACCCCTGTTTTTCGCGCTAGCCGCGCGCGCCAAGGCCCAGAAGCCGTCCAGTTGGCGCGGCGGGCTCGCTCCCAAATACGCCAGCCCAAGCTGGTAAGTGGCGTTGCCATCTTCCGGATCCAACGCCAGCGCGGCCCGGTAGGCCCCGATTGCGCCCGCATAGTCCTTCAACGTCATGGAGGCCGTTCCCGAGGTCTCATCCAGGTACACCATGATTGGCTTTCTCTCCGCGGCAAACGCTGCTTCCGTGACGTTTTCGGGCTTCTTGATCTCGTTCAGGGTGCTCAACCCCAGCGCGGCTGCTTCCTTCGCTTGTTTCGCTTGCGCCGGATCATTTGGCGGCAGCGCGTCGTAGGCAATCGCGCGGGCGTAGAGCGCCTGGAATCGCGCGTTGGCATCGGCTTTGTCTCCCAGCGCCACAAGTTTGTCGGAGTACTCGATCACCTTCGGGAAATTCTTGAGTTCACGATAGTCCCGGTAGTACAGCGCATAAGCATCCACAAGCAGCTCGGAATTCGGGAACCGCGACACGAAGTCGTTCAGGCGCTGGATCTGGTGCGCCTCGTCTTTTTCGGCTTGCACCGCCTTGAATTCGTTGTGCTCGGCCGCCGTACCAACCGCATTCGAGACTTTGCGTCCCGCAGCGTCGGTGTAGTATTTGGTCTTCGCCGGGTCCGGCGGCAGCACCGGTTTCGTGGAAGGCGATGCTGGAGGAGCGGCTCCGTTCTCCGCGGCAAGATTCTCCGAGGCGGCTGCCGGTGCAACGGGCTTTTCCGTTGGAATCCCGGGCAAAGTGTCCGCCTGATGCGCCGGGCTGGGCGTCTCCGTCTTTGGCTGGGACGCACTCGAAGAAGCCGCGGAATTCGCGCGCCGAGCTACGGCCCGGAGCAACACGCCGCGGTACCGCCACCCGCCGGCAATGCCAAGTGCCGCCACGACAAACAACGCGGCCCAGGGAATCCAACTACGCGCCGAACGCGATGAAACTTGCTGGCCTGCGGGCGCAACCCCAATTGTTCCCGCCGGATTCACGGATGCGGAACCCTTCGCCACCTGCACCGTCGAACGCGCCGCCGTTTCCCGGCGCGGCGTGGCACCCCCGGGCGCAACCAAAAGCGTCTCTCCTTCTTCTTTTTCACGCCTTTCCAATTCCCACCGGTCCAGCGCCTCAATGATTGCCTGCCCGTTCGCGGGCCGCTCTTCGCGATTTTTTGCCAGGCACTTCATCACCAGATCAGCGAGGGGCTGGGGAATTTTTACTCCGGCTTGCGCGCATTGAATGGGAATGGGAGGAGTCTGGATGTGCGCCATCACGATTTGCAGCGAAGTGTCGCCTTGAATCGGGAGTTCGTTCGTCAGCATTTGATACATCACGACGCCGAGCGAATAAATGTCCGACCGGCCGTCGAGGTCCTTGCCGGGCGAAGCCATGGCCTGTTCCGGGGACATGTACAGCGGCGTGCCCACCACCATTCCTGTGCCGGTCATGGAAGTCGCGGAGGAACCGCTGAGGCCTTCCTTGAGCTTGGCGATGCCGAAATCCAGCACCTTGGCCACAACTTCCTTTTGCGATTGGATGAGAACGATGTTCTCCGGCTTGATGTCGCGGTGAATGATTCCCAAGTGGTGCGCCGCGTCCAGCGCCGAGGCCACTTGCCGGATGATCGAGGCCACCCGCGTCGGCGTCATCGGGCCTTCTTCGGCGATGACATCCCTCAGGTTCTTGCCCTCGATGTACTCCATGACAATGAACGGTTGGCCGTCTTCCGTTTCGTCAATGTCGTCCACGCGCACCGCATTGGGGTGCTGGAGCTTCCGCGCCAGGATGGCCTCTTGCTCGAAACGCTTGACGAACTTCTTATCGCTCGCCAGGGCCGCCGCAATCACCTTCAGCGCGCGCAGCTCCTGGAAGTGCATGTGCAACGCTTTGTACACCGCGCCCATGGCCCCTTGGCCGATCTTCTGAATGATTTGGTATTTTCCACGGACCAGCTCCCCCTCGGCCCATTCTTCCGACTGGATGAGGGGCGTCCCGTCCTGGGGACAGTTGGCGAAATGAGTGGAGTAGCTCCGCTGACAGACGCGGCAGGTTTTCATGGCGATTCCAGCAGCGATTTCGTGGCCCGTAGTCTACCACGAAGCTCGCTGCGGTAAACACGCATTCAACGGCACTCATCCCCTGCCAACCTTGTTTCCTATCAACACGATGAGCGACAACTGTTGCTCCATCGGGGACAATCGTTTCCCTTGACCGCTGCGCCCAGCGCGACATCGAGTCACGCGGCCATCGCGGGACGCCGTAAGCGATGCCCCCGACCCTTTTCGCCGTATCCCTCTCCGGTAATCGAATGAAACTTGCCGCCCCTCCCGCACGTCGAAAAGATAGTGAAGACGATGATAGGATGTACTGGAAGTGTGGGGAGAGGACTGTACCTGTGGTTGGCTCTTTCCGCGGAATGTGCGTCTTATCCACACGATAGAAGGTGCGCAGCTTCATTTTTCACGAGAGGACTGTCCCTCATCGATTTGAGGAGTGCAAGTGACGGAACAACAAGCAAACTCAACGGACTCCGGGAAGCCCGGGCATTACGCAACTGAAAACGCATCCACACACAAGAGCCGCTGGTGGATCTGGCTGATCCTCGGAGCCCTTGTCCTTGGCGGCGTGGCGTGGTGGCAACTTCGCGGGGCCACTCCCGCGGCGAAAACCGGCGGTGACCCTGCCTCCCGGCCAGTTTTGGTCTCGACGGCGACAGCGCACCAGGGCGACATCGGAATTTACCTGAACGCATTGGGCACGGTGACTCCTGTCTACACCGTAACGGTGACAAGCCGGGTGCAGGGCGAGATTACCCAGGTCTACTATCACGAAGGGCAAATGGTCCAGAAGGGCGACCCGCTGGTCGAAATCGATCCCCGCCCTTATCAGGCGTCGCTAACGCAAGTCGAAGGACAACTGGCGCATGATCAGGCCGTCTTGAACGAAGCCAAGATCGATTTGGAACGCTACCAGCAAGCCTTCACTCGCAACGCCATCGCCAAGCAGCAATTGGATGATCAACAGCAGGTCGTGTTGCAGGATGAAGGCACCGTCAAAAACGACGAGGGCCAGCTCGCCAATGCCAAGGTCAATCTCGTCTACACCCATATCACCGCACCCATTGCCGGGCGCGTTGGACTCCGCCTCATTGACCCCGGGAATATCGTCCAGGCCAACAGCACCACGGCCTTGGTCGTGATCACGCAACTTCAGCCCATCACGGTGATTTTCAGCATCGCCGAAGATCAGCTCTCCCAGATTCAACAGCAATTGCGCAAAGGGAAAAAGCTGCCTGTCGATGCGTTTGACCGTGCAGAGAGCACGAAACTTGCGTCCGGCACGCTGCTCACCCTCGATAATGTCATTGACACCACCACCGGCACGTTGAAACTCAAAGCCATCTTTGAAAACGCGGACAACGCTCTCTTCGCCAACCAGTTCGTGAACGTCAAACTGCTCGTCGACACGCAACGCAATATGACTTTGATTCCCACTCCGGCGATTCAGCGTAGCGCCCAAGGGGCTTTTGTCTACGTGATCAAAAGTGACCAGACCGCCTCCATGCGGACAATAACCCCCGGCACCACGGATGGTTCCGTGACCGCTGTCGAGGGAGTCGCACCTCAGGAAGTCGTGGCTGTCAATGGATTCGACAAGCTTCAGGATGGCTCGAAAGTTACCGTTCGCAAGCCCACCAGCGGCGGTGCCGGAGCCTCCGGCCAGCAGCCTCAAACGGGCCAGGATACCCAATCTGGTCCGCCCACAACCCGTGGGGCAGGCGCCCCGGCAGGCAAAAAGGGAGGCTCGTCGCAGTGAGTCCCTCTCGTCCGTTCATTTTACGGCCGGTAGCGACGTCGCTATTGATGGCGGCCATCTTGCTTGCTGGCTTCGTCGCCTATCTCCAGTTGCCCGTCTCGGCGCTGCCGGAGGTCGACTACCCCACCATTCAGGTCGTTACGTTTTATCCCGGCGCCAATCCGGATGTGATGGCTTCGGCCGTAACCGCGCCACTCGAGCGCCAGTTCGGCCAGGTTCCCGGCCTCAATCAGATGACTTCCACGAGCTCCGACGGGAGTTCCATCATTGTTTTGCAGTTTTCACTTGAATTGAACATCGACGTCGCCGAACAGGAAGTACAAGCCGCCATCAACGCCGCCCAAACCTATCTGCCCTCCGATCTGCCGATCCCCCCGATCTATAGCAAAACGAATCCGGCGGACACGCCGATTCTTACGCTGGCGCTTTCCTCCAAGTCAATTCCGCTGTCGCAAGTCGAAGACCTCGCGGATACGCGCTTCGCCCAAAAAATTTCTCAGCTTCCGGGCGTGGGACTCGTCAGCATCAGCGGCGGGCAAAAGCCGGCCGTTCGCGTGCGCGTGAATCCCACGGCGCTCTCCTCGTACGGCATAAATCTCGAGGATGTCCGCACGGCCCTCCAGCAAACCAGCCTCGACCAGGCGAAAGGGAACTTCGACGGCCCGCAACAGGACTACCAGATTCAATCGAACGACCAACTGCTCAACGCTTCCGATTTCGAGCAGGTCATCATTGCTTACCACAACGGGTCGCCCGTAAAACTCTCCGATGTGGCTACGGTCGAAAATGACGTGGAAAACAACCGCCAGGCCGCCTGGATGAACGAAACTCCCGCGGTCATCGTCAACATTCAGCGCCAGCCCGGGGCCAACATCATTCAGGTAGTCGATCGCATTAAAAAGTTGCTTCCTGTCCTGAAAAGCAATCTCCCCGCCGCCGTGCAAGTGGATGTACTGACGGACCGCACCACCACGATCAGGGCTTCCGTCCAGGATGTGGAATTTGAACTCATGCTCACCGTGGCGCTGGTCGTCATGGTCATTTTTCTGTTCTTGCGCAATGTTTCCGCCACCATCATCCCCAGCGTCGCCGTCCCTCTCTCCATCGTCGGCACGTTCGGCGTGATGTATCTCGCGGGCTTCAGCTTAAACAACCTCACGCTGATGGCCCTCACGATTTCCACGGGGTTCGTCGTCGATGACGCCATCGTGATGATCGAGAACATTATCCGATTTATCGAAGAGGGCGACCCGCCGCTGCAAGCCGCGCTGAAAGGCTCCGAGCAGATCGGTTTCACCATCGTATCGCTCACGATTTCCTTGATTGCCGTATTGATTCCCCTGCTCTTCATGGGCGACATCGTCGGGCGGCTTTTCCGCGAGTTTGCCATCACCCTGAGCGTTACCATCCTCGTCTCCGCGGTGGTTTCTCTGACTCTCACACCCATGATGTGTTCGCGTCTTTTGAAAAGCACGCACGGGCGAAAGCAGACCCGTTTTTATATGGCTTCGGAGAGAGCCTTTGACCGCATCATCGCTTTCTATGGACGAACTCTAACGTGGGTGTTAAAGCGCCAAACCGCAACTCTGCTTGTGGCCGCCGCCACGCTGGTGCTCACTGTTATCCTCTACATCTTCATCCCCAAGGGCTTCTTCCCGGTGCAAGATACGGGCATCATTCAAGGCATTTCGGAAGCCGCCCAGTCCGTATCGTTTCCGGCCATGGCGGATAAGCAGCAGCAACTCACCCACTTGATCTTGCAGGATCCTGCCGTGGAGAGTCTTTCTTCCTTCATCGGTATCGACGGCACCAACACGACATTGAACAGCGGGCGTATCCAAATCAATTTGAAGCCCCTGGAAGTGCGCAAAATCAACGCCTCGGATGTCATCCGGCGGCTCCAGCCAAATCTGGAAAAGATCGATGGCATCACTCTGTACATGCAGCCGGTGCAGGACCTTACGGTCGAAGACCGCGTGAGCCGCACGCAATATCAGTACACCCTCGAAGATCCCGATCAGCGCGAACTGAATTACTGGACGGCCAAGCTGATGGCCAAACTGCAAGCCATTCCGGAGCTTCGCGATCTGGCCACGGACCAGCAGACTTCCGGCTTGGCCGCCTCCCTCACCATCGACCGCGTCACCGCTTCCCGCATGGGCATCACGCCGCAAGCGATCGACCAGATGCTTTACGATGCTTTTGGACAGCGCCAAGTTTCGACGCTCTACACCCAGGTGAACCAGTACCACATCGTTCTTGAAACGCAACCCGAGTTTCAGAAGAACCCCTCGAAATTACAGGACATCTACGTGCGTTCTGCTCTGGCTCCAACTGCACTCACCACTGGCTCTTCAGGTACGCAGACTGTCACGGCGACGACGTCTTCCGGCAATTCGGCTTCCTCTGCTGCGCCCAGCCCTTCCGCTGTCCCCAATACGGCTGTCAGCTCCGGTTCTGCCAATCCTAGCCCCGTAGCAACCGTAAATGGTGGCGCGGTTCCCCTCAGCGCCTTTACCCGCTTCGAAATGAAGAGCAGCCCCTTGTCCGTCAATCACCAGGGGCAATTTCCCGTCGTCACCATCTCGTTCAATCTGGCACCCGGTGCGTCGCTTGGCGAAGCCACCAAGGCCATCGACAAAGCCCAGCAGGAAATTGGCATGCCTCTCAGCGTGCAGGGCGCCTTTCAGGGCACCGCCGCGTCGTTTCAAGCCTCCTTGTCGAACGAGCCGCTATTGATCCTCGCGGCGCTGGTCACGGTTTATATCGTCCTTGGCGTGCTCTATGAAAGTTACATCCACCCCCTCACAATTCTGTCCACGCTGCCCTCCGCCGGGGTGGGTGCCATTCTGGCCTTGTTGCTTTTCGGCCAGGAACTCAGCGTCGTCGCCCTCATCGGTATCATCCTTCTGATCGGTATCGTCAAGAAAAACGGAATCATGATGATCGACTTCGCTCTCGAGGCGGAGCGCAAAGAAGGCAAGAAGCCGGAAGTCGCCATTTATGAAGCCTGCCTCCTGCGATTCCGTCCGATCATGATGACCACCATGGCTGCATTGCTGGCCGGCTTGCCACTGGCCCTTGGTACCGGAATAGGCTCGGAGCTGCGTCGCCCCTTGGGCATCTCCATGGTTGGCGGCTTGCTCTTGAGTCAGGTTCTGACGCTCTACACGACTCCGGTCATTTACATCTTCTTCGACCGGCTCGCGCAACGCTTCTCTTCGCGTCGCGCGCCCGAAGCCGGACTTGAGGTTGTCCCAGCGGATTGATGCTATGAGCCTCTCTTCTCCATTCATTCGACGGCCGGTGGCCACCACTCTTCTGACGGCGGCCATCGCGCTGGCTGGGGCCGTGGCTTTTCGCGAGTTGCCGGTCTCGCCGCTTCCCCAGATCGATTTCCCCACGATTTCGGTTGGCGCCGGTTTGCCGGGAGCCAGTCCGGAGATCATGGCCTCCTCCGTCGCGACGCCCTTGGAGCGCCAGTTCGGAAGGATTGCCGGCGTGACGGAAATGACGTCCTCCAGTTATCTGGGCACGACCGGCGTCACCCTGCAATTTGATCTGAACCGTAACATTGATGGAGCCGCGCGCGACGTCCAAGCCTCGATCAATGCCGCGCGGAGTTACTTGCCCTCGAATCTCCCTGGCAATCCCACCTATCGCAAGGTCAACCCGGCCGATGCTCCGATCATGATTCTGGCGCTGACGTCAAATGTGTACGACAAAGGCACGCTTTACGACGCCGCCTCCACCATCATGCAGCAGCGTCTTTCTCAGATTCAGGGAGTCGGACAAGTGAGCGTTGGTGGCAGTTCGCTACCGGGTGTGCGGGTGGACGTGAATCCTACCCAACTCAACAGCTATGGTCTGGGCTTACAGGACGTTGCCGCGATGCTCAGCCGGCAGAATGCCAATAGTCCCAAGGGCCAAATCACGGATGACGCGACGTCAGCGGACATCACAACGAACGACCAGCTCCTGAAGGCGGCGGACTACATGCCTCTTGTGGTGGGCTACCACAATGGCGCCGCCGTCAAATTGTCCGATGTCGCCAACGTCCAGGACTCCACGGAAAACGTGCGCGCTGCCGGGTACGCGAACGGCAAACCCTGTGTCCTCATCATCATTTTCCGCCAGCCGGGCGCGAACATCATTGACACCGTGGATCGCATCCGTGCCGTGCTTCCGGCACTCAAAGCTTCCATCCCTGCCGCCATTGACTCGGAAATTGTGATGGACCGTACGCTCACCATTCGCGCTTCCGTTCGCGACGTCGAGCGTAATCTAATGATCTCGATTTCCCTGGTCATCTTGGTGGTGTTCGTCTTCCTGCGCAGCGTCCGTGCCACCTTCATTCCCAGCGTCGCCGTCCCCGTCTCCCTCATCGGCACGTTTGGCGTGATGTACCTGTTTCACTACAGCATTGACAACCTCTCGCTCATGGCGCTCACCATTTCCACGGGCTTTGTGGTTGACGATGCCATTGTGGTCATCGAGAACATCACTCGCTATCTCGAGCAGGGCATGTCGCCCATGCAAGCGGCCTTCAAGGGCGCCAGCGAAATTGGCTTTACGGTCCTGACCATCAGCATCTCTCTGATTGCAGTGTTCATCCCCATTCTGTTGATGGGAGGTATCGTCGGCCGGCTCTTCCGGGAATTCGCCGTGGTCCTCTCGGTCGCCATCTTGGTTTCCCTGGGCATTTCACTGACGGCTACGCCGATGATGTGCTCTCGGCTGCTCAGGAATCTTCGCGATGAGAGGCACGGCATGGCGTACCGCGCCAGCGAGCGCGCTTTCGCTGCGATCCTGGGGGCCTACGAGCGGAGCCTCGGGTGGGTCCTGGAACACTCCCGCCTGACGCTCCTCGTTCTGGGCCTCACCATCGCTCTCAACTTCTACCTTTTTTGGATCGTCCCCAAAGGATTCTTCCCCCAGCAGGATAACGGCGTCGTCTTCGGCGGCATACAGGGTTCGCAGGACACTTCATTCCAGGCTATGCAAAAGGCTACGGCGCGCATCGTCAGCGTCATCAAAACGGATCCGGCCGTGCAGAACGTCATGGCGTTCACCGGCGGCGGGGGCCCCACCAACGGCGGCTTCGTGTACGTCGGTCTGAAACCCCTCGGCCAGCGCGACGCCAGCGCCAACCAGGTGATTGACCGTCTGCGTCCTAAACTCCTTTCGGTCTCCGGTGCAAACACCTTTATGCAAGCCGGACAGGACCTGCGCATCGGCGGACGGATGAGCAGTGCACAATATCAGTACACCATTCAGAGCGACAGCATTCAGGAGCTCGTTAAGTGGGGCCCCGTCCTGCTCCAACAGATGCGCAAATTGCCGATGCTCACCGACGTCAATACCGACCAGCAGAACAGCGGTCTTCAGGCCATGCTTACTTATGACCGTGCCACCGCGTCGCGCCTCGGCATTACCCCGCAGATGCTCGATAATTCCCTCTACGAAGCCTTCGGCCAGGCCCAGGTTTCCACCATGTATACCAACATCAACCAGTACCACGTTGTGCTGGAAGTCGCTCCCAAGTTCTGGCAATCACCCGTGAACTTGAACGATGTTTATATCCGGGCCGCGCAAGGGAAAGTCGTTCCTCTCAGCGCCATCGCGCATTACGAGCCCTCCACTGCTCCGCTGGCCGTGAATCACCAGGGTCAATATCCCTCGGTCACCATTTCCTTCAACCTGGCCCCCGGTGTTGCCCTCAGCGACGCTTCCATAGCCATCCTTGCCATGGAACAGAAAATCGGCATCCCCAACACCATTCACGGCATGTTTTCCGGCACTCTTCAGGCCTTTCAATCTTCCCTGGCGACGGAACCTTTTCTCATTATCACCGCTCTCATGGCCGTCTATATCGTCCTGGGAATTCTCTACGAGAGTTACATCCACCCGCTCACGATTATTTCCACCCTGCCCTCCGCGGGAGTCGGCGCCGTGCTTGCGCTCATGATCTTTCACAAGGACCTCAGCATCATTGCGTTGATCGGCGTTATTCTGTTAATCGGCATCGTCAAGAAGAACGCCATCCTGATGATCGACTTTGCGCTGGCTGCGGAACGCATCGACGGCAAAAGCCCTCGTGAAGCCATTTTCCAGGCTTGCATCCTGCGATTCCGCCCCATCCTGATGACCACCATGGCGGCCCTCTTTGGCGCCACGCCGTTGGCCTTCGGCAGAGGGACGGGTTCGGAGCTACGTAATCCTCTCGGCATCGCCATTATTGGCGGGCTGATTCTGAGCCAAATGCTCACCCTTTACACCACGCCCGTCGTTTACCTTTCCCTGGACCGCTTGAGAGTCAAGTGGCTTCGCGCCCACGGAAAGCTCGAACAGCAGAGACAACTCGAGTCCTTCGGATGACAGGTTCTTATGCGCCACGCGAACTCGCTATCAGAAAGGGCCATCCAAGTAAGAAGTCTGAGGCACCGATGAAAGCAACCAACAAAATGCGTGTTGCGGCCGCGCTTCTTTGCGGCTCAGTACTTTTCCAGGGCTGCGATGTCGGCCCGAAATACAATCGCCCCGCGGCCAAGGTGCCGGCGACGTTCAAAGAGGTCACTCCCGACGATCTCCAGAAAATGGACGGCTGGAAAGTCGCGCAACCCCAGGACACCGCTCTCCATGGCAACTGGTGGGAGATTTTTGGCGATTCCCAGTTGAACGCACTCGAAGAGCAAGTCAACATTTCCAACCAAAACGTCGCCGCTGCCTTTGCCAGCTTCATGGCGGCGCGTGCCCTGGTGCGCCAAGCTCGCTCGCAATACTTCCCAACCGTCTCCGTCGGTGCAAGCATCGTTCCCCAGCACCAGCCCGCTTCTTCAGGCGGAACGACCTTCACCGAATACTCTCTGCCCTTCGACGCCTCCTGGACGCCCGACTTGTGGGGCCGCGTGCGCAACACTGTTCGCGCCAGCGTCGCCAACGCGCAAGCCAGCGCGGCCGACCTCGAGAATACCCGCCTGACGGCTCAAGCGGAACTCGCCGTCGATTATTTCCAACTGCGCGGGCAGGACGCTCTCAAGCAACTGCTTGATTCGACCGTGGTGGCGTACGAGCAATCCCTGGAACTGACCAAGGCGCTGTATGAAACGGGCATCGACTCCGACGAAGCCGTCGCGCAAGCCGAAACTCAACTGGAAGCCACCCGCGCGCAAGACACCAATCTTGGCATTCTGCGGTCGCAATACGAGCATGCCATTGCACTCTTGGTTGGCCAGCCTGCTTCTTCTTTCTCGATCGCCGTCGAGCCCTTGAAAACTCCGCCGCCCGCCATTCCGTTTGGCGTTCCCTCGCAACTTTTGGAGCGCCGTCCGGACATCGCCGCAACCGAGCGCCTGATGGCCCAGGCCAATGCGCAAATCGGCGTCGCCAGAGCCGCGTTTTATCCAACGCTGACACTGAGTGCTTCCGCCGGATTTCAATCCACAAAGGCCTCCAGTTGGTTTACCTGGCCAAGCCGGCTCTGGTCCGTCGGCCCGGCCATTTCCGAGACGATTTACGATGGCGGTCTGCGTCGCGCCACTGTCGAGCAGTACCGCGCGCAATATGATCAGACGGTCGCGAACTATCGCGGCATCGTTCTGACCGCCTTTCAACAAGTTGAGGACAATCTTTCAACCCTGCGCGTTCTTTCCAAGGAAATTCAGGAGCAAGATACCGCCATCCAGTCGGCGCAGCGCAGCCTTAATCTGGCCACGGATCGCTACCGCCTCGGCATCGACCCCTACCTCAACGTCATTACCGCCCAGACAACTCTCTTCGGCAATCAGCAGACCGCCGTGGACCTGCGTATCCAGCAAATCGTGGCCAGCGTGCAGTTGATTGAGGCGGTCGGCGGGGGTTGGGATTCCTCCACGCTTCCCACTTCGCAGCAGATCATTTCGCGGGAGGCCCAGGTCCCGGCGGCTGCTCCGGCGCAACCCTCCAAGAGCCAGCTGCCGGCCTCGCCTACGCCCTAACCCGGATTTCTCACAAGATGCAGCAAGGATGGACGGGGCACCCTCCGCCTTTCTGTGCTTCCGGGAAAAGTGTTGAGGCGGAATCGAGGGGCAGTAGGGAAAAACAAAGGGGCAAAACAGGGACAGGGGACTAGAACTGGCCTGGGGATTCAGTACTGGAGAGAAGGTGGAGAGGGGAGAGAAGAAGATGATGAGCGGACCCACCCAGAATGTTCTAAGTATTCAGTTCTAAGTTGTAAGTTCAATATGGAGAGAAACCCATGCCCCACCCTCGCACCACGAGGGTGGGGCACCCGGCTAACTTGTTTGGCACCTCCGGTGCTGGGGAGAGGGATGTGACGCGTCCTCCAGAAAACGGCGGGCACAGGTGCCGCGCGTACGGCGCTAGGAATCGTTATACGCCATGTACCCAGGGCTGACGCCCTGGGCTAACTTGTTTCGCACTTCCGGTGCTGGTGAGAGGGATGTTGCGCGCCTCCGGCGCTGGGTCGAGATGCATTTCGCGCATGATCAGCGCTGGAAGCGCGGCAGAGGTTAGCCCAGCCCGTGAGGGCTGGGAACCGTGGCAGGGGAAAGCAGGAGCGCCGTAGGTGCGGTACCTAGCCTAACTTCCGCGCTCGT
>PMES01000068.1 GCA_003154775.1 Acidobacteriota bacterium | reverse complement strand
CCAGCCTGACCGGCAAGTTGTAGGCAGATCCGACGGAGACGCCGATTTTGTTCGCCCGAAATACCTGGAAGCCCGCGGCGGACACTTCCACCGCATAGGAGCCCGGGGGCAGATTCTGCAATTGAAACTCACCGGACGAACCAGATGCGGCAGTCCACGTTTGTCCAGATGCCTCGTTCGTCGCTTTTGCTTCCGCGTTGGCGACCACACCCCCGGACGCATCCGTAACCACGCCGGAAATCGTGCCCAGTCAATCCCGGTGATTTTTGCCCGCGTTCGGTGAAGAATGCGATGGCATTCTCTTAATGTTTTTTCGAATCCCGTTGAGGTCACTCCTCCGTCGTCGTCACCACAACCTGAACCGCCTTTAACTCCGCTTTCGTACAAGCCGCCGCTGTATGCAAGGTGCGGTGCGAGCAAGATTGCAGTGGGATCACCACGTTTGAATGCGTCACGCTGCTTTTCAAACTCCTGCCGACTGCGGGGCGGCACTTTTATTTTGTGTCCGTGCGTGCGAATCGCCTCGAAGAATGCTGCGGTTGCGAGGTCATTCAGCCACCATTTTTCATATTTGAGTCCTAGTTCGACTGCTGCCCAAAATAAATTTCCTCGTCCCGCAAAGGGTTCGAGGTAAATGCGACCTTCTCGGGGTAAGAACGAAACGATCTGTTTAGCGATCCTACCTTTCCCACCGGGATATGGAATTTTCGGCATTATTCGCGAGTTTAACCGAAGGATGGCCTGTCGCGAAAGTGCCAAAACGGATTTGCCGTAGCGTTCAGGTTACTCGTCTGCCAAAACGTTTCCGCTGCAATTGCAATTGTCCTTCCGTGGGCAGACACCCCGCCTACCGCGAGTTGCTTGCGGATTTCGATTTGGAGCGAACTCGCTTAGGCAGAGGAAGGAATTTCGGGGAGTTCTTCTGCTCGAATTCGAGAAGTTCTGCATCCACTTCCTGCACGATGCGGACGAAGGCCTCCCCAAGCGGTGAGAGTCTGCGCCTGAGCACCGGATTGGCAACGGTTCGGTGCTACCCTCTTGAGACAGCACGTCTGGCAGTAAGCTGGTCATTGGGCAGGCATCGGTATGTAATGCCAGAGGAGGCGGTAATGGATCTATGCCTTCGGGGTAAGTGTGCCGTGGTCACCGGCGGCAGCAAGGGCATCGGTCGTGCAATCGCGCTCGGTCTCGCGCAGGAGGGAGCAAACGTTGCAATCTGCGCGAGGGGGGCAGACGCTTTGCACGATGCGGAACGAGAGTTGCTCAAGCAAGGCGGGAGGGTCTGGGCTGGAGTGTGTGATGTTGGCGATCCGGTGGCCCTTGATGGCTTTCTAGAATCAGCCCGGCAAGTGCTGGGGCGTCTCGATATTCTCGTCAACAACGTGTCGGCAATGGCCTTTGCCGACGACGAAGCAGGATGGCGCAGTAACTTGAACGTCGATGTCATGGCGGCCGTGCGGGCCTGCTGGAAGGTTGTACCTTGGATGACCGAGAGTGGGGGCGGATGCATTCTACACATTTCGTCGGGGTCTGGTCTGGAGGCGGGCTCTCCTCCTGCTTACGCAGCAGCGAAGGCGGTCCTCATCAGCCATTCGAAGACCTTGGCGGTTGCTCTCGCTCCTCAGAAGATCCGCGTCAACGTCATAGCGCCGGGATCCATCGAGTTCGACGGCGGACTATGGGACACATTCAGGCATAGCAACCCAGACTTTTACACCATGGCGCTTGGAACTATTCCGTGGGGCCGCCGTCGCGGAGATCGAAGAAGTTCGTTGCGACATGAACGCTGATTTCGTCGAGCACCTCGCCGACAGCGAGCGCCACGACGAAGGCCGCTTCTGGAAGCAGCGACGCGCCTATGAAAAGAAGTGGCGAGACCCCGACGACGTGTATCTCGACGTCGAACACCGCGAGGAAGAGCGCAAGAAGCAGGGATTGCCGCCGCGTGTCGGCATTGTCCCGCACTCCGTAGTCGCCGAAGACGAACAACGCTGGGAAGCCCAGCAAGAGCAGAAGAAAAAGCGCGCCAGCAAGCGCCGGAAGCCCACTTCGAACGCCAAGAGCGCCATGCGGGAGAAGGGCCATGACTAAAAAACGCGTGACGAAAAAGCCGAAGATCGTGTGGGTCGGAAGCACACCCATAACCCCGATCACTCCCAAGGAACGAAAGGAGCTGCACAAGGTGATGAAAAAGCGCCTAGAGATGAAGCGTAGGAAGTATCCAGAAGTGCGCGGCAAGATTGTGGATTACATCAGCCATTCCATCGACGATGGAACACTCTGCATGAACGTCTGTTTCAAGGACAAAACCATCTTCTCGCTCCGCTTCGCCTGCGAGATATTCATCGTTGGGGCCGACATCAGCGATTGGAAGACCGGGAACTACGACATCATTCGTGAGTACATGAAGCCGATTCCGGTGTAGCGGGAGAGCTAACGTCCGATGCTCTGCGCTCGTGCCGCCACTGCTTGCGCGTGGCCCGACGCGAACGGCTCGATTTTCTCGGCTGCTGCGCGTATCGCGGCTCCTCCTTAGAACCGCACGTCGTCACTTCTTTTCAATGGCCTATGAATGCGGGCCTCGGCGTATTGCGGTGAGCGAACCTTTGCTGCTGCTTTTTCCAGCTCGGCCATCTTCTCATCGGTGGTCTTGCCTGAAAGCACCGTGAACTTTGAAAGATATTCGCCGATGTCTTCACCGTGTAAACCCTTCGCAACTACATTGCAGATCGTCGTTTGAAAATCACCAACGCATACTACTTCGATCTCCTTCACCACGTCAGGCTTCAGCGTAAGAACGTTGCCGCCATACGCTTCTGAGAGTTGGTATTTGACTGCTGTCCGTCCCGGTCCGAATTTTTTCAGATTGCTTCCCTCGCGCGACACGGCGATGGACACGAATACATCGTTGTACGGGATGCCGTGGATATCACAGAAGGCTTTGAGGACGACTGCACACTCATCTGTGCTCTTGAACCCTTTCGGGTTCTTTTTGTACTTTGTGGAGTTGGTGCGAACCACCAGTTTTATTCCCATTGAACGAAGCCCTGCCTTTCTCCTAACGCCCTAGACTTTGCGCTTTTGCCGCCACTGCTTGCGCCTGGCTCGGCGCGGACGGCTCGATTTTCTCGGCTGCTGGTTGCTGCGTTCGGCCCGGCTCCATCGCGGATCGGTGGGAGACATCGCGCGATAGCTGCTCCGTGAGATGGTTTTTGTCGTTCGTGTAGAGCTGCGCATCGTAGCGGCCACGCGACACCGCCACGTATGCCAACCGCCGATTCACGAGTTTTTCTCCCGCTTGCTCCGTGTCCACATGCACCAGCACGCGGTCGGCGGTTTGCCCCTGGCTGCTGTGGCTCGTCACAGCATACCCGTGATCGAGATGCGGATTCTCTTTCATGTTGAACGCCACACTGCGGCCCGAGTCGAGACGCAGTTGCACGTCTCCGCTCGCGTCCATCTTCTCGATGGTCCCCAGTTCGCGATTCGCAACGCGCTGCTCTTTGTACGGCGCTGTGAACTGCACGCGGTCGCCTTCACTGAACGCGCGCTCCGTCTCCCGGTAAAGCGTCACTCCCTGCAACCGGCGCGGATCGTAGCCGACCTGCTTGCCGTTCTCGCGCTTCACCGTCACCAGATTTTCTTTCTCGTTTACGCGCTCAACCCGCGCATATTCTCCCGCTTTGATGCCGTGCGTCTTGCTGCCTCGCGTGTAGCGCACCACGTCGCCCGATTCGTATTGCCCGGCCCACTGCCGATCCGCTCCCGTGATCTCCTGTCGCGCAACAAGTACACGCTGCTTGTGTTCGTGCCCGTCCACCTGGCCCCGCGTCTGCATTTCCCGGTGGATGACCCAATTGATTTCTCTGCGTGATTCGTTGTCGGGCGACACTACAAGCGTGCCTTCCGGTTTCGCGGCGTACTCGCGCGCGATTTCCTTTAGCCGCTCGTCCCGGTCCACGATTTCATGCACGCGGCCCTGCGCGTCGAGTTTTTCCATCGCCTCTCTCACATTGCCGCGAGAGAGATGCTCCACCACTTCTTTCAGCGCCGGGTCTTTCTGCCGCACGATTTCGTCGAGCCGCGCAGTCTCGATTCCGGCTTCTTGTAGCTGCTGATATGGCTTTCCGGCTTCGACGGCTTCATGCTGCCGCGTGTCCCCTACCAGCACCACACGGTCCTGCTCATGCAAGCGATGTAGGAACTGGTTCATCTGCTTCGTGCTCGCAAGACTCGATTCGTCGAGAACATGCAGCCGCTTCTGTCCGTCTTGCGGCTCCTCGCTCCGCGTCAGATGCTGCTGCAACGTGCTCGATTCGATTCCAGCTTCGGAGAGTTTCTGCGCCGCGCGCGACGTTGGCGCGAAGCCTTCCACTTTGTAACCATCTCGCTCGGCGGCTTCCCGGATCGCGGCTAAAGAAGTAGTTTTGCCGGCGCCGGCGACGCCTTCCAGCGCCGTCACCTGATCGCGGCTCGACAGGATTTGCTCGACCGCCCCGCGCTGGCTCTCGCTGAGATGGGAATTTTCTTTCTCGATGTTTCTGCGCGTATCCAAGCTGACAAGTGCTTCGTGCTTGTTCTGCCCGTCGCGCATGACTTGAATTGTGTCGCGCTCGTAGCCCAACATCTCGTGGGTCGTGAACACCCGGCCTGGTCTACCCGTTTTCTGCTCAACACCGATGAACTCACCGCGGTTGACCTGTTTTTCGAATTCGGTCTTCACGTCTGTCAGCGTTGCCTGTCCCATCGAACGCCTCAGTGCATCCCGTAGCAGCTCACGCTCATCGACTACGGCTTCTCGCTCCAGATTCCTTTCCTTGGAGAACGTGACGGCTGATTTTGCGGTCGTGCGTGGTGAATCCTCTTCGATTCGTGTTTCTCTCGCCGTGGCGGCTTCCACTACACGCTCTGGCTGATTCTCGAAAGCTTCCGCCATCTGCTGGTGACGCTGCAGCATCTGCTCCTGTGAAAGTTCGAGTTTGGGCTGTCGAGTCTTGTGCGCGGCGATTTGTGCCGCGTCGGCTCCCCTCTGATTTTCTTTCGCGAGATGCGCTTCGATCTGCTGGCGGCGGGGACTCGATGCCGCGAGATATTCTTCGGAATAACCCGTAATTTCTGGCTGCTCGTTTTTGCCACGTTCGACTTCGTAACCGAGCCCTTTGAGCCGCGCGGCTAATTCCGAGCGATACACCGCCGTCGCATACTGCTGCGTCTTGTAGAGTTCCCGTGGTTGCAGCGAGTAGGTTCCTCCATCCCCGGTTTCCGTAAGATTGAAGAAAACCACATGCGTGTGGAGTTGCGGGGCCGCATAACCGTCAACGGGCCTTGCGCTGTCGTGCTCGAACTTCGCCGCTACCCATTTCCCGGTTGTTTCTGCCGGAAGGTTCCCGCCGATGCGCGCCTGGACGTATCGCTCCAGTTCATCAAGCGCAACGGCAACGCTCTGTTGATGCGCCTCCCGAATTCGTTGGTCCCCACCTACGAGCGCAGTAAGCGATACGCTCTTCGGTGCTGAGAAAGTCGCGTCCCAACCCGCGCGGTGTTCCATCGTGCGTATCTTCTGCCCGTGTTCGTTGACGTATTCTCGCGCTGCCTTGTGGCGGACGAGCTGCTCACCAGTGATCGGGTGTTGTCCTTCCGCGAGCCGTTGGAAGTGTTCCTCGCCAACCTCGCCGCGTAGCCCCCACTGCTCGGCAAGCCTCCCATGCCACTCGCCGCGTATTTGGTCGCCTTGCGTGTAGTAATTCTCGCGGGCATTGGAGAACTCTTCCGCGTGATAAGCCAGCGCTTGGCTTGCGCTGAGAGGATTGGAAATGGTTAGCATCGTGGTGTTGGCCTACCGGAAGAAATGCCCTTGCCATGTACTGGACCGTTTCAATTCCTGTTGGCGGTCCTGCTTGATTTCGTGCTGCGTGAGCTTCTGTTCCGGCCCGCCGCCAGCTCCCGCTGCGGCCTCTGCGGTCTTGGAAGGCTCCTCCGGGCGGATCTCCGTTGGTCGCTGGATAAACCTCGGATGCTTTGCGGGCAGTTCGATGAACGGGAAGCTCATCCGTACGACAAGGTTTCCGCTCTTGAGATACCCGTGCAGGTTCTCAAGGCCGCTGATCTCCGAATCCATCACCAGCGGCACAACGTCGCGCTCGTTGTTGTAACTCGTCGTATTCCGCTGCCCGCTCATCTGCCCACTCGAACGGCTTTCTCGCAAGCGCTCGATCTCGATTCTTCCGATGGTGTCCGAAATCCACTTCGCCGCGTGAGGCTCGCTTGTGCGGAGGAAAATCTTCGTGGCTGGCTGCGAAAGCATGGCCTCGGCCTCATGGCCGTAGCGCGTCTCCAGTTGGCTGCGGCCTTGGAAGCCAAGCACAACCGGGTTGTTGGATTTACGGTTTTCCGTTACTGCCGTGTGCAGTTGCGGCAACCGCTGCAAAGTCGCCAGTTCGTCCAAAACAAACCACACTTTGCGGGCGCTTGTCTGTCCCTGGTTCATGAGTCGCAGCACTAACGTATCGAGCCACAAACTCGTAAGTGGCAAAAGCCGCTCGCGGGTTTCGGAAGTGCTCGTGAGAAACACCCAGCCCTTGCGTTGCTTCGACCATTCCGCCGCGCTCCAACGTCCATTCGCTTCGTTTTCTGACGGCAAGAGCTTGAGAGAGTCGGCAACCATATTGAGTGAGGCGAGGATGCCGCTTCGCTGCGCTGGTGCCTTCTTGTCGATCATCGCCGCGTACTGCGTGCCTTTCACCCGCAGGTCGATCTCTTCCTCATGGCACATCCACCAAGCCATCTGTTCGGGTGTTGGCCTATAGATCAGAAGGTGGGCAAAGATTTTCCTTGGTCCCTCGACGAAGAATTGGTTCTCGTTGCGGCGATCGGGGAACAGAGACGTGGCTAAGGTGAGCGCCTCTGCCGGGTGTCGCAGCTCATCTCCGGGACTCCAGTACGGCATCCGCTCGTCTAGGGGATTGAGAATGGCATCGCCCCGCTCGGGTCGATAGAACTCCGGCGTGTAGTCGAGTGCTGGGTCGTAGACAATGGCCGTCTCGCCGCGCGCTTCGATCTGTTGCATGATTCTTCTTATCAGCGTGCTTTTGCCGGTGCCCGTGTCCCCCATAATGAGGATATGGTTGGGTTCGATTGCGACGGGGAGCCTGACGTTCGGCACACTGCCGAACAGCTTTTGCATGAACGTTCTTTCCGTCAGCTCGAAGCCGATGCCGTTCGAACGATTTCTGCGATTGAAAACTCGTGGCGTGACCAACTCCGGTCCTTTCAATCTTCGCCCTTCCCTCCGCTCGCGGGCACGTGCCTTGTCCTTCGGGATCGCTACCGCGAGACAAACAAAGAGCACGCCCAAACTGCCCCACAATGCGGGCCTCAGAAAATCCATAAGCGTCTGATCTTGGTAGACCGAATGGCCGAGAAGCTCGTGCAGCTTTCCGCTGTTGATCTCCACCTGCTGTAGTTCAAGGCGAAGGTCACCAATCTTCACCGCGTCGTCAGTAAGTGCGAGCGTCGTCTCACCACCCTCTGTCTCAACCTCTCTCACCTCGCCTTCGGCAGCCAAGTGGCTGCCTTTCTTCATGACAACGGTCAGCATTTGATAGCGGTCGCTCTTCGCAAAGCTGGTCACGCTTCGGAGTCCGGTGCGGATGTACGTTTTCAGATAAAACCGCTGCAACGGCGTCCACGTTTTGGTGTAGCGGTAAGCGCAGATTGGCACCACGCTTACGAGCGCCAAAAACAGCGCTGTCCATGTCCAAACTGCATAGCGATTCGGCCACACACCCGCGTGCTTGTTTCGACCCCATTCCTGGTTCATGACTGCCTCCCTGCAACTGCTTCCACGAGGCGCTCCTGCGCTCTGCGGAATCTCTCCTGGTCGGCCAGTTCGGCTAGGTCCTGCAAGTCGCGCTCGCTCAGTTCCACTTTCTGCCCAAGTTTGCACAGAGCATTGAGCAGGATCATCCGCAGCGCCACGAACTCGGCAAGCAAGGTCTGTTCGATGGCGCTGGGCTTTTTCAAATCACTGGAATGCGCATGCGCCAAGAGCACCTCACGGCACCACTCCCCAAGCGTCAAACCCTCACGCTCGGCCACGGCCACAACTTGGTCGTATTCGCTCTCGGTCATCTTCGAACCAACGGTTCGGTTTCGCAGTTGATCGGCTGGCATGACCAGGACCTCCAGAAGAGGACTTCGAAGAAAAACCGCTCGCGCGAACATGAGCGAACAAAACAAAGAGGTTAACGAAGAGCGCCGGAATTTAACGGCCAGCGCTCGCGATTCGCTAACTCACGTCTCGTGAGCAAGTTAACGCGCAGCGCTTTGCAGCACCCAATTTGGGGTGGCGTGTCCGTCCAANNTGCCGAAGGCACCGCTCTTCGCAAACGCGGCGCAAACCAGCGATTCGCACCATCAACCCTGTTCGCCATACTCCAGCCGAAGCTCCTCCAGCCACCGCTGAACTTCAGGAAGGGCGGAGGCTTTCTGGGAGAGTTCGCGCAGAGCCATCCATTCGCGCTCGGTAAACTCGATGCCCACATCGTTCCGCCTCAGCCAAAGAGTGATCGTCGTGCCGCCCTTTTCCTTGCTCGGCGTTGCAACGAAATGCCTGCCGTTCCACGAACGCTTCATGGGCCATCCCGCGAGCATGGTTTGAAACTCGGCTAGGTCCGGGTAGCGGGCGATTAGAAAGCTCACGCGACGAGCTGGACCGAGATCAATCGACATGCCCAACTCAGGGCGGCCAAAGCCCGAAAGGGAAAGCCTCAGATCATCGGACTCCAGCGGTTCGGGCAAGATAATCCGGTGGCGAAAATCATCTTCGTTGGGACTTACGAGGCGCACGGGTTGGCGTTCGTGCCGTAGCGAATGGCCCCGAGCGGCAAGTCCCCATAGAGTCGGCCAGAATGGTGCAAGAACCTGATCGAGTTTGGAGCTTTCTACCTCTTCGTCTCGAATCGCCACAAGAAGGCATCTGGCGACTGAGCCTGGGCGCTCCCATTTTTCAGATGGTTTCAGCAGCAGCTTCCGCGCCGCGATCTGTTTCAGAACTGCTTGGTGATTCTGTTCTGGCTTCTCATCGGACGTGCGAACGCCTGCGGATTCGCCGCCGAGGTTGCGAACGTAATACCAGGCGTGCTTTGAGGCCGGATTCTTCCGCTTCACATAAACCGCTTCGAAGGCATCCAGCAAAGCGATGTAAGATTCTCTTGAAGGAATCGCAGGCCAAAGCAGTGGCGGCTCCTGTACCTCCTCCTCCGCTCCGATCTGCACATAGTGCATGAGCACATCCCACTCGGCGAGAGCTAGTGCGTGCTGCGATTCCCACTTCTTGCGAATGTGATAGAGGGAAGGGGTCGGCGTACTGAGCATTTCATGACGGGCTGTTTCACGGTCCATCCCTTCGACGCGCTCCTCGATAACGAGGAAGGCGGCCTCACCCAAAGACACCTCGCGTCTCAACCGCTCACTAAGGACTTTCTGGTAGCGTTCCAGCAGCTTGAGGCGGTCTTCGCTGAGTCGAATGGAGATGACCTCGTGCCGGGGTTTCTTCTTGAGGATCGACATCATGGTTGACATATTCTCCTACACTGATGTACAGTGTTTACGTTATCGTAGCTCGTTCGGCGACTGGAAGCAAGAAGAATTTTTCTTCACCACTTTCGGAAGCCGGAGAGTCAATCGACGAGGTACTCGTCGATCTTCGCAAACCCTGGAGGAGTCGCTGCCACGCAATGTCCGTACCAACCCAAATCGAGACCTCGGTGCACATCGAGCGGCATTATGCCGTTGCGGAAATCGCCGAAATGTGGAACTTGAGTCCTGATAAAGTTCGTGAGCTTTTCGAGAACGAGCCAGGCGTGCTTGTCATAGGAGAGCGGAGTCCACGCCACAAGAGACGGTACGTAACGCTGCGCATCCCTCAGAAAGTGCTCGAACGCGTCCATCATCGGCTATCATCGAAGTCTGGCGTCCGGTAGGAGTATTCCACGATGCTGACCATCTATCGTCGTCACCGCAAGGATTGCAAGCAACGCGCAAAGGGTCGGAAATACCGACACTGCCAATGCCCCATTTGGGTTGACGGAGCACTCGGCGGGAAAGAGATGCGAGAGTCGCTAAAGCTCCGCGATTGGCAGCGAGCACAAGAACTGATCCGTGAATGGGAAGCCGAGAACCGCCGCACAGTCCAGCAGGAACACCAGGTCACGATTAAGGATGCTCATACGAAGTTCATTGCCGACGCAGAAGCGCGGAAGCTGAACGATGCCACGCTGAACAAATACCGCCTACTCTTCCGACAGCTTGACGGTTTCGCGGAAACATACAAGCTGCAATTCCTCAAGCAGCTGGACCTAGACGCGCTTGCAACATTTCGCGCAACGTGGACGCAGGGGCCGCGCACAAGCCTCAAGAAGCTGGAACGGCTCAGGGCGTTCATGCGCTTCGCAGAAAAGAGAAAATGGATTGACGATAATCCGGCGACTGAACTGAAAGCTCCGAAGGTTCCCAACAAGCCGACAATGCCATTCACTCGGGAAGAGATGATTCGCATTTTTGCCGCGCTCGAACCTTACGGCAAGAGCGCGGGCGCTCGCAACGCGCGACGCCTCCGCGCTTTTGTTTTGCTGCTGCGATATTCGGGATTGAGGATCGGGGATGCAACCCAGCTTGATGTGAGCCGCCTCGACGGGAACAAGCTACTTCTGCACACGCAAAAGACTGGTGTACCTGTTTACTGCGTTCTGCCTGATGTGGTCGTTGAAGCGTTGAACGTGGCACCGCGCTCAAGTGAGCGGTATTTCTTCTGGACAGGCGCATCGAAGGTCCACAGCGCAAAGGGAAAATGGCAACGCAGATTGCAGCGTCTCTTTGAATTCGCAAAAGTCCCCACGGGTCATCCGCACCAATTCCGCGATACTTTCGCCGTTGAATTGCTGCTCGCGGGTGTTCCTCTCGATAGGGTCTCAATTCTGCTCGGACACAGCAGCATACGCATCACGGAGCGTCACTACGCCCCGTGGACGCGTTCACGCCAAGAGCAAATCGAAGCCGATCTCAGGGCCGCTTGGAGCAACGATCCCGTGATAGGAGAGGTACACGCGGGGTACACGGGAAAACGCGTCGCCAGAACTCCTGTGTTTTCAAGAAGAAGGATTGGTAGGGGCGGTGGGGATCGAACCCACGACCTTCGGCTTAAAAGGCCGCTGCTCTACCACTGAGCTACGCCCCTGAACTCTTTACTGCATAGCAACTTGCAAGGAAGCTGCCGGGACACCGCTTTTAGCGGTGTCACTTGTGGTGTCACTTGCTCCAAGCAAGGATACCACCACATGCAGTTTGTTCGGACCCAGATGAGCGTACCGTCTTGTCATGCTCAGACTCTTGTGCCCTAACAGATCTGCAATGTCTTCAAGCGCAGCACCCTTCATCCGCAAACGGCTTGCAAACGTGTGCCGCAAGTCGTGCCAACGAAAGTTCTTAATCTCAGCCTCCATCACCGCTTTGTCGAACCAATGCCGCCCATTTTCAAGCGGTTCACCGGTTTTGGCCGACTGGAACACACGCCCTCTGCCGCCGCCCCGGTCATGCACAACCCTGAGGGAGGCCATCGCAGCATCATTTAACGGGACGTGTATGGGTTCTTCGTTCTTCGTCCGCGGGATGTTCAACATCCTATGCTTTCAGTCTACCATGTCCCATGTCAGCCCGTACTGGCTGCCCTTGCGCAGGCCTGTATTTATCGCCAGATCGAGTTCCGGGAGGTGAAGCGGCCACTTGGCCCCGATTACTTTCCGGAGTTTTTTCTCTTCTTCTGTGAGAAACCGCACCCGATTGCTGTCCTCGCGGCGATGCGTCACGGAACGCGCCGGGTTTGCAGTGACTTTCCGATTCAGAATCCCGAGGCGATAACTCAGGGACATCAGCGAACGATAGTGATTGAAGGTCGAGGGGGCCCACTTTTCCTTTTCCGCCTCCCTCCCAAGTGTATGTTCAATCTCTTTAGGGGTGAGTTCCTCCGCTGGATGTCCTCCGAACCATTCTTTCAGACCGGCAAAACGAGGAACATCCGTCTTATGAGACCGCTTGTTACGCTTTGAATAAGCCAGCGCGTCATCAGCCAATTGACAGAAATTTACAAATGGTTTGCGAAATATCTCGGGCAGCTTCTTGCCCTCTAGCACCTGTTGCTTTCGCTTTCCGTAGAGTTTGATCGCAACGCTTTTTGTGCCCGCTTTTTCTCGCCGCTTCTTGCCAAATTGGTCGAAGTAGCATATCCACAAGATCCCCGACCCAGGTACTTTTTCGAAGACGCCACGTTGTTTCATTAAGTCTCCTTCCTTTTTTTCCCCCTGTGGGCTGGATTCCTTCGTCGGCTGCGGCACGAGCAAGGAACTGGCCTTCCTTTTTCGAGGCCTGCCCGCACCAGATTCTATTGCCCACCGACGAAGAGTCTTCGCGCCATATTTCTTGGCGCGAGTCTTTCCACCTTTGCTGTCAATCTTTTTCAGGAATTCTAATACTTCTTCCGGAAGACTGTTCCTTTTCGTCACGCCTCAAAGCAAATAATCTGACTGCTAGATTTTCAAGCAGCTTGCGAGACCTGGCGCACGAAATACTCGAAAAGACCCACCGACTGAAGCCGCTTTGCTCCTGATCATCGTTTTCACGCTGGATTCAGGTATTAAGGTGTCATCTTTTATTTCAACGAACTCACGCGAGTAATGCAATTGCGCCGCTTCCTTACTCGGCTGGATGCAGTGGCAAACGCGGCAGGATATCGCCCTGTGGCACATCAGTCAAATTAATACTTTTTGCAGCGGCGATAAGAGGGATAGATGGTTCTAGTGTTGCGCGTCATGGTAACTGCACAATGAGGATACATGCAGGAAGCAATTCGCCAGTGAGAACGGCCGCCACGATCAGTAATCGGCCGGAAGTCCCTGTAACTGCTCCATGGTAAGCACCGGGCCCTCTTTGCAGACGTAGATGGGCCCAACGTTGCATCGCCCGCACTTGCCGATGCCGCACTTCATGCGATTCTCGATACTGGTGTAAACCGACGCAGGTTTTACGCCCATCTTGTCGAGGATCGGCAGCGTGTTCTTGATCATGATTGGCGGGCCGATGACGAGGACCACCGGATCCTTTGCCGCCACCTGGGCGCGCTCGAACACGTGCGGCACGAAGCCAATCTCGCCTTTCCAATCCGGCGTCTCGCCGCCAGGGTCAACGCAGCGGATGATGCGCACGCGTTCGGCCTTCGACCATTCATCCAATTCGTCGAGGAACACCAGGTCGGCCACCGTGCGCGCCCCATAGACCACCGTAATCTCGCCATAATCGGCGCGATTCTCGAGCGCGTACCACACGGCGCAACGGATGGGAGGCATGGCAATTCCGCCTCCCAGAAAGATCAGGTCCCGCCCCTTCCAGGCTTCCATCGGGTAACCGTTGCCGTACGGTCCGCGGAAGCCGACTACATCCTTTTCTTCTATTTTCCAGAGTGCTTCCGTCACCCGGCCAACCTTGCGGAAGCAGAATTCAATGTGATCTTTCCAGTTTGAGCTCGAGCAGATATTGAAGGTGGACTCGCCGTAGCCGAACGCGGAGAAGATGCCGAACTGCCCCACTCGAAACGAAAAGTTGCGCGCCCGTTCGGAATCGAGAAAGCGCAGCGACACGGACTTCACATCCGGCGTCTCCTGGCGGATGCGCGTCACTTCCATAAGGTCGGGCTTGTAAACGTTATCCATGGTTAATCTCGGTCGCCACGCTCAACACGCCCAGTCCCACCGGGCAATTGCGCGCGCAGTTGCCGCAGCCAGTGCAGAGAATCTCCCCGAATTTTTCCGGATAAATTGCGAACTTGTGCAGGATGCGTTGGCGCTGGCGTGTCGCCTGCACGGGGCGCGGGTTATGCCCCGACGCGTGCGCCGTGAACGTGGAAAACTGGCACGAATCCCATGTCTTCACGCGTGCGTTGCCCGCCGCGGGCCCGGCATCCACGATATCGAAGCAGTGGCAAGCCGGGCACGAAAATGCGCAAGTCCCGCAGCCGATGCACGTGAGCGCATGTTCGTTCCAGAAGGGATCCTCGAAATGCGTGGTGACAAACGCGCGCACCGCCTTCGCATCGAATCGTTTTTCCGGGCCTGCAATCGCCTTGCCCGTCCGCTCCGATTTCTCCGTCTTGCCGTCGAACAGCGCGTGGCCCTTTTCCGTCGCGCACCGCACCTCGTATTGGCCGCTTCCCAATGCAAACAGGATGGCGTCCGAACCACGCTCCGAGCCGGGATCGAGCCCCACGGACGTGCAAAAGCAGTTTTCATCGTGCGCGCTGCAGGCCAGCGTGACCACCGTGGTGGCGGCGCGCCGCCGATTGTAAAACTCGTCATGGAAATCCCAGTTGAACACGTGATCCAGAATCGGCAACGCGGCGGCGTCGCACGGCCGCGCGGCGATGATCACTTGCGCGGGTTCTGGCGAATCGTTCTCGATAAGTTCAATGCTGTTCCCGTGAATCTTGTATCCGTACAGCTTCTCCGCCTTCGGGAAGAGGAAGTCCTTGATGGAGTTCGACGGCCGTTGAAAGCCTTCGAGCAGCAGGTCGTCCCCTGATCGCAGCGTGCGATAGAGTACGAGATCCGGCTTTACGCGCGCGGGTCCCGCGACGCTCTTGCCTCCGGCGATCCATTCGGCGGCGAGCCCGCGCAGCACGGATTGGGAAATGATCTCGCTCACCGGATAAAGGCCTCCGTATCATGCAGCGTGTACGATCCAATCACGGGCTCCGCCTTGGGGTCTATGCCGGCTTCGTAGCCGAAATTCTTTTGCGCTGCGATGTGCAGCGAAATGTTCAGCAAAGCCAGGTCAATGCCCGCCGGGCACGCGCGCGAACATTCGCCGCATCCCACGCAACGTCCGGCCAGATGAAAGGCCCGCGCGATGTGCCACGCAAAGTTTCCTTTCGTGCTTGGCGCAGGGTCAATCGCAATGGGCCGGTTCTTGTCCACAATGCACCGCTCGCAATAGCACATTGGGCAGACCTGCCGGCACGCGTAGCACTTCACGCAGCGGTTAAACTCTTCGGTCCAGAACGCCATGCGCTCCGCGGGCGGCATGGCCATCAGTGCGGCGAAGCGGTTGGGCGAGGGGCTGGTTTGTGGCTCCGGACCCGCCTCCACACCAAGAGTCACATCCGCGAAACGCGGCGTGCGCGCGGTGCAGTGCGCGCACTTGGGCTGGTCCACGCCCTCGCAGGCCATGCCGATGACATGCGCGTCTTTGCGCTCGAACTGCGCTTCCTTTTCGAGTTCAACGAGCGATTTCTCGTCGCACGGCTTTACGATGACGGCCGCTTTCCCCAACGATTTGATCTCTTTCCGCTTCAAATATGCGGTGAGATTGCTGAAGCAGCGGTTGTTCCAAACCAGGCGCTCCGCATCCTCGGCACGCGTCACAACAACAGGTCCGCGCGCGCCATATCCGATCACGACCTTCACCGTGCCCTCGGCCAGCAGCTTGCCGCAAACCTCGCGCAGTTCGCTCTCGGCCGCAAAACTCTTCACCCCGGGCGAGGCAGTCTCCGGCGCTGGAACATCCGGGAACGGTCCCGTGGCGTACAGTTCCTTGTACGGCCCAAGCTTCCTCGTCTGATCGGTGAACTCGGTCACTACTTGCTGCCACTTCCTGCCCTCTGCCGCCGAAATCCACGTGAACTGAATCCGGCGCAGGTCAATCCCCAGCGTGTCCAGGAGTTCACGGAACAATATCCAGCGGCGCCGCGCGTGATAGTTGCCCGCGGTGTAGTGGCAATCGCCTGGATGGCAGCCGGAGACCAGCACGCCATCGGCGCCCACTTCAAGGGCTTTGATAATCAGGTTGAAATCGATTCGCCCGGTACAAGGCAGGCGAATGATCCGCACGTTCGGGGGATATTCGAGCCGCGCGGTTCCCGCCAGATCGGCGCCCAGGTACGTGCACCAGTTGCACACGTAGGCGACGATCTTCGGCTCGAATTCCTGGGCCTTGCTCATGCCAGGCTCTCCACCATCGCGTACACCTGCTGGTCCGTGAATCCCTGCAGGTCCGCGCTCTTCGACGGACAGACGGAAACGCAGGTGCCGCAGCCCATGCACAACCCCGGATTCACCCTGGCCGTGTTTTTGATGAACGCACCCCTGGGTGTGCGAAGTTCCGCGCGGTCAATCGCGTGATACGGGCAGGTGCGAATGCACGTGAAGCACGCCGCACAAGTTTGTTCGTTAATCGCGGCGATTTCGGGCTCGCGCGTAAGCTCGTCGGCCGCCAGCATCACCTGTACCTTGCTCGCCGCCGCGGATGCCTGCGCCACGGCTTCAGGGATGTCCTTGGGGCTGTGGCACGCGCCGGCGATGAAGATTCCCGCCGTGTTTGTTTCCACGGGGCGCAACTTCGGATGGGATTCCAGCAGGAAGCCAAATTCGTCGCAGCCGATATTCAACTTCTGCGCCAACTCTTCGATGCCATCCGCAGGCCGCATGGCGGCGGCGAGCACCACCAGGTCCGCTTCGATCGTTACGGGCATTCCCGCCAGCGTATCGGCGCCGCGAACGACGAGTTTGCCACCCTCTTGCGTGATCTTGGAAACCCGCCCGCGATAATACTGGGCGCCATCCTGTTCGATCGCGCGGCGCACGAATTCGTCGTAGCCCTTGCCGCCCGCGCGAATGTCCATGTAGAAAACGTGCGCCTGGCCGTCGTGCACCTTGTGCTTGTAAAGCATGGTGTGCTTCGCCGTGTACATGCAGCAAATCTTGCTGCAATACGGCAGGCCTTTGGCGTTGTCGCGCGATCCGACACAACTGATAAAGACGACGCTCTTCGGAATGGCGCCATCGGACGGGCGTTTGAGCACGCCGCCTGTCGGCCCCGATGCGGATACCAGCCGTTCAAACTGCAGCGAGTCAATTACGTCTTTGTACTTTCCGTAGCCATACTCGCCATACCCGGCAAGCGTCGCTTTGGGCTGCGACTTCGCAATGCTGTAAAGCTTGTAGCCGGTGGCCACCACAACGGCACCGACGGCTTCCTCGACGAGCCTGTCCTCATCCTTGAAATTGATCGCCTCGGCCTTGCATTTCTTCTCGCACAGCCCACAGCCATTGCGAATCAGCTTGGCGCACTGGCTCTTGTCAATCACGGGCCGCGCGGGAACGGCTTGCGGGAACGGGATATAGATCGCCGGACGCATTCCCATCCCGTAATCGAATTCGCTGGGATTTCTTTTCAGCGGGCAGATGATCCAGCATTCGCCGCAGCCGGTGCACTTGCTGACGTCCACGTAGCGCGCCTTTTGCCGGATGGTGATCCTAAAGTTGCCGACGAACCCTTCCACCTTCTCGACTTCCGAGTAGCTGTAGAGCTTGATGCGCGGATGTTGGCCTACTTCGACCATGCGCGGCGTCAGAATGCATTGCGAGCAATCCAGTGTGGGAAAAGTCTCGGAAAGGCCGGCCATCTTGCCGCCGATGGAGGGTTCTCTCTCCACCATCACCACTTCGTGGCCCGCATCGGCTATGTCGAGCGCCGCCTGTATTCCGGCGACGCCCCCGCCGATCACCAGGGCGCGCCGCGTCACAGGGACGCGAATCGGTTGCAGCGCGGCATCGTTCCGCGCTTTCTCGACCGACAGGCGAATGATCTCAAAGGCCTTGGCGGTAGCCTGCACGCGATCGTGATGCACCCACGAGCATTGCTCGCGAATGTTCGCCATTTCCACGAGATAAGGATTGAGTCCCGCCGCCTGCGCCGCTTTGCGGAAGGTCTTCAGGTGCATGTGCGGCGAACACGAAGCCACCACCACGCCATCCAGCTTCTCGGTCGCAATCTTCTCGCGCACAATCGCCTGCCCGGGATCGGAGCACATGTACTTGTAGTTCAGCGAACAGCGCACGCCGGGAAGTTCCGCGACGCGTTTCGCAACTTCGTCAACGTCCACCGTGCGCGCGATATTCTCGCCGCACCAGCATGTAAAGACGCCAATCCTCGACATAATCTAAGCCTGCGTAACGAAATGCCGGTTGATGCCCAACTGCTCCGCGGATAGCCCTAGCGCCAGCCCTACCAGGTCAGAAAGGTAATAGACAACCATTCCCAACTTCTTCCCGAAGCGCCGCTCGACGGCTGCCTGCTTCATATCCAGATTCACGTGGCACATCGGGCAGGCCACCACCAGGCAATTGGCCCCGTGCTCGGCCGCATTGCTCAGGATCTTGTGCGCCAATTCCAGCACGATGTCTTCATTGCACATGGTCATGCCTGCGCCGCAGCACTCCGTCTTGTAGTTCCACTCGACCGTCTTCGCGCCCAGCGCCGCCACGATTGATTCCATGGAAGACGGCTGCTCGAAATCATCAAAGTGCACAACATCTGGCGGGCGTGTCAAAAGGCAGCCGTAGTAGCAGGCCGCGGTTATGGATTCGAGCGGAGCCTTCACCGCTGGCTTCAGCCGGTCCACTCCGATCTTCTCGAATAACTGAATCAGGTTCAGGACTTCACTCTCGCCGCGAACATCGGCTTCCACAATCTCCGAGAGTTCCTTGCGCACGCGTTCGTCGGCGACCGCCTTTTTCGCCTTGAGCAACTGCATCGAGCACAGCGGACACGGCGCGAACAGTTGCTTGAAGCCGTCTCGTTCGGCCACAGCAAGATTCCTTGCGGGAAGCGCCAGCGAGAGCTTGTGGTTTAGGGAATGCGCCGCGGTGGCGCCGCAGCAAATCCAATCCTTGATTTCGCCGAGTTGCACATCCAGGGCGCTAAGGCACGCGCGCAGCGATTGCTCGCAGTCGTTCGACGAGCCATGCAGCGCGCAACCCGGATAGTAGCCGATGTTCATGCTTTCCGCTCGCCCGAACAGCGCTCGAAAATGCGCTCCACCACTCCCCGGTCGCGCGCCCTGCCGGGAATCAGGTGCAGTTTCTTGCGCTTTCCGAGTTGCGGCGCCAAGCCGGCGTCCTTGAACAGAAAGGGGATCCTGCCGGTGTGCAGCAGAACGTCCACCTTGAAATGCCCGATTAGCTCCAGTTCGTTGAGGCGGCCATTGCGATGGATGTTCTCAAGAAAAATTTTCTGGAACGCGACCACGAAGTACCTTCCAGGCGCAGCCATGCCGCGCGCCAGCGACGCCTCCCGCAGCGCGTCCATCACGCCCGCGCAATCGACCTCCTTGGGACACCGCGTCGAGCACGTTTGGCACCCCACGCACTCCCAGATCGCCCGCGACCGCAAAGCCTTCTCCCATTCCCCAAGCTGGGCAAGCCGCACCACCTGATTGGGCGCCACGTCCATGTGCATGGCCACGGGACATCCCGCAGTGCATTTGCCGCACTGATAGCAGTTGGCTACTTGAATAGGATCTGGGAAATGGACCGGCAGGCGTTCAGACGTCACTTGGCCTAGGGCCTGGTTCTCCACTGGGGGGACCTCAGCTTAAATGCTAGGGTTCCCCGTCTGGGCTGTATGTGAGGCATGTCGCAACGCCCTGTGACCCACGACCTGCGCCGCTCGGGCATGGCCCTCGCCCAGAGAGCCCCGGTACGATTGTCCCACCGTGAAACTCCACGTAACTTCCTGAAGACGTGTCGTTCGCCAAAACTCTGGCTGACTGTGAAATCAATAACATAGCTGCTGCCGTCTCACCAGCGTTCTGCTATAACTCCTGACCATGTTACGCTTCGCCAGGCTCTGCTTCGGAACTCTGGTTCACCTCTTTCGCGCGCGGCGAAGTCTCCTTTTCGAGAATCTCGCGTTGCGTCAACAACTCGTCGTGCTGAAGCGTCGACATCCTCGCCCGAGTCTCGGCCTCTTCGATAAGCTCTTCTGGGTAGTTGCTCGGCAGGTCTGGTCGGCTTGGAAGCAGCCCCTCATCATCGTCACGCCCGAAACCGTGGTCCGCTGGCACCGAGCCAGTTTTCGTTTGTACTGGAGGCTGATCTCCAGAGTCCGGACGCAGGTTGGAAGAAGACGGACGCCGAAGGAGGTTCGGGAGTTGATCTTCCGCATGGTCGTTGAGAACCCAACGTGGGGCGCCCCTCGCATCCATGGCGAGCTCCTCATGCTCGGTTTTGATCTCTCCGAGAGAACCATCTTCCGTTGGATGAAACGGGCGCCGAGGAATCCCGAGCCGGCCAAGCGCTGGCTCGCCTTCCTTCGAAACCATCGGGAAGCTATCGCCGCAATGGATTTCTTCACGGTTCCAACGATCACGTTCGGCGTGCTCTGCTGCTTCTTCATCATCAGCCACGATCGGCGACGGATCCTGCACGTCAACGTCACGAAGCATCCGACGAGTGGTTGGATCATCCAGCAGTTGCGGGAGGCGTTTCCATTTGGGTCCGCTCCCAGGTTTCTGATCTTCGATCGAGATGCGAAATACGGGTTGGAGGTACCCGGGACCGTTCGATCCCTGAAGATATGCCCTGTCCGCACCTCCTTCGAGAGTCCCTGGCAAAACGGCGTCGCGGAGCGTTGGGTCGAAAGCTGCCGATCAGACCTACTGGACCACATTGTCGCGGTGAATGGACGCCATCTGAAGCGATTACTCTCGGAGTATGTTCGTTACTACCATGAGGACCGCACGCATCTCGGACTGGGGAAGGGAACACCGAACAACCGACCGCGTTCCATCGCCTCCGGTCGCGTCCTTTCTCATGAGCGACTCGGCGGGTTGTACCATCGTTACGATCGGGCTGCCTAATCCGAACCAACGCAGCATCGCGAAAACGCTCGGGTTCCTCCACCCTCATATATGCACGCACTTCGCGCTCGGGGTCCCATCCAGATTCTCTCATCAAGCCGTCGTGATAGGGAATCGCGCGATTTTCGCTGCGGATAGAATTTTGGCGAAGCACAACCGAAAGGTTCTTCGACTGTGTCTTGAAGAAGACGACCAAGAACTGACTGGTCAGTCTGCAACCGTGCGCCTGGGTCCTGAATGAATAAAGGTGCTAGCTCGTTCGGTAGTTAGACTTTTGAAGACTCAAAACTTCTTCTAATGGTGCGCCACCTCTAGCGGCCCCGCTGGTATTTCTTTCCCTTCTCGCCGTCTGGGAGTTCGCAATTAGCTTCTCCCCGGGCTTCCGTCTCTTGTGCATCTACTACCGCAATCGCGGCGATGTTCACGATCTCCTCGACTTCCGCTCCACGCTGCAGTACATGCACCGGCTTCGACATTCCCATCAGGATCGGCCCAATCGCCTCTGCTCCGCCAATTCTCGCGAGCAGTTTGTAGCACGTATTCGCCGACGTCAGGTCCGGAAAGACCAGCACGTTCGCCCCGCCGCGCAGCTTTGAGAACGGGTACGTCTCCTCGATGATTTCCGGCGCCACCGCCGTATCCGCCATCATCTCGCCCTCAATCATCAGTGTCGGATCGGCTTCGCGCACCAGTTGAACGGCTCGCTGCACTTTCTCCGACAACGAATGTCTCGTGCTGCCAAAGTTTGAAAACGACAGCATCGCCACACGCGGCGTCACGTTGAATCGCTTCGCTGTTTGCGCCGCACAGATCGCGATTTCCGCCAGATCTTCCGCGCTCGGCTCAATGTTCACCGTGCAATCCGCCAGGAAATACATATCCCCGCGCCGGGTCACCAGAACGTACAAACCCGATACGCGATGCAACCCCGGCCGCGGTTTGATCACCTGCAACGCGGGCCGGATGGTGTCCGGGAAGTGCTGGTCCACTCCTGCGACCAGCGCATCCGCATCCCCAAGGTGCACCATCATGGATCCGAACAGGTTGCGCTTGTTGATCAACTCATGCGCCTCGGAAAGGGTTACTCCGTGCCGCTGTCTCAGCTCGTACAGGGTATTGATATACGCTTCACGCTTCGGCCATGCCTGCGGGTTCACCACTTCGATTTTCTCCAGCCCCACGCCCAGATCCTTCGCCTTCGCCCCGATGATTCTCTCGTCTCCCAACAGGATCGGGTGCGCGATGTTCTCTTCCACCAGGATGTGCGCCG
>PMES01000144.1 GCA_003154775.1 Acidobacteriota bacterium | reverse complement strand
GGCCTTCTCATGGAAGGAGTTGGACAGCGGAACGGGTTGTCGATTTCTCAAATGTGGCTTACTGGGTCGAGAATGATATTGTCCTGAGTGGTAGGGAGGAGATAATTCCGATGCAGCGTAGAGATTTTATAAAAAGTACTGCTGCCGTTGCCGTAGCCGCAGAACTCGGAATGGGTAAAGTGCAGGCGAAGGTTCCCGCCCACAACTGGGGAAACTACGACTTCGGCTCCGGTCCCCACGTGACCGATCGCCTCAATCAGGGTCCGTTCCCTCAATACCCACCTGATGCCGTCATTCCCACTGACGATGTGGTGATGACCACTACTTCTTCGGAAGACGTCGTGCCGAACTATGGCATGGGACTGGTCACCTATATCACGGCAGACAGTGGCACGGAGGAAATCAAGTCAGACAATATTCCTCAGGCGATCGAAGACCTGGTTCGATTTCCTTTGGGCCAGCAGCTTTATGTCCGTCCGACCTGGAGGGAAGTACAGCCGCGGCCTGGACGCCTGGAGATGCCCGACTATCTGAAGCTCGTCTTTGAATTGGCGAAGAAGAACAACAAGCGGGTCGGATTGCGAGTTCAGATGTGCGCTCCAGACTATACACACGAAGCGGCCCTTCCGGATTTTGTCCTCGACAAAGTGCCGAAGGTTGATCTGGTGCTTAGCGATCAGGAAAACAGGGCCTCGGCGCAAAGATACTTGCAGAACCCGCATTCGCGTTATCAGCCCCGGTTTGACCATCCTTTTTTTCAGCAGGCATTCAAAGAACTGGTTGGCCTATTGGCAGCGGAATTCGATGGCAATCCGCTCATCGAGTTTATCGATACCTTCATGTATGGCTTTTGGGGTGAAGGGCACACCTGGCCATTTGGCAACAATCCTTTCCCTGATTACCAGACAGCAGAGCGCACCTGGACCAGCATGCTCGAAGTCCAGCTCGAACACTTTTCGAAGACTCCTCTACTGACCAATACGCAACCGGACTTTAGCCGGGTTGGTAATTCAGAACTAGTAGACCGCACGGTCCGCAGCAACAATTGGATTCGGAGCGATACCATCTTTATTGAGAACGAGCAGATTGAAGCGCTCAGCAATCGCCCGCCCTGGATCGCGGCATTGCTCGAGCAGGGGCTTCCGGGTAAACCTCCCGATCCACGCGTCGCATATGAAGGGATATCCCCGGCAGAGAACATGATTGCTCATGTGATTGATGTCGGGGCGAATTACTGGTCGCTCTGGAACTTTCACCAGATCAGCGCAAAGAATCTGATGAGCTACTACCAGTCTTATCCGGCAGCGTTCGACCGGATCAGTCGCCGAATTGGCTATCGGGTGAGGCCGTCTTTCATCTGGAGCTATAAGGACGATGGTTACCTGGGGCTAATTGTCGGCTTCGCAAATGACGGCATCGCGGGTGTGCCGGGCATATTGAGGGTGACCGTGGAGAGCCAGGACGGAAGGGTGCTCAAGAGCGGTTGCTTGGACGCCGGTTACCCGTTACCGGGCAAGATTCGGCAGGCGCAATTCGTGCTTCCGAACGTCACAGATTGGAAAGGATTGAAACTCAGAGCTGAGATTGAGGTAAAGGGAGTGCGCTACCCCGTGCGGTGGGCTTGTCACCAGAAGCTGAACGATGACGGCTCGCTCACATTGCGTCCGAACCTCCCTCAGCAGGTCTAGGCTGCGGTTGTTCTGATCCAAGAGACGCCTGAATTCCTCAACGGAAAAAGCGAAGACTAGCGCGCAATGCAGATTGGTTCAAGCAGCCACAAGTCCTGATTAACGCATTATAAAAGGGCGCCCGATTGGAGTAGGTTTTGATCGTTCTCATCTTTACCTACAACAAGGAGCGCCCTCATGAATGACGCCAAGTATATTGGGCTGGATGTGCACCAGGCAACGATCTCTGCCGCGGTTCTGGATTCCGCCGGCAAGCTGGTGATGGAAGCCATTCTCGAAACCAAAGCGGAAACGATTCTGCAGTTTCTCCGCGGGCTGCGCGGCAGTTTGCACGTAACTTTGGAAGAAGGAACCTGGGCTGCCTGGTTGCACGACCTGCTCCAGCCTCACGTCACGCGCGTGCTGGTCTGTGACCCGCGCAAGAATGCCCTGTTGAAAGCGGGGAACAAGAGCGACCGCATCGATGCACACAAGCTGGCCGAACTGCTGTACATGAACAAGCTCAACCCGGTGTACCACGGCGAGCAGGGCATCCGCACTCTGAAGGAACTGGCCCGCAGCTACCTGACGATCACTCGGGATCTGACACGCGTGATGAGTCGGCTGAAGGCGATTTACCGAAGCTGGGCCATTCCTTGTGCTGGCCAGCAGGTGTATGCACCCCGCTTCCGAGCGGAATGGCTGGCGAAGATCTCGGAAGCCGGTGTGCGCCGTCGCGCCGAACTCTACTACCAGCAGTTCGACTCCCTAGCGGCGTTGCGTCAGGGTGCGCGGCGGGAGCTATTAACGGAAGGCCGGAAGCATCTGAACACGAGGTTGCTGCAGCAGATTTCCTCGATCGGCCCCATTCGCGCCGTTCTGTTGCTTGCTCTGATGCAGACACCGAACCGCTTCCGGACCAAGCGACAACTCTGGGCCTACTGTGGTTTGGCATTGAGGACTTACACCAGCGGGGAATATCGCATCGTCGGTGGCCAACTCAAACGCTCCAAGAAGGTCCTGGCCATCCGCGGGCTCAACCGTAACCACAACCATGATTTGAAAAATATCTTCAAGGGTGCAGCGACGCGGGCAGCCTCGACCGCGGGACCTTTCCAGGACTTTTACGAAGCCTGCGTCGCCCGCGGCATGAAGCCGCATTTGGCACGTCTCACCTTGGCGCGCAAGATCGCGGCCATCACTTTGCTCGTTTGGAAGAAAGGAGTTCGTTTCGACGCAGAACATCTGAAACAACAAGCAGCTTGAGCGTCGGGTTGAGGACCGTCCTTTGCTGGATTTATTTCTGGTGATGGCTTTTCGGTTCTTCTGACGCTTTGGTTCGAGGGTGAGTATCCATTACGGCGTTAGGCGGAGAGTGTGCTCCGAGCACCGCGAGTCTCTTGATTAACCATATGCCCCCTCGGATAACCAGAAAAAACTATAGGCCTCGAGCCTCAGATAGAACCATGGTTGACAAATTTCAACCACGCAGCTTGTCTTGCTTCAGAATCCGAAAGCGCCGGCACGAGAACAGAATGGATCTACGAAGAGCGATCACCCCCAGAGCCTCTCAACAGGACATGGGCTGGAGAGCGCAGCGAACCACCTTGCTTCTTCCAGTCGCCGGGGAAGTTTTTCTCTTGACTCTCCCCTTTATAGAACGCGGTTACCGTAGAAGTGGGTAATGGTACGTCAAATGTCCGGTTTTGCGACTTTCAGGCGCTGGCCCCAATGAGCAAGGCAGCGTGTTAAACTTCGGGTCCATCCTGTCGTCTGAAGAGGACAGCTCGTTTGACTGAAGGAGAGATCACTTGAACTACTACGGAGCCAAGGAGTTAGCCGAGAGTTTTCGCACCGTCCGGAAAAATACGATTACTATTGCTCAGGAACTCCCTGAAGAAAAATATAGTTTTCGACCAGCCCCAAACACACGCACTGCCGGTGAGTTGTTGGTGCATATTTCACTGGCACACAATTTTCAATACCAAGTTCATGGCCAGGAACACCGAGCTTCGCTTGAGGGCTTTGACTTTCCATCGCTGATGCAGCGCTTGGGGGTGGAAGAAAGGGTGCAGCGGAGCAAAGATCAGACACTTGAGATGCTTCATAGCTCTGGCGAGAAATGGGCTGGTTGGCTCGAAGGACTTACGGAAAGTTTCCTAGGTGAGCGGGTTGAGATGCGTGCAGGGATGACCCCTTCATCAAAGAGCCGTTTCGAAATGATTCTTTCGGTCAAAGAACACGAAATGCACCACAGGGGCCAGCTGATGCTGATAGAGCGGATGGTGGGCATCGTGCCGCATCTAACTCGCGAGATGCAAGCCCGAATTGCCTCAGCTACCGGGAAAAGCTGAAACCCCATACACAACCAAATGGATCGCTTCCGAGCGCCGTCACTCGGAAGGAAGAAATCGATCGCATGTTGCGAGCTGCCTGCTGGTAAGTCCTGATAAACACATTTACCGTAGAAGTGGCTAATGGTACGGCATACGTCCGGTTACGCGACGCCACCAGTAGCCAGGAATCTTCCCCTCGCGCGTCTACAGCGCCCTGTACCCTAGCTTGCGCCACTCGTACGCGTGTTGTCGTGCTGCATGTAGGGTGTATTTTCTTTGTCGCACCCGGGATTCCTGTGCGCTTTCTCCTCTCGCTAGGGTTAGGGTCTCTTCCGGCGACAAACGGTGAGCCGGGCGGTGGTGCGCTTCTATAACAAGCGGGGGACGGCGGAGCAGTGGATCAAGGAGGGAAAGCAGGCGGTGAAGATGACGCGGCTCTCTTGCCATCGGTTTCGCTCGAACCAAGTGCGGCTGGCGCTGAGCCTGTTGGCGTACAACCTGGGCAATCTGTGGCGGCGACTGGCCCTGCCCAAGCGAATCGAGAACTGGTCGCTGACGAGTTTGCAGCAACGTTTGGTGAAGACCGGAGGACGGCTGGTCAAGCACGCCCGGTATTACTGGCTGCTGCTGGCGGAAGGCCATCTGAACCGGCGGCGGTTCGGAGCGATGCTGGGCCGGATCGCGCTGCTGCCGGGGTAGCGGATGCTGGTCAAGTTCGTATCGGAATCGTTCTACGGCGGATGGAGTTGGGGGTAAGCGGAGGTGTTGTCAAAGCGGGTCAGAACAGGGGGCAATTTGCGCCGTCTGGGTGCAGATCGCAGATCAAATCGGTGCACTTCAGATGAAAATCTTGTCCCACTACGCGAGCAGGGCAAAACAGGTGTATAGTTAGTGGCGTTTTTGAAGTCAAAAAGGAGATTCCGGTTTAAGCGTGTATCTCCTTCTGTGTTTATCGTGGAGGTTCTCGACGAGAGTGCTTCCCTGGTTGTCACCGGTAGCGGCGTGGCTGTGGAGTCCGATCAGATCGTCACAGACAGGCATGTCATCGACGGCGGTGCGATTTTGAGGATCAAGCAAAGGAGCAGGACTTGGCTTGCCGCCGTTACCCACCTTGATCCAGACCATGACTTGTGTCGCCTCACGGTTGAGGGGCTAAAAGCGCCACCGGCTTTGATCGAAAATTCCTTGCACTCAGGAGTTTAAAATCCGTGAAACGTACAATTTTCTGTTTGTTAGTTACCGCGGCGCTTACTTCGATTTGTACGCAGGCGCAGACACGCAAAGTGATCCTCGATCAGGATGCGCGCGGACCAGCCACGACCGACCAGCAATCGATGTTAATGGTGCTGCAATCGCCGGAGATTGAGACTCTGGGCATCACCGTCGTCAGCGGCGATCAGTGGCGCGACGAAGAAGTTGCGCACACGTTGCGCATGCTGGAACTCACGGGGCACCCCGGAATCAAGGTCTATCCGGGCGCGGTTTTTCCGTTGATCAACAACAAGGAAGAGATTCAGCGCTGGGAGAAACTCTACGGCGTGGTGAGTTACCAGGGTGCGTGGAACGAACATAAAATCCGTTCCTCCAGCGGCGCGACGCTCACCGGCGCGTGGAACTCCGGCGTTTATAGGGGACCATTTGAAGTTCCCAATCCGCTGCCGGAGGGGAATCCCGCGCTCAAGCCGGAAACGGAAGACGCGGCGCATTTTCTGATCCGCATGGTGCATCAGTATCCGCACGAGGTGACGATTTATGCCGGAGGGCCGCTAACAAATCTGGCGCAGGCCATCAGCCTGGACCCAAAATTTCCAGAGTTGGCGCAGGAGCTTGTGGTGATGGGTGGAAGCATTGCGCCGGTGCTTCCGATGAATTGGGCACAAACGAATCGCCGCGAGTTTAATTTCTGGTGGGATCCGGAGGCGGGGCACATCGTGTTGCGTGCGCCGTGGCCAAAGATTACGGTGACGACCGTGGACATTTCCGTGAAAACGCGGCTGACCCAGGCGATGATCGATGAGATTGCGAAGGCCGGAACGCCCGCGGCGAAATACATCGGCAGATGGGCTGACGAAGAATACCTCTGGGACGAGTTGGCAGCTGCGGCTTGGCTCGATCCCAGCATCATCACGAAAGAGGAGTCTTTGTACATGGACATCGACATTTCGCATACGGCTGGGTACGGCAACACGTTGGTGTGGGTTCCGGGGAACCAGCCTGGGTTGGGAGAAAGGCTTGTGCATGTGCAGACGGAGTTGGACCTTGAGAAGTTCAACAAAATGGTGATCAACCTGCTTTCGCGCGCACCTAGATAGAACAGCGGAATCGCTCAAGAATTCGCAGATTGGCGATAAATCCGAATTAAGAGTAATAGCCACACCCGCAACGCTACATTGCTTCCTTTAGCGTCAGGGTCACTCGAGCAACGAATGATGCCCCATCACGTGATGCGCGCTGAAACACTCAGCAAGTTCGTGCAGATCGCGTCGGAAATCCGAGAGAAATGGCTGCCGTATGAAGACGTGCTTCCGTGGTTTCGTGGCCAGGAAAGCGCCGATTGGGGATTGGTTCCGAAGTTTTATAGAAGTGAGCCGACTGAGTATTCGTCCGGTGAACCCATCTTTCCCCGCTAAAAGCCTGGAGTGATACTCCACCGGAGATGCAGCCGTGTGCTATGAGCACATGTGCAAGAAAGCGGGGGTGTCGAATGATCAAGAAGCAGGATGTGGCGCCCGAAGAAAAGAGGTCTTTTCCATGACAGAGTGTGGCGAGACGCTCTTCCCATTTGAAGCTCATTTTCCACGTCAAGTCGTAGCCCAGTTCGACGGAGGTCGTCAAGCATGGGTTTGGCAGCAACGGCCGATTGCATTCTCCATCACTGCAGTTTTTTCCTGAGCTGGCTCACGCGCGCCGATAGATCGTGCATCACTTCGGTGCCTTGGCGCATGAACTCGCGGATAGGCCGGAGATCCATAGGTCCGGGCATCGGCTGTTGCACGATTGGCTTCATGAGTGCGGTCACCCAGAGGACTAGAGCTACGTGAAAGGAAGTGAGGCGGACAATGTTCCACCACGGGAAGTAGGGTCGCAGCCATTCGTTGGAAATCGCGTCGTTCACTACTTGCGCCAGAGAGTATAGGAACAGGCCGACTGCAATCCGTTTTTGAACGGCGCTCAGTATGACCTGGTAATGCAAAGTGAGGGATAAGAGCAGTAAGAGGACGATCGCTGCCGTAAGTTCTAAATCACGCTCCAATGCCAGGACGAATGCGGGAAGGTGGGAAGGAGCCTCAATCGTTAACCATGAGCCTAGAATTAAGAGAGTCAGAAAAATGGCGGCAACGAGCCACTTGATGACGACTCGAAGCCCAAGGTAGGGGTGCGAGGCAGTCCACGCGAGCTCTCCTATCGACGCTCCCCGCCAGGCGAGGAGGGCAGCTTGTGTGATCCAGAAAGAGTAAAATGCCGGGCGAGACGTGTAGCCCATGCTGCGGTAGATCCCGTACATGACGATCCCGCGCACGAGAACCGCTGTGATGTATCCGGTGAAGACCGGGAGCTGGCGATAAAGGTGGCGTCGAAGCGCGAGCGCACAGACCATCAACTCCAGGAGCAGACTCACGTACCACAGGACGAGTTCGAATTTCGCCAATCCCATTGGCTGCAGAGTGGATCATATCACCCAGGTGACAACTAACATTGCGTCCTTCGAAGACTCATCGTTTCCAGGCTGAGTCGGGAATTGTTGGGTGCACTAACTGTTCAGGTCAGATTGGAGAAGGTCCAGGCCGTTTCCGCGACCGAGCTCATCAAGCACTTGAGCGGCCGCGCGCGCCAGGAACCTGACTTTTGTAGTCAAGGCTTCCAGACGCCCTGCTGGAACCACGCCAAACTGAATTTGAAGTTGGACGAGGTGGTATTCAAGTCGAAAACGGACCCCGACCCAAAATCGCTCTCTTTCTCCTCTCAGCGTAATCTCGGGCAGGAATTTTGCGGCCCGATTGAGCAACTTCGAGACCTGCTCAAAATCTGTTCGAAGCTCAACCAGGTATTGAAGAGCGAGCTCGCGCTGCTCAGATTGGATTTTTATGAGCATCTTTTCGTACTCGCTTAGTCGACGGTCCACTTCCTCGAACTGGCGGTGATGCACTGGGAGGAAGTCATTGGTTGTCAGTATGTGACTCGCTCCCGTGCGAGAGTTCTTCGAGACGAGCGCCAGCAACGCCAGCACGAGCAGGATTGGGAAGGCGATAAAAAAAGCAAGACTCGCCATAAATGCCTTCTAAGCGCTGAAACGACGTCGGGAGAGAAACACAAGCAAGCAGCTTCATGGCCCGACATTGACCGCACAGATTTCTAGGCTCTGCTAGAAGCCAGGGCGTATCATAGCATAACGTAGCATAAATGCTACTCCTACGATACGCCTGCGATACGCCTGGCTCCTTGCATGTTGCTTAGGCGGCGCGGTTGTTGGCTGGCACCACCTTGGGCGTCGGCCACGGTGGAGCTGGCACGCCATCTGCGATCAGGGAGTTACTCAGCCGCGGCCCCGGCCACGGTGGAGCTGGCACGCCATCTGCTGTCAAAGCATGCTTTCTGACGTTCGTGTGGGCGAGCGTTAACACTGCGAGCAGCGAAGACGCGGCCAACACCAGGACTGACACGGTACGTTTCATCGGATCTGTCTCCTTATCGGTTCGTGTACGTGGCCGTTTGGGAACTGCCACGCCGACTTAAAGATGCTCCAACTGGGCGTGTTTCTGCACGGTTTTTTCCCTGCGTACACCTCCGTCGAGACGGGCATGCCTGTTATTAAGCTTGCTGCAGACGGGGTTCTCGTTGTGGGAGAGTTTCAACATCGCAAATGGAGTGAGTCTGTGCGTGCTTGGAGAAATGAACGTAGAAGTTATCTGGCTCTGTTGACATCCTCTGGAAAAGGTGGCGATGTTCCAAGCGGTGCAGATTGAAGCTCAAGCCGAGCTGCAGGGCTTGACGCACTTGCATGCGCAGCGAACGACCTGGTGCGCGGGCCGAGAGCTTGCACTTTACCGAACTGAATAGGCTCTCGATCCAGGCCCGGCGGCGGTAGAGCCGCTGCGGGAATGCCCACCGCATCTCCGCGCGCACTCCGCGCACATGCTACATTTTCTTTCCGCGCTTGGCGGGAATCACGCTCTGCGCCCCGACCGCCGCTCCTACCTGGCTCCTTGGACCCGCCTCTACAACTGGCGACGACCTCATGCCAGCCTCAACCAACATCCGCCCATCAGCCGATCCGGCCTCGATGTTAACAACCTCTTGAGACACTACGGCTAAAGCACTGACGTTTCTCGGGCGTTGAGTCCAATTGGCGGTGGGAAACCCACCGGGCCCTATTTCATGAATTCCGGCGTAAGTCCCCGCTTATGTGCGATTCCGCTACCGAGCGATAACAATCAAGTAGTTCTTCTTTTTGGCGATGGGATCCGAGGCACAACATGGAAACCTGGAACCGCAAGGAGCCTTATGCAGAAGTTTGGGAACAGCCGCTGGTGTCAAGGGCGGAGCGGTACGAACGAACTGAGGCGCGGAAGGATACGCGGGCGGGTTCCTACCAGCAGCAACTGCATACGAAAGCTGGCGAAGTGACGCTGAAAGTGCCGAAGCTGCGCACGCTGCCGTTTGAGACGGCCATCATTGAACGCTACCGGCGACGCGAGAGTTCAGTGGAAGAAGCGCTGGTGGAGATGTATCTTGCGGGAGTGAGCGTGCGGCGACTGGAAGACATCACCGAAGCGTTGTGGGGCACGCGCGTCAGCCCAAGCACGGTACCCGGACAAGCTGACTCACGCCTGGATTAGTTTTCGGGGGGCAGGTCAAGGTCTTTCGAACTGTCCTTCAAGACCTCTCGAACCTTGCGCTGTAGCTCTTCCGGCGTAAATGGCTTCGCTACAAAGTTCGCGGGCGCTCCTGACTGCGTCCGCCTTACAATTTCTCTATCGGAATAACCCGACATGAATATGATCCTCATATCCGGGCGCAATCGTAGCAGTTCCGCGGCCAATTCAGAGCCAGACACATGCGGCATGACAATGTCGGTGACGACCAAGTGAATGGGGCCATCATGGCTCTTAGCCAGAATCAGTGCTTGTTCGGCATCTTCAGCAGAGAGAACCTTATAACCTTCAGCTTCTAGGATGTCTACCACCAGTTCTCTAACAGTTCGTTCGTCCTCAACAACTAAGACTGTCGTCGAAACAGGAGCATCGTAAGCCTTTTCTTCGGGCGGTTGAAATAATGAATGCTGTTCCTCAACGCGCGGGAAATAGATGTCAAAGGTCGTTCCAACGTTCACCTGGCTTTCCACTGCAGTGAACCCGCCGATTTGTTTGACAATCCCATACACGGTAGATAAGCCTAGGCCAGTTCCGACTCCAGCATCCTTTGTCGTATAAAAAGGCTCGAACAGATGGGAGAGTGTGACCGAATCCATACCAAACCCCGTGTCCTTGATCGACAAGAGGACGTACTTCCCTGGGATCAGCCCTGGTTTCCGAAAAGCCAAAGCTTCGTCTACTTGAATTTCGTCAGTCGTAATTATGAGCTTTCCTCCCTTAGGCATGGCGTCGCGGGAGTTTGCGACTAGATTCATTATGATTTGCTCTATCTGTCCCGGATTCGCTCGAACGCGAGCCGTCACGGCATTCAACTCGCAACGGAGTTCTATGTTCTCTACTAGGATTCGCTGCAACAGGCCTTCTGCGCCTTTGACCACAACATTGATGTCCAAGAGTTCTGCCGGTAGTACTTGGCGTCGGCTGATCGAAAGTAATTGCGAAGTTAAGTTTCTGGCTCGTAACGCGACACTAGTGATTTCGTGGCTTAATTTTGAGAGTATCGGATTCTGGCGCAGTTTGTCTTCGAGTAGCATGCTATAGCCGAGAATGCCAACGAGCAGATTGTTAAAGTCGTGCGCGATCCCACCAGCGAAGCGGCCAAGGACCTCCATCTTCGCAGAGTGGCGCAGCTGTTCCTCCAGTCGTCTCCGTTCACTTATGTCACGACAAACAAGGCGGACGACCAAGCCCCCAGCGTAATAAACTGTATTTGTGCTGACTTCGAGGTCCGCCATTCTACCGTCCTTGCATCGGAATCGCCACTCACCAATTACGCGACTCTTGCTCGCCAACACATTACGAATATCGTTGTCAACTATAGCTGGGTATTTGGCAGTTAGATCGTATAAACAGAGACGAGCGATCTCAGAGCGTGTGTAACCGACTACCTGGAGAAAGGCACCAGTAGCCTCAAGAATCTTTTTACTGACGGGGTCGACCAGGACAATTCCCTCCCATCCCTGTTCTGCCATAGCCTGATAGCGCGTTTCGCTCAACCTCAAAAGCTGTTCTGTGTTTTTATCTACACTAATATCGCGAAAAATCTCCAACAAATGGTTCTCCCCATCGACTTCAATGGTTTCGGTTCTCAGACATCCCGCTCTTTTGTCTCCCGACCGGCCGAGCAGCGTGACCTCGACCTCGTGAACATGTCGAGGCGTGGCATTGAACTCATGAATCTCGGTTGCGCCTTCCGGTTCAACGAAAAGTTTTGATTCCTGACCCGTTCGGCCAATAACCTCTTCTCTACGGCACCCGAACAATCGAAGAAAACCATCGCTCACCGCGACATAGCGGTGGTCTGGAAGTGTCGAGATCGCAAGGCTTTGTGACAGCGAATTGAAGAGCCTCACGTATCGTTCTGTGGATAGAAGTGCCTGGGTATCTGGCCTACGCAGAGGACTGCCCCCGCGTGCGGGCACATCGGCAGTATTTCTCTTGCCTCGCTGAGTAGAATCCTCCCATTGTCCCGCCTCAGGATGCTCTCTAACAAAACCAATCGCATAAATGGGGTCGTCTGGTTTATCACGGATAATCCGCACAGATATTTCAGCCGAGAAGGACTCTCCGTTTTTTCTATGGATTTGCCTCTGAAATTGGCATCCAGGTAGGTCTCCTTTCAAGACCAAATAAGCTAAGTTTGCATCTCGATCGAAGCCTTGAATGTCGGTGATGTCGGCGAAGTTTTTCCCCGAAAGCTCCGGTCCCGCATAGCCTAGCATCGCTAGGAGTGCTTCATTGACGCGCCTGAAGCCAGAGCAGGGATCTAGTAGAACGGAGCCAATAGGAGAATGTCCTAATGCCGCGCGGAATAATTCATAGCCCTGTCGAACTCCAGTATTTCTATCGATCGGCGTGTGCGCACTTCGTATGAAGCAAAAGTGGCCGGTGAAAACCCCCTCTTTGTTGTAGTTCTGAATCAGCAGAACCCGAACGGGAACTTCATCACTCCGTTTGGTCATCACATGCCCATGAAAATCACCAATGCCGGATAATCGCATGTCTTGAAAGGCATGGACAGCTCGTGGTATGTCTCGTGGATGAATGTTGGATTTCCAGTCAGAACCGATCAATTTGTTCAGGGGATGGTCGATCAGCTTCAGATAGGCATCGTCAGCCGCAATATACTCCTGCTGATTACTTATCCTCGCCATTCCCTGTAAAGCGATCTCAGGGTCCCGGCTGAGTTCCATAAGTCTTCTTCCGCTTGCGACTGCACCCCGGTGACACAGCCCAGCAAATCAAACGGAGCCCTTGTTTCCAACCACAATGTTGTTCTCTGCGACTGAACATTTTCAACAATGAAGCGCACCATCAACGGACCAATAACAAGGGTGCACTCCTTCCCTTAGAAAGTCGCCTGATTGGAATAGCTGTTCCGTACAAACTTAACAAGAGTGCTTTTTTCACTTTTTACTCTCATTTCCAAAGGTGATGGTCCCAGAACGCCCGGTTGATGAGGCAGCTGCGGAAAGGCTCTCCTCTAAAGTACCCAAGAGCAACATCAACTTCCTGAGTGCCTCGGTTCCTCTGATTGAGAGGCTTAAGGCGCTTTCCATCACTTGAATGTGAGTGTCGCGATTTTTCCTCAAGCCGACGATCAACTGGGCTGTAACCAGGCCATTTGAATTACTCATTTCATGGCATAGTTCTCTAAGTTCCCTCAGCGTGGATTCTTCAATCTGAATACTTCTAGAGCGCGTCTCCGTGATTGGGCAGCAGTCATTTCTCATGTGCCGTGCCTTCCTACCATGAAATAGACATGGGCTTTGATTGGGACCAACGTCCCTGGCGTCCCGGCCGGTGGGGGTCATCTCTGCACATCCTTCCTTGAGGGAGGTTGGATGGCTGCCCGAACGCAACATCTTTTTATAACTGTCCATTTATGAATGTCAACTAAAAAGGAAGTGCTCTTCGTCAATTTAGACAGGTGGTCTCAATGGGTCGAC
>PMES01000095.1 GCA_003154775.1 Acidobacteriota bacterium | reverse complement strand
ACCGGGGTTTCTTCACAGCTTCAAGTCGAGGGCGGGGCACCCGCGGGGGTTGGGCATTTGCGCAAGAGTTAGTGTTTTTCGGGTGCGGAGGGCCAGACGGGTTTGCGTTTTTCGAGGAAGGAGGCGAGGCCTTCGTGGAAGTCGGGGGTGCAGCGCATGCGGGCGTTTTCGAGGATGGCGCGTTCGAGGTCGTGATCGAGGCTGGCAACCTCGGCGGAAATGAGCAGGTGTTTCGCGCGGGTGACGCTGGCGGGGCTGGCGGCGAGGATGGAAGTGGCGAGTTCGCGGGCGCGGTCCATGAGCAATTCGGGGGCGACGATTTCGTTGACGAGGCCGAGTTCCTTGGCTTCGGCGGCTTCGACGAGGCGGCCGGTGAGGAGGAGATCGCGGGCGCGCTTTTCGCCGATCTGGCGGGTGAGGAAAACGGAAACAATCGCGGGAAGAAGACCGATTTTGACTTCGGTGTAGCCGAATTTGGCTTCGGGAACGGCCAGGGTGAAATCGCAAAGCGTGGCGATGCCGCAGCCGCCGGCGAGGGCGTGGCCGTTGACGGCGGCGATGAGCGGCTTGGAGTAGCTCCAGAGGCGGCGGAAGAATTTGGCCATGCGGCGGGAGTCTTCCTGATTTTCGGCGGGGGATTGACTGGCGATGCTCTGGAGCATCTCCAGATCCATGCCGGCGCAGAAGGCCGTGCCGGCGCCGGTGAGGATGACAACGCGGACGTGGGTTTTTTCGAGGTCGTCGAGAGCGGTCTGGATTTCGGCGATCATGGGCGTGGAGACGGCGTTGCGCTTTTCGGGGCGGTTGAGGGTGATGGTGGCTAGGGGACCGTCGGTTTCGAGGAGGAGGGTTTCGTAGGGCATAGTTGGGGCTCGTCGGGAAGAGTTTAAAGTTAAAAGTTAAAAGTTGAAAGTTGAAAGAAAAGGGAAAGGCGAAGAATTACAGAGAGGACACCCCGACCGGGTCGGGGTAAACGCCGAGCGCAGAGTTCGCAGAGAAGAGTAGAGCAGAGGGACGGTAACACTCCGACCGGGCCCGGGCAGGCGCTGTTCACGGAGGGAAGAACACGGAGGTCACAGAGAAGAGGTTGAAAGTTAAAAGTTGAAGAGTTCAAGAGTTGAAGAGTGGGAGTGCTTGTGGCGCTTGGTGGGTGCCGCGATCCCTCCACCCCGGCGAAGCGCACGGGGCGCACAAATCGCGCTGCGCGGCCCGACGCGCCAGAGTGCGGCGCGGAAGAGAAAGTCGGGCCGCTCCGGTCCCTCCTGCGGCGGGCAGGCGGGATGACAAACTAAGTCAGGATGGCAATTGTTGGTGGGCGCGGAAGAGAGAGTCGGGTCGCTCCGCTCGGGATGACAGCACAAGGGGGGCACGCGCATGCGCGGCGGTAGCAGGCTAAGGGGGATGCGGGGCAGAGGAAGGATGGGGAGGAGGGAGAGCAAGCTGGTACACTGAATTTTGAGGAGCGCGTGTGATTCCGGGCGAGTACAAGGTACGCGATCTGGTGATACGGCCGGCGACGGTGCTGGCGCCCATGGCGGGCGTCACAGATACGCTGTTTCGGCGAGTGATTCGCGGGCTGGGCGGCTGCGGGCTGCTGATGACGGAATTCACCAGCTCCGAGGGGATCACGCAGAGCGCGAAGAAGACGCTGCAGTATTTGTATTACGAGGAAGACGAGCATCCGATCGCGGCGCAGTTGTTTGGCGCGAATCCGGAGGTGATGGCCGATGCGGCGCGCCTGGTGGAAGAGCTGGGCTACGACGCCGTGGACATTAATTTGGGCTGCCCGGCGAAAAAAGTGGTGAAGTGCGGCGGGTCCGGGCTTTTGCGGGAATTGCCGCTGCTCGAGCAGATTTTCCGGCGGGTGCGCGCGGCGGTGAAGATTCCGCTGACGATCAAGTTGCGCGCGGGCTGGGACGAAAAATCCATCGTGGCTCTGGACGTGGTGAAAATGGCGGAGCAGATGGGCATCGAAGCGGCCGCGATTCATCCGCGCACGCGGATTCAGGGTTACGCGGGCAAAGCGGATTGGAGCCTGATCGCGGCGGTGAAGCAGGCGGTGAAAATTCCGGTGATCGGGAACGGCGATATCCGATGCCCGGAGGACGCGGCGCGCATGGTGGCGGAAACGGGCTGCGACGCGGTGATGATCGGGCGGGCGGCGGCGGCGAATCCGTGGATTTTCGCGCAGATGAGAGAATATCTGGAAACGGGCAGCTACCACCTACCCACGGAGCAGGACCGCTACCGGTTACTTTCTGGCTACTACAGGCAAATTCTTAACGCCAACCCACCCGACGGCGTGGGAAAAATGAAGCAGTTCGCTTGCTGGTTTACTCATGGCGTGGGGAACGGCAGCGAACTGAGACGCATCGTACACACGGCGCGCACGCCCGCGGAAATCGTGGAGAATGTGGAGCGCTTCTTCGAGCGGAAAGCGGCCGATGGGGGGAGCCCAGCCCATGAGCCAGATGAGCGAAAAAACCGCCAGACAGAGGTCCGAACGTAGAATATCGGTGCACTTGCCCTTGCACGTGAGAGGCCGCGATACGCGCGGCTTTGCCTTCGAGGAAAATACTGCCAGCGAAAACTTGTGCCGGAGCGGAGCGGCGTTTCACACGCGCTTCGACCTGGCCATCGGCTCGAATCTGGAGATCCGCATTCCCATGCAGGGGTATCCCTCGCGGCGGTATGAAAACGATTTTGAGACGCAGGGGCGCGTGGTGCATGTGAGCGATTCGCGGCCGGATGGGGAGAAGCTGGTGGGCGTGCAGTTTGTGGGGCCGAGATTCCAGAAGGTGTTCCGGTCGGAATCGGTGGCGTAGGTAGATTACTCCAGACAATTTGCATAGATGGGTGTGATGGCGTGGGTTGGGGTGTGTTTGGAAAAGGCTTGCACAGAGATCACAGAGGACGCCCCGACCGGGTCGGGGTAAACGCCGGTCGCAGAGAAGAGGTTGAAAGTTAAAAGTTGAAAAGTTCAAGAGTTGAAGAGTTGGGAGTGCTTGTGGCGGTTGGTGGGTGCCGCGATCCCTCCACCCCGGCGAAGCGCACGGGGCGCACAAAACGCGCTGCGCGGCCCGACGCGCCAGAATGCGGCGTAAAAGAGAAAGTCGGGCCGCTCCGGTCGGGATGACAGTTTGGTTAGGAGGATTCGGGGGGAGTGTCGTCGAGGAGCTGGCGGTAGGCGTCGCGGCGGGTGATGCCGCGCTCTTTGGCGGCTAGCTTCAGGGCTTCTTTGCGGTCGAGTTTGGCCTGGTGGATCAATTCTTCGACGCGGGCGGCGAGGGATTGGGAAGTGTCGGCGTGGGCGCCCGGCTCGGCGGGTTCGGGAGGACCGATCAGCAAGGTGATTTCGCCTTTGGCGGGATGAGCGCCGAGGGATTGCACCAGGTCGAAGAGTTTGCCGCGGCGGAATTCTTCGTGGAGCTTGGTGACTTCGCGGGCGAGGCAGGCGGGACGATTGCCGAGAATGGCCAGGGCATCGGCGACGGTATCGGCAATACGGTGCGGCGCTTCGTAGAAAATCATGGTGCGCTCTTCGATGCGCAGATGCTCGAGGGCGCGGCGGCGTTCACCACTGCGTGCGGGAAGAAATCCTACAAAAAGAAATTCCTCGTTGGGAAGGCCGGAGGCGGAAAGCGCAGCGAGCAGTGCGGCCGGGCCGGGAATGGGCACGACGGGGATGTGGTGGCGAATGGCCAGAGTGACCAGGCGATGGCCGGGATCACTGACCAAGGGCATACCCGCATCGCTGACGAGCGCGATGGAAGCGCCGTTTTCCATGGCCAGGACGAGTTCGGGGGCGCGGGTGAGCTCGTTGTGTTCGTGATAGCTGATCAGCGGCTTGTGAATGTCGTAGTGATTCAGGAGCTTCAGGGAGTGGCGCGTATCTTCGCAGGCGATCTGGTCCACTTCTTTCAGAATGCGCAGGGCGCGGAGGGTGATGTCCTCCAGGTTGCCGATGGGCGTGGCGACCAGGTAGAGGCAGCCTTGGCGCGAGGCCTCGGGATGAGCGTTTTCGGTCATGGGATGTGCTGGAGAAGAGTCTAGCACGACGGGCGAAGGGGTCTGGGGCGCATGGTATAATGCGCGGTTTGCGAAACTAGTGGGAGGTTCGGCTGTGCCACTGTACGAATATCAGTGCACCAAGTGCAAGCGGCGTACGGAGAAGATCGAGCGCGTCGCGGGGCCTCACCTGAAAAAGTGCCCGCACTGCGGCGGGAAGGTGGAGCGGTTGCAGTCGGCGCCGTCGATCCAGTTCAAGGGATCGGGATGGTATGTGACGGACTACGCGGGGAAGGGCGGCGGGAAAGAGGCACCTGCGGAGAAGACAGAGAAGACGGACAAGGCGGAATCGAAAGAGGCGCCGAAGGAAACGGCCGCGAAAGAATCCAAAGAGTCTAAGGAAAAGAAGACAGACAAGAAAAAAATTGAAGGACGGGGAGAGATGTAGCAACGCTGCACTCCGGCGGGCATCGGAAACCCCAAGACCCAGGCACACACGGAAGCTGTGAACAAACCTATTTGGCTGGTTTTTCGTGTTCTTCGGGGNNCCGTGCCTGGGGCACCCTCCGCCTCTCTCCACCCTGGGTGGAAGTGTTGGGGTGGGATCCTCATTGCGCCGGCCACGTCGAGAAATTCCAATCCTTCGGGCCACGTGCCTAGAAGTCAAGTTGCGGCGGATAGAGTTTTAGTAGCGTGAAAAGGAAAGACAACATGAGTACGTTCTATGAGGCCTGCAGGAAGCGATCCGGTGGCTACCCTTTGATACTGGTTCTTCTGGGCGTTGTGTACCTCCTGTCATCAGGAACGGTTGCGGGCCAAGCTCCGCGAAGCGATTATCTCCCCGATGCCCTGCATCAATTGAACGACTCCATCGAGGCGCTGGTTCAACGCGTCTCCCCAAGTGTCGTGCAAATCCAGGTAACGGGATACGGCTCGACCGGGGACGTTGATCGGGGACAGACCAGCACGCTTATCGGGAGACGGCTAGCCGTCGGGTCTGGAGTGATCGTGGATCCGGAGGGGTACATCGTAACCAACGCGCACGTGGTGAACGGGGCAGAGAAGATCGAGGTGATCGTGCCACCTCGACTCTCGGCCGCTGCGACTCTCGGTGCGGATCAGGATACCCAGGGAAAAAGCTACCAAGCGCACATCGTTGGAGTCGCACGAGAGATTGATCTGGCGGTGATCAAGATCGAAGCTCACGCGTTGTCCGCGTTATCCATACGCGGCTCCATCGCGCCCGCCAGACAAGGGGAAATGGTCTTTGCGTTCGGAAGCCCTGAGGGCTTGCGGAACACTGTGACGATGGGCGTGGTGAGCGCGATAGCGCGGCAGCCCGATCCTGATAGTCCTATCGTCTATGTGCAAACCGACACACCGATAAATCCAGGCAACAGTGGAGGTCCCCTGGTGGACGCGGATGGCGAACTCGTCGGAATAAACACGTTCATCTTGTCCACATCTGGCGGCAATCAAGGATTGGGTTTCGCCATTCCTGCCGGGGTCGTGGCTTCCGCCTATCCGCAGTTGCTGAAGTATGGCCACGTCCACCAACCCACGATAGGAGCGCTCGTTCAGAGCATCACCCCGGAGTTGGCGGCGGGACTGCACTTGGAAAGAGATTTTGGAGTCATCGTAACCGACATTTCGCCGGACGGTCCGGCGAATACCGCGGGTCTGAGAATTCAAGACGTCATCCTCAGCGTGGACGGCTCCCCCACAGGAAGCCTCCCTCTATTTGCGCATAGCCTTAATCTCCACAAGAGTGGGGAACATGCGAAGCTCGAAATCCTGCGGGGATCGGAGCGGGTACAGTTGGACATTCTCCTCCAGGAGCGGCTGCACAAAGAGGACAGTTTCGCGGATCTTGCCGACCCCGTCAAAAATCTTGTCAGGCCACTGGGCATTCTCGGCATGGAGCTTAATCTGGATATGGCCCGATCGTTGCCGGATCTGCGCATTCCCACGGGCGTCATTGTTGCTGCCAGAACTTTGGGGTCGCGGACCGGCGAGGTTCCCCTACAAACAGGAGACGTGATCCACGGCATGAACGGAACACCCATTACGACCTTGGACGGATTACGCGAGGCCTTAGCAAAGCAGAAGCCGGGTGACGCCACGGCTCTCCAGATCGAACGCTACGGGCAACTCATTTACGTCTCGTTTTCACGCTAGCTGGCAAGAAGGAAGCTCTTGAGCAGTTTGCGTCTTCCTGTTGTAGGCTTGTCGATATGGGTCTTAGCCTTAGAGTTTCAGGGTTTTGAGGTAGTCGCGGAAGGCGGGGCCGAATTCATCGTTGAGGAGGGCGAGTTCGACGGTGGCTTTCAGGAAGCCGAGTTTATCGCCCGCATCGTAGGAAATTCCTTCGTAAATATAGGCCCACAGGCCTTGCTCTTTGGCGAGGAGGCGCAAGCCGTCGGTGAGCTGGATTTCGCCGCCGGCGCCGGGCTTGGTGCGTTCGAGGCAATCGAAGATGGCGGGCGGGAGGACGTAACGCCCGGTGATGGCGAGGTTGGAGGGCGCTTTTTCGGTTGCGGGCTTTTCGACGAGGTCGCGGATGCGCAGAAGGCGTTCGCCAAATGGCGCGATGGGCGCGGGTTCGCCGTCGACGATGCCGTAAAGATGGGTTTTCTCGCGGGGCACTTCTTCAACAGCGATGGCGCCGGTGCCAGTGGCTTCGTAAACGTCGATGAGTTGCTTGGTGGCGGGATTTTTGCCGGGAATGAGAACGTCGCCGAGCAGAACGGCGAAGGGTTCGTCGCCCACGAGATCTTTGGCGACCAGCACGGCGTGGCCGAGGCCTAGGGGTTCCTTTTGACGCGTGTAGCTGACCTGGACCATGTTGGAGATGCGGCGAACGAGTTCGGCCAGCTCGTGCTTGCCCT
>PMES01000010.1 GCA_003154775.1 Acidobacteriota bacterium | reverse complement strand
GCATCGACCGGTTGAGCTCGCAGCTGAAGACGGACACTGTTCGTCTTCAGCACCTTTGAAAGTTCTCAGGGCCGTCTGACAAGCTACGGTTTTGGTTTTTGGGTTCACCGGTTGTTCGATTGGTTTTCTGGCTGAGATTGTACTGAAATCGATTAAAAGCCAATTTGCCACGGTGTGATTTATAGGTTACAATTGCGAGCGTGATCGAGATTCGTCACTACCTCAGCCGTGCCGGAAAGGATGTCTTCGACGATTGGTTGATGCAACTGGCGGATGCCCGTGCACAGGCGAAGATTGCGAGCCGAATCAACCGGCTCGCCGCCGGGAACTTTGGGGACTGCAAGCCGTTGCGTCAAGGATTGAGCGAGCTACGAATCGATTGGGGACCGGGCTACCGTGTCTATTACGCGATGGTCGGCAGGGAATGTGTATTGCTTTTCTGTGGCGGGGACAAACGCAAGCAGTCCTCAGACATCGAGCGGGCGTTGGAATATCTCAAAGATTACAAAAAAAGGACCGGAACCTCATGAAATGCAAAGCCAGCATCTCGCACGACGAGACCATCATTCGACGACTCCGGAAGGACCCGGAATTTGCCGCCGAGTACCTCAAAGCTGCATTGGAGGATGAAGACGAGCCCCGCGTTCTGCTCATTGCCTTGCGCCACCTCGCCCAAGCTCAAGGCATTGCCAAAGTCGCCAAGGCCGCTGGCATCGAGAGAGAAAGTCTTTACCGCGCCTTGTCGGTCCACGGCAACCCCCGTTTGTCCACGCTAGTCGCCGTCACCAAGGCAATCGGGCTGAGACTCACTGTCGAGGCCGCATCATAAGCGATCTCATCGGTGCTCGTGAAGTAAGGATAAATGTGGCCGCACACTCGGCACTCGGCTACAGGCCGCCTGCCCCCGCGGCCTGTAGCATCAGAAATCGATTTCATGCTCACCGAGCCGTTGGAGTTGCACTGCATCGGAGGCTTCGTTGTCTGCTACTTCTACGGCCAACCTCGTCCAACGGGCGACATTGACTACTACACGGCTGTACCAGCGAACCTGAATTTGATCGAAGTGGCCGGAGAAGGCTCCCCACTCGCAAAGAAATATAAAATCCGGCTGCATCATGTCGCCGTTATGAACCTTCCGGAAAACTACGAGACACGGTTGACGGAAATGTTTCCGCGGATGTTCAAGAAACTGCGTCTGTACGCGCCCGCTCCGTACGATTACATTTTGTCAAAGTTGGAGCGGAACACGTCGAAAGATCGAGATGACGCCGCCTACATCTTCAAAAAACATAAACTCGACCCCCAAATCCTCCGTGCGAGGTATGAAAAAGAGTTACGACCGTACCTGGCGAACGAGAACAGACACGATACGACGCTCAAACTGTGGATTGAGATTTTCGTGAGCGCAAGATGAACGCTGGGCTTTCATCATATCTACACAGTAGTGTCCCAACGTTTTCTGCGCCCTGTAAGTTGTTGAGCGGAAGCTCATAAGCAATGGATTTTCTTGGTCTCGATTTGAACTGCGGATTTTGGTTCGGCGACCCTGCGAGGCAGCATTCCGCCGGGTGGATCGATGAACCAAGACAAGCTGGTGTTCGCACAACTCATGCAGCATCTCGTCGTATCCTTTCGCATTGTCAAAGCACTGCATCCAGCTCATGGCCTCAGCTAGATCGGTAATCAGGGGGTGCGGTAACCCAACGTGAAGGTGAACGCCCAGAGCTTCCGCTCCTGGTCCTCCCACTCCAGGGCTCCCAGATGCCCCCAGTCCACTTGCGCTTGTTTACCGGGCGACGTCTCGAATCGTCGGACCGCCACGGTTCGCGTGGCCCTCCGCTGCGGTTGTAGCCAGTCCTTCAGAATCGTGTACCCACCGCTGTAGTTCCGCTCGCGCAGTTCTCGCAACAAGACACTCGCGTTCCATACCCCAGCACGCATCCGTTCTTCCAGATATGGCTTGAACGGATCGAGCTTACTGGCCTGCCCGCTCGCTGCCCAATTTGCTGTACGCAAAATCCACTCAAAGACAGAACTGGATGATTATTCCGAAAATGACAAGGGCGAGGGACACAAGGAAGTACGAAGTGTCGACTGCCGGCGGAACTCGGGCTCCACAGCCTCTGGTTTAGGGAGAAATGCAACCCTGTCATCTGCACAAATCTTGTCCCTTAGGCCCCAAGCCGACCTCGCTAGCGGAGTTATAACACCCCTACGCGATCTTCTTTCGGATCAGCACCTCAAGGTGGGGGTAATTGTTCCGAAATCGCTGGCAATGTTCCGTGTGGCTTGACAGCGGCAAAGTTGATAGCTATCATTTGATATGTACCTTTTAGGGAGTCGTAAGAATTATGACCAGGCCAGACAAAAAACAGCATAGCCAATCGCGGAAGGCGGGATCTCGGCCGGCTGTCGCGGAGGCAAAGGTCTTTATGACGGGGCGGAGCCAGGCAGTGAGGCTTCCCAAGGAGTATCGCGTCACGGGGAACAGCGTCTATGTGAAGCGCCTCGGCAATTCCATCGTGCTCACCCCCAAAGCAGGCGATCGCTGGGCAGGACTGTTCGCGGCCCTCGACGAGTTCCCTCGGGATTTTGCGCTGGAACGCCGACAAGACCAGCCGCCACGTGCCGGCCTCGACAAACTATTCGACAAGGCCACGGAATAAGCGCCGTGTACCTGCTCGACACCACAGTATGGATCGATCTGCTGCGCACAAATTCCCAGTCCATCCGCCGACAGCTTTCCGCGCACAGCAAGAGCGTCATCGGTCTTTCGATCATTACGGCGTGCGAGCTGCAGTATGGCCTCGAACGCCGGGCAACGAAGCATCCGCACCTGCGGGCGCAAGAACAAAACTTGCTCTCTGCCATCCTCGCACCGTTTGACATGTATCCAGTAGACCATTCCGTGGTCGAAATCTACGGAAAGGTGCGCGCGGCTCTAGAGAACCGGGGCGCGGCGATTGGCGCGCTGGACACCTTTATTGCCGCCCAGGCGCTAAGCTTGGGGGCCACTTTGGTCACAAGCAACACCAAGGAGTTCGTGCGCGTGCCGGGACTGCAGATCGAGGACTGGAGATGACTCTATCCTGCCGCCACCTCTCACCTGTCCTGCATCACCTGTGTTGTGCTCGCTTGCTCAGCGGTGTCTGATTTCAGCTGCGGGCTCAGACGGTCGAT
>PMES01000096.1 GCA_003154775.1 Acidobacteriota bacterium | reverse complement strand
CGCGAATAAAGCGGGCTAAGGAAGAAACGGCTAGGACGACACAGAAGAAAGCCAAGGGAGACAAGCGCTGAGAGTGGTTAACACGGTCCCCCCGAAATGAGATAGCCCCAAGCGAACGCTGGTACCCTGGCATGAGGTGGCGTCAGAAGGGGCGTTGCCCGTGAGCCCGGATTGGTCAGAATGGCAGAATCGCAGGGTATACTAGGGGGCTCGGCAATTTCCGCGAAACTTTCCCATGGGAAATGCGTCCTTTTCATGGTAGGGAATGACACTTGAAGTTTGTCCACATCGCTTTTGTACCCGTCTGGCTAGGAGGATTTATGCAAGGAAATCAAAGAGGAGCCGCCTGCAGCCTGTTGACGCTGCTGCTCCTGACTCTGGTGGCCGCTGCGCCACGGCGCGCCGCCGCCGCACCGGAGGAGTTTCACGTTCCGGTCGAGTACTACAAACTGCCCAATGGCCTGCGCGTGGTTCTGTCGCCAGACCATACGGCGCCAACCGTTTGCGTTGGTGTGTACTACCGCATCGGCTTCCGGATTGAGCCGCGGGACCGCACCGGCTTTGCGCACTTGTTCGAGCACATGATGTTCCAGGGCTCGCAGAATCTCGGCAAAATGGAGTTCATCAAACTGGTGCAATCGAACGGCGGCATCCTGAATGGCTCGACGCGATTCGATTTCACCAATTATTTTGAAGTGATGCCTTCCAATAAGCTGGAGACGGTGTTGTGGGCGGAATCCGACCGCATGAACGGCCTGGCCGTGACGGATGACAACCTGAAGAATCAGCAAGGTGTGGTCGGCAACGAAGTGAAGGAGGCCGTCCTGAACGCACCCTATGGCGGTTTTCCCTGGATTGACCTGCCGATGGCCGCGAATTCCAACTGGTACAACGCGCACAATTTTTACGGCGATCTTACCGATATCGAAGCAGCCAAGCTTCCGGAAGTGAAGAAATTCTTCGACACCTACTACGCGCCGAACAATGCCGTGCTCGCCATCGTCGGCGACTTTGAGCCGGCCGAGGCAAAAAAGCTTGTGGAAAAGTATTTCGGTCCGATCAAGGCTTCACAGCTTCCGCCGCAACCCGATCTGACCGAGCCGCGGCAGGAAAAAGAGAAGCAGGTGAACCGCAAAGATCCCCTGGCGCCGCGACCCGCCATCGCCGTGGGCTACCACATGCCGGAGCGCAACACGCCGGAGTATTACGCCATGGGCCTGCTGGCGCAGATGCTGATTCAGGGAGACGACGCGCTGTTTCGCCAGGAACTCGTGCAGAAGCGCGGCCTGACAGACAGCGTCGAGGGCGGCATCAATCTCCTCGGAAACATGTTTGACTACCAGGGACCGATGCTCTTATCGGCCAACCTGACCTTCGACACAACTACGAAACCGGAGACGGTCCTGTCCGCGATCGACGCGGTGGTCGAGCCGTTGCGCAGCAAGCCTGTGGATCAAAAAACCCTTGACCGCGCGATGGTCAAACTTCGCTCCGATCTCTACGACACCATGGGAGAATTCAGCGGCTTTGGCTTGATGGACCTGCTGACAAGCTTTGCCTTGTTTGACGATGATCCCGGGCGCGTGAATTCGCTGGTCTCCGAGTTCCGCAAAGTCACTCCTGAGATTCTCCAGAAGACCGCGCAGGAATACCTGCGGCCCACCAACCGCACTGTCGTGCTGCTCGAACCCGGGCAAGCCGCCGCCGCCGGAACGCCGGCGAAGAGCCGGTAAGACAGGAGAATGCACATGAAAAAGAGAATCCTGCAATTGAGCGTGCTGGTTCTGGCGGGGACGATCCTGGCAATGGCGCCGGCGTATGCGCAAAAGCAAACGCCGCCCGAAGGCGTACCGGCAAAACCCTTCAATCTGCCGGCAAACGAAACGTATGCGTTGCCGAATGGGATGAAGGTCACTCTGGTTCCTTACGGGATCATTCCGAAAGCTACTGTGAGCATTGCCGTAGATGCTGGCAGCCTGAATGAACGCAGGGATCGCATCGGCGTCTGCGATCTCGTCGGCGATCTCTTCAAGGAGGGCACGGCGACACTGACTTCCCAGCAACTCGCGGAAAACGCTGCACGCATGGGCAGCACGCTGGACGTCAGCATGGGCTCGGATCAGAGCCAATTCGGCATGGATGTGCTTCAGGAGTTTGCACCGGACGCGGTTCGGCTTCTGGGAGACGTTCTGCAACATCCGCGTTTTCCCGAATCCGAGGTGGCGCGCCTGAAAAATGACATGCAGCGGAAAATTGCGCTGCAGCTTTCCGAGCCGCAGACCATCGCGGAGATTCGTTTCCGGAAGTTGTTGTACGGCGACCATCCCTACGGCACTATTCTGGCCACCGAGGACGACGCGAAGAAGCTCACGCTCCAGGATGTGAAGGAGTATTACGAAGCGAACTTTGGCGCACAGCGTTCGCACATCTATGTTGCGGGCAAATTTGATGTGGCCGCCGTCAAGAAAGCCATCGCCGAGACCTTCGGGAACTGGGCGAAAGGGCCGGCCAAGTTGGAGAATGTGCCCTCACCCAAACCGAATCACGTGCTGGATCTGACCGACCGGCCCGGTGCCCCGCAATCCACGCTGGTCGCTGGCCTGCCGGTCGCACCGCCCGCCAGCCCTGATGCGATTCCCCTGGGAGTAACCAATGCCCTGTTGGGCGGCTCGTTCAACTCCCGCATCACCGCCAACATTCGCGAGCAGAAGGGCTACACTTATTCGCCCTACAGCGAAATCTCGCGCCACTATCACACCGCCTACTGGGCGCAGCACGCCGACGTCACCACGCAATTCACCGGCCCTTCACTGAAGGAAATCTTTGGCGAGATTGACCGCTTGCAGAAAGAACCTCCTTCGGCCCTGGAATTGAAGGGAATTCAAAGCTATCTATCCGGGATTTTCGTGATTCGGAATTCCAGCCGGCAGGCCCTGATCGGCCAACTGCAATTCGTCGATTTCCAGGGACTCGGCGAGGACTATCTGAAGAGCTACGTGCCCAAGGTGAATGCGGTGACCGCTGCCGACGTTCAGAGAATGGCCGGAAAGTACATCAAGCCGGAGGAGATGACCATCGTCGTGGTGGGGGATAAAGCGAAGATTTCAGATCAACTCGCGCCCTTCAACCCTGCGAAATAGGCGGAGAGTCTAGCCCTTCTTTAAGCGGCGGCGGGAAGCGTCGGCAGGTTTGCTGATGGCTTTCCGCCGCGCCTTTTCTTCGTAGAGATTCTGGTCAGCTTCCGCCAGCAGTTTCTCCACGCGCTCGCCTTCCCCTTGATAGATGGAAATGCCGATGCTCGCCGAGATGGGTGGCTGTTCCTGATCGGCAACCAGGGTTTCGCGGATGCGCTGAGCGACGCGCTGGGCTTCATCATCGCGCGCTTCCGGCAGCACCACGGCGAATTCGTCGCCGCCATAGCGCGCGGCTGTATCAATGGCGCGGCAATAGAATCGCAAGATATCAGCAACGCGGCAGAGTGCGCGGCTGCCAACCAGATGCCCATGGGTATCGTTGATTTTCTTCAGCCCGTCGAGATCCAGCAGGAGCACCGCAAAAGGACGCCCCGTGCGCAAGGTGCGCTCCGTCTCCGTGTCCAGCACATCGAGGAGCCTGCGGTAATTTGCCAGGCCCGTGAGCGGATCGCTGGCGGCCAGGTGCCGGACCTTTTCAAAAACGTGCGCACTATCCAGGAGGGCCCCGCCCAACAAGATTGTGTAGCTAGCCACATTCATGGCTTGCGCGAAAACGAAGGGCCCGTCCAGGAGTTTCTCCGATTGGCAAGCGGCGAGCTGGGCAGCCAGATTGAGCCAGACGGCGCGGAAGATCGAGCGGTCAAAGGCGGAATCCACCAGGTACTTTCGCCGGCTGTAACCAGCCAGCGCCACCAGGAAAATCAATGCTGGCAGAAGATGCAGCGGATTCGGAATGATAGCATTCGGGTGGCGCGAAACTTCCGGCGGGAGCTTGCGCAAAGCCGCCGTGATCAGGTAGGTCAATGACAGGACGCCGAACAGCGCGCCCGCGATTTCCAGGCGCGGATGCCGCGAACGAGGCAGGAAATGTTCCACGACCAGCGCCGCCACGAATAATATCGCCAGGAGCAACCGGCTGATCCACCATGCCACGGGCGCCCAGAAAAACCACAACTGCGATTCATGCATCAACTGGAAGAAAAGAACGCTAGTAGCCGTCAAAGTTGCGCCGGAGAGAAGGAAACCCGATCCCAGAATCAGGGAAATGCGGTCCTGCGTCCCTTGAAATCGGACCAGCGTTACGGCAGCAAAAACAAACGCGAATAGCCCCGTGGTGATTTGCAGATAGCCCTGAAGGATGGGATCGGGCGAAGGAGTAAGCCCGCGCAGCCAGTACGCAGCCAGGAAAATAAGCAGGAAGCCGCCCACGTGGAGCAGCACCCGATGAACCTGCCGGCGATCGAATCTCAGGGCAAGGTTGCCCATTCTGCATTCCTTCGGACTTCAACGAATAAGCAAAGCTTTCCTAACTATTATTAGAAGCGATTCTAACGCGGAGCGTTGCGCTCGAAAACTTCTCCTGTGAGCCAAAAGATACCGGCTTTGGCTATGGAGCGACTGTACCAAAGGACAGGATGGAACAAGGCGAATGGCGCGTTGCGGGGCCCTCCAGTCGCGGGGCCTCGCCATGTGGCGTTCCGCGCGGAAATCGGATTTTACATAACCGCGGGTTCCGCCGGGGCGAACCAGGAAAAAAGGGCTTGCGCCGGGAACCGCATTTCCTCAAAATAGCTTTTATTGAATCGTTTGAATACGCGAGGCACTCCTTGCCCAGGCTTGCCACCAGCAGAATAAAGACCGCCAGGAAACGCCAACCGCCCCCTGCCGCACATACGCTCGCGGAGATTCTCTCCCAACCTGCGATCTGGAGTGAAACCGGCAGGCAACTCCGCGAATCGGGCGAACTCGACCGGCTGGCGGCGACGTTTTCTCCCCGCAGCCCCTGGCTGTTTGTCGGCTGCGGCTCCAGCTACTACCTCTCCCGTCTGATCGCCGCGCTCTGGACGAGGCATTTCTACATTCCCGCCACGGGGATTCCGGCCTCCGAACTGCTCTTCGCGCCGGAGGAGACTCTGCGGCGGATCGGCGCGGAACAGATCGTGCTGATGTCGCGCTCCGGGGAAACCACGGAAGTCCTGCGCGCCGCCGAATTGCTGCAAGCCCATAAGACCGTGCAAACACTTGGCGTCACCTGCAACCCGCAAAGCCAACTGGAAACTCTCTGCACGCACGCCTTCAAGCTGACATGGGCGGACGAAAAGAGCACCGTGATGACGCGGTCGTTCACCGCCATTCTGCTGGCGTTCCAACGCCTTGGGTTGCAATTCGTCGGCGACCACCTGCTCAGCTCCGCCTTGGATGAGTTACCGCAACGAGGCCAGGCGTGGCTCGATGGGCATGCCCGGAAAATCCAGCAATTCGCGGCCAAGCGCAAGTTCGACGACTACGTTTTCCTGGGACAAGGCGCTCATTACTGGCTGGCACAAGAAGCGGGGCTGAAGGTCACGGAGATGTCCTCGTCTTATGCCCAGGTGTACCACTCGATGGAATTCCGGCACGGGCCGCGTTCCATTGCCGGGCCAAATACGTTGATCACTCTGTTTGTTTCCGAAGCCGCGGCAGAAGCGGAAACCGTGCTTGCCCGCGAGTTAAAGGAATTGGGCGCGGCGATCTGCGTGATTGCCAACCGGGCCACCCCGGACCTTCGGAACTGCAGCGACTTGCTGATCGAACTCGCACTGGACGTGCCGGAGTTTGCGCGATACGCTGTCACCGTCATTCCTGCGCATCTTCTGGGAACAGCAGTAGGTGTGCGCAAGGGACTCAACCCTGACGCGCCGAAAAATCTGACGCGCGCCGTGGTTCTCTCTCCCGACGGGAACCGCCCGGCGAAAAGGAGAGGTGCTTGAGCACGGAGGCCAGCACCACAAACGCGGGACCTCGCCTGCGGCGCACTCTCACACTTCGAGACCTGATTCTCTACGGCATCATTGTGATTCAGCCCGTTGCGCCCATGTCTGTATTCGGGGTGCTCAGTGAGCGCGGCAGGGGCCACGTTGTCACCGCGATTCTTATCGCCTTGGTGGCGATGCTGTTCACCGGCATCAGCTACGGCAGAATGGCGCGCGCGTATCCGAGCGCCGGTTCGGCCTTCACCTATGTAGCGCAGGAGGTCAATCCCGCGGTCGGCTACATCACCGGGTGGAGCATGGTAATGGACTACATGCTGAACCCGCTGATCTGCACTATCTGGTGCGCGGAACAAACTCACCGATTCGCGCCCGGCATCCCCCTGTGGGGCTGGAAGGTTTTTTTCGCCATCGTGTTCACCCTTCTGAATATTCAGGGAATCAAGACCTCGGCGCGCATCAATACCATCATGGCCATCCTTATGGGCGCGGTTGTCGCGGTCATTTTCGCGGCCGCGGCACGCTACATCCTAGGCCATCCGCACGCCGAGCCAGACTTTTTCACGCGGCCCTTCTACGATCCGCGTACGTTTACTTATGGCGGGCTCTTTGGATGCACCTCCATCGCGGTGCTGACGTATATTGGCTTCGACGGTATTTCCACGCTCTCAGAGGAAGCGGAGAATCCGCGGCGGAATATTCTGCTGGCGACGGTTATGACCTGTGTGGTGATTGGCCTGCTCTCCGCGGTGGAAGTTTACGTCGCGCAACTGATCTGGCCTGCGGTGGAAAAATTTCCGGACCTGGATACGGCCTACGTTTATGTTGCCGCGCGCGCGTGGAAGCCATTGTTCTGGATCGTCGGCTGTACGCTGCTGCTGGCCAACTTCGGCTCCGGCATGGGCGCGCAGATTGGCGCGGCGCGGCTGCTGTATGGAATGGGGCGCAGTAACGCCCTGCCCAAATCATTTTTTGGAGTGGTGGACGAGCGCCACCGCGTTCCACGCAACAACGTTGTATTCGTCGGCGCTGTGGCCCTCCTCGGCGCGTTTCTGTTGTCCTACGAACGCGGAGCGGAGATGCTGAATTTCGGCGCGCTCATCGCCTTTATGGGTGTGAATTTCGCGGCATTCCTCCGCTACTACGTGCGCGCACAGGAAAAGAAATTGACCTATCTAGTGCCACCCGTACTGGGCTTTTTCATTTGCCTGGCGCTCTGGCTGAATCTCAGCCGTCCCGCTAAACTCTATGGTTCGATCTGGATGGCCGCGGGTATCCTCTTCGGCATCTGGAAAACCAGGGGCTTCCGGGAACAGCTTTCCTTTGAACTGCCTCCCGAGGAATAATCCCAGGTAACGCGGTAGATTCAGACCAGGGAGGAACCGCCACCGTGAAACACAGCCACGGGAAACCTCAGCTCATCACCATGCGGGACGTTGCCAAAGCCTCTGGCTTTTCTCCCGCCACCATTTCCATCGTCCTCAATAATGCACCCTTGGCGCGCTATATCGCCTCCACGACGCGGCAGCGCATTGAAGAAACCGCCAAGCGCCTTGGTTATCGCCCCAACGTGATGGCGCGCTTCCTTCGCAGCAAGCGCAGCCAGAGCATTGGCGTGGTGCTGTTCGATGTCACTGACCCGTTTTGCACGCCCATTTTGCGCGGCATCGAGAATGGACTTTATCCCGTAGGTTACCTGCCGATTTTTGCCGATGCCCATAACCAGCGCGATCGTTTTGAGCGTTACCTGGAAATGCTGCTCGAACGCCACGTGGATGGTCTGATCGTTGTGGCCAATTGGCTCCTCGTCGACATTAAAGTTCTGGCCGACCTGAACAAGCGCGAAATTCCCGCTGCCACCATTGGCTGGGAACTCCCCGGAACTCAGCTAAGCTCGGTAATGGTGGATAACGAGGCGGGTGGGCGGCTGGCGCTGGAGCATCTTTACCAGTTGGGTCACCGCCGCATCGCCGTCATTCGCGGTCCCAAACGATTGATTGACTCCGCGCCTCGCTGGCGGGGTATTCAGAAATTTGCGCAGTCCGTGAAGCTCAAACTTGATTCCGGTCTCGAACTTCAGCTCCCCGACGTCTTCGATCCCAATTCCAGTTTCGAGCACGGCTTCCGCCTGACGGAAGAACTGCTGCGTGACAAAAAGAAGTTTACGGCGCTTCTGGCTTTCGACGACATCACCGCGCTCGGCGCCATCCGCGCCCTGGCCAAAGCCGGGATTCGTGTGCCGGAAGATTGCTCCGTAATCGGTTTTGATGACGTCGCCATTGCCGGGCTTTCCGCGCCCGCTCTCACCACGGTGCGCCAGCCGCTCGAAACGATGGGCAACGTTGCTGTGAATATCGTCCTGGAGGCGATCAAAGCCGGCCACGAAAACCGCGACTGGTCGGTCGTCTCTCAGAAGCTCCATCCCGAGTTGGTGATGCGAGAGTCAACGAGGTCGATCTGAGTAGAGCAACACCGTGGATCAGTGGATCGCCACTGGCACCACGTTGAATCCATCCACTACGAGTTCGGGTTTCCCCTCGCTCAGATCGCTTTTCCGGACGCGCACGGTAGGGGCCAAGGGAAAGAGGCGCCCCGGCTTAGCCGAGGCGCCCGAAGTTCTCCAATTGTCTTTGATTAGGCGCCGGGCGGCAGGAAGACAGCCGCAGGGATTAAGAACTCCACATCGGGAAGTTCCGTCTTTACCTTCACGCTTTGATACTTCCCTTTCGCGCCGCCCGAGGCCGCGAACGTCAGCAGGTACTGGTTGTTGAGATGTTGCGCGATCTCGTCGAAGTATGGCTTGAGGCTAACCGGCGCGCCCGCTCCGAGATAAAACGACTCCGCCCCGGTGTCATCAGACAACTTGCCCAGGTTGTTCTGGGCATTTGTCACGTAATAGAAACTGCGGCCATGGTGCCCAGCACTCGGATAGTAGATGCTCCAGATGTTGGTGTTCTGCCGCTCCGCTCTTTGAATCACGCTATCGAGATCCGGACTGAAGGGACCCGAAAACGATCCCCGGAAGAAATCAATTCCCGAGGAGATCAAAAGAATGGAACGCCGGGGGCCGGTTTGCGGCCAACGCTTGAGCATGTCCAGGGTTCCCAGGTAGGGACTGGAGCCGATCGCGCCTGTGCCGATGGGGATGCGAAGTGCTTTGGCGGCCAGTTCATGGTCGGCGGTGAAGTCCTGCGCAATTTGCGTTGAGTTGTCGCGTATGTACCCCACCGCGATGTGAGTGGTCGCCGGCTGAGCCATAATGAACTCTTTGAAGTCATTCCACTGGCCCGCCGCAGCGTTTTCGATGGAATCGTCGATTAGGATGGCCAGGAATAGGTTGTCGTCCTTTTTCCAGTCGGCGATTTGCTTGCGTTCCTTGCCGGTGAAAAATTGGACATCATCCTTGGAAATCGGCGGTGCTCCTTCTTTCTTCCCGACCGCTGTTACTGTAAATGTCGCCGTGCCGGATGCGGCCGCCTTGGTTTGCGCTTGGGCTACCCCAACGGCAACCAACACGAGTGCCCCGAGGAACACCCCCAACTTTCCAACCGTGCAATGGTATCTCATACTCTTTCTCCTCTTTCCTTCTGTTCCGTGTTTCATGCCTCTGTTATTTGATGCAGGAATGTCACTTTTTGCATATACAACGTCCGCCATGAAAAAGTCAGCCATTTCAGGTTGCAGCCGCGGACCACGGGCATCCCCCGTAACCAATTCTGCACCAGTTTTTCATCGTCCCTCTGGGGTTCCTCGCGCTTGCGCTACCCTCTTACAAGATGTCTTCCACCATCTCATTCCCAGATTCCGCGGGCCGCGGGGATTCGTGAACCTGCATCATTTCATCCCCAATGGCGCCAATTGGAAACTCCGTGATTCCCGCGTCGCGTCGCTGCTAGAGAATAAACGCGGCCAGGGCAAAGAAGTTGCTGCCACTTACGGCGGCTCCGTCGCCGGGGTGTTTCACTTGCTGGCTGCTTCTAGTTCCGATGCGCGGGAGCTGCTGATCAGTGTCGTTCGCCTTGGCAGCGAAGCGGCGCTCGTTTTCCGCAACTCCTATCGGAAGCTCTGACTCTCTCGGTGTCCAACTCCCCTTCTCCGTAACACGCAGGATTCCGCAAAGCTCGCATGCCGCATTTCCTGAATATGGTCTAGAATGGGGCCGCGGATCGTTTCCTTTCGCTCTTGCTTCCCCACGGAGGTTCAAAAGGTCCATGGCGCTGATGCGCTCGATGCTGCTCGCCGCTTCGCAAAATGTGTGGCTGCGCGAACACGCGGTGAATTACCCTTTCGTGCGCCTCAGCGTTTCGCGTTTCATGCCCGGCGAGACTTTGCAGGCGGCGCTTGCCGCGGCACAGGCCCTGCATCTGAAGAATATTGGCAGCGTCTTTACGCATCTGGGCGAAAACGTCCACGACCGCGAAGAATCACGAAGGGTGACCGAACACTATCTGGAAGTTCTCGACCGCATTCACCAGTTGAGTCTTTCCACCGAAGTTTCCGTGAAACTCACGCAACTGGGTTTGGACCTTTCTCCCGAGTTTTGTTGCGACAATCTCATGCAAATCATTCAGCGCGAAGCGCCCTCCGCCACCGTTTGGGTGGACATGGAAGCAAGCAATTATGTTGATGCGACGCTGAACATTTATAAGAGCGCGCTGAAGAATCATCCGAATGTTGGCATTTGCCTGCAGTCCTATCTCCGCCGGACACAAAAGGACTTGGCCGATCTGCTGCCGCTGCATCCTGCCATTCGTCTGGTCAAGGGTGCTTACAAGGAACCGCCGGAAATCGCCTTTCCGAAGAAGGCGGACGTTGACGACAATTACTTCGTTCTCGCGCAGGAATTGCTGCGCGCGCAATCCGCTGGAGGATGCGCCCGTGCCGCTTTTGGCACTCACGATGTAGCCCTCATTCGGGGTCTGGCGGATTTCGTCTGCCAACAGGGCTACGCGAAATCCAGTCTCGAGGTGCAAATGCTCTATGGCATTCAGCGCGCGGAACAGGAACGCCTGGCACGCGAGGGCTACCGCTCGATCGTTCTCGTGGCCTACGGCTCGTATTGGTATCCCTGGTTTGTACGGCGCCTCGCGGAACGCCCGGCCAATTTGTGGTTCATGCTTCGCAATGTTTTTGCTTCTTAGCTTCCGAAAAGGAGATCCGCATGCGTAAAGTCAGTGCTTTTGTTGTCGTGCTCGCCGCGGTGTTTCTGATTGCCGCGCGCGCACCGGAACCTCAATGGACAGCTCTGTTCAATGGAAAGGACCTCACAGGGTGGAAACACGTCGGTCCGGGCAACATGACCGTCGAGAATGGATTGATCCAGACGCACGGTGGCATGGGCCTTCTCTATTGGACCGGCGGCAAGGTCGGCCACTCTCGGATTCGGGTCGTCTACAAAATGCGCGACACCAACGACAATTCCGGCGTCTTCATCCGTATCCCTATCGAGCCTCGCGAAGAATGGATGCCCGTTCACTACGGCTACGAGGTGCAGATTGACAACCATCCGGAAACCTCAAACGAGGACGAGTACCACATCACCGGCACGCTCTACTCGCTGACCAAACCCCTCGCCAAACCCGGCAAGCCCGGCCCCGAGTGGAATACGATGCTCATCACCATTGACGGCCCGCACACCATCGTCGAACTGAATGGAGTAAAGGTAACCGATTACACCGAAGGCCAGCCCGTGCCCGAGCGCAAATTCGATTTTGAGCCCCAGCGCGGACGACGCCCGGATGAAGGCTACATCGGCTTGCAGAATCACAGCGACAACGACATCGTCTTTTTTAAGGAAGTCAGCTTGCAACCCCTGTCGTAGATACAACGATCCGGAGAATCAGTTCGCACCATTTTGGAGAAAATCATGAGCAAAAATCCGATTTCTCGCCGTCAGTTCCTGCAAACCAGCGCTGTGACCACCGGCGCCTTGATGACTACCCGCCGCATCGCCCTCGACCCGGCTCGCATTCCATCCTCGTGGGAGGTCCCGCCGAGCGATCGCGTGCGTTTTGGCATCATTGGCGTGGGTATGCAAGGCAGCGGCCTGCTCGCAACGGCTGTAACTCTTCCGGGCGTGGAATGCGTGGCCGCCAGCGACCTCTACGATGGCCGCCATGCCCTCGCGAAGGAGATTGCCGGTCCCAAAATCACCACCACTCGGCGGTACAAAGAGCTGTTGGACAACAAGGAGATCGACTGCATCATCGCCGCCATTCCCGATCACTGGCACAAGCAGGTCTTCGTGGACGCCGTCAGCGCCGGCAAGGACATCTACTGCGAAAAGCCAATGTCGCACAACGCCGCCGACGGAATCGAGATGGTAAACGCCGCGAAGAATACCGGGCGAATCACGCAGATCGGTTCTCAGCGCGTGAGTTCCGTTATCTGCAAAAAGGCCAGGGAACTTCTATCACAAGGCATCATCGGCGACTTGAATCTCGTCGAAGCCTCGCTGGGGCGTAACGATCCCACCGGCGCGTGGGTGTATCCGGTCCCGCCAGACCTCTCGACGCAAACCCTGGATTGGGACACCTGGCAAGGCACCGTGCCGAAACGCCCGTTCGATGGCAAAGTTTTTGCCCGCTGGCGCTGCTGGAAGGAATATGGCACCGGCGTCGCTGGCGATCTTTTGGTACATCTTGTCAGCGGTATGAATTACATGCTCGGGTGGAACGAGCCGCCAACCAAGGTGACGTCCATCGGTGGAATTCTCCGCTTCAATGATGGGCGTAACATGCCTGACGTGCAGGCCACGCTGTATGAGTACGGGAAGTTCCCCGTGTATCTCCGCCTGAATCTGGGATGCGAGACACCAGAGGTTTACCGCTTCCAGGGCTCAAAGGGAATTCTGGAAGTGACGGAGCTCACCATTACTCATTACCCGCAGACGGGAGAGGATTCGGCGCCCAGTTATTATGCCTTCAGTTTTCCGCACGACCTGCGCGAAGCGTATGTGAAACAGTGGCACGAACAGCACGATCCCTCTCCCGGAAAGGAACCCCTGACCGAAGGCTTCAACTACAAGGGCGATTCATGGGACGACTTGCGGCCGCACCTCTGGAATTTCTTCCAGGCGGTGCGCACACGGAAGCCCGTGACGGAAGATGTGGTGTTCGGACACAACGCGGCGCTGGCGTGCCACATGTCCAATGAATCGTATTTCCGGAAGAGCGCGGTGACGTGGGACGCCGCTTCCGGCCAGATCAAGAGCTGATCCTCGCGGGAATTCGCGGCTTGGATCTCTTGAGAAGGGGGCTGAATCTCAGCCCCCTTGGTTATTTGGCGCGATGAAATTCGACGTAGTCGCGGCCTTTATACAGGCGGTATTTGCCGGCCTCGGAGGTGGAGAGAACTTGCAGCGGCACGGGGTGCTTGATTTCTGCGTCATTCACGGAGGTGATCTGATACAAGTCGTTGGAGCCCAAATCCATGACCACGAACTTGTTCCCTTCGAGGAACCCGAATCCATAGGCGCCGGGCTTCAGAGTTTGCCCACCAACTTCAAGCGTGACCTCGTTGATGAGATAGCCCTGATATTTTTCACGCAAGCCGGTGGAGTAACCCGAACTGTCCACCAGACTCGCAAGAACGAGGAATCCGTCGGCGTAACGCACGCCACCCGTGTTGCGCAGTTGCGTGGTGGCAGTCTGCCCGCGAAAGAAAACTTTTTCCGGTAAAATCTTTGGAGTGATGTCAGCCGCCTTTAGCACGGCTTCTTTGGCGGGAGCGGCTTCCATCGTTTTTTGAGCCTGGGCATAGGCCATACCAGACACGATCAACAGCAAACTGGCGAACAACACAAGGGCGAGACGTACTCTCATGGGACTCTCCTCCAGTATCGAATTGGGTAGGTGGAACAATGCATTGTACCTCTTTTCCAGGCAAACCAGTGCAATACGCCTCGGATGCCCAGGGATTCCGCAACGAACACAGGATGAGGTGGGAATTAGGTAGGTTTAGTGTAGCTCTGAATCGTTTCGGGCCAGGAGACAGATGGGAAGGGTAATTCGCATAGCTTTTCGATGACGAAAGCGGGTTGGCGCGGCCATCCGAAGAGACCACAGGCAGGAAGACCGCCATGAGGATTCCCGGGACGAGCAGAAGTGCCGGAGGAGGGGGCGCGAAAAACCTCAGGGCGGCATGCCGACGGGAGTCAGATCGCCATACAGCTCGGTGGCGGAGAGTTTCGTGCGGTTCAGGGGGTTGCCCATGTCTTATACATATTACATATACAAGACCCAGGAGAAAGTCAAGAGCAAATACACAATGCGAATTTGCTCCCTGCGAGAGCATAGGCTAAAACATGAATGGAATCAGATGGTTTGGTCGGTCAACAATCTTCGTTGCGGAACCGCTGGCGGCAGGGAGTATACAGTACGTTGGCACTACCTGGGCGGAAGGGGGAGGAAACCATATTGGGGCGGGGCACATCCTAGAGAGCGAGGGTATGGCTGATCAGGCAAGGGTGTATACTTGCGTTGAAAGCGTGGAAAGTAGGGAGGCTCGACCCATGCGGAAATTGTTGCAGTGCGCTATTGGTCTGGCGCTCGCGGCATGCCTGATGGCATGGCCAGCGGGCACAAGAGCTCAGGGCCAATCCCAGTCGCCAGGTTCCTCGCCGACGCAGCAGCAGGGACAGCAGGGCGCCTCTGGGCAATCGGGACAGACGACACAGCAGCAGGGTCAGCAAGGCGGCAGCCAGGACCCGAACGCAACACAGGGGACTGGGCCGATTCCGGTTGGACAGGTGCCCCCGCCACCACCGCCACCTCCGGACGCTACAGCGACTCCGGCAGCAGCGCCGGCGGCAAAGCAGCCCGGATCAGACGCTCCGATACAGCAGCCGCAGACGGTACATCCCAAGAATGCGAACGAAGACGTGGACGCCATTGGGAACCGGAACCCGGGCAAGGGCTTGGACTTCTACTCGCTGGAACGCGAGATCGCCTTGGGAAAGTCGCTGGCGCAGGAAGTGGAGCGTAGCTCGAAGCTGATTGATGACCCCGTGGTGACAGAATATGTGAACCGCGTGGGGCAGAACCTGGTGAGGAATTCGGATGCGCGGGTGCCGTTCACGATCAAGGTGATCGATTCGGATGTAGTGAACGCGTTTGCGCTGCCGGGCGGCTTTTTCTATGTGAACAGCGGGCTGATCCTGCGCGCAGACGAAGAGGCAGAGCTGGCGGGCGTGATGGCGCATGAGATGTCGCACGTGATCGCGCGGCACGGCACGAAACAGGCCACCAAGGCAGACATCATGCAGATCGGCGCGATGGCGGCGATGATCTTCATACCCTATGGCTGGGCCGGCTATGGAATCTATGAAGGAATGAACCTGGCCATCCCACTGACTTTCTTGAAGTTCTCGCGCGACGCGGAACGCCAAGCGGATTTCCTGGGAATCCAGTACATGTACAAGGCCGGGTACGATCCGAACGCGTATGTGGCGTTTTTTGAACGGCTACAGGCAGACGAGAAGCGGCGGCCGGGGACGGTCGCGAAGGTCTTTTCGACGCACCCGCCGACGCCGGATCGCATCGAGGCGGCCCAGAAGGAGATTGCGCGAATTTTGCCCGAACGCGACGAGTACATTGTGACGACTTCGGAGTTTGATTCGGTGAAGAGCCGGCTGCGGAACATCATGTTCTCGCGGAAAGCGCAGCCCGGGCCGGGCAAGCCGACATTGCGGACAAAGACGGAGCAATCGGATAAGACCGGACAGACACAGGATCCGGACTCGAGTGACGATGACCGGCCGACGTTGAAGCGGAGACCGGATTCACCGTAGCGAGTTTTAAGTTTTAAGTTTTCAGTTGGAAGAGGGCGGCTATGGGCCGCCCTTTTCTTATTGGTGAGGGATTCGAAAAGGAGCGATTGGGAGGGAGCGGATAGAGAAAGAGTCCCTCTCTTCTTCACTCGGGGCATGCGGGAAGAGGGAGCGAAGAAAGGCAAGAGGGATTCCTCACTCCGCAGACTCCGCTCGGAATGAAGTGGATTTACGTGTTGCCGAGACGGGGTACGACGGTGCCTGCCCGCACAGAACGTAGAGAAATCAAGACCCAGCCTCCAAGAGGTAGGGTTGTGCCTGTTCGAAAACATGGGGTTGCTTGTTGCTTTGACCGTAAAAGCGGCAGCGAGCTGCCGCACTCCAAAGCTAGCGGTGGCCGGCCTTTTGGTGCTCTTCGGGGGCGGCGGAGATACCCATGCGGCGGAGTTCATCGGAATAGTATTTGCGGAAGAGAAGGTCCCACTCCTCGCTGCCTTCGAGGATTTCTTTTTTCTGGGAAGAGATGCGCTTGCGGACTTCGACCTCGACCTTTTCTTCCTCGCGGAGGACATTGGTGATGGTCTGGACGATGTGCTGGCGGATGGTGTCGCGGTCCTCGATAAACTCGACTTCATTGCATTGCACGAGAAGATCGGTGACCTGATAGGAGATGCGGACAATTTTTTCGCGGCTCAATCTCATCATGTTTGTATGCCTCGGTTCCCTTCCCCGGCGGCGAATACCAGCGGCTAGCGAGTTAGAGCAGAGAGCGCCGCTGGGGTTCAGCGCAAAATCAATTTTTGGTCGCGGGCGAGCTGGCCCTTCACTTTCTTGAACATTTCCTGATAGGAGACGCCGGTGCGGCGCATTTCATCCTGATATTGGATGAGGATGTTGCGCACTTGTTCGTTGACGCGGTCTTCGACAGTGAGTTCCTCCATCACGCGGAGGCGCACGTGGGCGATGACCGGCTCGACGTCCTTTTCCTTGATTTCGACATGCTGGTTTGCGACGAGTTTCTTGATGACTTCGGCGGCCAGGTGGCCGACATAATCGCGGTTCAGGAGCATCTAAGGGGCGTCCCTCGAGTATTTTATGAAACTCTGAGTGTACTGGTTGCGGAGGAAAATCGCAAGAAAACACAATAGAAAATGGAGGGTAGGGGATTCGTTTGACGGTGTGGGGGGGATCTTGTAATATGAATAAATGTGAGCAGAGAGGGCGGTTAGCTCAGTTGGTTAGAGCGCCTGCCTTACAAGCAGGAGGTCGCAGGTTCGAGCCCTGCACTGCCCACCAATCAAATCAATCACTTAGTTGATGTTGGCCTTTTGTTCGCTGCCCAATTGCGGTGGATTTTGCGGGTACCCCGCCACAATTTCCGGGTTTGTGATGATGCTGATGGATTCGACGGCGCTGCGCAGTTCCTCAACCCCGAAGTGGCCATAGCGTGCGGCCATCTTCGCCATTGTGCTTGGGGACCATCCCACAACTTTCGAAATGATAGGGATGGGAATGCGCGCCGCTATCATGCGAGAGAAGGCGCTGTGTCGGAGATCATGGAAGCGAAACCGGGTCAGAGCAGCGGGAAGATTCGGCGTCTCGAAATGGCAGCCTTCGCATTCAAACCCAGCTCCCGCTTTCTCGCTGTCCACCAGAGTCCCGTCCCCGCAGTTGGGGCAGTGGCGCGCCGTCCGTTTCTTCGCGGACTGCCATGAGGATTGAATGGTTCCGACCGGCTTTTCCGGGTCGTAGCCGTAGACCTGGACGGTCCCGCCGAATGTCCCTTCGGTCCCGTGGAGGCCGTATCGCTCCGATGGAAAGACGAAATGCGCCGGTTGACGATTGGGAAACTCTTGCGCCCAAAACTTCAAGGTTTCCACGGCCCGCCGATTCAAGGGAACCGTGCGACCCGTTCCCGCCGCTGTCTTATCTTTGCCGAACTTGAGGCAACGATTCACAAAATCGACGTTGCCCCATTGCAAGGTGCGGATCGTGTTGTATCGCGCGCCGGTTTCGAGGACCAGCGTAACGAAGGGCAGCAAGGCACGGGACACAGACCGCCCGCATTCGAGCAACAATAGACTCTCTTGCTCGGGAGTCAGCGCACAGCCCGCGTCTTGTCTCTCGCGCAGCATCGTTATGTCCGCTTGAATCCGCGCCCAGACGCCGTACTTGCGCATGATCTGGCGCAACATTCCCACTTCGATGTTGACCGTCCGGTTGGATGCGCCTTCGGCCAGGCGCGCCGTCTGATACTTCGCAATGTCCCGCGCTTCAATGTCCACAAGCAGCCGCTTGCCCATGACGGGTAGTAGGTGAGCAAGAGAACACCTTGCGATGTCGCACATTTTCGGGGACCACTTGAGTTGCTTCGCTTGCTGCCACTGCGCGGCGGCAGTGGAGAGCAAGTCCGGGCGCACCTGTCTGCGGATGCCCTCAGTCCCGTCTCTCAACGATTGTTTTCGCTTGTCGTAGACTTCTTTCGCTCGCGTCTTTGAGGTCATTCCCGTTGTCTCTCGGATGCGCTGCGAGTGAAACATAAAGTCCATGACCCATACCTTGCTGCCCTTCGGTCGATAGATGCTCACGGTTTCCGTCCTTTCTTTGGGTTAGTTGCTACTGCAGCGTGACGCCGTTTTGCCTGTGGCCGCCTCAAAGCCTCAGATAGACGTGAGGCGATCCGCAAGATCGTCTATCTCCGCAGGATCGACTGCCGTAGTGGTGATCGCCAATGCTAGCTCGATGACTTGCGCCTGTGTTGGTTCTGAATAATGGACAAGATTGGTGCCTATAGCGATGCGGAGAGTCCGCAAGGCAGCAAGAACTATTGCTACTTCGCGGTTATCTAGTGTGGTCATGGTTTACCGTCCTTTCTTTGGCGGTTGTAATTCGGTTTGGTGGCGAGTTAGGAATCTCAGGTCAATGCCCGTTTTTCTCGAAACAAAAGTTTTCCATGGCTCTTCCGTGCGGGCCTTGCGCCACTTGCGCAGTGCGGCCCCGGCCTGCTTTAGTTTCTCGTTGCGCTCTTGCTTCAATTTCTGGCGCGTGCGCTCGACGGCAGTAGCGGCGTTTCCGCATCTTCGAGAGCAATAAACTTTTTGCGAGGCGCGCTTTTTGATGTAGTACCGCCCGCAGCGGGCGCAAGGTCCGGCGAGCTTCTCCCATTCGGGATTCAGAGTCCCGACATGGAAGAGCAACGCGGCGAACCGTTCCGGGCGCATCTCGTCCACCTGTCCCGGCGTCAGTTTGCGTTTCTTAATCTGCCTCCAAGACGGTTGAGGCACCAGATACGCCGTTCGGTTTGTTTCCGGTTCCACCATCCAGCGGGTGACACACACCTTTGCCACGGTCTTTGCCAACTTAGGGTCGCCGTCCATCATTTTTTTCAGGTTGCCGCCGCACTGTTTCAATCTCTCCATTAAGCGGGTCAGCGCCTCAGCATACGGCGACAGTCCCCCTTGCGGCTTTCGGTTGAGCACATCGACGATGTAGTCCAAGTCTCTTCTATCGAGATGGAAAAACCTTGCTTGCGGAAAAGCCACCTGAAGGCCAACAAGGCCGGGTTGTTTTTTGCGCGTCATGCTGCAAATACATATAGCACGTAGTAGACACTGAAAGCAAGTGAATTATTTTGACAGCGACCCGGAATTGATAGACACTGGCAATAGCATGATTTATTATAGGAGAGCAAATGGTAATCCAAACGCATACCCGAACGCAGCGCAAACTGTTCCGCCTCCCAGCGGCAGTCGATTATCTGGGCGGCGCGGTGAAGCTTGCCACGCTCCGGCAGTGGGTCTGGCGGCGAAAAATTGAATATGTCCACATCGGGCGGGCCGTCTGCATCCCCCAGGATGCGCTAGACAAACTCATCGAACACGGCACGGTTCCTGCCTTGGAGAGCGCGGAATGACTGTCAGCCCAGCACTCAATGACCTTCTGCGAAGGACGGGCCTCAGCGATGAGCAGCTTCGCAATTACGGTGTGAGCGTTGGCGATCAGCCCCCGCGTCCCACTGGCCCGAAGCTACTGGACGCGGCTCACGCGCCGCAACCGAAAACATCGGCCATAGCCCGCGTAGCTGACCTGGCCCGTGTGAAACGGCTCCCCTTGGAATTCCTGCATGAGTTGGGGCTGAAGGATGTGCCTGATGGCGTGTCCATCGAATACCGGCTAATGAACGGCTCGATTGCGCCGCGACAGCGCATCCGATGCTCACCCCCTGGCGAGAGGAATTATTTCACCTGGCGCAAAAACTCCGGCGTTATCGTCCCTTACGGACTCGACCGTTTGCGCGAAGCCTATGACGCAGGGTTTCTCGTTGTGGCGGAAGGCGAGAGCGATTGTTGGACCCTTTGGCATCACGGCTATCCGGCACTGGGGATTCCCGGCACAACGATGACCGGGACGTTGCAGCCCGAATACCTGAACGACGAAATCGCCAAGGTGTATATCGTGCAGGAGCCGGGCGACGCTGGAAAAATCTTCGTCCACCAACTCGCCGAGAAGCTATGCGATCCGGCTTTCGGTTGGAAGGGCGATGTTTTCGTCGTGACTCTTGGCACAGTCAAAGATCCCAGCGACCTGCATATCGCAGACCCTGCGGGATTCAATGCGGCGTTTAGTGGGGCGCTCGATTCCGCAATCGCGGTTGACCGTGCTGCGCAAGCGGTTCCGTCTACCGGCAAGGGGAAACCCGTCACGGCCAGCAACGCCACAGCGAAAAGCCCGGAGTGGCCGAAGCCTCTAGCCGTCGAAGCCTTCCACGGCCTGGCCGGTGACATGGTGCGCACGATTGAGCCGCACAGCGAGGCGGACCCAGCGGCCTTGCTGATTCAATTCCTCACGGCCTTTGGTGTTGCTGCCGGACGTTTCGCTTATTTCGCAGTTGAAGCGGATCGCCATTACTCAAATTTTTTTGCCGTGATTGTCGGGCAAACGTCGAAGTCGCGCAAAGGCACGTCATGGGGAAACATCCGGCGCGTTTTCCAGATGGCCGATGGAGATTGGGCTTCCAGCCGGATTCTCACCGGCCTTTCATCTGGCGAGGGATTGACGTGGGCCGTGCGGGACGCAATTTACAAGCGAGAAGCGGTGAAGAAAAATGGCCGAGTTGTGGACTATCAGGAAGTGGAAGCCGATGCCGGAATCGCGGACAAGCGCCTGCTCGTTCTGGAATCTGAATTCACATCTGCTCTGCGCATGATGAGCCGCGATGGGAATTGCCTGAGTCCGGTCTTGCGCGACGCTTGGGACCGGGGCGAACTACAACTGATGACAAAAAACTCGCCAGCGCGAGCAACCGGGGCGCATGTCGGGATTCTAGGTCATGCCTGCCGCGAGGAACTTCTGCGCTACTTGAATTCTACCGAGGCCGGAAATGGGTTTGCGAATCGCTTCCTATGGATTTGCGCCAAGCGCAGCAAGTGTTTGCCAGACGGCGGAGCACTGAGGGAAGAATCAATAGTACCGCTCGCTGACAAATTGAGGGAGGCACTGGAATTTGCGAAGGGATCGCATGATATTCACCGCGACAAGGAAGCCACCGCAATGTGGCGAGGCGTCTATCCGGCGTTGTCCGAAGGGAAGCCCGGACTACTCGGGGCGGTGATCGGACGCGGGGAGGCCCAGGTTGTGCGGCTGTCTCTTATCTATACGTTGCTCGACCTATCGAATGTCATCCGGGCCGAACACTTGGCAGCCGCATTAGCCATGTGGGACTACGCCGAATCATCAGCTCGATTCATTTTTGGCGAGTCGCTTGGGTATCCCGAGGCCGACCGTCTCTTAGCGGCCTTGCGCGCTGCGCCGGAAGGTTTGTCTAGGTCCGAGGTTTCCGCTGTCTTTGGACGGCATCGCAGCGAGTCGGAAATTGATTCGGCACTTCGGGCGCTGACCGAAGGCGGATTAGCGGAGCAGCACTCGGTAGAGACTCAAGGGCGGTCACGCGAAGTATGGAGTGCGAAATATGCGAAATAGCGAAATAAGCCCCCCTTTCTTTCGCTTTTTTCGCTTCTTTCGCACCGTAGGAGGGCGTTGGAAATGAGCTACCTGGAAATGGCGCTCAAGGTTTCGAGGGTTAGGCAGTTGGCGGAAATGCCGGAGCCAGAGAACGGCTCTGCGAGCGTTCCAGGCGTCCGTCCGGCGACGTGTGCGCCATCCTGTTACGAAGTCGAACCGGGGCGCGAAGCACAGATAATAGAAAAAACACCTACCCCGTCAGTATCAGAAGTACCAAAACCCCCCTCCATGCCGAAGGGAGTGCGATTGGTCCGCTGGGAGCCAAAGCCCGCGCCGGTGGCGATTGACGTTTGCTCCGTCGTAGTGGATGTTTCAAAGTTCATCGAGATGGAACTCCGCGATTTGAACTCCCGGATAAACTTTCCCTGGACCATTAAGGGAGGGTGGACAATTCCGCAGATTCTGGACCGGCTGGCACAAGCGGGCGTGGAAGTCGAAATTGACTTGAAGGGCGAGAAACCATGAGCACGCGGGGAATTCTCGAACTGGAGTTAATCGGCGCACACCAGCGATTGCGCCAGGCGCAGCAAGAACTTGAAGAATTTTTGCGGGAACACGCCGGGGAAACCGCGAGTCCTGAATTGAGGCAATCGCTAGACCGGGAGGAAATTCTTTTGCGGACAGAACTGGACGCGGCGCTGAGACGCCACAAGGAATCTCTCGCGCAAGTCGAGGAACTGCAGGACCGCGAGAGAGTGAACTTCTGAGAAAAGGAGCAAGCGACTATGGCTGAGAGCACCCTACCTTACGATGGGAAAAACCCCGACCGCGCGATTGGCGTCAACGAGGGGAAAATGCAGTACGGCAGCGCAGCGGCCAGCGGTCACGTGGAAATTCTGCTGCCTTCACTGCCCGGCAGTCCGAACGGGGAAGAGCGGATGCTTGCGAAATCCTTCGGCCCGTTCGTGGCCTCGAAGATCGAAGCCAGTTTTAAGAGGCAGCCCTACATAAAAAGCGGTGCGACGCAAAGCCCGGATAGAGTATTCAGGCACTACTTGGGAGCAGCGAAGGGCGCGGGCCTAGTGGACACCGGCACCCTTGGCCGCATGGAAAAGTTAGCTGCCGAGTTTGAAGGTGAGTCTGAGCAAGCCGAGTACTTCAGCCAAGTGCTACGGCCCTGGCTGCATAGCTTGAGTCCAACAAAACGGAGGTGACACATGGAACTGACACCCAAGGCCGAAGCAGAGAACATGATCTTCAAACTGCGACAGAGGGCAGACTTGCTCTTGCAAGCGGGGGACGTGAAGGAATTCAACTGGGTTCAAGCCGAAATCGCCCGTCTGCAAAAGTCAACTGATGCCGTGACAGGCGTGGAGAGGACAAAGCACCATGACAGAACAGCTTGAGCAGGACACGGAATTTCGGAATGTGTGCGAGCAGATCGGCGGCACGGCGGAAGGGGCCTACGAGCTTCTCATCGAACGGCGCGAGGCTGCGCTCACCGCCGCAATCCAGCCGCTGGACGCGGAAAAAGAAACCCTGATTAAAGAATTTCGCGCCATCGAAGAGGCCAGCGCGGACCTTGCGAAGATACTTCCCGCCAGAGCACGCGAAGCGCAACGCGAGGCGGATCGCCTTTTACTCGAAGGAAAACACGAGGAAGCTGAAACGAAGATGCAGGAAGCCCAAGAGGCAGCGAACGCGCCCGCCACAATGACCGAGCGGCAACGAGAAATCTCTAGCCGCCTCGAAGCTATCGACGCCGAGAGGAAGGTTGCCGCAAAAAGAATTTTTGAGCAGTGGTACTCCGAGTTGCAACAAGTCATCCGGGCCAGCGAGCACGGGCTTTTCATTGAATTGCTCGACAAGTCCCGCGACGAAATGTACAGCTTTCAGGAACGCCACGGCCTGGGGGGGACACTTCAACAGCCCTTTGGCTTTTTGATTAAAGACTTCCACCTCAGCGGACTCACCGCCGCCGAGCGCAGCGAGGAATGGACGAGCGGCAATCGCTGGTACAAGGGACGCCAATGAGCGGAAAACCAAAGTTGCCGCCAACCACCGAACAGAAAGCTACGATCGTGACCCTGGCCGCGTCCGGCTTGTCTCAAAACAAAATTGCTCAAACCGTAGGGAGATCACGTCACATGATTAAAAACGTCTTGGCAGAACCGGAGGTACAAAAGGCTGTGCGCGACGAGAAACAAGAACTCGCGGAATTGTACAGGGGCAAGGCCCGCGATGTGCTCACGTCTATCTCGGCCAGCGATATCGCCAAAGCATCTTTGCAGCAGAAGTCGATTTCCTCGGGCGTGCTTCTGGATAAAAGCCTGCTCCTCACCGGCGAAGCGCCCACGAGCATCAGCGTGCAAGTTTTGCTGAACATTGCCCAACAGATACGCGCCGAGGATCGCAGCGATGATCTCCCCGCCCTGCCCGCGCCCGGAAAGGATGTCTCACATGAAAATTAGACGGCTGTTAGCGAGCTCGTTGTTGCTGTTGTTGTTGATTCTACTGGTGACCGCGATCCTGACTTCGCCGCCCAGACCGGCGCAGGCGCAGGCCGTCGGATATGTGAAGACCGGCCAGCAGGCCGTCACCGCAACCGCTGCGCAAGTGACTGGGATCAGTTACGGAACTGTGTGTATTAAGGGGCTGAAGGCGAACAGCATCAGCGTGTACCTCGGCGGTGCGGGCGTTACGACCTCGACAGGCATGGAGCTGGCACCGGGCGACATCCCTTACTGTGCGACAGTGAACGCCGGTCAGTTTTACGTGATCGCCTCGACAACCGGGGCCTCTGTGTCGTGGATTCTGACGCGGTAACAGCACAGTAGGATCTCCAAGCTATCCCCAGGCCTGTCCCTTCAATGCGTCCTGGCCCGTCCCCGTGGACGTTTACCTGCCATTCCAGCAAGAGTCCAAGCCCTTTTGTGAAAAAAAAATGCGTGAGCGCGATCCTTACAGGCTTGGGCGGGTGGCTTTGTAGGGGGGGCATGGGGGTAGCCTAGATTGCTTTTTATGACCCCTTCGCTTCCCCGCGATGTCACCGAATTGCTTACCACGCCTTGAAACATCGTGCACAATCGCCCAGGACGCGACATCTGCCATCACCTAGATGTGTGGTACCTACCCCTCAGCGATCCCACAGCGGCGCTTGGAATCCGTCGCGGCACGGCCATGCTGACACGTCCTGCAGAACGATCCCCACGCACTCACCCGCTGCGATGTAGCTCACGGCTGTTTCGTAGAAGGCCCTTGCAGGCCCACAGGACGCGCCTCCCGCATCCGATAGGCAATGAGTCCCCGCAGTTTCCACCGCAATTTTGCGAGTGCGGAAAGCAACTCCATGAAAATACAGGGAGAATGTACCTGCAACTGTCTGCTTCCCACGCAGAACACACACTATGACCGGGAATCGAAGTCACATCCCGGACGCCTTTTTTATGTTGGCGCTTACTTGTCACGGATTCTTCTTTTCCTGCCGAACGGTCAAAGTCCTTACTCATGGAACCAGCGATGCGGCGGTAAGTCGAGGGCTAAAAACTGCGGTGGAAATTGCGGGTAGTCTAGCCAGAAAATGAGTGAAATTGGCAGAAATCGCGGACTGTCGCGGATGGACAGAAAGCCTTGATTATGTAACAATTAGAGTGAGTGGTAGGCAGTCCGAGAAATACTCTCGAACCGCCTTACAAGCAGGAGGTCGCAGGTTCGAGCCCTGCACTGCCCACCATTTTCCCAATGAAAACGATGTTTTTGAGAGAGCAGCCCGCAACGGGTGTGCTCCGTTTTACCTCGGTTGTACCCTTTGGCGGGAAGCTCGGCCGCTCATTCTTTCTGCGCCAAACGAAGAATTTGTCGCAAGAAATTTGATTACAATCGTTCTAAGGTAAGCATCATAAAGGGGTCCTCACAATGTCAAATCCGCCATGGGTTCCCGTCGTGAAGTATCTTGTGGCTACCGTTCTGTTACTCTCATCCATGCTTGTACCGTTAAAAGGGGGTGCCCAGGTGACATCGAATGTGTTTCAGCGCGTTCTAAAGCTGCGTGTGAACGCTGGCACCAACCGGGAGATGACTGCAACGGCTTTCACCGTGGACGTTGACGGCCGAGAATATTTGATAACTGCGAAGCACGTTGTCAAAGGACTTGAAAAAGAAGATAAAATCGACGTTTTCATGAACGATGCCTGGAAGCCTCTCAATGTAAAAATCTTCCGCTGCGAAGACCCGATCGACATTGCGGTCCTCATCCCTCCGCACCAATTGACCGTGAATTTCGACCTACCCTTTGACAAGGGAAGCTTCTTTTATGGACAGGATGCCTACTTCCTTGGCTTTCCTTACGGGATGCAGACCTCCTTTCATGGAGTGAATGGTCCTTATCCACTAGCGATTATCAAGCGGGGCACAATCTCTGGCACCGTTGAAGTGGACCCAAGCAAAAAAGCTAAGTTGATACTATTGGACGGATACAATAATCCCGGCTTCTCTGGCGGTCCAATCGTATACCGCGACTTGAATCAGAGCAGCGTCGTCATGAACCTGGTCGCCGTTGTGTCGGGATTTTATCCCGAAGTTGTACCGGTTTTGAAGAAACACGACATCAACTCACCCGCCGATGCTGGAGACGCCGCAAAAGCCCAACCGTGGATGATCCAAAAAAGGGCCAATGGAACGTATTTCGAATATGTGGTCAGTGACACATCCGTCTCTCTCAATACAGGTATAGTGCAAGGATATGAGATAGCACCGGCGATAGATTTAATTCGTCAGCATCCAATCGGCCCTGAGGCGAAGGTCTTGCCCGGCAATCAGCCCGGCAGTTAGCCCTTAGCCCCGCTTGCAGCTTTTGTGCCGGCCAGCACGCCCGCACAATATTGGTGCAATGCATCCAAACAGCCAGCGAGTGCGCGCAGCGTTGTTTGAACGCCGGGCCGTTTCGCTTTCAGCTTTACAAATGAATATCATAGGGTGTAAGTAAAAGGTAAGCGGTACGCCCAAAGCGGTAACTCGAATGCACCTTAGCCAAAGTCGAACGGATTAAAGTGTATCCACGGGGCGCATCCTGAAAGGAAAAGCAAAATGGCCAAAGTAGGCGATCAGTTCAGCCCCGGAGATGTGGTTCCGCTTTCTGGTATTTACAAGTGTAGCTCGTGCGGGTCGCGTTCCTCGTTTAGCACGGACGTGAAGGGTAAGACGTTCCCGCCCAGCCATCATCCTGGCGCGAAGTGGGAGTTGGTCGAGATTACGCCTCACAGATAGATGCCGGCCGCGTCTTCGTGCAACCCCTTCGTGTAACCTTTTGGGCCGCGTACAGGAATCTACCAGGCGAGTGCTCGCAGCGTTGTTGACTTCGCAGCAGTGTTGTGATGACGTCAGCATTGGAGATGTTAGGAGGGCCGCGTTTAGTATGGCTTGGGATTGCTGGAGAAGCATTCAAGAGAAGTTGGAAAGCGCAGAATTTAATTTGGGGCAGGCGAGCAGGGACATTCATCCGGATTTGCCCCCTCACTACATCGCCATACAGGCTACCGGAGTAGACGTCAGCGATCCTCGCTGGCGGGCAAAACTTTCTTCTCATGTATCTGCTTTCCTGGTCGAATGTCGAAGCGTCCCAGACATCATCCAGTCTTGTTTCGGAGTAGATTCAAGGTTAAACAGATGGGTGAACACACTTTCGCCCGATGAGCAACGACGTCGTCGAGAGTTTAAGAATTCTTTCAAGTACGAGAGCTTCAGCCACCTTCGAATGAGCCAAGCTCGTGTGGACTCTGTGCATCGTCAAGGCTTCGCCGATATCTGGGTCAAGGTAGGAAAGCGCCATTGCCCATTGCAAGAGTTGGACCACGCCGAAATGAAACGTTTTCTTGCTGGGTCTGACCCTGCTTCGCAGTGGGCGGCCACATTGCCACCCCAACGGGGGCGTTACCAGCTAAATGACTTTTTCTTTAAGACGGTGGGGGGACGCTACAAGCTGCTGTTTCCAGAATCCAATCGTATTTGCGGAAGACACGTGAGCTGGTCAGTAAGGCTCGCAAGCTCTATGACACCGTACACAGCGCTAACACGTTGACCAGGCCTCCCAGGGCAATATAAACAAAATACACGCGCAGTTTGTCGCTAGACGTTCTGCCCCATGCGCCACGCAAAGCTACCGATTCAATTGCGCGGCCACCGCTTGTCGAACCTATCCCCGAGCGTTATAAAGAGCGAGAGAGGTGCGCCCTGATGAAACCATTTTCGATTGCCTGTGCGTCGTTCCTACTTCTTTTGCTTGCGCCTCAATCTGATGCGCAGGACCTAAAAGAATTGACGCAAGCAAGCATCGTTGTTGAGCAACTTGAAAAGACTGCGAAAGACATCGGTTTGTCTGAAGAAACGCTGGAATCGCAGACTTTGGTTGGGCTTAAGCGCGATCTCCCCAAGCTAAAGATTAGTAAGGACGCAAGCCCTTACGTCTACGTCAAGGTCTTGGCAGTCGAAGCCGGGCCAGATAGAGTCGCCGTCTATGTCGACATAAAGGTCAATCGGCCCGTAAAGATTCTTCGTGATTGGTCTAATTCTGAAGTCACCGCGACTGTAGCGACGGTCTGGAATAAGGGAAAACTTCTGATCGGCACCAAATACGACATGGCCTCCAAAGTCCGTGAAGCGATCAGTGATCTGACTACGAAATTGGCCGCTGCCTATTATCGGGACAACCCTGAATGAGTCGCTGCTAACGGCCGCGTGCGGCTCCCCTGCACCGTCACCGCTTGATGTCGCTGACACCCTCTGTCGGCCACCGCTCGTCGACCCTCTCCAGTACAGACGCAGCCTCATTGATCTCCCGTCCCGACAGGGTTCGTGGGTCGCGGCATCTGCGTTGTCTCTTGTGGACGGACATCATTACAGTCATTCTTTCTAAGCCAGTAGACAGCTTGTTTGGTAACAGCCAGAATGTTGATAGGCGGCCCGATATACTCTGGATCGGCGTCTTGTCCAACTTTCATGAGTCCGTCTACGAGGCTCAAGGTGTATTTGGGCGACTAGCATACGTTTTTCAAAGGGGCGGACCCCAGGCGCCGGTTCAAAAAGGAAATTCCAGGGATAGGCAATCGAACCGCCCAAGAGGAATTTCTTCCGGGGAAACGAGCATGTCGCACATTTTTATCAGCCACTCAAGCCGGGACACCGAGCGAGCGGCGCGCCTGCTGACATGCCTGCACGCGAACGGTTTTGTCGAGACCTTTCTCGATTTCGATAAGCACGCCGGTCTCGCGCCCGGTGCCGACTGGGAACGCACCCTCTATCGAGAAATGGCTGGGGCCGAAGAGATCATGCTGGGGGGCCAACGTCACGTTTTTGTCGACGGGGGGATTACGCCGTACAACAATCCGGCTCTCATCGCCGCGTTAACGGCAGTCTTGCCTTGCTACCGGCTGGCGTGGGAAACCGGGCCGGACAAGATTCGAGTGATTTCCGTGGGCACGATTCGCTTTTCCCTGGCCGCGGCGAACAAGAATGTACGCCGCATGTGGGTCGGATACAACGTCCCTCGAATCCTCGCGGCGTTGATGCAAGGGATCGCACTCGAGCAGGACTACCTGTGCCGGTGCCTTGGGCAATGCATTCAGGGAGAAGAACTGGATTCAGAGATCGGCAATCTGGAAGGGGCCGCGCTTCCCGGGCGGAGTTGGTGCAGCTACGTCCGCTACAACAGATCTTGCATGGGACAGGCGGCGGAGGAGTTGCTCCAGAAGACTCCGCAACTCGGCGAACTGGATGCGGTCCACGCCATTCCCTTATTGCGGGAGATCGGCCGGACCTATGCACAAGAACACGTACGAATCGAGCATTTAATATAGGAGCAGGAGGTCACGAATTGGCTGCCTCGGTTCGTCGAGGATTCGTCGGACTCTGTTTCGGATCTTGCAGGCATCTGTGTTAGTATAAATTCCGCAGGAGCGCACGAATTTTTATTAGCGGCTGATTGGCGGTTTTGGCAGGGACAGATGCCATTGCATGCACCGGCGGCGAATCGTGCGCTGTATGCGAAACTTGCAACAGCCTTATTCCATAAGGGTTTACGGCAAGTTGCTGATTCCACGGTTGGGGACGTAGTTCAGTTGGTTAGAACGCTGCCCTGTCACGGCAGAGGTCGCGAGTTCGAGTCTCGTCGTCCCCGCCATATTTTCCAATCACTTACAACCCCTGATCCAAACGGATCAGGGGATATTAGGGGACGATAAGCGCCAGACGCGAATTCCACACGGCGAATTCGCTGCAAAGCGTCACCTATTGAACCAGAATCGGTTTGGGCAACAAACCCGCAGGCAGGAAGGCATCGATCAACTTGTTCTGTGCGAGACGCTTGGTATTCGATGTCGCCTGCAAGTATTTGTTCGTGACGTGGAGATTGCTGTGCCGTAAGTAGTCGCGGATTGTGAGTTGATGTTCTCCCATTTCCGCGAGCATCGACCCAACAGTATGCCGAAACGTATGCCAGCCTACGCCCGCGATGCCGAGCCTCACAAACGCAGGCTGAATCTTCTTCTTCAGCACCGAAGCCAAGTCGAGCGGTTTGCGACCCTTGAGTTTCTCTGAAGGAAAAACGAAGTCTTCTGGTTGGTTGTAGAGACTGTTTGATCTCCACTCCAGTAGACCATTCTTCAGTGCCGGATGCATCGGCAACGGCTGAGCCGAAGCTTCCGACTTGGTAGCAACCAGATGCCCTCCCCGACGCCAATAATAGGAATGTTGAACGTCGAAGATTCGGTCGTTGAAATTGCAGTCCATCCAACGAAGTCCACCCAGTTCGCCTCGACGTGTTCCCAGTCCTGCATCCAGAAACACGAGAAGCTGGTCGCGGAATTCGAGTCGTGTCAAAACTTGTGCCACTTGCTCTGCCGTCAATTTCAACGGCGACCTCTGGCGCTTGGCACTGACACGCACTCCCGTACTTGGTCCTCTCCTTCCTCCACTTCCTACCGGAATGCCGGAGGAGATCGGGTTGTGGCCACAGAACTCCCAACGAACCGCATGGGAAAACAAAGCCGACATCACACATTTGATCTTGGCCTTGGTTCCATTCGCGACCTCGGTTGCCAGCAGCCATCGTTCGACCTCTACCGTCTTGACCTGGTCCAATTGCATATTTCCCCAACGCGGCACAATCCAATTCTTTGCGTACATACCGTAGGAGTCTTGCGTGGACAAAGCCTTGCGTGGCAGTTCCTCGCGAGAGTAATGCTCCCAAAGAATATTGATTGTGGTTCGCTGTAGGCTTTTGTGCTTGCTTCCATTGTTGATAGTTAATCGAAGAGCGTCCGCTGCCGCATGCGCGGCAGATTCGTTTGGATATGTCTCCACATCCCCAATCTGCTGCTTGCGGTGTAAGAGCTTCCCGTTGATGTCTTCTTCCCACCACCGGTACACCCATACGTCAGCCCCTTTCTTCCGCTCTTCTCGTTCCATGCTTCCATGTTGATAACGCGTCCGTTTAAACAAAAATCCTCCTTTGTTTAAACGGTGTCGGCGGACACCGCCAGAATAATCCGATTCTGAGAAATGATCGACATGTTTTCTCGCACGTCGCAGATCGTCACCTTGGCAATCTCTCTAGCCAAGTGTTCAGAGTGGAAGCGCGAAAGCGCCATCGCCTTCCGACCTGGATCGCGGGGATTATTCGCTTACGCGCCTTCGCTCGAAGCGTCCTGGGATGCATTCTCAGAAGCATTGCCGCCTCGACCACATCTAACAGAGGTTCGAATCTGTTGTCGCTTTTGAGGTGCAGCAGTTCCCTCCCCTCGGCAAAACTCTTCGTGGGCTGGGATGGCTTGGCTGGCGCTCCCTTGACGGACTCCACCGCCAGCAACCGGGGCGCACGTTTATCTTTTTCAACTGTGATTTCATTTGCTAGCCCAGCAGGAGGCACATCAGGACCTTCTATCTCGCACGACAACGCTGAAGGTACGTCCTCTCTGTCCTGCGACTCCACGAACTCTCTCATCGATGTGAACGACGGATTCACTGTCGGGCGCGAGCCATGCACTCTTGGCGAGTCTGGGTTCTTGCGCGTGGCGAGTTGGGTACTGCGGTGTTTCATTGCCCTTGTTCTTAAGTCCCCCCTGCTCCCGTTTTCAACTTGACTCCAAGTCCACGATAGTCTACCGTGTTTGCAAACGACACGTCAAGGTGTAAGATTGTTGACGGGGTCAACGAAAAGGAGGCATCCGCAGATGCCTGAGAAACCAGAAAAAACCGAGAAGCCCTTACAGCAACAAACGATCTCGCTTCGAATCAGCGAGGCCTTGCGTTCGCGCCTGGAGCGCGCCAAGGA
>PMES01000046.1 GCA_003154775.1 Acidobacteriota bacterium | reverse complement strand
TTCGACCGCGGAAGTCAGGCTAGCCGAAGACAAATTTCGGATCAAATTCCACACCGTGCTTCTTCAATAGGGCAAGAAACTCCGGCTCGAAACGCATTTTCTTGTGATGCGCTTGTTGCGTTCGGATGTATTGAATTACGGCGGGAGCGTTGGAACTGCTCACGCTGAAGGCTCCATAGCCCTGTTGCCAGGCGAAATTGTGACCCTCCTCATTGGCCCATCGGGAAGAATTGGATTTGATGGCGAGGACCGCCTTGGCCACGGGCAAGCTCGGCGGTATCTGGATTAGGAGGTGGATGTGGTCCTCCATGCCGCCAATGGCGTGGACAAGAATTTCGAGGTTGTGGCAGATGCCAGAGGCGTAGGACCAGAGGCGCGGCTGAAATTCTGGGGAGATCGCCTTGCGGCGATCTTTGGTGCTGAAGACAATATGGAGCAGGTTTTGCGCGTATGTGTGGGACAAGTGCCGCGCCTCCGGCGCTAGGAATCGTTATACACCATGTACCCAGCCCTTACGGGCTGGGCTAACCTGTGGCGCGCCTCCGGCGCTGGGAATTTTTGTGTGGGGCACGTACCCAGGGCTTACGCCCTGGGCTAACCTGTTTCGCGCCTCCGGCGCTAGGAATTGTTATACACCATGTACCCAGCCCTTACGGGCTGGGCTAACGTGTGGCGCGCCTCCGGCGCTTCGGAGGAAAAGGGCGCCCTCAAGCGAAGAATCAGGTGGCTGGTCGGGGGCTGTGGATAGGATGACTGGTGCATCGACTACCCTTAATTGAGGTACACTCAGGCTGCCGGCGCGAGCGAACGCCGGAGTCGCTCCACACTTTGATAATGACGAATGCGACCTGCGCGTCGGTCGGTTCGCCGTTTTCCCCAGGAGATAAAATCGTGAATAAACGCTTACGGAACACCGTGATTCTCTGTCTTATCGTTTGTCTCGGTCTGGCCGCACTTTGCCTCACGCAAGTTGGTTTGGCGCAAACTTCTTCCTCCAAAACTCCGCCCGCTCTTCTGCTGGGCACCGCGTGGTACCCGGAACAGTGGCCGGAGTCGCGCTGGGAGGCTGACCTTACGCTGATGCAAAAGGCCGGCGTGCACTTTGTGCGCGTCGGGGAATTTGCCTGGAGCCGCATGGAGCCCGAGGAAGGGCACTACGATCTGGACTGGCTGGACCGCGCGGTTACTGCCGCGGCCAAGCATGACATTTACACCGTCCTCGGCACTCCCACCGCCGCGCCGCCCGCGTGGCTTACGCAAAAGTATCCGGAAACGCTGCGCATGCGCGAAGACGGCCGGCGCGACGAGCATGGCAATCGCGCGCAAGGCAACTGGGCCAATCCGAAATACCGCGAACTGGCGCGCAAGATCGTGGAGCAAATGGCCAAGCGCTTTGGCCACAATCCCAATGTTATGGGCTGGCAGATTGACAACGAGTACTCCGAAGTCTCCTACGATCCCGAGACGCGCGCGCAGTTTCAGCAATGGGTGAAGGCGCGGTACGGCACGCTGGACAACCTGAATGCCCGCTGGACCACGTCGTACTGGAGCGAAAGCTACACCGCGTGGGACCAGATTCCCATCCAGACCGGCTACGGCAATCCCGGGCTGCTGCTGAGCTGGATGCGTTTTGTGAGCGACACCTGGCGCAGCTACCAGAAGAATCAGACGGAAGTGATTCGCGCCAATTGCGATGCGCGGCAATTCATCACCACCAACACCATGGGCCCGTACGATGGCTTCGATCACTACACCGTGACTCAGGACCTGGACTTTGCCGCCTGGGATGACTATGTGGGAGAGGGCCACCTGAATCCCGTTCTGAATGGCGCGGGGCATGACCTGACCCGCGGCTTCAAACAGAAGAATTTCTGGGTGATGGAAACGCAGCCCGGCTTCGTGAATTGGGCGGAGGCGAACAACTCACTCGACAAGGGCGAAGTACGCGCCATGGCCTGGCACGATGTTGGCCACGGGGCCGACGCCGTCAGCTACTGGCAGTGGCGCAGCGCCCTGAACGGACAGGAGCAGTATCACGGCAACATCGTTGGCCCCGATGGAACGCCCGTGCCGCTGTATAGCGAAGTCTCACAAGTCGGCCAGGAATTCGCCAAAGCGGGTCCCGTGCTGGCCGGCACATCGCCGAAATCGCAAATCGCCATTCTGCATTCCTACGACAGCCGCTGGGCCATCCAGTGGCAGAAGCACAACCGTCAATATAATCCCATCGAAGAAATGATGAGCTATTACGGGCCGCTGCGCTCGATCGCGCAATCGATTGATATCATCTCGCCCGCCGCGCCGCTGAGTCAGTACAAACTGGTTGTCGCGCCCGGCCTGAATGTTATTTCGGATGGCGTCGCCAAGAACCTGATCGCTTACGTGCAGAACGGCGGGCACCTGGTGCTCGGCCAGCGCTCCGGCATGAAAGATGACGACAACTCGTTACAGCCGGAACGCCAACCCGGCCCGCTTGCCGCTCTGCTGGGTGGCCGCGTGGAGCAGTATTACGCGCTCACCGAGCCGGTGCCCTTCGAGGGCCAGTGGGGCAGCGGAGAGTCACGCCTTTGGGCGGAACTCCTCAGCACCAAGGACCCGGAGACGTCCGTGCTCATGAGGTATGGCAAGAGCAACGGCTGGCTCGACGGCCAGCCCGCCGCTATCACCCGCAAGGTCGGCAAAGGCCGCATCACTTATATTGGTGCGTGGCTGGACCCGCAAACGATGGCGCAAGCCGCCAAGTGGATGGCGGAAGATAGCGGGATCCAGACTCCGCTGCCCGGTGTGCCCGCGGGCGTCGAAGTCAATCCGCGCTACGGTGCGCATGGCGTTGTGTACATCCTGATTAATTTTGCGAAGCAAGCGCAGACCGTCAATCTGCCTGCGCCCATGAATGACGTGCTGCAGGGCGGGAGCAAGCAATCCGTTGACTTGCCGACCTACGGCGTCGCCATCCTGGCCGCTGGCCAGTAAAACCGCCGGGTTGCGCCGCGTCTTTACGAATTTGCTGGAGAACGCGCTGCGCTATTCATCCGAGGGCGGCAACGTTACCGTTGGCCTGCAATGCGACGGCGAATTCCGCAAAGCTTTCGTCGATGACGAAGGCCCCGGCCTGCCGCCGGATTTGCGTCCCGCGCAGATGTGCGCGCTTTTCTCGAAGGGGAAGGAGGGCGGCGGGAAAGCAGGGTTCGGTTTATACTTCTGCAGGACAACCGTCGAGCGTTGGGGCGGCTCGATCAGTTGTGCGTCGTTGCCGGAGATGGGCTCGCGTTTTTATTTTCGTTTGCCCAAGGCCGCAGTCCACGCGGAAGGGGAAGCGCCACCTGACGAACTTCTTTCCGCCGTGGCCGGTCCCAGGCCTGCCGTAAAGGGGAGGCGCGCCATGCGCATTTTGTTTGCCGACGATCAGGAAGACATTCGCACGCTGACCACCCATCAACTGGAGCGCAGCGGCCACCACGTTCACGCTGTCTGCAACGGGAGTGAAGCTCTCAGTGCGCTTCTCCAAGAGCATTTTGACGTCATCCTGCTGGATGAAGAGATGCCCGCGATGGGCGGGGTTCAAGCGGCCCACACCATCCGCGAAAACGAAGCCCGCGCCGGCAGCCACGCGTTTCTCATCGCCCTCACCGGCAATAACACCGAAGACGATCGGGCACGTCTTCGCCGCGAGGGGTTTGACGCCGTGCTTGGCAAGCCGTTCCGTCTGGAAGGGCTTGTTGAAATTCTTGAGGCCGCCGGCAGCACTCTCGCGCTCACGTCCGTGCCGAAAAAGCCCGCCGCGGCGATTTCCGCTGGAATTGACGACCTGCTGGGGCGCATTGGCGGCGACAAAAAGCTCCTGAACAAAATGATTCGGACATTTCTTCGCGACACTCCCATACGCATCGCTGCCTTGCAAAAAGCGCTGCACCGCAAGGACGCGGACGAAATCGCTTCACTGGCCCATGCCCTGAAGGGTTCCGTCAGCATTTTTCTTGCGCAACACGCCCGCGATCGCGCTCAGGAGCTCGAAGATCTTGGCCGTAAGTCCGAACTGAGCGGCGCAACGGCCGTCTATGCCGCGCTAAAGGAAGAGATTGCGAAGCTGGAAGAAAACCTGAGAGGATACGCAAAGCAAACCCAGGCTCAGCCGCGATCCACTGTTTCCAAGCAAACGCAGCGGCTGACAGGGAAGCGCAAGAAAAAATGAATCGTACCTGCCGGCGTAATGCCGATTTTCACGATGCGGAGTCTCTTCATGCTCCACATTCTCGTAACGGATGACGACGCCACGACACGCCAGATGGTCCGCGGCATCCTGAAAAAACATGGCTACACGGTGAGTACCGCGTCCGACGGCGTCGCGGCCCTGAAGGCCATTCGCAAGAAGAAATTCGATCTGGTCCTCCTGGACATCTGGATGCCCAAGATGACCGGCCTCGGCCTCCTCGGCAGCCTTACCGGCGAAGCGCATATGCCGAAGATCATCGTCATGACCTCGGACAAAACGCCGGAGACCCTGCTCAACGCCCTGCGTGGCCGCGTCTATCAGTTCCTCACCAAGCCTTTCGACGCCGAAACCCTCCACGGGATCGTCGAAAATGCGCTCTCCACTCATCCGGCTACGCCCCCCATCGAAGTCCTTTCCGCCAAGCCTCACTGGGTCGAACTCCTGGTGCCGTGCGAACGCTCGGTCGTCAACCGCGTGCAGAGCTTTTTGAATCTCCTGGAGACCGATCTTCCTCCGGGCGTCATGGAAAAAGTCGGCTATGCCTTCCGCGAACTCCTGAACAACGCCATCGAGTGGGGCGGCCATCTCGATCCGAACCTCAAGGTGCGCATCTCCTACATTCGCACGAACAAAATGCTGATGTATCGCCTTGACGATCCCGGCCCCGGGTTCAAGCTCGAAGAGCTCAAGCACGCCGCGATCAACAACCCCGAAGATGATCCGCTCGCCCATGAGCAAGCACGCGAAGAAAAGGGTCTACGCCCCGGAGGGCTGGGCTTGCTGCTCACCAAACAAATGGTGGATGAGTTGGTGTACAACGAGGCCCGCAACGAGGTTGTGCTGATCAAGTATCTCTAACAGGATTCCGACAAACACCGGGAGCATTTTCTTCAGAGGTCCTTTGGGGATCTCGCCGTTGAGTGTCCAGAGAAAAGCCGCGGGACTCCCGCCAGAAAGCCGCGGGCAGGTTGAAGCGGGCATACTCGCCCTGCGTTCGGAATGACAAGAGCGTTTACGCTTTGCCGAGATGGGGTCGAGCGATGCGCGACCCCTACACGGACGGCCATTGCCCGCGCGTGTGGGGCGTACTCAGCAGGGAAGATACTTTTTCGTTTGGAAGTGGCGGAGAGGGTGGGATTCGAACCCACGGTACGGTTCCCCGTACGCTCGCTTTCGAGGCGAGTACTTTCAACCACTCAGTCACCTCTCCGCAGTGGTCGTTGAGGCTATTTTAGCAGATGCCGCTTGACGCTGGCTATGGAGAGAAGAACGAGATTGGCCGCAAAATCAATGAGCGGACAGAGAAGAGGGCGACACAAAGGCGCGGGAGGGAATTAGCGGCGGGAGGCAAAGAAGGATTGCAGGAGGGCGGCAGAGTCTTCGGCGAGGATGCCGGAAGTGACTTCGACCTGGTGATTCAGGTTGGGGCTGGTAAGGAGCTCGAAGGAGGAACGGAAGGCGCCGCCTTTGGGGTCGTCGGCGGCGTAGACGAGTCGGGAAACCCGCGCCTGGACGATCGCACCAGCACACATGGCGCAGGGCTCGAGGGTGACATAGAGGACGGTGCCAGCGAGGCGGTAGTTGCCGAGGAGGCGCGCGGCTTCCCGAATGACGATGATTTCGGCGTGGGCGGTGGGGTCATTATCGCGAATGGTGCGATTACCGGAACGCACGAGAACGGCATCATTGTGGACGAGCACGGCGCCAATGGGGACTTCGCCGGCGGCGGCGGAGGCGCGGGCATCGTCAAGAGCAAGCTGCAAATAGTAGAGATCGTCAGGCATGGCATGAATGAAGAAAAAAGCTTACCACAGAGCAGGGTTCGAGCCTTGACATGCTCAGGCTGGGTGGGAGAATTACGCGAGAGATCGGGACCTCGATGCGGCCGGTGCTGGAAGAGGGGTTCGATTGTTCAGGTTGAGGGAGAAACGATGGACGATTTCCCGGAATTCATGAAGTGTTCTGCAAATAAGATTGCCACGAGCAGTCAGTCGACGCCTGGGGTCGAGGGTTACGTTTTTGACGGTGTGGATGGCAGTCAAATGGCATTCTGGACTTGCCACCAGACTGCGATTTCCGCGCCGCATGTGCATGAATACGATGAATATATGACGGTGGTGCAGGGTTGCTATACATTGACCGTTGGTGGCAGACGCATCCCCATCAAAGCCGGGGAGGAGTATTTCATTCCCAAGGGACTTTCGCACGGCGGTGAGGTGGTCGCTGGCACCAGGACCATTCACGCCTTTGGTGGCCGCCGAGCCGAAAGAGCGCATCCGTAGACTGAAAGCTCCCCGGTGAGCCTGGCTTTCAGTTACTCTCAGTTAGGTCGTATGGCGTGTATCCTTGACAAGTGGGCCGCAGGGGAAAGAGACTGAAAGCATGAAAGAACTGGTGGCACGGATTTTTCAGGCGGACTTCCTGAAGGGAATGAAGGTCACTTTCCGCACGCAATACCCGAGCAACATTTACACGGAACAGTACCCGCTGGAACGTCCGATGGTGGCGGAGCGCTATCGCGGAGCGCCGCGGCTGAACAAGCACCCGGAGACGGGAGAGACGCTGTGCATCGCGTGCAACTTGTGCGCGCTGGCATGCCCGGAAAATCTGATTGTGGTGGGCTGGGAGCGGGATGACGCGACGCGGCGGAAAGTGTTGACGAGCTTTACCTATGACACTTCGCGGTGCATGTTCTGCGGGCTTTGCGAGGACGCGTGCCCGACCGACGCGCTGGAACTGACCCAGGATTTCGAGATGGCGTATTACAGCCGGGAAGGCGCGATTTGGGACCGGCACCTTTTGGAAGAAGGGCCGACGCCGACGCGGTACACGCGATAAAACTCCATGGAAATTCGACGAGATCCCATAACACAAAGCTGGGTTGTATGCGGGCAGCGCGAGCGATTGGGGGAGGCGGGAGAGCAGTGTCCCCTGGATCCGGGCGTGGTGGAAAACACGAAAGCGATTTTGACGTGGCCGGCCGAAGGCGTGTGGCAGGGGCGCGTGATTCCGCACCCGGAGGCGCTGTACCGCGTGGAAAACGATCCGGGGCGGGTGGCCGAAGGGATCTACGACAAGATGGGGCCGCTCGGCGCGCACGAAGTGGTGATCGAGACGCGGGAGCACGACAAGAAATTCTCGCAACTGAGCGATGAGGAAATTGAGCGGGTGCTGTGGGTGTGGGGCCTGCGGATCGCGGATTTGAAGAAGGACGCGCGATTCAAGTATGTGAGCGTGTTCAAGAACCAAGGGGCGCTGGCGGGAGAAGAGTGGGGTCACGCGCATTCGGAAGTGACCGCGACGATTTTCGTGCCGCGGCGCATCAAGTACGAACTGGCATCAGCGCACGAGTGGTACAAGGACCGGGAACGCTGCGTTTTCTGCGATATCGTGCGGCAAGAAGAAAAGCAGGGCAAGCGGATTGTGGATGTGCAGGGCGATTACTACGCGCTGTGCCCGTACGCCTCGCGCGTGCCGTTTGAAGTGTGGGTGATGCACCGGCGTCACAATCATCTGTTTGAGCAGGCGCGGCCGGGAGCGAACCGCAAGCACCTGGCGGCCCTGCTGGGGCGCGTCCTGCGGCGACTGGAGAAAGTGTCCCCGGCGTTTCACCTGGTGGTGCACACTTCACCGAACACACGCAACAAAAAAGGCGAGCTTTCCGGGTACTGGAAGACGCTGGCCGAGGATTACCACTGGCACATCGAGATCTTGCCGATCGTGGAAAAGCCCAGCAAGTCCTACAGCATCAAGGAAGTATACTTCAACGCGTTCCTGCCGGAACAAGCCGCGGAACAGTTGCGCGCAACCGATCCCAACCCATGAGAAGAGGAATGCAGCGCCGCGGTGAGCAAGGAGGAATCCTTGTGAATCTTGTGGTGCTGTTGTTTGTGGCGGCCCTTTGCGCGCTGGTTTATTTTGCGCGGCATCCGATCATGCGGTACGTGGCCGAATCGTGGGTGGTGGATGAGCCCGCGCCGCACGCCGATGCGATTGTGGTGCTGGGCGACGACAACTTTTATGCGGATCGTGCCACGCACGCGACGGAATTGTACCGGCAGGGTGTTGCGGGAATCGTGGTGGCCAGCGGAAGAAGATTGCGGCCCAATGCGGGGATGAGCGAGTTGATGGAGCACGACCTGGTGGAGCGGGGCGTGCCGAAAGAGAAGATCGTGCGGTTCGCTCATGACGCGGACAGCACGAGCGAAGAGGCGGCGGCGCTGGCGCATTTTGCGGAAGAACGCAAATGGAAAAGCGTGGTGCTGGTGACGTCGAACTATCACTCGCGGCGAGCGCGATATATTTTCCAGAAGGTGTTTCCCGCCGGGATTGTGGTGAGCGTGGGGAGTGCGCGCGACGGGGATTTTGACCCGCAACGCTGGTGGGAGAAGCGGAAGTCCATAAAACTTTTTGCGCGGGAAATGATGGGTATGTTGTTGGCCCTGTGGGAATTACGCGGGGATGGCAGCAGAAGTGCAGGGCAAGTGGCGGAATTGAGTTTAGCAGTACTAGGGCCAGGCGGGGTGTATTCATTCGGGTCACGCGGGTTGTGGAAAAAACTGACCTTGCCCTTTACAGCGAATAAGTGCTGTAATATCTTTATCTTTCTGAGTCGCATCCCATAGCCAGTCCTCGAAGGCGACTTTGAAACACTGAGAAACGGTGGAGGTGTCTCCATGTGGCGCAAAGAGGATGGGAGGCCGCAAGGGCCTTCCGAGATTTCCACAGGTGCTGTGAATTCCACAATGGGAACGGCGAGCGGGAAAAATCTGCCAGTGCCTGCGGGTGTGTCGCCCAAAGCAGCGGCTTGTGTGAGCCAGGGAATCAAGATCAAGGGTGAAATCAGCGGAAGCGAAGATCTCTTTGTGGATGGACAGATCGAAGGAAGAATCACGTGCGGCAATTCCACCGTGACGCTGGGGCCGAATGCCACCGTGAAGGCGGATGTGACCGCGCGAGAAGTGATCGTGCGCGGACGCGTGGAAGGGAAGTTGACGGGCACGGAACGAATTCAAGTCTGGCGTTCGGCGCGAGTGCAAGGTGATTTGAAGGCGGATCGAATTTCCATCGAGGAAGGTGCGGAATTGCACGGCATGCTGGAAGCGGGGAAGCCGCCCATGAGTGCATTGGAAAGGGCCAGCCACGAGGGTTCCAAGAAGACGGAAGCAAATAAGCCGAAAGACGCGAGCAAGGCGGAAGACAAGCCGGCCTCGGGTGCGGCGGTTGCGGGGGCGGACTGAGCCATGGGATTTCTGAACAAGCTGGGAATCGCGATTGGATCGAGCACGGGATTGGCGGGCACACGGCCGCTGCCGTACAGCAGAGATGCGCACAACGGCAACGGGAATGGCGGTCTGAGGGCGGTCGGAGCAAATCGAGCGCCAGAGATGCAGGAAACGACGCGCATTTCGAACGGATTGAAAGAATTCCTATGGAACCTGGAAGGGTTGGGGCGCGGCACCTTGTTGGACTTGGGCCCGGCATGGCAGACGACGATTAGCTTTTTCATCGAGCGCGGATTTCGCGTAACATCGGATGACATATTGCGGGGATGGTCGGAGTTCGTGAAAGAACAAGAGTCGCGTAGCAAGTTACCGCTGAAGGAAGAGGATTATCTGGAGCGCACGCCGGAAGGAAGAACAAAGAAATTTCTGGAAGAGAATCTTCAGTATCCAGTGGCGTCATTCGATGCGTTGTTACTGTGGGATGTGCTGGATTACCTGGAGCCGGCAGTGGCGAAGCAGACAGTGACGCACCTGGAGGAGATGCTACGGCCGGGTGGCGTGGTGTTTGCGATGTTCCACAGCAAGAAGCCCGAAGGATTCCAGAGATACCGCGTGGCGGATACAAGCAGGCTGCAAGTGCTCTCGGCAAAGCCGATTTGCACGGCGCAAAAGGTTTATCAAAACCGCGAGATCCAGGGATTGTTCGGCAACTGCCGCACCATCAAGACCTTTATTGGCCGCGACCAGTTGCGAGAGACACTCTTCCTCAAGTAAGGCCCAAAAATCACACGACAAATGATAGATAAGCAAGGGAATAGGTGCGTTTTGATGATTTTTGGAGATTCCCCTTGCGGCGTGCAGTGCCGGGGAGTAGAAGGGAAATGTGAGCTCCCAGAGTTCCGGAGGGGACGGATGACTCCACCGGGCTTAGAAGCGAAACAACGCTGAGCACACCGCTGCTGCGGTGCGAGTCGGCAGGTGGCAGAACGCAGTAACTACTGCTCACCACACGACACAGCAAAATTACAAGAAGGGCTCCGACTCCGGTTGGGGCCCTTCTTGCGTTTCAGGGATGGCTTGGAAAAAAGATCAGTGTGCGGGGTGCGAAGGTCCGTGGTGCTTGCCTGAATGATTTTTGCCGCCGTGATGTTTGTGGTGATGCAAATGGTGCTGGGTGGCTTTGTTTGTCCCGGTTGTTGAAGCAGCCGGGTGTTGCGCGGCCGATGCCAGCGCCAAAAATAAAGAAAGCAAGAATACAACGACAAAGCGGTTCACGTGCAATCTCCCGAAAATAAATTCCCCCGCAAGAAGGATTAAAGCACAAAGATGGGAAAGTGAGCGGAAAAAGTGGAAACGGAGAGAGATGTTTCCCGGTGCGCAGGGAACCGATCAGCCGCCGAAACGCGTTTCGAGCATGCGAATGACGGCGTTCTGCTTGGCGATGACCTGGGCCTGCCATAGGAGGGCGATGGACATAACGCTCATGGTGAAAATGCAGAGCGCGAGTACCAGGCCCATCTGGGTTTCCGAGGCGGGGACATGAAACACGCGACGCATCCAAGACATGGGTGGAAACTCCTTGGCTTCGGATCACGCGCGGGGTGAGCCGGAAGACAATGGGATTGCGAGCGACGAGCAAGGGTGAAGGAGCAATCGGAGTGCCAGGTTGCAGCAGGGTAATCAGTACTCTTAGAACGCGGCCTTTTGTTGGCCTTTTTTGACGTTTTCTGAAAAAGGGGAAAACGCCTGCACAAGGCGTATGCAAAGGTTCACACACAAAGGACACAGTAGTTCCAGTGGGGAGAGAGACCTTTGCAGCCACGAACGTACTGAGGGAACCAGGACCTGCTTCCCAGTGGGGCGGCTAAAAGCGACGGTTGAGGATGGTGTCGAGCACGAGTTCCCAGGTGTTTGGCGAGGAGAGAGGGAAGGATTTGGGAGCGGGGCGAGACGCGGGCGTGCTTGGACGCGGGGCCAGGCTGGAAGAAGAGTCGGGGGCCGAGGCTTGGTCCGACAGGAGGATAGCGTGTTCGCAGGCGGGGAAGAGTTCGGGAGCTTCCTCGGAAGTAGCGATGGCGACGTTGAAGGCGTGCGCGCGCAGGGCGCGATCATAAAGTTTGGAAAGTTCGCGGGTGCAGGCGGAGAGACTGGCGCCGACGGCCAGCGCCCAGAAGACGCCGCGCAGGCGCAGCGTAAGCTTTTTCCGGGTGGCCTCGGCTTGAAATTCTGCAATGTCGGCGTCGGAAGCTCCGGCGAAAAAGAAGAGTTCGTCGAAATCGCGGAGACGGAGAAGCTCCGCTTCGCGCTCCGGTAGCCCGGTGTTCTGGGAGAGTTCACGGGGAGAGAGTGCGCGCAAGGGCACGACGGAGATGCCGGTCTCCTCCGCGAGGAGATCGAGGGCTTCCGCGGCAGCAGGCTGAGGGGAAGCGACGGGGATGCAGGTGAAGCGGCCCAGGCGCGTGGTGGTAGCGGGCCTCAGATGGAAATAGTCTTCGGGGAGGTAGACGCCAGAGCCTCCCTCGGCGATGAAGGGTTCGGATTGGCCGAGTTTGCGGAGGGTGGCATCAAGTTGCGAGCGTGTGCGCGCGGTAACCCAGACACAAGGCACGGAGGATTCCGCGAGGGAGTCGAGGAATTGCGGGAAACCGGAAAGAGGTTTGCCGGTGGGCGAGATTAGATTGTCGATGGCACAGAAAACGACGGTGGTGGAAGAGCGCAATGGGTGGCTCCGGGTCCAGGCAGATTGTAACGGAAGTGAGCGGATAGGAGAAATTGCGCGGAGGAGATCAGGAAGCGGAATAAGAACGAAACCGGACTTCACGCAAACTGCGATTGTCCGTTGAGATCTTTCGGGGTGCAAACGGCGCGCCCCTCAAGATGACAGGGTGCTGAGCCTTTTGAATGACATCAAAACGGTAGCTCGTTAGGTAGTCCGGCTAGCGTGGAACGAAAACAGCTAAGAGCTGTCAGAGCGATAGAAATGGAAAAGGGGCGACAGAAGCCGCCCCTTTGAACGCATCGAGTTGGGTTACCTGCCGGAACTGGAAGCAGCGGCAGTCACCGGGTGAGCGCTTGCCTTGGGGATGCTCAGATAGCCGCTGATCTGGTTCTTGCCAATCTTGTTGATGACGAGTTCTTGGGGCTGATGAGTGCCGCTCAGGTAGAAGAAGAGAGGCTGATTGACAGCGCGATTCTTGTCCTCGGTGCGCTTGTCCTCGACGGTCAGGACCATGCTGGCGCGGTTCTTCTTCTCGTTGGTGCCCTTGAGCTCGACGGTGATGTTGCCGACCTTCTGGGGCTGATTCTTGCCGGCGATGGAGAATTCGATATAGTCGCGCTCGCCTTGGCGGCGGAGAACGTCGATCTCGTCATGGTTGCGGGCGATGAGAGTGCCGAGTTCGCTGCGAGCCATGTTGAGGTCATTAATGGTCTTGCTCAGGTTGGTATCGACCTGAGTAACGCGGGTATCGACGGTCTTGACGTCGTCAGAGGTCGCCTTGGTGGCGAGTTCTTGATGGACGGAAGTGTCGAGAGCGGTGATCTTCGAAGTCGTATCGGAATTGAGCTGCTCTGCTTCGCTGCGCGACTTCTTCAACTGGCCCTGCGTGATCTTCAGCTTATCCGTAACGACCTTCAGATCACCCTTGAGGTCCGTATTGGCCTTTTCGTCCACGGCAATGCGGTCCTTGAGAGCGTTCATATCCGACTGGACGGAAGTCTGAACTGACTTCACCTGATCGGCGACGGCTTGCTTGGTAGCATCCAGCTTGGAAGAGTTACTCCAAGCTAAGCCGAGACCGCCCACGGCCAAAAGCGCCAGGAGGATGATCGCGGGCAACTGCCAAGACGAACCGGATTTCGTTTCCACGTAAGTGTTCTGTAAATCTTGCTCTGACATGTGAATTCCTTCTCCTCTACCCCTAAATGGGTACAACATTTTGCGAAATGGCAGCCTAAATTTGCTGCCGGAGCGTTAAACCTGACAGGAAGAAGTGCAAGCCGGATACCGCGAAGACCGAATTGAGAATTGTCTGTATGTGATTGAAAAACAGTGCGTTGGATGAAGCTGTGGGAAAGTGGGGGTGGTACTAGTTCCGGGAATCTTTACGCGCACGTGAACGCGGGCGATGAATTCCTACGTAGTGCAAAAATGTTCCACATTTATGCCCAGGGAGGCGAAAGCCTGGAGAAGCTGCTGCGGAGATTGGTAATGGATCCCCGAGAGGCCAAGTTGCCGGGCAGCTTCGACGTTTGCGGGGATGTCATCGATGAAGACAGCCTCGCCGGCGCGGACTTTGGCGGCACGCACGGCCTCACGGTAGATGAGGGGATCGGGTTTGCTGGCCCCCACCGAGCAGGAATAGATGCGCTGCTCTTTGGGGAAATATTGGTAGAACTCATAAGTCGACTCGAGGTGGGCGACGTGGATGGGATCGGTGTTAGAGAGAAGAATCAGGCGGTAGCGTTTGGAGAGCTCCTCGAAGAGGCGTAACGGGTGGATGGGCTGGGGATCGAGAGCAAAATTCCAGGCCGTGGTGAATTGCTCAAAGTTGAGAGAAAGGCCGAGGCGCTGACAGAGATGGAGATGCCAATCGTGTGGGGGAATGCGGCCTTCCTGCCAATCGGGCCAGCGCGGATCTTTATCGATGGCGGACCAAAGCTCTTCGGGAGTCAGCGAGAGGCCCTGGGCGAGTCCCGCTTGCGCGCGGCGGAGATCAATGCGGACCAGAACGCGGCCAATATCGAAGATGATCGCACGGATGCTTGCAGAACTCATACCCTAGCGGCCTCCCGTGGGGGTATCGGAAGAAGATGAGGAAGCTGAGCGGCGTGCGCGAAGAATGCCGACGATTGGCGGCAAGATCGAAAGGAAGATGATCGCGGCAATTATGTAGTGAAGGTATTTGCCAATGTTGGGAATCCTGGAGCCAGCGACATACCCCCCAATGAGCATGGTGCTGACCCAAAGCGTTCCACCAAAAATGTCGTACATGAGATATGTGGAGTAGCGCATTGCCGCAGCGCCGGCGACCGGGGGGCAGAAGGTACGGACGATCGGAACGAAACGCGCCAGAATTACGGCCCGGCCGCCATATTTTTCGTAGAACTCGTGAGCTCGCTGGAGATGGCTGCGGCGGAAGAATAGCGAGTCTTCGCGTCGATACAATGCTGGACCGGCTGAGCGTCCAATCCAATAGCCCAGTTGGTCACCAGCAATGGCGCAGAGGATACCAGGGAGAAGCAGCCAGCGAAGAGGGATTACCTGTTGGCCGGCGAAGATACCAGCAGTGACGAGCAGGGAATCGCCAGGCAGAAAGAACCCAACGAAGAGGCCCGTCTCCACAAAAATGATGGTGCACACAAGAGCGGGGCCGCCCCAACTGATTAGCTGTTTGAGCCCTTCGGGGTCGTAGAGTGAGTGAAGGAAGTGAAGGATGGATTCCAGCAAGCGGCCTCAGACCTCACAGAGACGGGAATTAGAAAGAGCGCGCGGGCACGCAGATTCAAAATCACTTCCCAACCTATACGGTAACAGAAAATGGCCAGATTCTCTCCGCATTCCTGCCATAGCACGACGACGGCGCAGACCAGAAGGAGCCACCAGGCGGGACGAATCATTGCAGCGCCTCCGCGAGGAGGAATTCGCCCTGGCGACCCAGTTCGGAATGGCCTTCCTGCTGTTGGAAAAGAAGTCTGTGGAGCTGGGGAAGGGCGCTGCGAGCGGCAGAGGCGCCCGCTTCGATGGCGTCGTCAATGCGGTCGAAATCGTCCCAAGCGAAGGACTGCACGTCGGGACGCAGGACGAGGTTGGCGTGACGCTCCCAGGTTTCGAGCTGGTGCTTCTGCGCGGCACTGACGGCGCGGCTGACTACTTGAAAGATGTTGGTGGGAGCGCCGTGGTGGCCGTCGTGCAATCCAACGGAGACGCCTACGACCGTTTCGGCGCCGAGTTCGCGCGCGGCTTGCGTGGGCACCGGTGCCACCAGACTCCCGTCGGCCAGGCACCGCGTACCGATCATGACCGGCTCGAAAAGCCCCGGGAAAGCGCAACTGGCGCGGATGGCATCCGCCAGGCTGCCCTGCTTGAAGACCACGGGATCACCGGTGCCAAGGTCGGTGGCCACGATGGCGGTGGGGATAGCGAGATCCTCAAACTGATTGGAATCGAAGAAGCGGTGGACGAGGGCGCCGAGGCGTTTGTTGCTGGCCAAGCCGAAGCGAGAGACACGCCAGCGCGCAAAATCACGGAAGCGAATCTCGCGGCATTTGGCAATGATGCTGGGGAGGGGGGTGCCACTGGCATAGGCGGCGGCGAGGATGCTGCCGACGCTGCTGCCGGAAATGCAGGAGATGGGAATGTGGTGCTCTTCCAAAACGCGCAGAACCCCAAGATGCGCATAGCCGCGCGCAAACCCACCGCCGAGCGCCAACCCAATGCCAGGACGCAACGCCGTCGTGGGAGTGAACAAGGAGACAGGATGAAAGCGTCGCGTCACGACAGAGAGAGTCCCATATGTGGTTGGAAGGGGGCGATGGGACGCGCGTCCCGAAGATCCGGTACGAAAGTACCCATTGGGAATTGTTGCTAGAGCAGAAGGAAGCCGACGAAAGCAGTACGGAAATACTAGCTCGCTACCCTGGCTGTACCATTGCTGCGCACTTCGGTGTGCGCGAATCTAGCTAGCGCGACAGGGAGTCCAAACGGATCTCTGAGGGGAAATTCATGAACACCGGGTACACGAATTGGCTGGGGCATGCGGTGGTTCTTCATGTGGAACTGGGGGATATCAAGGTGCCCCTGCGAGGGAAGCTGCTGAAAGAGAATCGCGAAACGGTGCGGATGAGGATTGGGGAAGGCTGGGACGTCGATATTTACAAGACGATGATCCTGAATGTGGAAGAAGACCTGATGGCAATGTTTCCAGCGTGAGGGGAGGAACCATGAAAAATCAGATCCCGAAGTATGTAACGCAGGCGCGGGCGGCGTATTTGTTGGGCTTGCCTCCGGCGGAGATCTCGCGGATTTCGGAAGAGAAGGGAATCGGGCATTACGAACGCGCCGGGAACGAAGAAGAGCGGTTCTTTACCTACAAAGAGCTGCAGAAGATTTGCGTGCTGGCGACGTGTGAAGGAGCGGCAGCACACTAAGAGAGATTGCGTTTCCTCCGGCCCCCCTCGGCAGGCCCCCCCGCCCCGGCTCGTTGCCCCCAGCGAGCCGGGGTTTCTTTTTTCCGGCGAGAGCGGTTCATAGCTATTGAATCGATTTAGAATTCCTTTGACAGCAAACCCCGCGGTGAGGAAACTTAGCAGCGATTCCAAGCACTCGGCTGCAAATTGGCAGCAGGCGGATTCGCAGCATAGCGACATGAGCACGGACAAGAGTTAAAACGTCTCCAAAATGCCGGGACGGGGAGAGAGAGACTTTGCATCTCACATCACTCGACTGGGCCGCGATCGCGGGATACCTCCTTATAACGCTGGTGCTGGGGCTGTATTTCCGCGGGAAATCGGGAAAGAGCACCGCGGATTATTTTGTTTCCGGTCGCCAAGTGAGCTGGTGGCTGGCGGGAACCTCGATGGTGGCCACCACGTTTGCGGCGGATACACCGCTGGCGGTATGCGGATTGGTGTACACGCAAGGAGTGGCGGGGAACTGGCTGTGGTGGAGTTTCCTGCCTTCGGGAATGATGACGGTGTTCCTGTTCGCGCGATTGTGGAGGCGCTCCGGGCTGATCACGGACGTGCAGTTCGCGGAGTTCCGCTATCACGGCAAGCCGGCGGCCTTTCTGCGGGGATTCCGCGCGGTGTATCTGGGCTTGCTGATGAATTGCCTGATCCTTGGCTGGGTGACGAAGGCGATGGTGAATATCATCAGCACCTCGCTGGGGATCAGCGACGCCGAGGCCTTGGCGATTTGCGTATTTTTTCTGATGCCCTTCACGGGGATCTACGTGTCGCTGGGCGGGCTGTGGGGCGTGTTGTGGACCGACCTGTTTCAATTCGTGCTGAAGATGGCCATCGTGATCGCGGTGGCGTGGTATGGCGTGCGCGCCGTGGGCGGGATGCCGCAATTACTCGCGAGGCTGGCGGAAATGCGCAATGCGGCGGGGCCCGGTGCGAGCGACATCACCAAGATGCTGCCGGATTTTTCACGCGGGCTGACGGGCGAAGCGCTCTGGACGCTGCCGGTGATTACGTTTGTGGTGCATCTGGCGGTGCAGTGGTGGGCCTTTTGGTATCCGGGGGCGGAGCCCGGAGGCGGAGGTTATATCGCGCAGCGGATTTTCAGCGCGCGCGATGAACGCCACGGGATGCTCTCGGTCCTTTGGTTCAACCTGGCGCATTATGCGCTGCGCCCGTGGCCGTGGATTCTGACGGCGCTGGTGGCGGTGGTGTTGTATCCGGGATTGGCGCAGCCCGAGCGCGGATACATGATGGTGGCGACGCGGCATACCCCGCACGCGTTGCTGGGGATTTTGCTGGCGGGATTCATGGCCGCGTTCATGTCCACCGTGGCGACGCAATTGAATTGGGGAAGCTCGTACCTGGTGGAGGATTTTTACCGGCGCTTCTTGAAGAAGAAGGCCAGTGAAGCGCATTACGTGAACGCCTCGCGGCTGGCGACGCTATTTTTGGTGGTGGCGGCGGCGTGGGTTTCCATGCAACTGCAATCGGTAAGCGAAGGCTGGAAAATCGTCCTGGAGTTGGGAGCGGGAACGGGAGGAGTGTACCTGTTGCGGTGGTATTGGTGGCGGGTGAACGCGTGGAGCGAGATTTCCGCGATGGCCGCGGCGCTGGTGACGACGCTGTTAATGCGAAGTCACGCGCTGTGGATGGCGCTGGCGGGACGCCCGGAACCTTTCCAGGGCTCGGACGCGGTGGTCTTTGCGAAGGCCACGCTCTGCACTACGGCAGTGACGACGCTGGTGTGGGTGGCGGTCACACTGCTGACTCCGCCGGAGGACACGAGAACGCTGGTCGAGTTTTACCGGAAGGTGAAGCCGGATGCGCTCGGGTGGGGGCCGGTGGCAAAGATCAGCGGCGTGGAAGAGATCACGCAGGATCTGGGTAAGAATTTGATGAGATGGGTGATCGGCTGCGTGTTTGTGTATGCGGCGCTATTCAGCATCGGGCAACTCTGCTTTGGCCGGCTTGGCTCTGGATTTGTGCTGGGACTGGTATCGTTGACGTGCGGTGTGGCATTGTATCGGCTGATGCCGAAGCCAACCGAATGGCGCGTCTAGCGGCTCCACACGTCATGCCCCAGCTTGTCATTCCGAGCGGAGCGAGGAATCTGCTTTTCCCTTGTGCGATTGGGACATTACTTATGCCGGCGCCGATAGTCCCTGAAGTTTCTGGACATCTTCACATCATTTTCGGGACACAATACTAGCGCCATGGCTGCAACGCAACGCAGAGCTGGCTCGCATCACGCCGTCCTCGCGGGGTTCCTGGGGTGGACGCTCGACGCGTTCGACTTTTTTGTAATCGTCTTCCTGTACGACACGCTGGCGAAGCAGTTTGGCGTTTCCAAACAAGCGATCATTTTCACGACCACGGCCACGCTGGCGTTGCGGCCCGTTGGCGCATTCGTGTTCGGATTGCTGGCCGACCGGTTCGGCCGGCGCATTCCGCTGATGGCCAACGTGGTCTTTTTTTCGTTGATCGAGCTGGGCTGCGGCTTTGCTCCGAATTTCACCGTGTTTCTGATCCTTCGCGCACTGTTTGGAATCGGCATGGGCGGCGAGTGGGGAGTCGGCGCGTCCCTTGCGATGGAAGCCGCTCCTCCGCGGTGGCGCGGCATTCTCAGCGGCATCCTGCAAAGCGGCTACTCGATTGGCAACCTGCTGGCTGCCGTGGCGGCGCGATTTGTTCTCCCGGCCTGGGGCTGGCGGCCCATGTTTTGGCTCGGCGCATTGCCGGCGCTGCTCGCGCTGTATATAAGGACCAAGGTGCCGGAGTCCGAGGCCTGGCAACAGCACCGCGCCGGCTCCATGGGAGATGTGCTGCGCACCGTGGCTTCCCAATGGAAGCGCTTCGCGTATCTTGTCGTGCTGATGACCTTCATGATGTTTTTGTCTCATGGCACGCAGGACCTTTATCCGGATTTCCTGAAAGAAGTGCACGGGCTGCGTCCCGCGCTGGTTGCCAACATCGCCATGATTTACACCGCGGGAGCGGTTCTCGGCGCGATCATTTTTGGCCATCTCTCGCAGGTGCTGGGCCGGCGCAAGGGAATGATGTGCGCGCTGGCATTATCGCTGGCGATTATTCCACTCTGGGCGTTTGGCTGGAGCATTCCCCTGTTGATTGCCGCGGCCGTGCTGATGCAAATGGGCGTGCAGGGAGCGTGGGGAGTGATTCCGGTGCACCTGAACGAACTCGCGGCGGACTCGGCGCGCGGACTGATCCCGGGATTTGCTTACCAGTTGGGGATATTGTTCGCCGCACCTACGAATAATGTCGAGTTCGCGCTGCGAGGAAGGTTCGGCTATCAATGGGCGCTGGCAAGCTTTGAGGTCGTCACGATCGTGGCTCTGGCCGTCCTCCTCTGGCGTGGCGCCGAAGCCCATGGCAAATCCTTCGTGAATCCCCTGTAAAACCTTCGCAAATCCCCTGTAGTGGCCGACCTTCAGGTCGGTTCCTGGGTTTTCTTGCCTCGGATTCTCTCGCATCATCCACCTTCCAAAACCTGTCATTCCGACCGGAGGGACGGCGCCTTTTTGCCGTCCCGGAGTGGAGGAATCCCTCCTCAACTTCGGACTTCGGGTTGCACGCACCCGCGCGTGAAAACCTGCCCGCCTCGTTTGGATTTTCCCAACGCTGTGCTAATCTGTTGACACGAGCCTGTAGCTCAACTGGATAGAGCGTCTGGCTACGAACCAGAAGGTTGGAGGTTCAAGTCCTCTCAGGCTCGCCATTTCCCCCCAATAAAACAAAGGCAATTTCGATACACCGGGAAAACCGGTGTGTCCGGCCGGGTGCCCCATCCTCGGTTTTTGAGGGTGGGCTCTTGGGTTGCCGGATGCCCCGCGCGGGTTCCGCGTCTGGGAATTTTCACGGCCCCTCGACTTTTCTAAAGACGCGCCGCACATCAGGCCCTTGTCTCCGCACCTCAGTTTTCCCCTTGACAAATATAAATAACATAGTATAATGATTAAGTGTATATAGAGGGAGGGCGCATTGGTCCATCGGACTTGTCAGCAAAGGACTCACCGCACGTTCCATTTTGGCAAGTGCTTTGGAATCCGCACTTATCGAAAACCTTCCCGCAACCTCCCGCAGAATCAACACTTTTAAAAGTGTATGAAAACAAACGATTTTATCCCCCATTAGAATCAACACTTACAAAAAAAGAGGAGGGGGGAGGGTCAGCACCACTCGCCTGTGTGGCACTGCTGCCCTTCATTTGCCGTTCACCGTCGCGCGAATCTCGGGCGTCTCCTAACAGGACGATCTGCATCTGCTCATCTGCGCCTGGGGCTACCCCTTGACAGAAGGGGTGTCTGTTTCAAAATGAACTTCGTTAGAACCCACTTAGTCCTGCAGGTCATGAGGATTTTCCTGATACCTGAAAACTCATTCCATTTGTTGGGCTTAGACACCCCGCGTGTTTCACCTATCCTTATCGACATCTCCCTTGTATGCCACGAATTTGCCGATCGCCGCCTTTGGCATTACACTTGCTCCTTGCTTAGCGGAGAGGCGTTTCAGGGTAAGGTTTGTTCACCCTTTTCCAGATGGCTGCGGGCCACATTCGCAATGCAAAACCAAACAAAATCCAGAAGAAACGAACAGCAGCCGCGCTCCTGGTATTAGGACTACTGAGCGTCCTTATTCTTCTGTCCTGGACCCACTTCCACCCCTCGTCTTCGGATAACTCCCAGTCCAATCTTTCAGCCGATTCCTCCTCTTTGCCTTTCTACTGGAATTGGAACGATGCCGGCTTCTCTGCACCCGCAGCACTCTCCGCGGACCGTCCCGTTTATGCCTACTCGGTTATTCCCGGCGGCGTCGCCAGCGCCAAAGAACTCCAGGCCGCTTTGCACCAGGACCCCGTCGCTGCCAAGCATTACTCGGACTTCCAGACAAAGTCCGCCCGCATCGTTCGCTTGGCGCACACGCGGCACGTTTATGTTTCTTATCGCCTGGCGGATCGCATCTACTGGACACGCAAGAAAGTAACCCTTCAAGCCGGCGAAACGCTTTTCACCGACGGCAAGCACCTTGCGCGTGCGCGTTGCGGGAATCGCATCTCCGAAACTCCCGCCGTACCCACTTCGCCTTCCGAGCCGGGGAAAGAAGTTTTGGACCATCCGGTTGCACCACTCATCCCGGAAACAACCGACTCTCCCTTGCCGGGACCAATCTGGTCTGATGGGTCCACGCCTTTGCTACCTGGGCCCGGCGCTCCCGGTGGGACAGACCCTGGCCTGCTTCCATTTTTCCCTTTTCCTTGTTGCGGTTCTTCGCCAGGACGATCTCCTTCGCCATCGCCCGGACCTTTAACACCGCCTGATCCTCCGCCAGTGGTAGCCACGCCCGAGCCAGCCTCTCTCGTGCTGTTGATCGCTGGCGCCGCAGTCCTTCTTCTCTTCTGGAAATTCCGGCAGATGGCCCGGGCATGAAACTCCAGGACAATTCTGGGTGCCCCATCCTCGATTTTTGAGGGTGGGCTCTTGGGTTTGCGGGTGTCCCGGAGGCGCTGGCGGTTTAGCCTTCCGCCTGAACAAGGGACAAAACGAGGCATTACAGGATTTCAAGATTGCGCTGGAATTACCATGCGTCACGAACTCTGCCAATTGAAATGCCGCTAGCCTGACGGACGCTTATCCAAGTCCATCGGAATTGCCATTCGCTACGGCTTCTTCCGTGGCGGGTAGTCTTTCAATAGTTTCTCAATGGCCTTGTCCAGGTGCTTCTGTTTCTTATCTGGATTGGCGTCCGCGTCGATCGCATTGGGCAACACGCCCCACCATACTAACTGGTTTCTTGCCGAATCATAGATGTACAGAACCAACTGCCCGGAATGAACGATAGTTGTCGTCTCCCCTGCCGTTCCCGTAGTTGCTCCCGCTGCCGACCCGTACGCCGCACCAATGTCATAGTGGTTCAACTGCTTCTCGTTGGCGCGAGCGATCTGATAACCAATATAGAGATCCACCTTGTCCGAAGGCGACTTTGTCAGGCCCTTCTTGGCAAGTTCCATCTCCAGCGTGCCCATGAGCTGGTCCGCGGTCAGCTCATCCAAGTGTTGCGCGCTCTCGATACTCACCCACTTATACGTTTTGTATTTAGAGAAATCAGCATCCCTGTCAAAACCGTAGTTTGGGCTTTGGGCGGCCACACGGCCCACTCCCAGAGCCAATAGCACATAGGCAAGAAGGATGTACTTCTTCATCGGAGATTCGTCCGCAGTCGCAGAAACTCAGTTCGCTTGCCGACCCTCAGAATATACCCGTGAGTGCAGCGCACTTCCATACCTACATCAGACGCTCCAGAACTTCTCGTGGGATGCTTGGGTGTTCGGGTGCCCCGGTGCGGGTTCCGCGCCTGGGGAATTTCACGGCTTTTCGATTCCTCTCGCCGAAAACGACGCGCCGCTCATCAGGCCCCCGCATCCGCACCGGGGCGGAGGATAATTTCCCGGCCACCTCACGCTCGAAGGCGTAGTATCGAGGCAGATCCAATAGCCTGGTCCCAAAGCGAGACAACACTTTGCCCCCCAGATTAGGAGGGCCAGGCTTCGGGTAGTTTTTCATGGCACGTATGCACCAGCCGAGCCAACGCATGCTGCTGCGAATCGGGGCGGTTCTACTGCCGATCCTGCTTGGTAATTTTTTCTGCCCACTTGCACCTTCGTGCCAGACCCATTCAAGCGGGGCGACTAGGCATCTCGGTTTCCAAGTAGAAATCGACGTGTCCATACGCGATAGTTCCGGAGCGTTCCTCTCCGTGCCCGCGATCGTGAAACTCTATTGGAATGGCACCCCGTGCGACGAGGGATCGACATCAGATGGGCGAATCTCCTTCACCAAGAGCAACCTAGGCAAGTTTACCGTCGTTGTGGAAGCGGCAGGATACGAGCCCGGCCAAAGCGACTTGGAGATTTCCGAGCCGGATAGGTTTGATGTGGAGATAAACCTGCAGCGGGAGACATCTTCGAGTCTTACCCCTGGGGCAGCGGGGAATCCCATACTCGCTCCTAAGGCGGAAGAAGCCATGTCCAAGGGAATGCAGGCTCTGAGAGACGACAAGCTGGACGAGGCGGAGAAGGCCCTGGACCAGGCCATGAAACTCGCTCCCAATAATCCGAACGTGCTTTACATGCAGGGTCTGTTGGATCTGAAAAAGCACGAGTGGACGAAGGCGCAAAGCGTTCTGGAGAAAGCCGCGCAGATGGATCCGAACAGCGCGCGCGCTTTAGCGGCATTGGGAATGGCGCTGTGCAATCAGAAGAAATACGCGGAGGCTATTCCGCCACTCGAAAAGTCCATGCAACTGGACGCGGCCAGCGGATGGGAGACGCATTGGTCACTGGCGCAGTCGTATTACCACAGCGCACGGTATGAAGAGGCCCTGAAGGCTTCACAGCAGGCGCAGGCAGAGTCCAATGGGCAGGTGCCGCACGTTGCTTTGCTGGTTGCCCAGGCGCTCGCGGCCGTGGGGCGGTACGAGGACTCCGCAACGGTATTGCGAGAACTGCTGAAGAACCACAGTGAGGGCCTGGAAGCTGTGACCGCACGGCGCTATTTGGAACGCTTGACGGCCGACGGGAAAATACGACAAGAGTAAAACCTGCTCCCGATGGCGTTTAGAGATTCCTGCACAAATAGTCCACTAATCTGAAAATGGCTCGATGGCTCTCCCGAACGAGGACTATCGCTGCACTCTTCCCGAGCCCCCGCCTTTGAGCAGGGCCTCGACCTCCTCGACGCTGCAACGGTGAAAGTCCCCTGTAATGGAATGCTTCAGACAACTCGCCGCAACCGCAAATTCAAGCGCATCTTGGTGGGTGGGCAGCTTTTGCAAGCCGTAAATGAGCCCGGCGGCGAAGCTATCTCCCGAGCCAACACGGTCCACAATATGAGTGATCTCGTACGCGCGGCTCACCATGAATTTTTCTCGATCATTCAGGCACGCTGACCAGCCATTGTGGGAAGCGCTTTTGGATTCCCGCAAAGTGATGGCAATGGCCTTGAGATTCGGGAATTCGGAAAGCACTCGACCCGTCAGCGCTTCGTACTGGGCTTGATCGAGTTTGCCGGACGTGACATCCACATCCACCTTGATGCCCAGGGCCATTTGCACATCTTCTTCGTTGGCTATGGCGATGTCCGCATGCTTGAGCATTTCACGCATCACCGCCGCGGCGGGCTTCCCCCACTTCCAGAGGTTCTTGCGAAAATTAAGGTCGCAAGACACCGTAATCCGTCTCTCCCGCGCCTTCTGCACCGACTCGAGCGCCAGGGCAGCCGCCGGCTCGCTGATCGCGGGCGTGATGCCCGTAATGTGAAACCAACTGGCCCCTTGCAATACGTTGTCCCAACGAACCTCTCCCGGCTTGGCTATAGCGATGGCGCTGAATTCGCGATCATAGATGACTTTTGAGGGACGCTGATTTGCGCCCGTTTCCACAAAATAAATTCCCAGGCGCCCCTTGCCGCGCACAATCCGGGAAGTATCCACTCCAAAGCGCCGCAACTCTCCTATCACGGCATCCGCCAGTGCATTCTTGTCGGGAAGAACGGTGACGAAGGCAGAAGGCAAACCCCAGCCAGCGAGAGCCACTGCGACATTCGCCTCAGCCCCGCCGAAGGTGGCCGCAAACTGTGCGCTTTGCAGAAAACGCTCGAAGCCGGGCGGTGTCAGGCGCAGCATCACTTCGCCAAACGTTACGGTAGTCATTGGTTTTTCCATGAGTTCCCTCGTGACGCTTCCACCTGGCGGCTATTTCCCCTCGGCGATTGTCTGCAAGCTGAAATTCACCAAGCCCACAACTTCGCCAGCGAACAAATTGCTAACATCTACTACTCTACGTTCTTCGCCTTGCGCCAAAGGGGAATACCCGCGCCGGTTCACAACTGCACGCTCGCCATAATATGCGATGTTTGAGTCTTTCTCCAGGCGAACCATTTTTTGAATGAGAGCGCGTGCATCCCATGGCGGTGATGCGGTAGGCTAAACCTCGAAGGAACTCGTAAGTTGCGGGGCCAAGCGGAGGAATTGAGTTTTATGCCGATTAAAAAATTAGAAGTTTTGGGGAAAATTGTCGCTTCCGGTCTGGTCTGCGTGATCCGTGCGGACAGTCCTGACCAGGCCGCGGGCATCGCCGAGGCCTGCGCTCTTGGGGGCGTTGCTGCCATGGAAATCACCTTCACCGTGCCGGGAGCGACAGGGGTGATCGAGCATCTGGCGAAAAAATTCTCAGGCCAAATTTTGGTGGGCGCGGGCACGGTGCTCGATCCGGAAACGGCGCGCATCGCCATTCTCGCGGGCGCGCAATATGTGATCAGCCCTTCGCTCAACCCGGATACCGCGCGCCTCTGCAATCGCTATCAAATACCCTACATGCCGGGGGCTGGGACGTTGCGCGAAGTGGTCGAGGCCATGGAGTGCGGCGCGGACATCGTGAAGGTATTTCCCGGCGAAATCCTCGGGCCGGCATTCGTCAAGGCGGTAAGAGCTCCACTCCCCCAAGCATCGTTGATGCCCACCGGTGGCGTAAGCCTGGAAAATGTTGCCGACTGGATCCGCGCCGGTGCGGTTGCCGTTGCGATTGGGGGCAACCTCACGGCGGGAGCAAAAACCGGTGATTTCGCGTCAATTACGCAACTTGCCCGGGCCATCACGGAAAAAATAAAAGAGGCGCGCGCCCGATGAGTGCGGCGAGGTTTTGGAAGTCCGACGACGAACTCTTCGCCATCGTGCAACGCGAGCTGTTCACCTGTGTCGTGGGCGATGTGATGGACAAGTTGGATCTTCAGCACCAGTTCTTGCCGCCGCGGATCCAGCCTCTTCGGCAGGATATGGTGGTGATCGGCCGCGCCATGCCGGTTCTCTCGGTGGATGTGTTTGCCGAAAAAATCTCCGGCAGCGCCAACAAGTTAATGGACAAATCGTTTGGCCTGATGCTGGAAGCGCTCGACGACCTTCGGAGTAACGAAGTGTACGTCAACACGGGCTCCTCGCCCCGAAACGCGCTGTGGGGTGAATTAATGAGCACGCGAGCACGGAAACTCGGCAGCCGGGGGGCGGTGTTGAATGGCTATGTGAGAGATACCAAGGCCATTCTGAACATGAGCTTTCCTACATTCGGTTTTGGCTCTTATGGACAAGACTCGGCCCCGCGCTACAAAGTGGTCGACTTCCGCATTCCCGTTGAGATTGGAACGGTGCGCGTGCGTCCCGGAGATGTTCTTTTCGGCGACGTGGATGGGGTCCTGTTGGTTCCCGCCGAGGCTGAAACCGAGGTTTTCACTCGGGCGCTCGAAAAGGCTCGCGGCGAAAAGCTGGTAAGGAAGGCCATCGAGGAAGGAAGCAGCGCGGTCGAAGCGTTCGAGAAATATGGAATCATGTAAAAAATGGAGAGTCCTCAGTCCGGATTATGGCGCGGGGATTGGAAGCCGCCTATGAAGATTGGCCTCGGCCTCTACCGTCACATGCTGACGCGCGACTATTACGATTTCGCGCGCCAGGCTGGCTGTACTCACGTCGTCGTCCATCTGGTGGATTATTTCAGCCAGGGCCCTTGCAACCCGCGCAACAATCAGCCCACCGGCTCAAAATACGAACCTTGGGGATTTGCAGGAAATCCGAATGAACTTTGGACGGTAAAGGAACTCAGGACCCTTCGCGCGGAGATTGAGGAAGCGGGGCTGATCCTCGCCGCGATTGAGAATATCGACCCGGCGCACTGGCACGATATTCTGCTCGATGGTCCCCAACGTCCGCAACAGATCGAGAAGGTGAAGAGCATCATTCGCCGGCTTGGCGAAGCCGGCATCCCGGTACTCGGTTACAACTTCAGTTTGGCGGGCGTATGCGGCCGTGTGAGCGTCCCTCTGGGGCGCGGCAATGCCGTCACCGTGGGGATGGACGGTCCCGTCGAAGAGGTGCCGGTCCCGAATGGGACGGTCTGGAATATGGTGTACGACCGCAACGCACCCGCCGGCAACTTGCCCGCGATTTCCCATGAAGAACTCTGGCGGCGACTGCAGAGATTTCTCGAAGATGTCATTCCCGTGGCCGAGCAGTCGGGAGTGCAGCTCGCCGCCCATCCTGACGATCCTCCCATGCCGACAATGCGCCAGCAGCCGCGCCTGGTCTACCAACCTCACATGTATCAAAGGTTGATCGACCTGGCTCCAAGCCGCAGTAACGCCCTGGAACTCTGTGTGGGAACGCTAGCCGAAATGACGGAAGGCGACATTTACGACGCGGTGGAGCAATACAGCAAACAAGACAAGATCGCTTATATTCATCTCCGCAATGTCGTGGGGAAAGTGCCGCACTATCGCGAAACTTTTATCGACGAAGGCGATGTGGACATGATCCGCATCCTCGCGATTCTTCACCGTAACAATTTCGACGGCGTGGTCATTCCCGACCACACCCCGCAAATGACCTGTGCAGCGCCGTGGCATGCGGGAATGGCGCACACGCTCGGTTTTATGCTGGCGGCGAAGGCGGTCATCGAATCTCCTCAACGATGCGGTGCGGATCTGGAGCCCACTACTCGTGGCGACAAATAACCCAAACGCCGAAGCGGTCAAGGCACATTCACGTATCCCCCTCATTATCGCGGCCACTGTTTCCACACTCGGGGGCCTGCTCTTTGGGTACGACAACATCGTAATTAGCGGCGCGATTGGTTTCTTAAGCCAACGGTTTCACCTGGACGCCGCGGGCGTGGGCTGGGCCGCTGGGTGCGCGTTGCTGGGATGCATCGCGGGTTGCGCGGCGGCGGGAAGCGTCGCTGATTTCCTGGGGAAGAAAAAGGGTCTCGCGCTTTGCGCCCTGTGTTTCGTGCTTTCTTCCGTAGGCATACTCTTTGCCGCGGACCTTCATCAGTTTGTTCTTTGGCGGCTGATTGGCGGCGTGGGCATCGGGGCGGCGTCAGTGCTTTCTCCGAACTACATTGCGGAGATTGCTCCGACGCGGGTTCGCGGCCGCTGTGTGACCTTGTATCAACTGGGGATTGTGGTTGGAATTCTCGCCGCCGTCTTCGTCAACATGCTCATTCAACGCACGGGCGACGAAGCCTGGAACATTTCCACGGGCTGGCGCTGGATGTTTCTTGCCGGCGCGGTACCCGCGATTCTGTTCGGAATCATGATTCTGCCGGCGGTCGAAAGCCCGCGCTGGCTTATGAAAATGGGCCGGCGGGATCAGGCCATCGGCGTACTGGCCAAGATTAACGGCGCTGAGGCTGCCCGGCTCGAAGCTGCTGAAATCGAGAGCGCGCTGGCGAGTGAAGAAGGGCACATCTCGGAACTTTTCACCACCTTCCGGCGCCCGCTGCTGCTGGGCATCATGCTGGCGGCGCTGCAACAAATCAGCGGTATCACGCCGCTGTTTTCCTTTTTGCCGGAGATTTTTCGCGCCGCCGGAACCGCGACCAGTGACGCATTTTTCCAGTCCGTGCTGGTCAGCCTCATCAATCTGATGTTTACCCTCTTTGCCCTGTGGCTGGTGGACCGCGCCGGGCGCAAGACCCTGATCCTGGCCGGTACGGGGCTGCAATTTGTCTCGTTTGCATTGGTGGGCTGGTTTTATCACGTCCACGGCAGCGGGCTGGCAGTCTTGATTTTTGTGATGAGCTTCGTCGCGGGTCACGCGTTTGGCAATGGCGTGGCCTGCTGGGTTATCATCTCGGAGATTTATCCCACAAAGGTTCGCGGCCGCGGCATGTCCATCGCTACGACCGCGCTCTGGTTGGTGGGGTACCTGGGGAACCAACTGTTTCCGATCATGCAGAAGCATTTGGGATCGGATGGCACTTTCTGGTTTTTCAGCGCGGGCGCATTGTTGACGGTCATTCTGGTCGGCTGGCTGATTCCCGAAACCAAAGGCCGGTCGCTGGAAGAGATCACGAAATTATGGATTCAAGAGAAACCGGTCGCGGAACGCTTACCCGGCTAGACGGACATGCTGGCTGTTTCGTTGAAATTTCCCTGGTCATCATGAAGTTTTATGAAACCGCTACCGGCGGATTCGTTCGCCTCCGCACGCCGGGCCGCGTAGCGGTTTTACGGGCACTGGTCATCTTCACTGTAATTCTTCTTTCGGGCTCCGCTCGTGTCGAGGCGCAATCGACAAGCGCATCGCTGACGGGGCGCGTTACCGACTCGAGCAAGGCCGTCATCCCCGCGGCGAAAGTGACCGTCATCAATTCGGGCACGCGCATCCATTACGAAACCATCACCAACCAAACGGGCAGTTACTACGTGACGAACCTGCCTCCCGGGACGTATCGCATCGAAGTGGAGAAGCTGGGATTCAAGGTGGTGATCAAGTCGGATCTCATTCTCCACGTGCAGGACGCTTTGGAAATCAATTTTGAAATGGTGCTGGGTTCTGCCTCAGAGAGCGTCACGGTACGGGGCGGAGCGCCGCTGTTGGATACCGAATCTTCCGCGGTGGGCACGGTGGTGGAGCGGCGGAAGGTGAATGAACTGCCGTTGAACGGCCGCAACGTGTTTAACTTGATCGAATTGGCGGCATCCGTGGTTCCGCAGGGGAGCTCCACTGGGACGCCCGTGGGAGTGAATCCGTTTGGTTGGGGAAACTATCAGGTCAACGGCTCATTTGGCAACGAGAGCGCCGAGTACCTGGATGGCCAGCCACTGAACATCGGTTACATTAACCTGCCCATTTTGATTCCGACGCAGGACTCGATTCAGGAATTCAAGGTTCAGACCAGCAATCTAGGGCCGGAGTGGGGCAAGTTTTCCGGTGGAGTAACCAATCTCAGCACCAAAACCGGCACAAGCTCCATCCACGGCGAAGCGTATGAATACCTTCGCAACAAGATCTTCAATGCCAACGATTTCTTTCTGAGTGCCGGCCAGAAGCCGAGACCCCAGTGGGTGCAAAACCAATTCGGAGCAAATGCCGGCGGGCCCTTGAACATTTCTCACCTTGGTGGGCGAAACAAAACGTTTTGGTTCCTCAGCGCGGAAGGCTTCCGGCTGCGGACGAGCCAGCCATTCACAGCCACGGTTCCCGACGCGATGGAAAGAGCGGGTAATTTTTCGGAAATATGCAAGTCGGGGTTCACGGCGGGTATTTGCAACGATAGAGGCGTGGACGCAAGCGGCAAGCCGGTTGTGATCGACCAGATTTACGACCCTTGTGGAGGAATCGTGAACGCGGAAGGGGCTTGCCCTGGGAGCACCGCCACTCCCACGCCATTCCTGAACAACGTCATTCCGGCGAACCGGATCAATGGCACTTCCGCGAAACTGTTGGACCTGTGGCCCGCGCCTACCAACGCAAGCGCGATGACCAACAATTTCACTACAGCCGGCCCTACCGGTGGTGACCACAACCAGGTGGTCACGCGCCTCGACCATAACTTCACGAATAAACAGAGGCTGTTTTTGCGTTTCAATTATTGGCACGTTCGGGACCTGCCCATTGATCCGTTGGGGAATGGCCTGTGCGCGGACCGCTGTGCCGAGGACTATCACAGCAACGCACTCGCTGCCGGGTACACGTACAGCGTTAATCCGACGACCGTGTTTGGATTCAATGCGAGCCTCAGCCGGTTCAGATATAACCGGACTCCGGAGAACTCCGGTTTTGACTTAACAACGATCGGTTGGCCGGCGAGTTATAACAGCGTCGTTCCCTCCGAGATGCGCACGCCACCAACGCCTTGCGTCGCGAACTTCGCGGACAGCATCATGTGTACCCAGGGCCAGAGCTACATTCAGGACCGCAACACGCAATACTATATGTCGCCGTCCATGTCCATGTTGCGGGGGCGCCATCAATATCATTTGGGGTTCCAGTTCGAAGTCGGGCGGGACAACTACGCTCAGTCCAACATCGCGAGCGGGTCCTTTGACTTCTGCGTTTCCGGCCAGGCGTGTTTCACCTCCTTACCTGGGGTCTCTGGGACGGGTTTTTCTTTTGCTGATTTCCTGTTCGGATATGCCGACAATTTCAATAACCTTGAAAACCATTTTTTTGCCCAAGCTGTCGTGCCGGACTTCACGGCGGGCCAGCAGATTTACCGAGCTTTGTATTTTGACGATTCGTGGCACGCGACGAACAGGCTCACTCTGAACCTGGGGCTGCGTTACGACCTTCAGGGACCCTGGTCCGAACGCTTCAACCGGCTATCCTACTTCGACCCGACGGCGACGAATTACTTGACGCAGTTTCTTCCAGCAGGCTCGGCTCCGGTAAAAGGAGACGTGTTTCTGGTAAGCCCCGGCCACCGGAACAACATCCCGCTCGAAGAGATCGATTTCTCTCCCCGGGTTGGCCTGGCGTACAGCATTGATTCGAAAATGGTAGTCCGGAGCGGCTACGGGATCTTCTGGATTCCAAACTACGTGTCGTTCGCCCTGAACCCGCTGAACGATATGGTCAACGCCGGGACAACTACATATACCGGAACCGTGGACGGGACCCACCCGGTGAACACCATCGCTCTGCCGTTCCCCGCGGGAATTTCGGCGCCGCCTGGGCGGAGCCTGGGCACCACGGGGACACAGCAATACCTGACCCAGGTCGTGCAGTCCATCACGGAAGCGAATCCCAGCGACCACCCCGAAGGCTACGTCCAGCAGTGGAACCTGGACGTGCAGCGGGAGCTGCCGGCGGGCTTCTTCGTGTCGGCGGCGTATGTGGGTTCCAAGGGAACGCACCTGGCGCAGTATTCCCAGCAGATCGATCAGATCTCCGACACACTGCTTGCGCAGGCAGCCTTGCAAGTTAACCCCTCACTTCCCAATCCGAGGCAGAATGTGACTTTAGTGCAGCCGACGCCGAATCCGTTTTTCGTCAATGGCCAGGCGTTGGCGCTCACGGGGCCCACGACGACCATCGGGCAGCTTCTCCGTCCGTACCCGCAGTACACCAGCTTGCAGCTTGCCGGCCAGGGGTCGTACGACAGCATCTACCACTCGTTCCAGCTCACGGTGCAGAGGCGCTTTGCGGAGGCTGGTTCGTTGTTGGTTGCTTACACCAACGCGAAGCTCATCAGCGACACGGACACGCTGACGGCCTGGCTGGAGCCGGGCGTGGGCGGGATTCAAGACAATAACAATTTGCGCGGAGAGCGTTCTCTATCCTCGCAAGACGTTCCTCAGCGCCTGGTCATCAGCTACGTTCTCGATGTTCCGATCGGCAAGGGCAAAAAGTATCTCGCGGGCGCTGGGGGAACGCTGGACAAAATCGTGGGCGGATGGGGAATCGACGGCGTGACCATCTTCCAGCGAGGCTTCCCGCTGGCGTTTACGAACGGGCAAGTGAACGGAACCACGCTATTTGGCGGCGGGTCGCGCCCGAATGTCGTGCCCGGCTGCGACGCCATGGTGTCTGGGAGCGCTACCTCCCGGCTTGGGGGATGGTTTGACACTGCGTGCTTTAAAGCGCCTGCTGATTTCACATTCGGCGACGAGGCGCGCGTAGATCCCCGGCTGCGTTCCGACGGAATTGCAAATTTTGACGTGGCGATATTCAAGAGGACAAGATTCGGGAGCGACGAGAGGTTAGGCCTGGAGTTCCGCACGGAGTTTTTAAACATCTTCAACAGAGCGCAATTCGCTCCGCCAAACACGGTTTGCTGCATAGCCAACAATCAGAATTTCGGGGTCATCACGGCAACGGCCCAGGGGACAAATCCGCGGTTGGTGCAGTTTGCACTGAAGTTCTTGTTCTAGGGCGAGAGGGGAATAAGAGCGCTCCCATTTTAACAAAGTGCGAATTTGCGGGTACTTTTGTACCAACGTGCCAGGCATTTACTTAGGGGCAAGAGCGCTCGTTCGTATCGAAAAATCTTCCCACTTAACTGCAACTGGTGTATGGTCTTAAATACAATAGGAGTTTCGACGGGGGAGCACGTCGATGCCAAGGGTGCGTTGCTGATGATATCGGCAATATGGCGTTCAACGCTCAGTGGGGACCAACGCATGAGTTCTGTTCCGCAACGACGCCCGCTAACCATTCCCATTGCCTTGGGCAGAAGCCAGGAGCGACCGGTTACCCTGCCGGATGCTCCCGAACGGCGCATTCCCAGCGATAAAGAAGTAATGGCCCGTCTGCAGTCGCACGACGCAGGCGCCTTGGAGATTCTCTTCGAGCGTTACGCTCGCCTGGTGTTCAGGATTGCCTACGGCGTAGTACGCGATCACGGCGAGGCCGAAGATGTTGTGCAGGAGACGTTTTTTTACCTGTATAAGAAACCCATGCTCTTCGATGGGGCCAAGGGCACGGTAAAGAACTGGATCCTGCAGGTCGCGCTTCATCGCGCGCTGGACAGGAAAGCGCACCTGGCCCGAAGAGGGTTTTACCTTGGTACAGATTTACGCTCGCTCGACGATACATTGTTGGGAGGGACGGATCTGGACCGCGAAGTCGGCGCCAAGCTGAACCGGGCATTTCTCGAGAAGGCTTTCGAGGAACTGCCAGACTTTGAGCGCGTGACTCTGGAGTTGTTTTACTTTGAGGGATTGGGCTTACGGGAGATCAGCGAAAAGTTCAACCAGCCATTGGGAAATACGCGGCACCATTTCTACCGCGGTTTGGAACGGCTGCGTAAGAGTGCATTTGTGCAGAAGCTTCGGATGACCAAACGATGCTAAAGATACAGGGCGGTTGCGACGAGCATGACGAATTCAAGGAGCTTTGCGCATTGGCGGCCGCGGGCAGCCTGGAGCCTTTCGAGTTGCCCGAATTGCAAGCTCACCTGAAGCATTGCGAAAAATGCCGCGAGGTCTTTCGGCAGTACCAAATACTGGCCACGCAAGGAATCACCATCCTTGCGGACGCGTACATGGAAAGACAGGCGCAAGTAGGGTGGGACGGTGCGCTTGCGTGCGAGCGATTGTTGGCGCGCGTCCGGGCTGATCAGCAAACCGCCCGGGAACGGGAGAGTCAAGCGCCCGCTGGGGTCCTGCCTGACGTCTTGGGCCGAACGAGCGTGAGTTCTTTTGCAAAGATGGCCCTTGCGGCGTCCCTTATCTTCACCGTGGCCTACGGAGCCTACCATTTGGGTGCTCGAACGCAGACGCGGACCGGCGCCAGCTTGACTCCTTTGGCTGCTGATAATGGGCTCCAAAGGCTTTCAGACGAAAAGAAAGCGGCGGACGAATTGTCAGCCGCCCAGGCAAAGAGGCTGGCTCAACTGCAACTGGAAAGCTCGGCAAAAGGGCAAGAGCTGGCGCAACTCCGCTCGGCATTACGCGCGCTGGAGGATCATGCCAGCGAACTCACGGCCGCCGGCGGCCAGTCCGAGGCGCAATTGCGAGCCCTCTCGCAGCAACGGGACTCTTTGAACGCTCAGCTTCAGGCCCAGAGCCAGGCCTACGCGAATGACCAGACAGAACTGGCGAGCCTGCGCACAGAGCGCGACACCGCCGTGCTGCGAACGTCGTCGCTGGAGGCGAAGCTTGACGAACTCACCGCCAGGAATCGCGATCAACAGCGCCGCCTCGAGGACACTGGGCAGTACCTCAGCTACGACCGGGATATCCGCGAATTGATGGGCGCCAGAAAGCTCTATATCACCGACGTGTTTGATGTTGACGGCAACAGCCGCACGCAGAAACCATTCGGCCGGGTTTTCTACACGCAGGGGAAGTCTCTTATTTTTTACGCCTTCGATCTCGATCACGAGCCGGGGGTAGTCAATGCCAGCGCCTTCCAGGTGTGGGGGCAACGGGAGACGCCACAGGGAGAGCAGGCCTCGCCCAAGAATCTGGGCATATTGTATATGGACAACGAGTCGAATCGCCGGTGGGTGATGCGGTTTGACGACCCCAAGCAATTAGCCGAGATCGATGCCGTGTTTGTCACGGTCGAGCCGCGCGGCGGCAGCCACAAACCGACGAGCAAGCCATTTTTGTATGCACTTCTTCGGAACGAAGCGAATCATCCGTAGGGCCTGCCGGATACAGTTTTCCATATCTCAGTGACTTGCCAGCTTGACGTGTGTTTGTGTGTGCATTCTTACACGCTTTTGTTCTTTTTTATCACCCGGAAATTGTGATTGGTACAGATTGCATAGTGCTTTCGTACTAATAGGTAAAGGAAACTGTCGAGGGGATGGTGTAGCAACAAAGGGTTCCGCTAGGAGGAACTCACAAGGGGTAGCTTGTCTCTCCGAATCAGTATCAGTACTCAGCAAATCATGGAAGTTAGGAGCGTTTAAGAATGAGAAACTTGCGTTCTAGTTTTGTTTTCTTGTTGGGGTTGGCTCTTTGTCTTGTTTTTATGGGTGTGTTCAGCCATCAATCCTACGCACAGTCAACGTATGGGACCGTCTCAGGAACCATAACTGACACCAGCGGGGGCGCCATTGCCGATGCGCAAGTCACACTAACCAATCTTGGTACATCCGAAAAGCACACTCAGACCACCGGCACGGATGGTCTGTACCAGTTTACGAACCTATTTCCAGGCCGCTACCGGGTAGACGCCGAGAAAGCGGGCTTCAAGCACACCTCGCATACGGAAGTCGTTGTTGAGGTGCAACAGACTTCTCGCATTGACATGACCATGCAACTGGGCCAAGTCACGCAGACGGTGGAAGTCACGGGCGAGACGCCGCTGATGCAGCCGGATACTTCTTCCCTCGGCCAGGTGATTGACCAGCGCGAGGCGAACGAACTGCCCCTCAATGGCCGAAACGTTTTCAACCTGGCCCAACTGTCTCCTTCCGTGGTTCCGCAAGGAAGCTCGCTCGGCAATATCGTGGGCAAGAACCCCTTTGATCTGGGAAATTTTCAGATCGGTGGATCCTTCGCGAATCAGGGCGCAGAGTATCTGGATGGCCAGCCGCTCAATATCGGCTACATCAATTTGCCGCTGCTGGTGCCCACCCAGGATTCCATTGGGGAATTCAAGGTGCAGTACAGCAACCTGGGTCCCGAATGGGGTAAATTCTCCGGCGGAATCATCAATTTCAGCACAAAATCGGGAACCAATACGTGGCATGGTGAGGGCTACGAATTTTTGCGCGCCAGGATCCTGAACGCCAACGATCCTTTTCTGAAGGCCTCTGAAGTGGAGGCTGACGAACCGAATAGGACCCCGCCGTACACTCAGAACCAGTTTGGCGCGACGATCGGTGGCGCCGTCATAAAAAACAAGACCTTCGTGTTTGGCAGTTATGAAGGATACCGGCAGCGCGCGGGAATGGTCTTCACTACGACCGTTCCGACAACGGCAGAGCGCGCTGGCAATTTTGCTGACCTGTGCACAGCGGGTTTCAACAGTTCCGGCGTTTGCACGGATGCAAGCACAGCAGATCATCAACTCTACAACCCGTTGACGGTGAACCCGAACCCCGCTACCACTGATTACACGAGGACGCCGATTCCCAACAACGATATCTCCGGTACCAATCCGGTCACGGGTCAGCCCTACATCAATACGACCTCCGCCTACCTGTTGACCAAGCTGATTGCCCCGCCCACAGGCCCCGGCACACTGGACAATTTCACGAAATCAGCGAGCACGGGCGGGGACATCGACCAATACGTCGCGCGTGTGGACCAAAACCTCACCAACAGCCAGCACCTTTTTGGCCGCTTCACTTACTACAAGATGCTCAGCTTGTCCCAGGATCCGTACGGAACGGGACTTTGTAAAGACCGCTGCGGGGAAAACACGACGAGCAGGAGCATCGCTGTCGGATGGACCGATGCTATCAGTTCGACATTCACGGCCAGCATAAACGCCAGTTTCAGCCGGTACCACTACCTTCGCTCTCCTGTCAATGCGAACTTCGACGTGACCCAGGAAGGCTGGCCGGCGGCATACAATTCCGTTGTTCCCGGCTCCGAGCTCACGCCGATGACTCCTTGCTTCGCCAACAGCGATGCGCTCGTCTCCTGCAGCCAGGGGCAGAGTTCCATCGTTGACTGGGACACGCAATGGAACATCTCTCCCCAATTCACCAAGATTCATGGCCGGCACACGTTTGCCTTTGGCGCCCAGCTCGAACAGACCTTTGACAACTATCTGCAAACGAACATTGGCGGCGGCATCGTCTCCTTTAACGGATCATGGACCGGTTCATTGGCGGCCAATCAGCCCGGCACGGTCCTCGGCAACGACTACGCGGACTTCCTTCTCGGCTACGGCTTGGGAATAGGCGCCGCATTTGGCAACCAGACCTCAGGACAGTTGTCCATTTCCAAGCCGACCGCCGGAAAACAGACCTACCGCGCCCTGTACTTCGGCGATACCTGGAAAGTCACGCACAAGCTGACTTTGAACCTGGGCTTGCGCTATGAACTCGCTGGTCCCTGGTCGGAGCGGTATAACGATATGGACTACTTCAATCCCACCGCCACAAGCGCAGCGGCAACGGGTTGCAGTGGGACAATTGGCAGCACTTGTCCCGGCGACCTCTTCATGATTGGAAACGGGACAGACACGAGCAGAAATGCCCTGCCACTTCCCAAGCATGAAGTCTCTCCGCGCTTGGGAGTTGCCTACGCGCTGAATACGAAGACGGTCATTCGGGCGGGCTACGGGGTGTTCTTTATTCCCAACGATGTTTCGTTCCAGACCAACGCCATCAATGACGCAGTCAACCTCGCCGCTACAAATTTCTATGCAAGCGACGACCACGGGTTGACTCCGAATAGCACCCTCAACCAAAACACCTGCACATTAGCGGTTGTCAGTGGGGCAAACCAATTTTCTTGTACCGGCCAGGGACCATTTGGTGCCCTAGGTGCCTCGAATCTCAACGCCCCAGCCGGGAGAAATCCTCTGCCGAATGTCTCTACCTTCGGTGTGAATCAGTCTTCACTCACGTCCGCAGACTACGCCGGGTATAAGCCCGCGTATGTTCAGCAGTGGAACCTCGACATCCAAAGAGAATTGCCTGCCGGCTTCTTCGTGGATATAGCCTACGCTGGAGCCCACGGCGTTCACCTGCAGCAATACAGCACCAACGTCAACCAGATATCGGACAGCCTCATCGCAGGGGCCGCAACTCAATACGCCGCGGGCCAGACCGTGGCGATTGCTCAACCGGTCGGCGCGCTTAACTACCCCTTCCAGCTTAATGGCGTGGCGGGAACTACCTTGCCTGGTGCTTTAGGACCAACAGGCTTGGTTCAGGGGCAATTGGACCGTCCTTTCCCGCAGTTTTCGGGGCTGAACCTATACGGCGACCCTTGCTGCAGCAGCAGGTATGATTCGCTGCAATTGACGGTGACGAAGCGGTTCAAGCAAGGCGGAACGCTCCTTGTCGCCTACACCAATTCGAAACTGCTCTCCAATACGGACACCTTGACATCGTGGCTGGAAGGCGCCACCAACGGCGGCGTGGGCGCAGTTCAGGATGCGAACAACCTTAAGGGCGAGTATTCGCTCTCATCGCAAGACGTTCCTCAACGCCTGATCATCAACTACGTTCTCGACCTGCCCTTTGGCCACGGCAAGAAGTGGATGTCCGACGCCACGGGAATCAAGGACAAGGTTATTGCCGGGTGGGGAATTGACGGCGTTACCACCCTCCAGCGCGGTTTCCCGCTGAAAATCACCGATTCCGACGCGAATCTTCTTTCCGGTTTGGGGTTGGGCACTGGAACGATGAGGCCCAACGAGGTGTCCGGATGCGACAAGACCGGTCCCCGTACCACTATCGCATGGTTTAATACCGCATGCTTCGTTGATCCCGCGCCTTACACCTTTGGTGATGAGCCCCGCGCCGATCAAACTCTACGGCAAGACGGCATTATCAATTTCGATTTTGCCGTATTTAAGAGGACCTACTTCGGACCGGATCAGAAATTGAACCTCGAATTCCGGTCGGAGTTCTTCAACCTCTTCAACCGCAACCAATATGCGGCACCCGGTACGGCCCTGGGCGCCAGCAACTTCGGCGTAGTGAGCGGATTAGCGAACCTACCGCGACTTGTCCAGTTCGGATTGAAGCTTTCGTTCTAATCACCCCCACCCCGGTTGCGGGGGATNNGGGATGCCTTCGGGCATCCCCCGCAAGCCAATTTAATCTTCAGGCATGGCTCGACAATCTAAAGGGACTCTCCTCCTCCTTGATTGCCCCGCACTTATCAGTCGCGCGTGCTAACAGGGTGCAGTGTGCGGGAATTTGTGCCAAAATTCCAAAATGCTTCGTCCTAGGATGCGTCGCAGTTTCAACCGCCGCGATTTTCTGCGTCTTGGAACGCTGGCTGCTACTGCGCCAGCTTTTAGCAATTTTCTGTGTCTTGCAACCCCCGCCGTTTCAACCCCGATGTTTGAAGTAAAGCCACTCCGGGGAGTAGATTTCATTCTCCAGAATTCGCCGACCCGGAAGAAATTCCTGATCGAGACGATGCCGGGCGGCATTGCGCTGTTCGACTACAACAATGACGGCCTCCTGGATATTTTTTTCGTGAACGGGGGACGAGTCACGGAGGGGCTGCACGTTCCGGAGAATTTCGAGCGCAGCGATCCGCGCTATTGGAATCGCCTGTACCGGCAGAATCGCGACGGAAGCTTTACAGACGTCACGCAAGCCGCCGGGTTGGCCAATGCGGGCAATGGCAACTACGGGATAGGTGTGGCTGTAGGCGACTACGACAACGACGGC
>PMES01000069.1 GCA_003154775.1 Acidobacteriota bacterium | reverse complement strand
AAAATCTTACAGTCACGAACTTCAGGAGCTCGGGGGTACGGGCGGGGAACTACGAGGCGGGCACGTTGGCGGTGGCTTGATTCGAGTACAAACTTTCGACGCCGTTGTCGTCCACGGCGGTGACGACATAGTAGTAGGTGTCGCCGTTGGTGACGGTGGAATCGTCGAAGGAGAGGGCGTTGAGGGGCGTAGAGAACACAGGGCTGTAGAAGTTACCAGAGGTGGTGCTGCGGTAGACGCGATAGCCGGCGACGACACTGGAACTGGCATTCCAAGTGAGTTGAACCGTGGGTTGAGCGACTGGAGGCGGTGCAGGTGAGGGCGTTGGAGTGGAACTGATTCCATCACCGGTAAGGGAGACCGTTTCAGGCGAAGTAAGATTCGCGCTCAGGATGGACACGGTGCCAGAGGCGGCGCCACTCGTTTGCGGGCGAAACCAAACCTGAAAGGTGACCTGTTGATTGGGAGAAAGCGAAAAGCCAGGAGAAAGATCGGAGTAACCAAAGCCTGAGCCGGCAGCGGTGACACCATTGATGGTGATATTGACATCGCCGGTGTTTTGCAACGTGACGTTCTGGGTTGCAGTCGATTGCAGATTTTCGTTGCCGAAACTGACGGAAGTGGGAGTGACCTGCAGGGCCACAACGACTTTTTCTGCAACGCCGGCGAGCGAGACGGCGGCAGGGGAGTGCGGGGCATTGCTGGTGATGGTCAGGGAAGCCGAGGCGTTCCCCGCAGCTGTGGGAGCGAACGCCAGTGTGTAGTCGAGACTTATGGCCGGCAGCACGGTGCGGGGAAGGGACGGGCCGCTGATGGCGAATTCCTTGTTGGAGAGAGAAAGGGAAGAGATCTGCAGAGGCGCATTGCCCGAGTTCGTCAGGTGCAGGGTCTGCGTGGCGGATTGCCCGACGGCGATGGTATTGAAATTAAAACTGTTTGCCGAGACCGTCAGGGCTGGTGCAAGCGCAGTTGTTTGCGAATTGTAACTGGCGCAACCGGAAAAAAAGAAAGACACACCGACGAGGCAGGCAACGGAGGCGTAGCCGCGAACTGCGGAAGCCGATGAACAGCGCAAGAACACTGCGAGAACGAACCCCCTCAGGGTCACCACACAGGAAAATAACTTCTGGGCAGCTGTACAGGCAACCTGTCCCCGGTACAGTTGTAGGACAGGATGGGGCCTGGTCGAACCTGTACCTTCGGGCAGTGCCGCAATTCAGGAAGCGGCCGCATGTCGCAGATTCAGCAAGAGATGAAATGCGGATGCAGACGGTGAGGAGAGACCCTGCGAAGAGAACGCTCTCGGAGGAACAGAACTCGAGGCGGCCCTGCCGAGTGGCGAGGATCAGGAGATGAAGTGGCAGCCGAAGCGGAACGCGCCTTCCGCCGTGCGACGGGACCACACCGGCTTCAGATAAACGCGGACGGGGGGAAGAATGGGGACGTGAAGAATGGCGAGGATGTTCTCCGGCAGATCTTCCGGCTGCTCAAATTCGAGCGCGACACCGCCGAAGCCGAGGTCCAACACGCGAGCGCGGCGGGTGCCCTGCTCGCCAATGATGGCGTGGGCATTCGTGCCAACCATGGAGATGCGCTCGGCTTTACGCTGAATCGCATACGAAGCTGGCGTTAAGGGGGCCGGTGGAGTTTGCTCCATAAGGGAGCGAGCGGCAGCGGAAGAAGCGTCGGCTAAGTCGGAGGGAGGTTTTTCGGATGGACGGCCAGCAGAGATGGAGATGGGCGAGGGCGCCACAGGAAGTGGTGCGGCCGCGGGGGGAGCCGCAGGACGTGCCGAGCCATCGGCGGTGTGAGCGTGATTGGCGTGCTTCAGACGATAGAGACGTTCGTCGGCGACGCGCACCAACTGATCGGACTGATCGCCGTCCTGAGGGAAATTGGCCACGCCGTGATCCATGGTCACTGGGAAAGCGAGTTGCAGAGGGCGCAGGATTTCCTCAAAAACAGTCTCAATACGACGGCTGAGAGCCAGGGCTTGAGCGGCATCGGTTTGGGGGAGAAGGAGAGCGAATTCATCGCCACCAATGCGGAAGGCAGAGTCCGAGGTGCGCAGCGCTTTTTGGAGCGTGGCGGCGGCGGCGCGGAGGACCTCGTCGCCGCGTGGATGCCCGTACTTATCGTTCACTTCCTTGAAGCGGTGCAAGTCCAGGATGACGATGCCGAGCGGAAGACCGTAGCGGCGGGCGCGATTGAGTTCCTTTTCGAAGGACTCGGCAAACAAGCGGCGATTGTAGAGGCCGGTGAGCGGGTCGGTGACCGCATTGACCTGGAGTTTTTTGTACTCTTCGTATTCGAGCACAATCGGAACGCGAATCAGGCCGGCGGAAGAGAGGACATCCATCAGAACGGTTTTGAGAGACACGGGACGTGCGAGCTGATCCGCGAGTTCGCGGCGGCGCGTGAGCATTTCCTCCCACAGGTGCAGGCACTGAGACTCGCGCAGATCGAGACGCGTGGTGGTGCGAAAATAGCGCTGCAGGAACTGACTGCGCGCGGGAATGTCCATGACGTCGAGCGTGTCCGCAAGGAGCTCGAGGTAGGCATCTTCCATGGGCAAACGCGGGGCTGCCGGGGCTCCGGAACTGGGCATGGCCGGGTTTTCCTACAATCTGCCTCTCCCCGCGGGGGCTGGGGCAAGCACATTTGGATGACTGACCCTAAAAGGGAGCAAATCAAGTGCCAATCAAGACCGTGTGTGCAAACTGCATCCACGGAAAGGAGATGCGAAGGGGACGCCGGTATCCTATTACAAAACGAAGAGATAAGCGAGATCCCGGAAGGAACTTTTTCAGCGAAGCGGTAGCCCAAGACAGGCGCATACAACGCGATGGGGCTGGAGAGTTCCCGAGGGACAGGGAATTACTCAAGAGGGTGCAGAAATTCCAACCCAAATAGACGAAGTTCACCCAAGTGGTCCAATCGGCGCACCTTGGCCACAATTGGGGGAGTTTCGCTGGGGATGAGGCTGGAGGAAGCGAGGGAGGGGGCTGGGATGGTGAGGTGGACCGTCTGGTCTGGGCGAAGGAGATGGACTGAAGTGATACAAGCTCCGGTAGCGCTGATATTGAGCGTCTTGGTGAGCTCTATAAACTCCGCACCCGAAGCGTCCGAGCCCCGGAGAAATACAGGGACTTGGATGCGGAGGCGGGATGATCGGCGCGATTCGGAGGAATCCACGCGGGGCCCCTCCTTAGACTGATCGAGGCGGAGAACCATAGTGATAGTACTCAGGAACTAGTACACAGGGAGCAGGTTGAGTGCCAGTTTCCTGGCTAAAATCTAGAACTAGAGCCTTTATAAATCAATAACTTAGCAGCCATCATAATGAGGGGTTTGGGCGTGAAGAGAAGAGTGGGCGTGGATGGGCTAGGGATTTCCCAAATTGTGCAAATGGAACGCATTTACCATTGACAGGCTGGTGTGGCTTTGTAAGCATGGGCAGAATAGCATAGGAAAACATTTTCCACTGTACAAAGGGGTAGCAGAAGCATGGATGGTTGGGCCACAACAGATGCGGGAAGAGTGCCTACGTCGAGCCCGAATCTGACAATTGAGCATGTTCGAGCGCTTCTCGACACGGTCGACAAAGGCGTAGTGGTGGCGAACCTCGAAGGACGCGTGCTGGTGGTGAACGCGCGGGGGAGGAAATACCTGGAAGCGCACGGCAAAGACGAGACTACCCCCCTCAACATATTCGCAGATGTATTGAATATCGATCCAAAGACGATTTCGCAGAGAATTGAGAATGGCGAAAACCAACTGGAACTGGAAGGCCGCACGAGCATCAAAGGCTATCGGGCGCGCGTGCAATGGCTAGCGGAGTCAGATTGGATAGCGATCCAGTTTGAGAACGATGAGGAAGAAGAGAATAGCGCAGAGAGCGCTGCCCAACTGACGGTACAGGAACTGCTGCAGGAGCGCGAGATAACGTACCGGAATTTGCTCGCAGCCTACCTGAAATTGCAGGAAGTAAACCGGCAGAAGACCGTGTTCCTGGCGTCGGCAGCACACGAATTGAAAACACCTCTGGCGGTGATCAAGGGCTACTACGATCTGCTCCTGACAGGATCACTCGGAAGACTGAGCGAGAAACAAAAAGACATTCTGGAGGAGTCGAAAGAGAGCTGCGAGAGGCTGGTGCGGCTGGTGTCGATGTTCCTCAACTACTCCGCGCTGGAGAGCGGGAAGTTGGTACTGCAATTGAGAGAGAACGACCTGCGAGATTGCCTCGAAGAGACGGCCAACCGATGGTCGGAAGCGTTTCAGCGAAAAGGGGTGAAGCTGGAGGTGCTGCTGGATCCGTCGATCCCGACTTTCCGCTTCGATTACCAGAAGATTCAACAGGCAGCGGCAAATCTCCTGGACAACGCGTTGAAGCACACACCATCCGGCGGAACCGTGACCTTGCGAGCGCGCCCCCATTTTTGGGAACGCCGCGTGGCGAAAATAGCTCCGGTCGAAGAACGCAGGAGATTCCGGCTGCCCCGGCCGAACAGTGTGGAAGTCAGCGTGACAGACTCCGGAGCAGGGATAGCACCGGAACATCATCAGGAAATTTTCGAGGACTTTGTGCGCGTGGACCGGAATACCTCCGGAATGGGCTTGGGACTGGCCATCGCGAAAAGGTTGATCCAGGCACACCGGGGGAAAATCTGGGTGGAAAGCGAGCAAAACCGGGGAAGCACGTTTGCGTTTTTGCTGCCGATGGACCAAAACTAAGCGCTGGATTTGGGGCGAGGAGAAAGAAAAATGGCTGTGAAAGAAGTGAAAGAGAAGATCCTAGTCGTCGATGATGAGCCCAGCATTCGAAAATACTTGCAGACCCTGCTGGAGGTGGATGGGTTTGATGTGGAGACGGTGAGCAGCGGCAGGGAAGCGCTGACGCGTGTGAACGCCGGCGAACGGCCGGACTTCATCATTCTGGATGTGCTGATGCCCGAAATGAACGGGCTCGACACGCTGCGGGAACTGATGCGGCTGGACCGCAGCCTGAATGTGATCATGCTGTCTTGTTCGAATGAGGTAGGGACAGTGGTGGAAGCTATCCGGCTCGGGGCACACGACTACCTGACAAAGCCATTTGAAAAGACGGAACTCGACGCGGCGATGCTCAAGTCGCGGCAAAAGAAACAGCTGACCCAGGAAAACCAGGCGTTGCGGGAGTATTGCGAGCAGATCACCGAGGATTTGAGCTTCCTGGCAGCGAGCCCCCAGATGGTGCGCATCCGGCAGCAGATTCTGCAAATCGCTCCCGTAGACGTGCCGGTGTTCATCTGCGGGGAGAGCGGCGTGGGCAAGGAAGTGGTGGCCCGGATGATCCATCTGCGTTCGAAACGAAGGAATCAAGCGTTCGTCAAGGTGAATTGCGCGGCGCTCCCGGGGGAGTTGCTCGAGTCGGAACTATTCGGATATGAACAAGGGGCGTTTACGGGAGCGGTGCGGGCGAAGCCCGGAAAATTCGAGATGGCCAACAAGGGCACGATCTTCCTGGATGAGATCGCGGAGATGTCCACGCACCTGCAAGCCAAATTGCTTCATGTCTTACAGGATCACCAGTATTCGCGACTGGGTGGAAGGCACCTGGTAGAGACAGATGTTCGCGTGTTGGCGGCGACAAACGTGGATGTGCAGGAAGCCATGAAGACGGGGAAATTCCGCGAAGATTTGTATTACCGGTTGAACGTGCTGTCGATCATGGTGCCTCCGCTGCGGGAACGGACGGCTGAAATTCCGCTCCTTTTCCGTCATTTCCTGCAAAAGTACAGCGAGAAATTCGGCAAGCCGGCAGTGGCTCCTTCCGAGCATCTTTTGGATGCGGCATTGAATTATCCATGGCCCGGGAATTTGCGGGAACTGGAAAACTTCGTCAAGCGGTACGTGATTCTCGAAGATGACGAAGGCAGCCTGCGGGAGTTAGTGGAGATGTCCGCGACTCGGCAGAGGATTTCTCCTCGTGAGGTGACGAACGTTCCGAAAGAGCAGGGTTTGAAAGCGCTGGTGCGCGGGTTGAAGGACGAAGCGGAGATGGAAGCGATCGCCGACGCGCTGGAAAAGACGCGGTGGTGCCGCAAGGACGCCGCCAAGATGCTGGGGATCAGCTACAAGGCCCTGCTCTATAAGATGAGGCGATTCAATCTGGACACGCCGAGGACGCGCCGGACTGCGGCAGCGAAAGCAGAGGAGACGGCACCGGCGACGGTGGGGACCAAGGTAGAGTGACAGAGCAGGTCTAGTACGACGTGGTTGGTCCTGAGCACGCTGGGGGAAAAGAGAACTTGCAGGAAAAGCTTGTGCGGGGTATGTTGCGCAGCGAAAAGCAACACAGTGCTGGACAAAAGCGCAGCAAACCTCCCGTTGAGTGAAATTTGGGTCGAGAGCTCAAAGAACGGGGGAGGGGGTTGCGCGTCGGGACTTCCTGCGGGAGCGAGAGTCTGCAGGAATTCCGAGGCCCGAGCGATTGAGAGAATGCGTGCTTCTTTTCGGCTTCCGAATCAGGTTGATTCGGGATGACCGCGAGGGAGCATGAAGGAATCCCAGCGGAAACACGTCAGGGCCGACTGAGATCTTCGTTCTCACCCGTGAAGGCAAGCAAGAATCCGGCAAAATCTTTTAGCAAGAAACCGCAATTGGGGAAGTGGCTTGCGCTCTGGAGCCACGGACGGAGTCGAGGATGTCAGTAATGGAAGAACGCCGCACGGCGCGACGCTATGACTTGACGTTGCCAATCAGCATCCGGTTCGCAGCCGAAAGACTCGTCAACCGGCAAGAGGGGAAGACGAGAGATATTTCAACGCGGGGATTGTATTTCGTGATCGGGCAGGATGTGGATGCGGGATCCAAGCTGGACATCACGCTGACGCTGCCCGCAGAGATCACGCACGGCACGGATGTTTTTGTTCGCGCGCAAGGGAAAGTGGTCCGCGTGGAACGTCGCGTGGAGGATGGAGAGCCACGGATGGGAGTAGCGGCGGTGATCGAGCGCTACGACATTATTCGTGGAGAACCCGCGCGAGCCTGACAAATACCGTGGATTCCAACGCTACGCAGCCGGACTAGATTCTCACCATGGAGCAGGGCACAGACTAACAGTCCTGCTCTACTTCTGATTTCTTTACCGCAACTTGCCCCGCGGGCTCTGTATGGTTTCTTAGCCATTCGAGAGAACAATCCTTTCTCGTAGTGTCTTGAAGTTTTCCCATTGTTACAGATGGAAGAAAAGTTGAGGGGCCTTATAGTACTAGGACTTTGCAGGGGGCGCTGTCTGTATTGTACTGAAAAAGAAAGCCTTATTGCCTGGGGAGGGGTTCGGAAACACGCCAGATACGCACCGCCTTTGGCTGGCGATGTGCAACGCCTTGGTACCAGAACACATGGCAGGAGAATGTCCAACCCGGAACGCCAGTTGGGAAAGACTAGACCACGTGCCCCCAGACCCTGTTTTGTTCGGGCGCTCGGCAGTGATGGCGGAGGTGCGTCAGAGAGCGGAGAAAATCTGCCGGACGAACGTCCCGATTTTGCTTTGTGGTGAGGGCGGCACGGGCAAAGAAGCGCTTGCAAGATGGATACATGTGAATTCGGAGTACGCCTCCGGAGAGTTCGTCAAGGTCAGCTGCGCAGCGATTCCCGGGACGCTGCTTGAAAGCGAGTTGTTTGGATACGAGCAGGGAGCGTTTACCGGGGCAAACGTTGCCAAGCCCGGGCGAGTGGAAATGGCGCATCGCGGCACTTTGTTTTTGGATGAGATTGCGGAGCTGGATCCGAATCTTCAGAGCAAACTTTTGCAATTCCTGCAAGACGGCACGTTCTCGCGGATCGGGGATCACTCCGAACGGCGGATCGATGCGCGTGTTATCTGCGCGACCCACAAGGATCTGGATCAGGAAACGCAAGCCGGAAGATTCCGGCAAGACTTGTTTTACCGCATAAATGGGTTTCGCTTAAAGGTGCCGACGCTGCGCGAGAGGCGCGAAGACATTCCGGCGCTGGCCGAGTTCTTCAGGGTCCATTTTGAAAAGCAGTTTGGGACTAAGAGAGACATGTTCCCTCCGGAGATGCTCCAGTACCTCCAAAATCTGAATTGGCCGGGGAATCTGAGAGAACTGTCGAACGGCGTTGCGCGGTACGTTCTGATCGGACCCGAGGCTGCGATTTATCAAGAGCACGCTCCGAAAAAACCCAAGGCGGTGCGGTCCGCCGAAGGCAATGGGACACCCGTAACCTTAAAGCAATTGGCGAAAGACGCCATTCGAGAGATGGAGCGCAACATCATTCTGGAAACACTCCGCACGAATCAGTGGAACCGCCGAAAGACGGCGCTGGCGCTGAAAATCAGCTACCGCGCACTGATCTACAAGATCCACGATGCGGGATTGATGACCAGAAAGGCCGCGCAGCGCGGGGAGCGCGCGACGAATCTGTCGAGTGAATCGGTGCGGAACTACGCGACAGATTAGTTGTGCGACAACGAACGGCCTGCGCTCGAGGGTAGTGGCCTAGTGGAGTCCGCAAGTTCATCCCGGGCCGACCGCCTGGTGGCTGCGGGGTTCACTTGGCCTAAACTTCAAATTGACACCCGCGCCAGTGTTGTTGGTGGCGCGCCGAGTTGCGGCACGGGCGTCGGAACAGCACCTCTGAAGTTATTCACAAGGCTGTGGCGTGGCTTTACTCCTCACTCATCATAACCGCTTTATTTTCAGCAAGTTGCTTCCGCTTTGACATGCTTCTGTAGCGGGTGCCTGGAAAGCCCGAGATAGGGAATTCCTAGGGGTGCAAGGTCTGGGCCAGATAAAGGATGGTCCTCCGTACAGTACAGGCGACTGTCCCGAAATTGGCCCTCTAACCAGTAGGCTGGTGAGTACCATTACCGATACCTTCGTAGCTGGATACAGCTAGGGAGGGGTAGGCCATGGCGAGCACGTGTGTCGAAGGGGCTGGGACATGGATCGAAAATCAGCGCGTCGCACGCAAGAATTGGAAACGTGAAACTTCCCTCCTGCTTGTCACCGCAATCCTGCCTTTGACGCTGCTAAACGGCTGCGCGGGTGTAGTTAGTGCTTCAAAGACACAGCCGGTATCCCAAGGGTCCTTTCAAGTCACACCAGCGAGCGTCAGTTTTGGCAAAGTGCCGGTAGGCAAGGCAACTTTGCAGAGCCTCTCGGTCTCCAATACCGGCAATATCGCGGTCAACATCACGCAGGCGACTTTCTCGAATTCTCAGTTCAGCCTCTCCGGAATGACCCCGCCGATGGTGCTGGCCACGGGGCAAGGCGGCAGTTTTTCTGTCTCCGTTAATCCGACGAGCGCTGGTGCTATCACGGGGACATTGACAGTGCAGGGCGATGGAGGCAGTTCGCCGGTAGTGGTAAATCTCTCCGCGACAGGCGTGACACCGCAACCGCAGTTGAGTTTGAGTGCGAGTGCGGTGAACTTTGGAAGCGTTTCCGTCGGATCGACCGGGAGCTCGAGCCTGACCATTTCAAATGCGGGCACGGCAGATTTGACGATTTCCCTCCTGACACTTTCGGGAGCGGACTTTGGGATCAGCGGCATTACCACGCCTAAGACGATCAGTGCCGGGCAAAACGCTCCGGTGACCTTGACGTTCGCGCCGACGCTAGCCGGCGCGGTGTCTGGCAGCCTGACGATCACGAGCAACGATCCAACCACGCCGACGGCGGTGGTTGGCTTGACGGGAACCGGTTCGTCCACGGCTCTAGGGCAGCTGAGCGCCAATCCGGCCAGCGTGAACTTTGGAAATGTTTCGACCAGCAGCAGCGCCAGCCAGTTGATCACACTGACAAATACCGGGAATGCCGCTGCGCAAATTTCGAGCATTACTGTGAGTGGAACCGGGTTTAGCTTGACCGGCGTGAGCACACCGGCAACGGTAGCGGCTTCTCAGACTTTGAGCTTCACGGCGAAATTCGCTCCCACGACAGTCGGGAATGCCACGGGTACAGTGACAGTAACCAGCAACGCAAGCGGCTCGCCCTTGACGATTAATTTGAGTGGCGCTGGTGTGCAGGCGGGATTGAGCGTCACGCCGTCCACTTTCAACTTCGGAAGCGTTGTGGATGGACAGACGAAGACACAAGCACTCACGCTGACGAATACCGGGACAGCAACGCTCACAATCTCAAATGTTACGGCAAGTGGCATCGGCTACAGTATCAGCGGGCTGACCACACCGGCGACGCTTACGGCGGGACAGAGCACCACCGTGACAGCAGAATTCTCACCCACCACGGCGGGATCGCTGCCAGGAACGGTGAGCATTTCGAGCAATGCACCTGGGTCACCCGTGACGGTCTTCTTGACCGGCACGGGTGTGGCTGGGACAGTAACGATGACCCCAAGCCCATCGAGTGTGACCTTCGGAAGTGTGACGGCGGGCAGCTCCGGCTCGCAGAGTGTCAGCATCACGAACACCGGGAACACCAGTGTCACGATTTCCCAGGTTACGGTGAATGCAAAGGACGTGAGTGTCTCCGGGATCACCACGCCCGTTACATTGACGCCTTCCCAAGCCACGTCGATGACCGTGAAGTTCAGTCCGACGAGCAGCGAGAACGTCAGCGGAAACGTGACCGTTGCGAATACACTAGGAGCAAGCGCCGTCATTCCGGTCACGGGGACTGGAGTGCAGGCGGCGTTGAGCATTACGCCATCCAGCTTCAGCTTCGTCAATGTTACGGTGGGGACGACCGATTCCCAGACCATCCAGCTCAGTAATACGGGCACGGCTGCGTTGACGGTTTCACAGGTCAGCGTGACAGGGAGCGCATTCAGCACCAACGGATTGAGCCTGCCGCTCACGTTGAACCCGGCGCAAGCTAGTACGTTCAATGCGCAGTTCTCCCCGACATCTACAGGCGGCACGGGCGGGAGCCTGACCATCACGAGCAGCGCTCCCGGTTCGCCAGCGACGGTGGCACTGACTGGCACCGGGGTGGCCGCAACGCTCACCCTCAGCCTCAGCTCGAACAGTTTTAGCTTCGAAAATGTGAACACGGGCACTTCGTCCACGCAACCTGAGACGATCACAAACACCGGCAACACGAATGTACAGATCACGCAGATCAGCGTCAGCGGGAGCGGCTACAGCCTCAGTGGAGCGGGAACACCCGTGGGGCTTTCGGCGGGGCAAACGCTCACCTTTAGCGTCATCTTTGCCCCGACAAATGCGGGAAGCGCGACCGGCACGGTTAACGTAACCAGCAACGCGACTGGATCACCCGCGACCATAGCGTTGTCGGGAACGGGGGATCCCCCTCATTCCGTAGTTCTGAATTGGGATGAGAGCAACCCGACAGGGCTAAGTTACTATGTGTATCGCAGCACGACGAGCGGGACTGGCTACGTGAAGATTAACGGATCCTCGGTCACCAACCTGACCTATACGGACACAACCGTGCAGAACGGAACGACCTACTACTACGTCACGACGGCTGTGGATTCTAGCGATACGGAGAGCTCGCATTCTAACCAAGCCCAAGCCATCATTCCCTGAGTTCCTAGGGCAGAACAACTTCATTTCTTAGCGGAGGTCCTTGCCGAGAGAAATGGCGGCCCGGTGAAGGTGCCTCCAATTGGCATAGGCCCAGACCAGAACCTGCGCCAGCAACGCACCCAGAGCGTCAATCGCGACATCACGGGCGCTGGCTTGGCGAACGGGCACGAAGGACTGGTGCCATTCATCCAGGCCAGCGTAGGTGACGGCAATCACCAGAGTGGCCAAGGCCCAGTGGAAGCGCCAGCCAGAACGCCCTCCGCGAATTCCATGGAAGACGGTGATGCTGAATAAGCCGAATTCAGTGACGTGTGCCATTTTGCGGATCCCCACATGCATAAGGCGTAGCATGCGGGGTGTTGCTGCAGCAAAAAGCCAATGGAGCAGTGGGATGATGACCCGGGCGGTTTCCTCGCCGCTGAAATAATGCGTGGAAAACAGCGAAATCAGGAGAGCAACAAGAATTGCGGGTAACCAGTATTTCAGGCGGCTGAACATAATATTTTCCTTATCGTTCGTTGCGAACGCCTGGTGCCTCTCTTGACTTTCACGGAATGCTTCGTCTGAAACGAAAGTCGTCTGAAGAGTTGACCACTAGTTCGATAGGAGAGTCAACCTAGATGCGAAACGTTTCCGAACGGCGGGTGTAGTGCCGATCATAGTACTTGCGGTATTCCCCGGAGCGGGTGTGATCGAGCCACATGGCGTTGGCTTGGTACCATTCGGTGGTTCTGTGTAGACCTTCCTCGAAGCGTACCATCGGCGCCCAACCCAGTTCGCGCCGAATTTTCGAACTGTCAAGTGCATAGCGGCGATCGTGACCGGGGCGGTCTTGCACGTACTGCATGAGCGATTCGGGTTTGCCCAGATGTTGCAGGATCGTGCGCACAATCTTCAGATTGGGTTGTGGCACCCCCGAGGAAACATTGTAGACCGAACCCGGTTTGGCCTTGTCGAGCGCCAAGGTGATCGCGCGGCAGTGGTCTTCCACGAAAAGCCAATCACGTTCCTGTAGGCCGTCCCCATAGATCGGAACAGCCTTATCTTCGCGTGCGTTGGCGATCATCAGGGGGATCAACTTTTCCGGAAATTGAAATGGGCCGAAATTGTTTGTGCAGCGCAGGATGACAACTGGAACTCCATAGGTGTTGGCGTAGGCAGTGACGAGATGTTCTGCGGAGGCCTTGCTAGCCGCATATGGGCTGCGCGGATTGAGGGTTGCCTCTTCCGTGAAACTCACCCCAGCAGGGACGCTACCGTAAACCTCATCGGTGCTGATGTGGATGAAGCGCATGGCGGGAAAACGCCGCGCTGCCTCGAGAAGACCGTGGGTGCCGAGTATATTGGTCTTGAGAAAGGGAGATGCGTCCTCGATGCTACGATCCACATGGGTTTCCGCAGCAAAGTGAACGATCGCGTTGAAACCGCGTTCAAATATTTGGTCGACCGCCTGCTGGTCGGCGATGTCGCCACGGACGAAGTGATAGCGGGGATCCTGCGCCACATCCGCCAGGCTTTCCGGGTTTCCTGCGTAGGTAAGCTTGTCGAAGTTGAAGAGCTCGAGATCGCGGCGGGACTTTAATAGATACCGCACAAAATTCGAACCGATAAAACCTGCTCCGCCTGTAACCAAGACTTTCACGCTGTTTTTCCCTCTCCAGAGTACAACCCTGCTGATTACATCAGAGGTGCCGCAACGCAGCAATCCAAATCCTTGCGTTGGCGCGGAGGAGCCCCGCGGCCGGGCATCTTGTTGGCCCCGGTCGCAGTGGCAAGATTTGTCGTACGCCGGAGAGATTCCAACGTTCCCGCATCCGTCCAGCCGTCACGCATCAGCGATGTCTCCCTCGCCCTCCTGGTATGTGTGATGAATGCGGTGCAAGCCGAAGTCTTTGCCAGTGGCGCGCAGGCGAAGGAAATCGCCCGCATTCTGTCCACCTGTGACAACAATGATTTCGCGAATGCCTGCGTCGACTAGAGCCTGAATCAGATAGAAAATCATCGGCCGGTCCTAGACGGGTAGCAAATGCTTGTTGGTCACTCGCGTGAGCGGATAAAGCCGGGAACTCTTTCCTTCCATCGGCACAAGAGAGTAGGACGGACCATTCCCCATTTCGCGAAGTAGGGGTGACCATCTATGCCCGTACTGATCAGGCGAACCAGGGCGCATGAGTTTGCCGGGGAGATCGTAGCTTAATTTGCTGTGCTGCTGAGGAAGGACGATCAACCGCCCGTCAATTCAGAAAGAGCGCGGCGCGCATGGTCAGCGAGCGGAGAAGTGGGATTCAAGGCGATGGCCTTTTCGAGTTCGACCTTGGCGCGAGAGGAATCGTTGAGCTTCTTGTAGGTCAAACCGAGATGATAGCGGTAGGTCTGATTATTCGGCACATTTTTGACGGCATCTTCAAAAAGTGGCGCCGCAACGGAGTAGGCGCCGTTGTTGTAATAGGCCCAACCCAAGGTATCGGCGGAATTGGGGAGCTTGGGAAGGCCCTTGCGCGCCGTCTCGGCGAGACTCAAAGCCGCGTTCGGGCTGCCGCCATGCTCGAGGAGGAGGTAGGCGAGGTTATTGGCTGCCAGGGCGTTGTCCGGCTGAATGGTCAGTGCTTTCTGGTATGTGGTTTCTGCTTGCTGCCAGTTGCCGATCGATTCATAGACACTGCCGAGAGCAACATAAAGGCCAGCGTCGGTGGGTGCCACCGCAATCGCTCGCTGGTAATTCGTGATGGCCTGATCCGGTTGACCTCTTGCGGCTTGGAGCTGCGCCAGAAGAGCAAGAGCGCCCACGTTTTTGTTATCCAAATCAACCGCGCGTGTGAGCGATGAGAGCGCCTGATCCGCTTGTTTGGTTCGCAGGAATACCTCAGCTTGCAGTTGGTACAGACCGGAACTATTGGGATTCCTGGTAATCTGGTCACGCAAAAAGGTCAAGGCGTCAGCAGGCTTGTTCTTGATGAGAAGAACTTGGACCATCCCGCGCACGGCTTCGGGGAAGTCCGGATTGTGAGTGAGGGCCTGACGAAACAGGGTTTCCGCATCCCCTGGGCGTCGTTGCGCCAGCCGCAATTCGCCCAGCTTTGCATAGGGTAACGGGCTATTGGGGGCCAGTTGCTGAACATGAACGAGGTCGGCTTCCGCTCCCAGCGCGTCTCCCTGGTTGACACGTGCGGTGGCGTGATCGAGATAGGCCTCGATTGAATTCGGCGAATATTTTTTCAGCTGATTGCTGACCTCTTCCAGAGTCCGCCAATCGCCACGCTGGGTGGCGCTTGCTCCCAGCGCGAGCCAAGCCTCAGCCAGCTCCGGACGCAAGCGTACAGCTTCCCGCCATTCACTCTCCGCTTGCTGCGTATCGCCCTTTTCTTTGTAGGCCAAGCCCAGTTCGTAATGGCCGAAAGCATTGTCAGGTGCATTCGTGCGGGCCTGTTGCAAGGTCTGAATGCTTTCGTCAATTTTCCTCTGCTGAAGCTGTATCTGCCCTTTCAGGATCAATACTTCGGCATCCTGGGGTGTCTTCTTGAGAAGATCGTCCGTAAGTTTCCCGGCTTCATCGAATCTCCGGTTCAAAATCAGAAGCTGGGCGTATGCTTTTTGAACACTAAGATCGTTTTTGTATTGCGCCGATAAAGCGGCGAACTCGGTGAGAGCCTTAGCATTTTCTCCGCGGGCGAGATAGTAGTCACCGAGCAGGCGATATCCGGCCGGATCGTCACCGAGTTGTTGCTTCGCATCCATCAAGGTCTTTTCCGCCAGCGATTCCTGTCCCTGACTGAGGTACAGACCTGCCAGTGCGGCGCGAGGTATGGGATTTTTGGGCGCGAGTGCAATTGCCGCTTGATACTGCTTTTCCGCATCCGTCCAGCGCTTCTGCTGGTGGTAGAATCTTCCCAGGGCCAACAACGGTGCGATGGAGGATGGGTCGCAGGATTGCGCTTTTTTCAGGCTGGTCTCCGCTTCGGTAAGTGCCCCTGTCCGCGTCTGAATCAAAGCAAGATGGAGATAGCCCGCTGCATGATCCGGTGCCATTTCTGTCGCTTCTTTTGCTTCCTCGAGCGCGTCTTTCGGGCTGCCTAAGGCGAAGTCCGCGTCTGAAAGCAGGATTTGTGCCTCTGCGTCCTTTGGATTGCTGTGAAGGATCAATAGAGCGCGGTCCTTGGCGTCCTGATACCTGCGGGCGGAGAGAAACATTCGAGCGATCTCTAGTTGCGCAGGCCAGTTGTCCGGCTGGAGATCGACCGTGCGATTCAGCTCCTGAAATGCCGGGGCCCAGCTTCGCTGTTTCAAATAACATTGTGCAAGTTTGTAATGAGCCTCGACAAAGCGCGAGTCGATCTGCAATGCGCGGCGATAGGAAATTAAGGCCTCGGGATACTTGCCCCTGTCAAAATCACGGTTTCCCTGGTCGAAGAACTTTTGCTTTCGCACATTAGGATCACGTGAGCAGCCTGCCGCAAAAACGCCCAGAAGCAGAGAAACACTCAACAACAGCGCCAGGTTTGACTTACGTCTCATGGGCCTCAATCTAGGGGCAAAATTCCACACATACCCTCTCGAGAGTGTAGCTGGGTGCAATTTTGCGCCCTGAGGATAGGCAAGGAAAGACTTATTTCTACGATTCTTCTAAGGATCTGAAAAAGAATGTGTTAACTCCCAAGACAAGAAAATCCTTCTGCAGACTAATTCGCTTCAAAATATCGACTTCTCTCGGAGATCGGGTTGGCCAGAGAGAACTCATGGGATAGTTTTGGATAGAATGCTTCCACTTCCCAGTTTGGTTCGAGATGTGTACGATCTTATGGGGCCGCAGGATGAGCGGCATGGTGTGTTCTAAATGTATGATATTCTTAGTGTTATCGAAATCAATGGAAGTGCATGAAGAGCTCCTGGCATGGCAAGGACCGTGCATTGTCCATAGGGTAGGTAGACTGGCGGAATCTCGGCGCCAGTGCTTTGTTTAGAGGGCCAATTTAGCGACGTTTTCTGTTAAAGGCGACGGTCTGGGCGAGGCAAAGAAGGTCGTTATGGTTCGGAATGGTGAAATGAGTCTGTCCGATGTGAAGCGGGTCCTCCGGCGGTACTGGTGGATCTTGCCGATCACAACGATTTTTGTCGGAGCACTTGGCTTTGCTGCCGCCCTGGTGCTACCCAAGAAATACACGTCGCAGACCATGGTGCTCGTGGAGCAGCCAACCGTTGGGCCCGACTACGTGAAACCGGTCGTCACCATGGATCTGAATCGTCGCCTCGCCTCCATGCAGGAACAAGTCCTCAGCCGGACACGCCTGCAACCGATTATCGAGAAATTCAGTCTTTACCCAAGTGACCGTGACCGCGTGCACATTGATGACCTCATCGAGCGGTTACGGGGTGCCGTGGAGATCAAGCCCATGGCGCCAACGCCAGGGACGGAGAGTCGGCAATTGCCTGGTTTCTATGTAAACGTCACGTTTAATAGCCCTCGGACTGCACAGCAGATTTGCACCGAGATCACGTCCATGATCCTGGCGCAGAATGCCGAAGACCGCCAGAAACAGGTAAAAGTGACAACGAACTTTCTCAGCCAGCAACTGGAAGAGGCTAAACAGAGCTTGGATGCACAGGACGCAAAACTCGCGCAGTTCAAGCGGCAGTATCTGGGGGAGTTACCAGAAGAAGAGCAAACCAATCTCAGTATCCTGATGGGGATGAATGCGCAACTCGAAGCCAATACCCAGGCGCTCAGCCGCGCGCAGCAGGATAAGGCCTTTACGGAGTCACTTCTCAACCAACAGGAAGCGAATTGGAAGGCATCCCAAATAGGGCAAAATCCGGAAACTGCCGAACAGCAGCTTGGCGCTCTGCAAGACCAGCTCACGAATTTGCAAGCGCGCTATACTCCCGAGTACCCTGATGTCATAAAGCTCAAAAATCAGGTTGAGGAACTAAAAAAACAGCTGGCGGCGGCGCCGAAGAATAATGGGCCAGCAGATGGCAAGTCGCCGGCATCCACGAGGGAGCCACCCCAGATTCAGCAGCTCCGCGCGAAATTGCGGCAGGACGAGATAAGCATCACTGATTTGACGCATCGGCAGAGCCAAATCCAGGAACAGATTCGTCAGTTGCAAGGACGCGTGCAGGCTAGCCCCATGGTGGAGCAGCAATTCAAAGAATTGACTCGTAACTACCAAACAGCACTCGACTTTTACAATGACCTCTTGAAGAAGCGGCAAAGCGCAGGGGTCGCTGGGGACCTTGAGAGCCAGCAGCAGAGCGAACAGTTTCGCGTATACGATCCTCCGAGTCTCCCAGACCAGCCGTCGTTTCCGAAAAAGATCGTCTTTATCGGTGGCGGATTGGGGGGCGGGCTTGCTCTCGGCCTGGGGATTCTCTTTCTGATCGCATCGAGCGACAAATCGTTCCACAACGAACGCGATGTTGAGCTGGCCCTCAAGCTTCCGGTATTGGTTTTAGTCCCGACGTTGGACGTAGCTGCCCGCCAAGCCAAACACACGACAAGAGTGGCGGAGAAGACTTACGACGCGGTCACAACAAAGGCCTGAGCGCCTATGTTCATGAGGAAACGATGAGCCGGATCCACGAAGCACTGAAAAAAGCAGCGCAAGAACGATCCTTGCGGCTTTCGTCCGGGACTTCGCCGGATTTTGTTGACGTTGCTACCGATATAAGTCGAACAACGGTTCCCGCCGAAACTCGAACCCTGCCTTCACTTGGCGATGTGGCACCAAAACAGAATTCACCCTTTCTTAGCTTCGAAGAACTCGTGAAGAAGTGCGCCCACCCCGCATGGCAGATTGATCCGAGAATCGACGTTTTTCTCGGTGCGGACAGTAACCAGGCCGGCGCCGAGAGCTTCCGAACGTTGCGTTCCCGCCTTTATCAGATTGCGGCAACTCGTCAGTTGAAAAGCGTTCTCGTGACAAGCAGTATCCCGGAGGAAGGGAAGACTTTTGTTGCGGCGAATTTGGCGCAGTCCATTGCGCGGCAAGATCACCGCCGCGTGCTTTTGATTGATGGGGATCTCCGGCTGTCGCGTCTGCACCAGGCGCTGGGCGCTCCCGTCAAACCCGGACTAACAGAGTATTTGCGCGGCGAAGCGGATGAAATCGCAGTGATCCAGAGAGGGTTCGAAGGGAATCTGTGTTTCATTCCCGGTGGCAGCCCAGTTGCGAACCCCAGTGAGCTTCTCCTCGGCGAACGCATGAAGCATCTACTGGAAGTGGTCACTCCGGTTTTCGACTGGCTGGTTCTCGATTCACCGCCGGCGCTGCCTGTCCACGACGCGAGTCTGCTTGCCGATCTTTGCGATGGCGTTCTTTTTGTTGTACGAGCGGGAGCGACCAGTTTCGAAATAGCGGAAAAAGCATCTTCTGAATTTCGGGATAAGAATCTGCTAGGGGTGGTCTTAAATCGCGTCGAGAAGCACGAATCCTACGGTGGTTATTATTACAAGTATCCAGAGGTGGACAAAAAGAAAATCTAGGTCCACTCGATCTCAAGCTTCGGATGCTCCTATCGTCTGCTCCGACTATCTCCGGACCGATAGCCTCACCATATAAACCGTCGTTTCCTGAATCCATTTCAGGCAGCCGAAGAGTTTTCGATTGTCCCCACTGGTTTCTCGCTGCGCTGGAGGAGCCAGAGGATCGGTAACAGAAGAACCAGACCGAGCAGGAAAAACACCACGCCACCTTCACGATGCAGTCGACCGTAAAGAAAGCCCGGGTCCACATATTGCGCGAGGATCGTCAAAGTCGCGATCCGGATTCCGTTCTTTACCACCATAATCAGCAAACCCGCAATCACGAGAACGGCCTGTCTCCAGAGGGTGTGCAGCAATAGATGCCCAACGACAAGCGCGAGAATAAGTAATGCCAGGCTCGAGCGGATACCGCTGCATTCCTTCGCGACTTCAATATTGAAATGCGCGAGATGAAAAACGAATCCCTCTCGAAGAGCGGGAACTCCCACGAGGTCAAAAATCATTTCAGCGACATCTGCGGATCCCTTTTGCAGGAAATAGATCGAGCGATTCAGCAGCGCGTCCGGTAACGGGATCGTGAGAAAGAGAAAGAGCAATGGGAAAGGTGCATTCTTAAGTGCTGCTCTCCCAAAAAAAAGAACAAAACCGGAGATCCACAGAAGCACCAATGCCAGCGCGAAGCCGGCGAGCAGGTCAGCTTGTGTCCAGGAAGCAGGGGATCGGAACGTCCAGATGTAAGTGACAGCGGAGATCGTGAAGAGGACACCAGCGAAAGAATAATCAAAAGAAACCCGTCGAAAAATCTGCTTTTGCTCTATGTAAATCAGCCATGCGCTTATGAATGGAATGAGAATAATGTGCGATGCATTGTCGTTCACAAGCGAGAAACGAACCAACGCGACACACGGTTTCCAGAAGAAGGCGATCGATAGGACGAGCCACAGGGCGTAAAACAGGAGTCGTCTGCGGTCACTTTGAGTCTCAGCGTTCAAAAGAGTCTTCTCCTGCAGACAGCCTGCAACTCTGACTATCCTACAGGAACCTCCCCCAAGGTACGAAGCCCTGATGTGAGTTTCAGAATAAGCGCAAGAGCCTTTAGCGGCACGTGCATGCCCAGGGAGCGGCCCGGCGCAGGAACCGAGAAGTTGCGCTTCGCCAAGGGGAAACGCTCCCGACCAATGCCCGACGCCGGGTGAGCTGCCGCCGAAAGGCCCGCGGCACCTCGGCACGGAGCCAGCGCACCCGCCACGTTTTCTTCCCACGCTTAGTGGGGGGCTACACTTTGCGCCGCGACCTGCTGCCGGATTTACGTATGACTTCTTCCGCTGTCGAACCCGGGGTTGCCGACACCATCTCGATCGGGGTTTTCTGAGAAGCAGGTTCCACGGCCGCGGGGAAATTCGCGAAGTCGCTCCACGGGTTGCGTCGTGGGCTCTTTGACTCTAGCAAGGGCTGATCCAGATCCGTCACGACCACGCAGTTCAGCCAGTCCCGTCACGGCAGCGATTTTTGCCCGTGATGGTGCATGCGCCATACAAAGAACACGCTGACCGCTCGGTTGCGCCAAACTCGTCGCGTCGACGGTCCAGCCGATAGCCTGGTCGTCGACGCGTTGCAGGAAGCAGAACACCGTCGTGAACTCGGGCCTACCCACGAGCCCCTATCCCCGCACTCTTCGTGGCTTTACGCCATTCTCTAAGTACCGACTCTCTCACGACACCGTCTCAACGTGACACAGACCCGAAGCCAACAGGTGCAGACATTAAGGACTGAATCGTCGACAGATTGCGCCAAAATGGACCACGCCCTCGGGCGCGCAATGTCTTGTAACATAATGAAAATATTAAAGATACACTGCCTTCATCAGGATCCTGTGGGCCAATGGAGGAAGCCATTTCGCAAATAGTGGCAAGCGTTTTCACTAGTTCTGGCTCTCTAGCGTGACCGTTCTCACACCGCAGGTGATTGCCTTCAAGCATCCTAGTTAAAGCCTTTTTTATCTATCTTTTGGGATCTTCAGACTCCGACTCATCTCGTCCGCGTACGAGGGGGAGTCTGGCACTCCAGTTGCTTTACCCTATAGGGCGGCAAGTCGCTTCAATGGCGGTAGCCTAGATTAGAGTTGAGTTTCGAGATCGCTAGACCTAAAGGGAGACACTGATTCATGATGAGTCCCGGAACAGACGGCCAAAGATGGTTTGCCCTCCAAGTCAGGACGCGCTGGGAGAACTCAACGGCCCTGCTACTTTCTGGAAAAGGCTATCAGACTCTCCTCCCCACGTATCAGACGAAGAAGCGTTGGAATGGAAGGCTGAAGCAGCTCAACGCCCCTCTCTTTCCCGGCTATGTCTTCTGCCAGTTTGATGCGCTGAATCGCTTACCGATCCTTGTTACACCAGGCGTGATTGCCGTGGTCGGCTGTGGCAGAGTTCCCGTTCCGGTGGACGATGCTGAGATTGCTGCCATCCAAACGGTTGTCTCCTCGGGTTTACCCGCCGAACCGTGGCCCTACCTTGAAATTGGTCAGAGAATTCGGATCGAGAGTGACGCTCTCAGCGGCCTTGAGGGCATTTTGATCAAGTTCAAAGGGAATCATCGCATCGTGGTCTCCGTTTCGCTGCTTCGTCGATCCGTAGCGTTGGAGATCGATCGGAGCTGCGTGCGTCCCCTTGGACCAACTCGAACCCCCGCTCTCGAGCTGATCATGTCGCATCCGTTGCAGCAAGGAGTGGTTGCCTAGAACGGTAATTGAGTATGGCAAGTTTTCATGGTTTAGCGGCCGCTGTAGGAATTCCTAACTGGACCGGGATCTTCAGCCACGTCGAAGAGTTAGGACACAGGAACAAGAATGGGAAATAGCGACTCAAAGAACGCCATTCTTAGAGGACAAGGAGCGCGCCAGGGAAATGGCCGGAAGGCGCTCTCGCGCTTCGGCAACCTGCTAGCGTCCCGAGAAAACGTTCTCAAAGAAGAAGCGTTCCACGCGATGCTAACCCGCGAACGTCGGCGCGCGGAACGTTCTCGCAAGCCAGTCGTTCTAATCCTGGTTGACTCACATGCGGTACACAAGAAGGCGAGGGACGCGGCTTTCCTCGAGCGACTCACGTCGGTCGTCTCCGATGCGACTCGAGAGACCGACATCATCGGTTGGTACGAGGAGGGCCTGATTCTCGGCGTGATATTCACGGAAGTCAACCTACAGGGGAAGAGTCCCATTACCGAGGTCTTGCATTCCAAAGTTGTGACCGCCTTGCGGGATAACCTCGATCACCGGCTCGCATCGAATCTCGTCGTTTCGGCTCATCTTATTCCAGAAAGTTGGGATATGCACCGACCCGATCGAGTGGCCGACATCGAGACGTACCAAGATTATTCTCGAAAGGTTCTAAAAAAGCGGCTCCCGATCATTATCAAGCGCGGGATTGACATTGTGGGAAGCAGCATTTTCTTGCTAGTTCACTCGCCCCTTCTAGTGGCTATCGCTTTGGCAATCAAGCTAAGTTCGAAAGGTGAGGTCATTTTCAAACAGGAACGGGTGGGATGGCTGGGGAAAAGATTCCAGTGCCTTAAGTTTCGTACCATGTACACGGACAATGATCCAAAGATTCATCGTGATTATGTCCAACAGCTTATCGCGGGCAAGGCGGCGAAGGAGAATGAGAGCGAGACCGAACCCGTCGTGTACAAGATTACGAGTGATCCGCGGGTCACACCGATTGGGAAATTCCTCCGCAAGCTTAGCCTTGATGAGTTTCCGCAGTTCTGGAATGTATTGCGCGGCGAGATGTCTCTCGTGGGCCCGCGTCCTCCAGTGCCGTATGAGTTTGAACTTTATGATGATTGGCACCGCCGCAGAGTATTCGAGATGAAACCCGGTGTTACAGGATTATGGCAAGTGAGTGGCCGGAGTCGCATCTGCTTTGAAGATATGGTCCGCTTGGATCTGCGTTATTCGCAGTGCTGGTCGCTGTGGTTGGACCTCAAGATCCTTCTCGTTACTCCACTTGTGGTCCTAATGGGTGACGGCGCTTACTGATCTCTGAGGATGTCGCTGGTCCAGCAGGGCTGGACATTCCATAGACCCCAGATTCCATTGTTTTCTCCACGACCCGATCTTAAACAGCTTCGGAATATGATTTTCTGAAGTGCCTCGCAGAGCTTCCATCGCGATCTGACCTGGCCGCACATCTCAATTGTCGACTTGCCAATTCGCAGTCTCCTGTGCGGCTCGTTGAATCCCACATTGCCAGAGCGCGGCGAGAGAACACAAGTGTAGGTCGTATGGGAGTTTTGGTGCGCTCGCGGCCATGGAAATGAGCAGAAACCTCAAGAACTAACGCAAGTAATACATCACCATGAATTCGCCCGTCTCTTGAACCTCTCTCCATTCCGGCAATCTCTCTGATCGAATCAATCTTGGCGCAAGAATACTCATCAAGAAGCGAAATGTCACCACGGCCGCTCCTCGAAGCCGTTTCTGTTCGGGAGCGAGTCAACGTTCCTACTGACAATTGTGGTTCGCAACTGGACATTCCCGCCCTGAATGCGCTGGCATTGCGGTCGCTTGTTTCGTTGTTCGAGGAAAAAGAAAAGCTCTTCTCTCGGCGCGTCACTTTGACGGAGGACGGATTTCACCGGGAAGGGACATCACGAAAACGCACGGTCATTGCGCTCTTGGGTCTGCAGCGTCTGGCGGAGTCGGGGGCAGCACCACCTGTCGACGTCGCTTCGATTCGAGATGTGGTCTTGAAAGACACAAGCTGGGTCAGGAGTGTCGGAGATCTAGGCCTTCTGATTTGGTTCACAGCCAAGTGCGCGCCCGAGAGACTCGGAGTGCTGCTCAAGGAATGGGAATTGGGGACGGCCCTCGAGAGTTACGCGGATGGCCGCCAGGCCTGCACTAAGGGATTAGCTTGGTTTCTGGCAGGCATAGCGCACGCACGACTCGCGTGTCCAGGAACAATTCCGGATCTGACGGACATCGCTGTGGATACATACCACTTGCTGCAGGACAACCAAAGCGAGGGCGCGATCTTCGGACACGCAGGATTTCCTGGGTTTTTTCAACGGGCCTTTTGCAACCGCTTTGGAACGTTCGCCGATCAAATTTACGCCATTTACGCGCTCACAACTTTCGCCCGGGCATTTCAGATTGAGGAGCCACTCGGGTCCGCGTTGGGTTGTGCCAACTCGCTTCGCGCGCTCCAAGGAGAAATGGGGCAATGGTGGTACCTTTACGATAAGAGCGCATGCCGCGTCGTGAATCGATACCCTGTGTTTTCCCTACATCAGGATGGCATTGCGCCTGTTAGCCTCCTTGCTTTAGGAGAAGCCACTGGCCAGAGCTTTCACGAACCGATATTCAAGGGATTAGCTTGGCTTGCCGGAGGGAATGAACTTGGGGATGACCTTCGGAATCTGGATCGAGGTTTGATTTGGGATTCCATCGCGCCGAGGAGGCGGATGACGAACTATTGGGAGGCGGCGCTCCACTTCATGAACATTTCCGGTGGGCCGCAGGCCGAGAGCCTCCGAATTCGGTATGAGGCCCGGCCCGATCACTTCGGCTGGTTACTCTACGCCTTCGGCAGGTTTGGCCTACCGAAGGTAGGGATTGCTACCGATGCCGATACAACACATTAGGGAACCAACCGAGGCACTCCGTGGAAGCACAGATTGTAAGACTTAGCAGGGGACACAAGCCTCAGCAGCAGACACGTTGGGACTTGCCCGCGGCGCAGAAGGTACAGAGCAGATTTCGATCCTTCGTGCGCAAAATCAAGTGAACCGGCTGGAAGGAACACCCTAGACGATAAGGTAGAGATGAGCCTGGAACTCAACGCTAGGTGCCGCTAGGACCCCGTTTGTCAAAATGTGGTAAGAGTTTTCCCTCGCCTCGCGTAGAGAGATCCCCTCCAGGCGAAGTTCTTTGGTCGCCTACTTTGTTACTAACCTATGCGTTTTCAGTCAATTGAGACATGATTCGGTTTCATTGGCTCTTCACCTAGCCGGCGGTAGTCTGGCAGTCTGATTGCAATACTTTTTCGTGCAGTCTGACGTTTCTTTTCTTGCAACTAAGTTATTTATTTTGTTACAGTTAGTTTCACATGAAGGAAGAATCGGTGATGTCCACTAGTGTCGTTAATGGCGGTAGCCTGCCCAAATGGTGCACGGCAACCCCAACACCCCAATAGATGTCCGCTTTTTTTGAGAAGCACCTTTTTGCCGATTGTTCCATGCAAATGGAAGGAGAATTGGTGTGCCTGTGAACGAATTCTGCTCGATTGCTCCAGATGTGAAATTGGCTGACGGAGTCAAGCTTTCTAAATTCATCAACCTTTACGGCTGCCAAATCGGAGAGAACACGAAAATCGGAGCCTTTGTTGAAATCCAGAAGAACGCAACCGTCGGGAAGAACTGCAAGGTCTCCAGCCATAGCTTTATTTGTGAAGGCGTCACGATCGAGGACGACGTATTCATCGGTCATGGCGTCACCTTCATTAATGATTCCTACCCACGCGCAACAGCGCCCGACGGCCAGTTACAGACCGAACAGGATTGGAAAGTCGAGCAGACCCTCGTGAAGAAGGGCGCCTCGATTGGCTCAGGGGCCACGATTCTCTCCAATGTCGTCATCGGGGAGAACGCTATCGTCGGCGCTGGCAGCGTTGTGACCCGCGAGGTGCCACCCAACACGATTGTAGCTGGCAACCCGGCCAAGGTACTGCGTTCCGTCAATCCAAGCGAAAGGATAGCTCCATGAGTCAAGATGCTAAGATTCCCTTCGTCGATCTCGTTACACCGCATCGGGAACTCCAAGAGGAATTGGTGGATGTTTTCAAAGCCGCGCTCGCGACGGCGGGCTTCATCGGTGGCCCGATGGTGGAGGGATTCGAGCGCGAATTTGCTCTGTACTGTGATGCGAAGCACAGTGTCGGAGTGAGCAGTGGAACCGACGCGTTGCGCTTCGCCCTCTCCGCAGCGGGGGTTAATCCGGGTGATGTCGTCTTGACCGTCCCGCTCACCTTCATTGCTACAACCGAAGCGATTTCGCAGGCTGGCGCTCGTCCGGACTTTGTCGACATTGATGCGCGTACGTACACGATGGACCCTGAGAAGCTTCGCCAATACCTGCAGACACAGTGCGTATTCGATCCCGCAACCAGACGACTTGTGCATCGGACTCTCGGGAAACCGGTCACCGCTGTGGTTCCCGTTCACCTGTACGGCCAGATGGCGGACATGGATCCGATCCTGGAGATGGCGGAACGCTACAACCTGGCCGTTATCGAAGACGCCTGCCAGGCACACGGTGCGGAGTATTTTTCGAAGAAGGAGAATTGCTGGCGAAAGGCGGGTTCGATGGGCCGCGCGGCCGCGTTCAGCTTTTATCCCGGCAAGAATTTAGGCGCCTGTGGCGAAGGCGGCGCGGTTACCACGGACGATGAAGCGATCGCTCGTAAAGTCAGAATGTTCCGCGACCACGGACAGTCCAAGAAGTATTATCACGACGTTGAGGGTTACAACGGCCGGCTCGATGCCATTCAGGCCGGCATTCTGCGCGTCAAGCTGAAGCACCTCGCGAGGTGGAACGAAAGCCGCCGTGAGCATGCCCGCAAATATAATGAATTGTTTGCTGCCGCGGAAGCGAACATCATTCCGCCGTTTGAAGCTCCCTGGTCGAAGGCCGTCTATCACCTGTACGTTTTGCAAGTGGAGAACCGGGAAGCAGTACAAGCAGATCTCGCAAAAGAGAAGATCGATACGGGCATACATTATCCTGTGCCCCTGCATCTACAGAAGGCGTACAGTGGCCTCGGGTACAAGCATGGCGCTTTCCCTGTGTGTGAAAAGGCTGCCGAACGAATCGTGTCCCTCCCCATGTTCCCCGGCCTTTCAGAGGCGGATCAGGCGCGGGTCGTGCACGCTGTGGTTCGAAGCGCAAAGTACACCGGGCCGCAAAATGTGTTGGTGGTGTAAAGTTAATTCATTCGGCGTACCATTCCGGATACCGCGGCTGCCTTCACGCGAGCGCGGTCAGCATTTCACCTTGGCGATGGGACATGTGCTCGAGTCCAGGTCGCCTCATCCCCTGTGCTGTGCAACTCACTCCGCTGCCAAATGGAAGGCGGACCAGTGAATGTACCTCAGGAACTTGAACGCTTCTCGAAGGAGGCTAGGCAGTGAGACAAGAAAACAATGTCGTTGTCGTCGGACTTGGAGAGGTGGGCCGGCCTCTCCTTGAATGCCTCTCTGAGCACTACAATGTTATCGGAATAGACGTTGCGCCGCCTGCCGGGCCCGTAGGGAAGGTCGATGTTTTGCATGTGTGCTACCCGTTCGCGATCAAGGATTTTGTCGGTGAGACGGCCCGTTACATCGAGCTTTTCAGGCCCCCGCTGACAATTATTAACAGCACGGTCGGAGTCGGTACCACGCGAACGATAGCAGAGCGAACCGGTGTCGCTGTGGTGCACAGCCCGGTGCGCGGCAAGCACGTGCGTATGAAGCAGGAACTACGCACTTACACGAAATTCGTGGGAGGTATTGATCGCACCTGCGGCAAGTCCGCTGCCGAGCATTTCGAGTCTGCGGGCTTCAAGACAAGGATTTTGTCAGCTCCGGAAGCAACCGAACTGGCGAAGCTGACCGAGACGACTTACTTTGGCCTGCTGATTGCTTGGGCGCAGGAGCTTGAGCGGTACTGTGATCAAACGGGTCAGGCTTACGAAGAAATCATCTCCTTCTATGAAGAGATCTCGTTTTTTCCAACGACGAAGTACTTCCCAGGAATTATCGGCGGCCATTGTGTCATGCCTAACATCGAAATCCTGCGCAAGTTTGATGATTCCTCACTCCTTAGGGCAATCGAATCTTCCAATCGTGCGAAGATCGAGCGTGAGTCCCGTAAGAAATTGAGCGAACAGACCACGAAGGCGACTGGGTCAGGGGATTGAAGCCCCTGCTGCGACCGCGGATCCATGCGAGAACGTGGCCCGCGTTGCTGATTAAACCCGGACCGTGAGATGATTACTTCCCCCATGGCCCTACCGATTAATCCCGCTTCAGGTGTTCACCCTGCGGTGACCGGAAACAGCAGTCGTTTTGCTGGTAAGCGGGTGGCGATGGTTACGTTTTCGCCTTACCCCTTCGATCCCAGACCACGCCGCGCTGTGGATGCACTGGTAGCAGAGGGTGCTAGCGTAGATCTCATATGCTTGGGAAATCAAGGTGCTCCTAAACGAGAGGTCCTGAACGGGGTCAACGTTCTGCGTCTTCCCATTAAGCATGACCGGCGCGGGAAGTTCGCCTACGCGTACCGGTATGCTGGCTTCATTCTGACTTCAGCCGTGATCTTTGCACTGCGCTCATTGGCCCGCCGCTATGACTTGGTCTACGTGCACAATATGCCCGATATACTTGTGCTGAGTTCGTTGATACCCAAGGCACTGGGAGCAAAGGTGGTCCTCGATTTACACGATCCGATGCCCGAGCTCATGATGACGATCTTTGGCGCCCCGCAGGGTAGTAAGAGCGTTCAACTGTTAAAGCGTCTTGAGAAGTGGAGCATCGCGCGGGCGAATTTGGTGATCACGGTCAACGTCGCGTGCAAACGAATCTTCTCCTCCCGCAGCTGCCGGCCGGAGAAGATTGCGGTGGTCATGAATTCTCCCGACGGAAAGATTTTCCCATTCCGCGCGACACGGCCTGAGGCTTTTCGAGGAAAAACTGGCAATGAACCCTTCGTGATCATGTACCACGGATCGCTCGTTGAGCGGAATGGGCTGGACGTCGCTATCGACGCGCTCTCGCGAGTACGCGAGGCTGTCCCCACCGCGGAACTACGCATTGTCGGCCCGAACACGCCATTCCTTGAGCGCATGATGGAGTCGGCCCGGAACAAGAACCTGCAGGAATCAGTTCGCTATCTCGGATCCAGGCGGCTAGAAGATCTTGTAACGGAAATCGAGAACTGCGATCTGGGCGTCATACCCAACCATCGAAATGCATTTACGGAGATCAATACACCGACGCGCATTTTTGAGTATCTGGCTTTGGGGAAGCCGGTCATCGCACCGTCCACGCCAGGCATACAAGACTACTTCAACAAAGAGTCTCTTCTATTCTTCGAGCCCGGGAACCCCGGCGATCTGGCGCAACAAATAGAATACGCGTACTCCCACCCCCGCGAAGTTCAGGAGATTGTGCGAAAAGCGCAAGAGGTTTTCCTGGAGCACGCCTGGGACCGTGAGAGGGAGACGCTGCTCGGTCGCGTGAGTGAAATCCTCAATAGAGAATAGGATTTCTCGGAACGGTCCGCTCCGAGTGGGAACCCCCGGTTCAAAGCTGCGGACTTTTGGCCGTTAAGTACCGTCGAAAGCGACCTTACAATTCCAATGAAAAAGATCGCACTGGTAACGGGCGCAGAGGGATTTATCGGATCTCATATGGTGAAGTTTCTGCAGGCCAGGGGATGGAATGTAATCGGATCCTATCTCCAGGGCGACGCTGCTTCTTTTCCGAGGTTGCCGAATCTACGTTTCACGCAATGTGATCTACGGAATGGCCAGCGCGTTACGCAGATCCTAGCTGAGTATCAGCCGACACACCTATTTCACTTCGGGGCGCAGAGCCTGCCCACGGTGTCGTGGTCGGATCCAGTCACGACCTTCGAATCCAACATCATGGGCTCATTGCACCTGTTCGAGGCAGTGCGTCACATGAAGCGGCTTCCCGTTGTCGTTTCGGCGTGCTCGAGTGCCGAATACGGTCATGTGCCGGCATGGGCAATTCCGGTCACGGAAGAGCAGCCGCTTCAGCCGCTACATCCGTACGGTATCAGCAAAGTTTGCCTAGACCTCCTGGCGCGTGAATATTTCCTGGATTACAGCATTCCGGCAGTCAACGTGCGGCTTTTCAACACCACGGGCCCGGGCAAGACGAACGATGCGCCCTCGGATTTCGTGCGGCAGTTGATTCGCATCAAGAAGGGTCTGCAACCGCCGGTGATCGAAGTTGGAAACCTGCAGCCCCGCCGGGCGTTCCTGGATGTTAGTGATACGGTGCGCGGTTTCTATCTGGCGGCGACAAAAGGCAAGCGAGGTGAGGCTTACAATTTGTGCGCAGCCCGGACCTATCAGATTAGCGAGCTCTTGCACAATGCGATCCGCTTATCCGGTGTGCAAGCAGAGATCCGGCCCGTTCCGCGGCTAATGCGCCCCTCGGACGAAAGAATTATCTTCGGCAGTACACGCAAGATCCGTAGAGAGACAGGTTGGAGACCGTTGAATTCGATCGAGCAGACGCTCGGCTCGATGTTGGAATATTGGAACGGGGCCATGTAATTTTTTGAAGGGCCGAGCACGATCCTTTTCCTGAATTTGAATCGAATCGCGTACTCACAGTGGAACCCAAAGCAAAGATTCCGTCGCGACCGGGTGTTGCTCCAGAAGACCTACCTGCCCTTCTGCTCGTCGGCGGGATAGGGACGCGATTGCAACCCGTACTGCCAGCTACCCCCAAACCACTGGCTCCCGTTGGAGATGCGCCTTTCCTTCAGCTGCTGGTCAGGCAACTGCGATCGCAGGGCATACGCCGCTTGGTGATGTGTACCGGGCATCTTGCCGACCAGGTCGAAAGAGAATTCAACGATGGACACAAATGGGACGTTGCGATTGCCTACTCGAAGGAACCGCGCCCGCTCGGAACAGCGGGTGCGGTGAAATTCGCGGAAGGCTATCTCAAGCAAGCTTCGGACTTCCTGGTCATGAATGGCGACTCATTTCTCGAACTCGATTTCCATGAGCTCATTCGTTTTCATCGCGAGCACGACGGTTTGATCAGCATGGCGGTACGCAGAGTCCCGGACGCAACGCGATACGGAACCGTTCAACTGAACACACAGAATCGAGTTCTTGGCTTTCGTGAAAAGATGGGGGCACCGGTTCCTGGCATCGTAAACGGCGGCGTGTACGTGTTCAAGCGCGCCATTCTGCAGCATATTCCGGCCGGACCCGCCAGCCTTGAGAAAGATGTGTTTCCTTGGTTACTCGAGCATGGGGTATATGCCCTTGAGCAGCACGGAATGTTCATCGACATCGGGACACCCGAAGATTACGCGCGTGCCCAAACGCTCTGCCACAGTCTCTATCAGGCAGCTCTGCCCGAATCGTGATTCGGGCCGCACATTGCGTAGAAAAGGTGTTGCTCCTTGACCAGAGCAGTGTTCTTGGATCGTGACGGCGTCATCAATCGAAAAGCTCCAGAAGGCCAGTACGTGACCCGCTGGGAAGACTTTCATCTTTTACCAGGGGTAATCGAAGGTATTGCTCAGTTAAACCGAGCCGGGCTTTGCGTCATCGTTGTTACCAACCAACGCTGTGTCGCGAAAGGCCTCATAACGGAGGCTGACCTGCAACAGCTGCACGGGCGAATGTCTGATCATCTCGTGCAGGCCGGCGCCACGATTGACGCAATCTATTACTGCCCGCACGAAATTGAGCCACCCTGCAGTTGCCGGAAACCTACTCCCGGCATGTTGCTGGATGCAGCTCGCGCGCATGGGCTTGATCTGGCGGCGTCGTGGATGATTGGCGATTCCGACGTAGACATCCAAGCCGGCAAAAACGCCGGGTGCAGAACGGCGCTCCTGTCGATGAAAAATCAGACGGACACCGAGCCAGAACACCGCAAGGCCTCAACTTGTGAAGCGGATATTGTTGGGCACTCACTGCTTGAGGTGATTCGCCAGATCGTTCCGTGAAGCCAGCTGTAAAAAGGAAACCAAGGGCATGATTATCACTCGCACCCCACTCCGCATCTCTTTCTTTGGCGGGGGCACCGACTACCCAGTTTGGTACCGCGAATTCGGTGGCGCTGTCCTGTCTACGACCATCGATAAATGCTGTTACATCACCTGCCGGCGTCTTCCACCTTTTTTCGAATACCACAGTCGAGTCTCGTATTCCAAAGTCGAAAACGTGGACCAGAACAGTGCATTCGAACACCCGTCCGTTCGCGGATGCTTGCAGTTTCTAGGAGTTGACGAAGGGGTCGAAATTCACCACGTTGCTGACCTGCCTGCTCGCACCGGGTTGGGAACCAGTTCGGCTTTTACTGTCGGTCTATTGCTCGGCCTGTACGCGCTGAAAGAGCAGATGCGCAATAAGCAGGCCCTCGCCCTCGATGCCATTCATGTGGAACAGGAAGTGCTCAAAGAAGCCGTGGGGTCGCAAGACCAGATCAGCGCCGCTTATGGAGGCTTCAATCGCATCAATTTCAACGTTGACGGCGGTTTCGAAGTCAAACAGGTGATAACTCCGGCCGCCAGGCTAGCCGCGCTGCAACAACACTTTGCGCTCTTCTTCACGGGATTTTCCCGGACGGCTTCGGAAATTGCTAAAGAACAAATTAAGGTGACGCCGCACCGGAAGCGTGAGCTCGACTCGATGCATCAGATGGTTGACGAAGCGGAAGCTATTATCACAAATTCGAATCGCCCTCTCGATGAATTCGGTCGTTTGCTGCACGAATCCTGGCAGATTAAGAGAACGCTCACACAAAACATCACAAATACCAGCCTCGATGAAATCTATGAGGCAGGTCGCAGTGCCGGTGCGCTCGGCGGCAAACTGCTCGGAGCCGGCGGTGGCGGCTTCATGCTGTTCTTCGTGCCGCCTGAACGTCGAAAGGAATTGCGGATGCGATTGAAAAACCTGTTGTGCGTTCCGTTCGCGTTCTCCAATCGGGGCAGCCACGTCGTGGTGCATGAACCGGACGAAGTCTACGATAAATCGTTGACAGTGGAGCGGTGTGAGGTGTACGCGCAACGACCGTCCTCTAATGCGAACTAGGCTGGTGACTGGTTGATACCATGAGCCAGCTTTCTAACTTTTTTTGAACTAACCAAGTTTCTGGTCACTTCCGGGACTAATTTCCAGCTGGCCCTTAGGGCCAAGTCATTATCCAATGCCGATGAGCAATCTCCCTAATCGAATGCCTTACGTCCTCATTACGCCTGCGCGTAATGAAGAACGATTTATCGAAAAACTGATCCGGTCGGTGATCAGCCAGACAGTCCCGCCGAGCAGGTGGGTCATCGTGAACGACGGGTCGACGGATGCTACACCAAGCATTGTGTCCGGCTACGTAGCGAAATACGACTGGATCGAACTGCTGAACCTGTCCCCGCACCGGGATCGCAGTTTTGCAGCGAAGGTCTACGCTTTTAATGCCGGCTTTGAGAGAGTAAAAAACCTCGAATATGAGGTCATCGGTAATCTGGATTCAGACATTTCGTTTGAACCGGACTACCTTGAATTCCTGATGAATAAGTTCCAAGAAGACCCAAATCTTGGAGTCGCGGGAACCATATTTCACCAAGAAGGTTATAGCTCCGCAACGGACAGCTTTGAGGGGCAGAACCATGTTGCTGGTGGTTGCCAGCTTTTTCGACGCCACTGTTTCCAGGATATCGGCGGATACATCCCCAACAACGCGGGGGGCATCGACTGGATTGCCGTAACTACCGCTCGTATGAAGGGTTGGAAGACGCGGTCCTTTCGAGAGAAATTTTTCTTTCATTACCGCAGTTTGGGAACTGCCGAACGCTCTCTCCTCGCTTCCACATTTTCCTACGGAGAGAAGGATTACTACCTCGGTGGGCATCCGCTCTGGGAGGTCTTCCGAGTTGCTTATCGCGCAACAAAGAAACCCTATCTTCTGGGTGGTCTCGCCTTGTTCTCGGGCTATGTCTCTGCTTTTCTGCGCCGTATGGACAGGCCTGTTTCCGACGAGCTGATGCGATTTCATCGCCGGGAGCAGATGAAAAAGTTGAAAACCATATTCAAGTCCCTGCTCTCATTCAAGAAAATCGACAGCTTTGAGGTCAAGCCGACCTGATTCCAGACGCTACGTGTCCGAGTTGAAAAAATGAAAGAAACAGTCACAGCTGAAAAGGTGCAGGCGGCCGTTCTCCAATTTGTCGCCTGGCTCGAACGCCACGGAGAAACCTCCTTCGACCACCAGAGTTATTTTGCGAGTGATCTGGGGCGCAGTGCCAAGGCTTTGTACTATCGAAAGCCTCTTTTGGGGGTACTGGCGGTGTCGCCCATGATTCTCTCCGAGGCTTTCGTACCCTCGGCCCGACGACTGTTCTGGAAACCGCAGCGGTTTCCCATCGCGGATGCGCACTACGCCATGGGCTTCGCCTTCCTCGCTCAGGTTCTCGGGCAAAAATCGCACCTCAAGCACGCTGTTCATTTTCTCGAAGTGCTCAAGGAGACACGTTGTAAGGGCTTCAGCCATTACGCCTGGGGCTACCCATTCAACTGGGAAACACGCAACGGAACCCTTAAAGAAGGGACGCCCATGATCACGTCCGTGCCTTATGTTTATGAGGCGTTCTGGCAGGTTTACCAGCTTGATGGGGATCCCCAATGGCTGGAGGTAATGCGTTCGATCGCCCAGCACGCCCTCGAGGACTATCGGGACTTTGAGGTTTCACCCAACGCTTCCACGTGCTGCTACTGCCCAGGACCGGGTAACTCCAGCGGCGTCATCAATGCCAGCGCCTACCGGGCATTTCTCCTGACGAGAGCCGCGCTAGATTTTTCGGAAGAGAAATATCGGAAGGTTGCAGAAAGAAATCTAAACTTTGTCATCGAATCCCAAAATCCAAACGGCTCTTGGTACTACGCGATTGACAATGTTAGAGATTTTGTCGATCACTTTCACACCTGTTTTGTTCTGAAGGCCCTCGCAAAAATTGAACAATTGACAGGATCGCCGCAATGCCGAAGTGCCATCGAGCGGGGTGTCAACTATTACGTCAAGAACCTGTTCGACTCGAACGGCCTTCCAAAGCCCTTTTCGAAGCGGCCGCGGCTTACCGTCTACCGCAGAGAGCTTTACGATTATGCGGAATGCATCAACCTAGGCGTTTTGCTCCACGGCCGATTCCCGGAATTAGACCGGATCTTGTCGGTTGTTCTCACCGATCTGCTTCGCCGGTGGCAGAAGTCCGATGGCTCGTTTCGGGCCCGTGAGCTTTTGATCGGCTGGGATAATGTTCCCATGCATCGTTGGGCTCAATCGCAGCTGTTTCGGAGCCTCTGTTTCTTTTTGTCGAAAAACCTGCCGAAGTCGCAAGGCCAGGATTCCAAGGATTCGCTTCTTTCCCTCCCGTTCAAGATCACAAACTAACAAGCTCATATGTGCGGCATATGCGGACAATTTAATTTCGGAAATCAGGCGCCCGTACGGCGTGTGGACATCGAAGCCATGGCCAGGTCCATCATCCATAGAGGTCCGGATGACGAGGGCTATTTCATCGCCGGTCCGCTTGGATTTGGATTTCGCCGGCTCTCGATCATCGATCTTTCCGGAGGGCATCAACCCATGTCGGATCAGGAAGAATCCGTGTGGGTGATCTTCAACGGAGAGATCTATAACTTCCCGGAACTTAAACGTGAACTACAGGGCCATGGCCACGTCTTCCGCACTAACTCCGACACTGAGGTCATCATCCACGGATACAAGCAGTGGGGTGACGAGGTGCTCAATCGCCTGAATGGCATGTTCGGTCTCGCCATCTGGGACGTTCGCCAGAGGCGGCTGGTTCTTGCCCGCGATCCGTTTGGGATCAAGCTGATTTACTACCGAATTGACGGGGATAGTCTCTACTTCGGCTCAGAGATGCGCCCCATCCGTGCAATCATGCCGGGCAAGGCGGAGATTGATACCACCTCTCTAAATCTCTTCCTGCGATATAGGTTTACGCCGTCGCCCTACACGATCCTCAAGGGGGTGCGCAAGCTCGCCCCGGGGACCAAGCTGACGGTCCAAAACGGCTCCTGCGAGGTTAGCCGCTGGTACAGATTCAAGCCCGAACCCTTCACGCCGGCAAAGTCGCCAGCCGAGGCCAGAGAAGAGCTGCTTTCTCTATATAAGGGTGCGATCAAGCGCCAACTCATCAGCGACGTGCCTGTAGGCTTACTTTTGAGCGGCGGCATCGATTCCGGGCTGCTGCTGGCGCTGATGAATCTCAACGGGAGTTCCTGGCCAACCTACACGGTCGGATACGGTTCGTCGTTCGCCGGTGATGAGCTGGCCGATGCCGCAGAAACCGCTCGCTTGCTGGGGTCGAAACACTCCAGTATCACGATCTCGAGATCAACCTTCGAAGACGTGCTGCCCAAGATTGTCGGGGTATTGGAGGAGCCGATCGCAGCATCTTCCATTGTCCCCATGTATTTCGTCTGCCAACGAGCCCGCCAGGACGTCAAAGTGGCCCTAGTCGGACAGGGGCCGGATGAATTGTTTGGCGGATATCGCCGCCACTTGGGCGTGCGTTATGGCGCGTTATGGGCCGGCTTGCCCAGTTGGATGCGTAAACCGATCTCCTCAACGGTGGCGGCCCTGCCGAGAAATGAGACTCTCAAGCGCGGCGTTTATTCCCTGGCGATCCCCGATCGGATGCGCAGGTATCAGCACGTTCTTTCTCTCCTTCCAGGAGACCAAATCGAAGGACTGTTCCAGGACGGGCTCCTGGCTCCTCAGGCGGGGGATGCCATCCTTGATTGCTGGCAGGACCTTGGCGAACTGATGGCCGGAACCGACGAATTGGGTGGGCTCCAGTTCCTAGAGGTGCGCTCCACGCTCCCGGACGAACTCCTCATGTATGCCGACAAGCTCTCGATGGCGCATGGTCTCGAACTTCGCGTGCCATTTGTCGATAAAGAAATCGTCGAATATGTCGAGAGATTACCGGCCAGTTTTAAAGTGAGGAATGGCTCCCGGAAATGGTTGCACCGGCAAGTTTGCCGGACCTACCTGCCGGAGTCGATTGTGAAACGGCCGAAGCGGGGATTCGCCGTCAATGTGGTGGATGATTGGTTCCGCGGTGTTATCGATAACAAGATGGCGGACACGCTGCTCGATGGCGGCTCCAGGATCTACCAATATCTTCGCCCGCAAGCTGTACGCGAACTGTTCGAGCAGCATGCCGCTGGGCGGCACGACAATCATAAAGTCCTCTTTAGCCTTGTCGTCTTCGAAGAATGGCTTCGGACCCATGAGGAACCGGTAGCCACCCTGAGCTGAGGGTTCTTGGTAATGATTGGTGTCCTTGCAGATCCCGCGGAACAGGAAATCGTGCGGGAATTCTTTGAGCTCTTCAAAACTCCATGGGAGTTTTACCAGGGGAATCGACGGTACGATGTCTTGCTCTGCGCTGGTAGCGGTCGATACGACGCCACAGCCAGCCTCGTTCTGGTTTATGCCAGTAAAAAGACGGACTTCGACGATGAACAAAAGATCCCCATCGGCCGCCAACGTAAGAACGCCTGCATCCTCAGGTATCAGGGGAATCAACTTCCACTCTACGGGGAATCGATCTCCTTTACAGAAAAAGCGGCCGGGCTCCTGACGGATGTAGCCTCCCAAGAGTGCGTGGCTTTCCTGGACACGTCGGGAGATCGAGTTCTGGCACGCATCGGCTACGATCTGTTCGAAGAGGTTCGTACCTTGCTCTCCGTGGGCCAACCGCCCGCCAATGCGAGTATGCCCGCACTGGAAGAGCATATCGCCTTGCTGAGAAACTTGATTACGGGGTCCGGCATTGAGCTGGTTGAAATTCCTCCCGCCCCGGAGGGATTTCCGTTCATCGCCTGCTTGAGTCATGATGTCGATCACCCGTCGATTCGCCCACATAAGTGGGATCACACCATGTTCGGGTTTTTGTACCGCGCCACCTTTGGTTCCTTACGCAAACTTGTCCAGGGACAAATGTCCCTGCGCGATCTACTGGCGAATTGGGCAGCGGTCTTGAAACTCCCGCTCGTTTACATCGGCCTCGCGAAGGACTTCTGGCGTGGGTTCGCTGACCGATATCTGCAGCTCGAACAAGGCCTTCGATCAACGTTCTTTGTCGTCCCCTTCAAGAGCTCTCCGGGAAAAACCTCCAATGGCCCGGCGCCGTCCTTTCGGGGAGCTGGCTATGGCGCTCAAGACATCGCAGACATTATCCGGAAGCTGGTATCTGCAGGACATGAGGTCGGGTTACACGGCATTGATGCGTGGATCGACAGCTCGAAGGGGCACGAGGAACTGCAAGAGATTCGGCGCCTGACGGGAGTCTCTGAGACCGGTGTCCGCATGCACTGGCTTTACTTTGATCTGCACTCGCCGGCCGTCCTGGAAAAGGCCGGAGCGGAATACGACTCAACGTTTGGCTACAACGAAACAGTCGGATATCGCGCGGGCACAACACAAGCATACAAGCCGCTCGGAACAACCCAATTGCTCGAATTGCCCCTGCATGTGATGGACACGGCCCTGTTCTATCCGACTCGTCTGGAGTTGTCCCAGAAGCAGGCGAATCTCATCCTTCGCCAAATGGCGGACAATGCCGACCACTTCGGAGGCGTCCTGACGATCAATTGGCATGATCGCAGCGTCGGCCCGGAGAGGTTTTGGGATGCATGCTATCGGGACTTGCTCACGGATCTGAAGAGTCGAGGTGCATGGTTCTCTACCGCCGGACAGGCGGTCTCCTGGTTTCGAAAGCGTCGGTCGGCGACATTCGAAATTGATGCGACGGGACCACGTGCCGTGAGGATCAAAGTCGCCGCCGACCAAGGCGAAAATCTTCCGGGATTACGCTTGCGGACGTATAAAGTGGGCTCGCTGCAAGGCGCTGGTGGTTACCATTCTTCTGATTATGTCGACGTGGCTGTCGCCGAGTACGTTGAAACGAGTGTTCGCTCTGGGGCCAAACCATGAATAACTCCACGTCAAATACTACAAGCAATGGAACTAAATCGCCGACAGGCCAGCTGTCCATGCCTGAAAAGCGCGATTCCTTCATCATTTCACCAGATGATCCAATTCTCGTGACCGGGGCTGCGGGCTTCATCGGTTCTCGAGTCGTCGAGGGTCTGCTGAATCGCGGGTTTCGCAACCTGATCTGTTTTGGTCGACCGTCCGGCAAACTGGATCGGATTGAGGACATCCTCAAACACGGACCGCCCGGAGCACGAATCAGGGTGCTAAAGGGAAATCTGCTTTCTCGCCAGGATTGTGAGACCGCATGCAAAGATGTGGCTCTCATTATTCATTTGGCCGCAGGCACGGGCGAGAAATCCTTTCCCGATGCGTTCATGAACTCCGTCGTAACCACGCGCAACCTGCTTGATGCCAGCATGCAGTGCGGGCGCTTGCGACGTTTCGTGCTCATTAGCTCGTTTTCTGTGTACTCAAATTGTCAGAAACCCCAAGGGCGGCTATTGGACGAATTGTGCCCGGTCGAAGAGCATGGTGAACTTCGCGGTGAGGCCTACTGCTTCGCAAAGGTCAAACAAGAGCAAATCGTCGTCGAGTATGGCAAGAACTTCGGAATTCCGTACGTAGTGATTAGACCCGGCAATGTCTATGGCGCAGGCAAGAAGGAAATTATTGGTCGTGTCGGCATCAATACATTCGGGATCTTTATGCATATAGGTGGCTCCAACACCTTGCCCCTCACCTACGTGGACAATTGCGCGGAGGCGATTATCCTGGCCGGCCTGGTGAAAGGAGTCGATGGCGAGATATTCAACGTCGTTGACGATGACCTCCCCTCCAGCCGTCAGTTCTTGCGGCAGTACAAGAAAAATGTCAGACGCTTCAAGTCAATCTATGTGCCCCATGCTGTTAGTCATGCGCTCTGCTACTTGTGGGAGAAGTATTCGGAGTGGTCTGAGGGACAATTGCCGCCCGTTTTCAATCGGAGGCGGTGGCACGCGTACTGGAAGAAGACACGTTACACGAACAAGAAATTGAAGGCCAAACTAGGCTGGGCGCCAAAAGTGTCCACTGCGGAAGCGCTAAGGCGTTATTTCGAAAGCTGCGCCCAAGGTGGAAATCATGCTTAAGGTTGCCATTGTAGGATGCGGTAAGATCGCCGATGCCCACGCGTCTCATATTCAGAGAATAGAAGGATGCGAGATCGTCGGCGTGTGCGATCGTGAGCCGCTGATGGCCAAGCAGCTCTATGAGCGATTCCCCGTCAAGAACTACTTTACGGATGTAGCCGAACTCCTCAGCAAAGCTCAGCCGAACGTCGTCCACATCACAACCCCACCAGAAAGTCACTTCGATCTAGCCAAGCTCTGCCTGGAACAAGGGGCAAGTGTCTATGTCGAGAAACCCTTTACAGTGTATGCGGAGCAAGCGCAGAGGCTGGTGGATCTCGCCGAGAAAAGAGGGCTTAAGCTCACAGCTGGCCACAACGAGCAATTCAGCCACGTAGCGCGGCGCATGAGAGCGCTGGTCCAAAGCGGCTACTTGGGCGGGCCTCCTGTACACATGGAGAGTTACTACTCCTACGATCTTGGAGATCCCAGTTACGCACGGGCCCTGCTCGGCGACAAGCACCATTGGGTCCGGAGATTGCCAGGAAAGCTGCTCCAAAACGTGATCAGCCATGGGATCGCCAGAATTGCAGAGTTCCTGACAAGCGATGCGCCTCACGTGATTGCGTACGGCTTTGTGAGCTCGCTTCTGAAGCAAATAAACGAAACTGAGATTGTGGACGAACTCCGAGTCATCATCAGCGGGGGGGAGCAAACAACAGCCTACTTCACTTTTTCGTCCCAGATGAGGCCTTCAATGCACCAACTTCGAATCTATGGTCCGAAGAATGGCCTCGTTCTTGACCAAGACCACGAAATCTTGATCAGGCTCCGCGGCCAGAAGTTCAAGAGCTATGCAGACATGTTCATTCCCCCTGCGCTGCTTGCGAAGCAGCATTTTGGGAATCTGGTTACCAACGTTCGGCTATTCCTGGGCAGGGATTTTCACATGGATTCCGGTATGAAGTATCTCATCCAGTCCTTCTACCGTTCGATCCGGGAGGACGCCCCCGTGCCCATTCCTTACCGGGAAATCTTACTCACCGCCAGAATTATGGAAGCCATCTTTGAACAACTCAGCAGCAGCTGGCCGCACGATCATCTGCCCTTTCAAGAGAATCGAGTTCCTTCCGGAAAGATTGCACCTTGAATCAGCTCGTTATGAGCCGGGAGGTTGGAGTGGCGAGAGGCTGGCAGGGGCTGCAATCCCAGAGCATTTCGCTATATCGGGACCGGAAATGCTCACTCCTCTGCGGGTGGCTCTTCGGGGTGGTCCTAGGCGAGCATTGCATCTGGCCAAGCGTGTCCGGGCAGCCGCAAGGGAATTGATACGATGCCTCCTTTCCTAGCGTTGCTACTTTGGCTCGTCCTTCTTTTGGGGCTGCTGCGTTACGACCCTGCCAAGGACGCGGGGACTTCGGCGGCGCTGTGGGTGCCGTTGACCTGGATGTTCATCGTCGGATCGCGGCTGCCCGCGCAATGGCTCGGAGGCCAGGTGGGGACGGCGGCAGGGTCTCTTGAGGAAGGGAATCCATTGGACCGCACCGTCTTTTTCGTCCTGATCCTGCTGGCAATCGGCATCCTCATCTTGCGGTCCTTCAACTGGGGCGATTTCGTCGCGCGCAACGTTGCTCTTGTGGCATTCGTTTCTTTTGCTCTGGTGAGCGTTTTGTGGTCCGACTTTCCCCTCGTCTCTTTCAAGCGGTGGTTTCGGGACCTCGGCAACTACATAGTAATTCTCGTAGTTCTGTCCGATCCTCGGCCGCTGGAAGCTGTCCATACGTTGCTTCGACGCCTTTGCTATCTTCTGATCCCGCTATCCATTTTGCTCATCAAGTATTACTCCTACCTGGGTAGAGCGTACTCGGAATGGACAGGCGCTGCCGAGTACATCGGAGCTATGACCAGCAAGAACATGCTCGGCGTCGTATGCCTGATCAGCGGGATCTTCTTTTTCTGGGATACTGTGACGCGCTGGTCCGATCGAAAGGAACGACGCACGAAACGGATCATCATGGTAAATTTTGCATTTATCGCCATGACACTCTGGCTGATGAATCTCTCCGACAGCGCGACTTCCCGCGTTTGCCTGGTGATCGGCTGTTTGGTGATCGTGGCGGCTCACAGTAGCTGGGCCAAACGCCACCCCGGCTTCCTCAAAGTGCTAATTCCAGCGTCTTTCTGCCTGTATCTGATTCTGGCATTCGGTTTCAACATCAACGGGGAGCTGGCCGGGGCCGTCGGCCGGGACCCCACGCTCACCGACAGAACCACCATTTGGAGTTCTCTTCTCAACATGCGCACCAATCCGGTCGTTGGCACAGGCTACGAGAGCTTCTGGCTAGGCCCTCGGCTCCAACCCATCTGGCAGGTGTTTGGCCCCCTTAATGAGTCACACAACGGCTACCTGGAGGTCTATCTCAACCTAGGTCTGATCGGAGTTTTCCTTCTTGTCGGATTGCTGATCATCAGCTACCGGAATGTCTGCAGACAATTCACGTCCTCTCCTACCCTAGCAACGCTTAACATCGCCTTGTGGACCATTATGCTCTTCTACAATATGACCGAGGCAGCGTTCAAGTACCATTTGATGTGGGTTACATTCCTTCTGGTTGCTATTGCCGTCCCAGAGCGCGCCAAGGATCGCGTACGCAGTGTTACGACAGTTGACGACGCGATCGCCCCCAAGCCATTTCTCAGGCCTCCGTTAGAAGCGGCACGTCAGCGGCGGTAGTTACGTTCCCGGTCAGCCAAGCTGTGATATCGGCTCCTAGAACACACTTTGAATCTCCATGAGGAACTATGAGCATCGGTCATACAGAAATCGGAATACGAGGAAAGGCTGTTTCAGTCCCATCAGCGCAGATTGATGGCAGAACAGTAATCGCCACAGGCAAATGGCTCAAGCTAGCTGCTGCTCAGGATGAAGAGCTGATAGAAGGTGAAACCGTCTTGGATCCTCAGTCGTTCGTTTCCAAGCTGAAGGAATCCGGACTGAACGCCGACATGTTCACGTTTGCTCAGAAGCTGCCCGATACCACCCCAAAGTACGCCTACCATCTCGAGTGGGACAATTTAGCCATAATTCCAATTACAACTTTTTCTGATTGGTGGGAGAAGCGTATCGAACCCAGTGTGCGCAGGGCTGTCAGGAAGGCAGCCAAGCTCGGGCTCGTCGTCAAGTTGGTGGAATTCGACGATGCTTTTGTAAATGGCATAGTCGGCATCAATAACGAGACACCGATTAGACAAGGCCGAGCGTTTTGGCACTTTCAGAAGAGTTTCGAGGATGTCAAGCGCGAAAATTCGACCTACCCGGGGAGAAATGCCTTCCTAGGTGCGTATTATGAGAATCAATTGATTGGTTTCATTAGAATCATTTACGCCGACGCGATGGCCAGCATCGTTCAGCTGCTCTCGATGATGAAGCACTACGACAAAAGGCCGGCCAATGCCTTGATCGCAAAGGCCGTTGAGATTTGCGAGCAAGGGGGAATCTCTTATCTGATGTACTGCAACTACATCTATAACGACCCGAAGAGCTCGCTCACCGAGTTCAAACGACGAAACGGCTTTGAGCAGGTGCTGCTGCCCCGATATTACATTCCACTGACGCTCAAAGGAAAAATCGCCTTGCGATTGGGACTTCATCGTGGGCTTGTGCAACGTATTCCAAAAGCCGTACTTAGCCAGCTCCTGAAAATTAGAAACTCTTGGTACGGACGTAGATTGAAAGACGTCAAAGAGAGTCTCTAGGAACAACAATGCCGGGAATCGTCGGGCTAATCACGAAAATGCCGCGCGAAGTGGCCGACCGTGAGCTTCTCCAGATGGTTGAAGCTCTCTGTCATGAGGATTTCTATGTGCCGGGTATGTGGGCGGATGAGTCACTGGGAGTCTACGTCGGCTGGATCGCCAGAAAAGATTCCTTCTCTGATGGAATGCCGCTGCGAAATGAACGGGGTGATGTGGTGCTCGTTTTTTCCGGTGAGGAGTTTCCGGAACCGGGGACAGCCCAGGGTCTGAAAGACCGGGGGCATGAACTGGATGTGGCCGGGCCTTCCTATCTGGCTCACCTCTACGAAGAAGACCCATCCTTTCCGGTGGGATTGAATGGTCGATTCCACGGGCTCCTCTCGGATCGGAGCCGCGGCACCGCCGTGCTCTTCAATGATCGCTATGGGATGCACCGCATCTACTACCATGAGTCGAAGGCCGCGTTCTATTTCGCTGCCGAAGCCAAAGCAATCCTTGTCGTGCGTCCCGAACTCCGAAGGGTTGATCCTCAGGGGTTAGGTGAGTTCGTCGCCTGTGGCTCTGTCTTGGAGAACCGGACGCTGTTTGAAGGTATCCACGTGCTGCCCCCAGCTTCGGCGTGGGTTTTTCGGAATGGTTCGATCGAGCGGAAAAGCAGCTATTTCCATCCGCGGGAGTGGGAAGATCAAGAAACACTCGACCCGGAATCCTATTATCGGAAGCTTCGGGAAGTATTCACGCAAAACCTCCCGCGGTATTTCAATGGCAATGAGCGGATCGCAATGTCATTGACGGGCGGATCGGACACCCGAATGATAATGGCCTGGCAGAAGTCCCAACCAGGATCCCTTCCCTGCTATACCTTCGGAGGAATGTTTCGCGATTGTCAGGACGTCACCTTGGGCCAACGAGTGGCCAGCATGTGCGGGCAGCCCCACCAGGTAATCCCCGTGGGGAAGGAATTCCTCGCCCGATTTCCGCACTACGCCGAGCGTGCGGTGTACCTCACCGACGGATGCGTTGACATGAGCCGTGCCCCCGACCTTTATTTGAACGAGAGGGCGCGCGAGATCGCGCCAGTCAGAATGACCGGGAACTATGGAGGAGAGGTCCTCCGGCGGGTCCGCACGTTCAAGCCCGTGGAGCCCCTGCCAGGGCTGTTCCGTCCCGAGATTCTCTCCTACGTCAACCAAGCAGGTGAGACGTATGCAAGGCTCATTCAGGTGCACCCGGTTTCCTTTGCCGTTTTCAAGCAGAGCCCGTGGAATCATTACGGGATACTCGCCCTGGAACAGACGCAGCTCTCACTGCGGTCTCCATTCCTCGACAACGATCTAGTTCGAACCGTATTTCGAGCGCCCGAGTCTGCCCTCTCCAGCAACGAGGTTTCCCTCCGGTTGATTGCCGACGGAAATAAGGAACTCCTGCGAATTTCGACCGACCGTGGTTTGGCAGGAGGACGGGGACGCTTTTCGGGTGCGGCCTCCCGGGGTTTCCTCGAATTCCTGTTTAAAGCAGAGTATGCGTATGACGTGGGAATGCCACAGTGGGTGGCCAGGATAGACCATGTCTTTTCTGGTTTGCGCCTCGAACGTCTCTTCCTCGGGAGACACAAGGTCTTCCATTTCCGGATCTGGTACCGGGATGTGCTCGCTGGGTACGTTCAGGAAATGCTGCTCGACCCGCGCAGTCTTGGCAGGCCTTATATTGGACGAAAGCGGCTGGAAGAGGTGGTTCGGAGTCACCTCAAGGGTGACCGGAACTACACCACCGAGATCCACAAGGTGCTAACCCTCGAACTCCTCCACCGCCTCTTCCTGGACTCCCACTAATATGCACGCGTTGTATTCACTGAACGCCGCCGTCATTTGCCGCTCGCTTGCGGCGATCCCGAGTGCCTGTGGAGGAAATGCGAATGACTGCTGAAGTCAGCGTGCCACATGCAACGGCTTGCCCTTCTTTGTCAAAATCGACGTCGAGGGCTACGAACTGAACGTTTTGCGCGGTTTGCAGCAGCCTGTACCTCACCTCTCATTCGAGGTCAATCTCCCTGAATTCAGGCTGGAAGGACTGGAGTGTGTCCAAGTGCTGGGACGCCTGGCTCGGGATGGCAAGTTCAACTACGCGTCGGACTGTCGGCGAGGTTTGGTACTTAAACAATGGCTTGCAGCAGAGGAATTCGTGGCTGTACTTAATTCCTGCACAGACGAAAGCATGGAAATCTCTTGGAAAACCTCGGTGCGACCCTAGTTCGAGTGAACCACAGCAGCCAGACCCGACGGTGCAGCGGGACCTGTGGGCGGCGGTGGGGGAGGAGTCCCACTTACGAGCGGATGCGGATACACGTACGGCGTGTAACCCGGCATCGGCGTATTGTCGTAATAATCTCGGTTTGCCACGATCCGCATTGATTGGCTGGAGATGGTTACGCTGCCTGAAACTCCGTTGTGCGTGTTGTTCCACTGATAGACCGGCTCCAAAGCTTCACTCACCGAACTTGTCGGCGTTGGCGTTGCTCCGCTCAGAAGCACTCCCACGCCACGGCCAACCTGGTCGGTGCAAGGATACGCGCTCAGAACTTGGTATGAATCCCCGGAGTTCCAATTGCGGCTCTGCCCGTACGCCGAACTAGCATTCGTGATTGTGTTGGAGGTATTCGACGCTATGATCGCGCCCCATCCCTCCGTCACATTTCGGATCGCGTAGCTTCCTACCCATTGGTTCGTCGTGAAACTTTTGGTCGAGTCGGTCATCACGTTGCTGACACCGCTGGTCCCGTTGTAGGTGCCGCTGGCGTAGACCGTACCTGCATTGCCGTCGTAAGGGCCTGTACCGTCGCAGGCACCGGGATGTCCGCTTCCGGCTGGTGTCCCCCACGGCGAAAAGGCATCGCTATCACGGTCGTTTATGACATTGATGGTTGCTCCGTATGTAAACGAACCACTATCGTTGAACTGATTATCATGAATTACTCCGGTCCCACTTCGCACGTAGAAAGCGGCGAACTGCGATGCTTCAATAGCGGTAAAAGTATTGTTGTAAATTTCAAACGCCCGCATTCCGCGCACTCGGCCAGTGGACTCGGTTCCGTGACCCACGATGAAACTCGCTGTGTTGTAACGGAATACGACACGGCTTCCGCCAAAATTATCCATCGCACCCGCGCCTACGGCGGATGGGTCGGTAAAGGTATTGGTTTCAATGAATATGAAATTTGCGGTTCCGAGTTGTGTGGCAGCATTCCAGTTATAGTCACCGTAGGAATCGCCGCCACAACCGTCATGCCATACCATAACTCCCTGCTTAAAAGTACCCTGAAAGGTATTGTGGTCGATCACTCCGTAGATGCAACCGGAGGTCCGTATACCGACAGTTTGCTGGTTTGAAAAACTAATATGGTCCACACGACTCGCACTTCCGGTTCCAGTGAGGACAATATGCCCAGGTTGGCAGACATAGGTGTCCGGCGCGTCTCCCTGAAGCGTAAATCCCGTTATCCGAAAGTTATTCGTGCCAGGACTCATCGTCAGCATTGGAGAAGCAGCACCACAGCTACTATTCCCCTTGGACACGTTGTCTATTAAGACCGTGTTGCCGATGCCTTGACCTTGTAGGGTAATTCCTACGGTGATTGTGAGGCTGGTTGTCCAGGTGTTAGTCCCGCCCGGAGTCGTGCTAGAACAGGCAGGAATAATCACGGTGTCGCCGTTCGTCGCCTGGGCAACTGCATTCGCCACGTCAGATTCAGAACAGGACGCCGCTGTGTAAGTGGCACCCTGCGCCTGTTTACCAAAAAGAACGCTCAATAGAAGGGCGGACAACAATAACTGCCATTTTATGATTTTGGTCATTTGCACTGTCCCATATCCTCGAGCCATACGGCATTTTCCAGTCTTCCATATAACATCTTGGGTGCAAACAACAGCAATGTCCACTGTACAGGCGGACAGGCTTAGGACAGCTGCCACCGTACAGTTCCCGAGCAGGTCACATAGCCTTCAAACTGCTGGTCGTTCAGGGACTTTGAGATGCAAGCGTGCCAAGGTTGGAGGTTCAGTGGGAAGGGCCAACGTATACGCTTACGCCCGGGGGTATAGCCGGAAGGGTCCGAGACAGGGGACTTGAAAACGGTCTTGCACAGACAAACGAATTGAGCGAGGAGCTGATTGCCATGAAACCGTTGGTCTCCATTCTGATTCCCGCCTATAACGCCGAAACTTGGATCAACTACACGCTCCAATCCGCGATTGCGCAAACCTGGCAACGCAAGGAAATTATCGTCGTGGACGATGGCTCCACGGACCAGACGCCCGAGATGGTGCGGCGATTTGCCTCGAAAGAAGTCAAGGTCGTGTCCACGGACAACCAGGGCCTTTCGGGGGCCGTGAACAATGCCTACAGACTCTGCCAAGGTGACTACATCCAAGAGCTGGACGCGGATGATCTACTAGCGCAGGACAAGATCGAGAGGCAGCTTGCAGCCCTACGGGAAGGTGACAGCAAGCGAATACTTCTTTCCTCGCCGTGGGCCTCCTTTTACCATCGGACCAGCCACGCTCGCTTCGTTCCAAACTCCCTCTGGCAGGACCTTTCTCCCGTCGAGTGGCTCCTGAGGAAGATGAGCGAAAACCTGCACATGCAAAACGCAACCTGGCTGGTGAGCCGGGAACTGACCGAGGAGGCAGGACCCTGGGACACACGTCTTGATTATGATCAAGACGGCGAATATTTTTGCCGTGTGCTCCTGGCATCAGAAGGCACCCGTTTCGTACCCGAAGCCAGAGTATTTTACAGATTATCAGACTCAAACCGCATCAGCTACATTGGCAACTCGGATAAGAAGAAAAACTCCCTGGTGCGTTCGATGAGGCTGCACGTCCAATACATCCGCTCGCTTGAAGATAGCGAACGTGTCCGAAAAGCATGTTTGAACTATCTACACACTTGGTACGAGAATTTCTATCCGGATCGACCGGACATTATTGCGGAGCTTCAGAGCCTGGCTGCAGAACTTCAGGGTCGCCTGGAGGAACCTCGCTTGCGATGGAAATATGCCTGGATGAAACCGATACTTGGATGGAAAGCTGCGAAATGGGCTCAGAGAATGCTTCCGGAAACAAAGGCTTCATTGTTAAAACGTTGGGACAAAGCAATGTTTGAGTTCGAAACTCGCAAGGCAAGCCGTTAAATGCTATGGGCGTCATCCGATGGGATTAGGATAGGAGAGTACGAACGTGGCAAGCCCCACCCAACAGATAGATAGAATCAGGGCCATCTGGGACGAACACCTAAAGGTCGCTGGAGCCCTCCCAAGGCTCACGACAGATGTATCCAGTGCCGTTGACACGATCTATTCCTCGCTGGCCGCAGGCGGTCAACTGCTCATTGCGGGGAACGGGGGGTCCGCGGCCGATGCGCAGCATATCGCCGCAGAACTAACGGGACGATTCCTGCTCGAGCGGCAACCCTTGAGAGCCATTGCGCTGCACGGTAACACCTCGGCTCTTACGGCCATCGGAAACGATTACGGATATGAACATGTTTTTGCCCGCGAGCTTTCTGCCCATGCCCGGCCAGGTGATGTGCTGCTGGCGATCTCCACCAGCGGCAACAGCGCGAATATTCTGCGCGCAATTGAGGCGGCTCGCCAGTGCAAAATCACCGTCATCGGCCTGACAGGCGAATCGGGGGGACAGATGCGAGCAATATGCGACTTGTGCCTTTGCGTCCCCTCCAAATCGACGGCGCGGATTCAGGAGATGCACATCACGATCGGCCATGCGATCTGTGAGCTTTTGGAAGAGAGACTAGCGGAGGCATGAAACAGAATTTGTGAAGGCCTACTATGTATGGAACAACGGGAAAATGTGAGTGCTTGCATTCGATCGCCACTTCTTCCTCGGCGATCGCCCCTACTTCATGGCGCAAGACTACCGGTGTTCTCTGCACTTGCGACCACTACCAACGGATTGAATAGCACCAGCTAGCCCGCGGGTGGCTGCGGCAGGCTCCTCAATGGAACCAGGGGAAGCAGAAGTGCCACGAAATAACTGGAGAACTCACCGGTAAAGACAGATGGACGAGGATTTTAATAGAGACCAGCAAGGCACCGCAGGGCTGCCGGAATCGACGGTGTCCGGTGCGGCTCATGAGATTGCAGTGGCCCTGCTCACTGGTGGTGGTGACAAGCCCTACGCGTTTGGCCTCGCAACGGAACTCATCTCAAAGGGTGCGGCCCTGGATCTAATTGGTAATGATGATTTGGATTGCCTGGAATTTCACGGCAATCCCGGAGTGCACTTTCTTAATCTGCGAGGCGATCAGCGGCCAGATGTTGGCTTCGTGACAAAGACTCTCAGGGTTTTGACGTACTACGCCAAGCTGATTCGCTATGCTGCAACAGCCGAGCCGAGAATCTTTCATATCCTGTGGAACAACAGATTCCAATCCTTTGATCGAACGCTGCTTATGCTTTACTACAAGCTGCTGGGGAAAACGATCGTTCTCACAGTGCACAACGTGAATGCAGGCAAGCGGGATTCCACAGATACACTATTCAATCGGCTTACGTTGCGAGTCCAATATCGGCTTGCCGACCATTTCTTTGTTCATACGGAACAGATGAAGAACGAACTGGTCCGAGAGTTCGGCTTGCAAGGGGCCCGGGTCAGTGTCATCCCGTTCGGGATCAACAATGCCGTTCCGAATACGGGCCTTACTTCAGGTGAGGCAAGGCAACGATTGGGTCTCCCAGACGCTGAAAGGACGATTCTCTTTTTCGGCAACATCGCACCTTACAAAGGGCTCGAGTACCTGATCACTGCATTTCAACATATCTGGGGCCGCGGTGGCGATTATCGGTTGATTATTGCCGGCTGGCCGAAGAATTGCGAGCGATACTGGAGCACAATCGGGGAAGCGATCCGTGAGGACGTTCAGAGGGGGCGAATACTGCTCAGGGCGGACTACATTCCTGATGATGAGACCGAGGTCTATTTCAAAGCAGCAGACGTTCTCGTGTTGCCCTACCGGCACATCTACCAAAGTGGGGTCCTGTTTCTAGGGTACAGTTTCGGCCTGCCCGTTCTGGCAGCCGACGTGGGGTCCCTGAAAGATGAAATTGTGGAGGGCGAGACGGGGTTTGTATTTAGGCCAGAAGATCCGATTGACTTGGCGAGGGCCATCGAAACGTACTTCGCAAGCGATTTATACAAGGATTTAAGCACGCGACGGCATGAGATACGAGACTACGCGACAAAACAGCATTCTTGGGACGTTGTTGGCCAAATGACCATGAGTCTATATGCCGGCTTGCTTCGAATACCCTATCCTGGGGAATTATCGAATCGTGACGCATCGAGGGCATCTCTCGACGTGAAGGCACCTTCATGAAACCGTCAGAATCAATCCTAATGTCGTGTTTCCGAAGCGCCTCCCGCGGTGCCGGTGGCACGTTGCTTTTCAGTACGGCGGTTGGTGGCCCGGATCGTCGTCGGGGCACCCGTCCATGTCATTAAACTCTCCCAACAATCAGCTTTTGGCCCCTTCGCTAGAAGCATTGCCCCAAGCAGCACCGACTGCCACAGCCGAGAAGTACACCTACGACCAAATTCTGAAGTCCTCGGCATTGGTCGGCGGCGGGCAAGCTGTGGGCATTTTAATTCGAATCGTTCGCACCAAAGCCATGGCGCTGCTACTCGGTCCGGCCGGGTTCGGATTGTTTGGCCTCTACGGATCGATCGCTACCCTTACTCAAAGTATTGCTGGAATGGGCATCAACAGCAGTGGTGTACGCCAGATTGCCGAAGCTGTTGGCTCGGGCGACACCGAGCGGATCGCGATGACTACTGCCGTGCTGCGGCGAACAGCGATCTTCCTCGGGCTCCTGGGAACTGGCTTGCTTCTCGTGTTTTGCAGGCAGGTGTCCGCCTTAACTTTTGGCAACGATAGACACGCGACCGCCATAGCCCTGCTGTCGGTCGCCGTGTTTTTCCAGTTAATTTCCGATGGCCAAGGCGCGCTCATTCAGGGGATGCGGCGCATCCTCGATCTCGCCAAGATGGGAGTGTTGGGCGCGCTCTTCGGGACGCTGATCAGCATCGTCATGGTGTACTTTCTCCGAGATAAAGGTGTGGTGCCAGCGCTTGTTGCCGTTGCGGGGATGGCGATCATTACATCATGGTGGTACGTCCGGAAGATACGTGTCCAGACCCCTTCAGTGACGTTCTCCCAGGTGAGGCAGGAAGCTGGAGCGCTTTTGAAGCTCGGCTTCGCGTTCATGGCAAGTAACTTTATGACGTTGGGGATCGCCTACGCGGTCCGAATCATTCTGCTCCGCAAAGTCGGCCTTGCAGCAACTGGGGTTTATCAAGCTGCTTGGACTCTTGGCGGACTGTACGTTGGGTTCATTCTACAGGCCATGGCAGCGGACTTTTACCCCCGTTTGACTGCAAGCGCCAACGACAATCCGGCATGCAATCGCCTGGTTAACGAACAGACACGAGTGGGCCTATTGTTGGCCGGGCCGGGCGTGCTCGGTACCCTTACGTTTGCGCCGGTGGTCATCGCACTGTTCTACAGTGGGAAATTCGGTGCGGCGGTGGGAATCCTGCGCTGGATATGTCTGGGAACGACGCTCCAAGTAATTACCTGGCCCATGAGCTTCATCATCGTGGCCAAAGGCAAGCAGGCCATCTATTTCGGCACTGAACTAGCTTGGACTCTCGCCAGTCTCGGACTCGCGTGGATCTGCGTGAGTTCTTTCGGATTGAACGGCGCTGGCATGGCGTTCTTTGGATCATACGTATCTTACGGAGTACTGCTGTACCCGATCGTGCGTCAGCTCAGCGGTTTTCGCTGGTCCACCGCGAACAAACAAACGGGCCTGCTTTTTCTCGCTTTGATCTCGGTGGTGTTCTGCGGATTCTACGCGCTGCCACTTCTTTGGGCCGCCTGCCTGGGGACGCTGGCCGTACTTGTGAGCGGAATTTACTCGATTCGGGTTCTCTTCACACTGATCTCCTGGGACCAGATTCCGGGTCCCATGCGGCGATTGCTCGTCAGAGTCGGCTTTGTTCCTACGAGTTCCGCGTGAGTCGCCTAACGTCGAAACTTACTCTTACAGAAAAGCCAGCTTCGGTAGGCCACGAAGTAGAAACAACGTGAAACCAGCGCTCGGCACGAGCAATTACCTAGTATATGCTGGCTTATTGAAGTAAAAGGAGAACGCAATGAAGGCACTGGTGACTGGGGGGCTGGGCTGATTGGATCGGATCGCATATCGCAGACCGGCTGCTCGAAAAAGGTTACGAAGTACGGATTTTGGACAATCTCGAACCCTGTACGCATGTCGAGGGCAATCCGGCATGGATTGCCGCTATCTAGTTGCGGACAACTCGACGATGACTTCCCTAGGTTGGAAACTGTTTCTGTCTGGGATGGGATGCAGCGGTATGCCGAATGGATCCTGTCCAAACCGAAGCCAGCCGAGTATTTTTCCAAGGGGAGCAGACCCTGAAAGGGTTGCGTATTGTACGCACGCTGAAAGTTTCCGCCCACGGTCCGCACTTCGCAGGTTTAGCTCTGTCCGCGCATTCTGTGGGAGGTAGGACTTGAATGGCTTCAACGCTCAAAGATGCTTCCATCCAGTACCTGAATAGTGCCGAAAGCTCGATGCACCCTCCGACCGCTAGCTTCATCGTTCTATGTTACAAGTTAGCTCATCTGCTCCCAGAATGCGTCGACTCGATACTCTCGCAAACGTATACCGACTTCGAAGTGCTCATAATGGATGATTGTTCCCCGGATCGTACCGCGGAGGTGGCGAAATCGTTCCAGGACCCTCGGGTGAAACACATACGCAACGACAAGAACCTCGGGCTTCTTGGCAACCAAAATGAGGGCGTTCGGTTAAGCCGCTGCAAATATGTGTGGATCATTTCTGCTGACGACTACCTGCGGCGGCCATATATATTGCAGCGGTATGTTGATTTAATGGAAAAACATCCGAACGTTGGATACGCGTTCTGCCCCGGTATCATTGTTGAAAACGGACAGGAAACGGGAGTACAGGGCAGTTACGGCAAGCGAGATCGCATTGTCAGTGGCCACGTTTTTCTGAAAACCTTGGTCGGAGGAAGCATGGTTATAGCTGCCTCTGCAATGGCACGTCGCGAATGCTATGAAAGGATCAGTCTTTTCCCGACAGACATAACGTGGGCCGGTGCCCGGGTCAACATGTGTTGGGCCGGCGACTGGTATTTATGGTGCCTTTTCGCATTATCATTCGATGTCGGATACTTTGCGGAACCCATGGTTTGCTACCGCCAACACAGTCTCAGTATCTCTAACGCTCTCACGAGCCAGGAAAACATCGAAGGCTGCGCTGCAGCCGACATTGCAGTGCCTTGGCTGATCCGGCAGAAAGCTAACGAGCGTGGCATCCGGAAGGTGTCTAAATATTGCCTGCTCGGCGTCGCCCAAGAATATGCTGCGCATCGAGTGTCAAAGCAGTATCGATCGGGCACGTCGTGTATGACGGTTGGCCAGTTCGAAGAGTCGCTTTGCCGAAGCACTGAAAGCGAGCGGGAAAGGGCCTGGATTCGCGCGCGAGTTTTCGAGGGGATGGGTGATAAGTTCTTCTGGCGCGGAGACCTGATGGCCGCCAGGAGACACTATCTGCTTGCATTGCAGAAGGATTGGCGAATGGCGAGAGTGCGTTTGAAGCTATTCCTTATTTTTCTCGGGCCCCTTGGAAATTATGCTCGTCGATTTGTTCGCACTTTTCGAGGTATGTAGAGTGGTTTAATTTCAACGGTTCGATAACTTTTGCACGAGAGTCGTACCGCGGCCCCAATATGGAGTGCGGAAAGCTCGATGCGTCCTGGCGGCTTTTCTAGCTCTTGTTATTCAACTCTCTCGTCATCGTCGCTAGCCTTGTTATCGGCCTGACTTTCGGCATCAACTGATCGACCCTTTCCGGCTCCTTGTTTTCAGGTGTCATTCTTCCGTTGTTGCTAAAGTCTACCTTTCGCGCCACAAGCTTGACATTGCAGAGTCTTAGAGGAGCTCTTCTGTATCCGAATTCGCTGTGCCTCATCAGCGTTTTGCTTGCAGAGTTTGCCCTGCACTCAATCGGTCCAGAGCGGATAGTTTCGTAACTCCTAGTTATCGCCCTGGGTTTCGCAGCAATTTACTCGCTCTCGATACTTATACCTTCGGTACGAGAGGAATTCATGTCCTTTAGGAAACTATCGAGCGAATTACGCCCGGCCAACTGAAACCGTTGAGTCACCGCGCGGGTGAGGATCGCAGAGAATTCTCATCGTGCAGAATGATGACCAGTCCATTGCCAAAGAGTGATATCCAGTCTGCTTCTCGCTTGTGTTGTTATCAACTTGACCCGACACAGGACCCGCGGTGGGCCGAGCTTGTAGAGAAGCATCCCAAGGCTTCTGTGTTCCACACGGTAGCCTGGCTCCAGGCACTTCGACGTACATATGGGTACGAGCCGGTGGCCTTCACTACATCACCGCCCACCGGTGAGTTGAAGAATGGGCTGGCGTTCTGTCGCATTAACAGCTGGTTAACCGGGAGCCGTATTGTATCGCTACCCTTTTCAGATCATTGCGAACCACTTTGCGACTCAACCGAAGAGTTTAACTTCCTGATTTGCTACTTGCAAACCGCCTTCGAGCATGAGGAATGGAAATATCTGGAGGTTCGTCCAATCGACGGATATTTTGGCCAAAAAGGTGGCGGAATCGACTTTCGACCCACGGCAACATACTTTCTGCATAGGCTTGATCTGCGTCCAGACTTAAAGGAGGTGTTCCAGAGTTTCAACAAGGATTCTGTTCAGCGCCGAATTCGGCGGGCCGAGCGGGCCGGCCTAGTAGAGAAATGCGGCAGGTCCGATGACCTGCTCAAAGACTTCTACGCTCTCTTTGTAATTACGCGGAGCCGGCACCGCTTGCCTCCTATCCCCTACGCCTGGTTTCGGAACTTAATTCATTGTTTCGGCGAAGCACTAGAGATTCGTCTGGCATATAAAGATAAAACTCCAATCGCTGCCATTCTCACTTTGCAATTCAGGGACTTCGTCTACTATAAATATGGGTGTTCCGATGCACGGTTCAACAAATTTGGGGCAACACCGTGGCTTTTATGGAAAGCAATCGCAGCCGGGAAATCGAATGGAGCAAACGAATTTGACATGGGACGGACAGAGGACGGCAACACGGGACTTCTTGCATTCAAGAACCACTGGGTCCCCCAACCGAAACGATTGGTTTATTGGCAATTTCCTCACGCTTCTTCTCTTGATTTAGTCGGTGGCTGGAAATTGGAGATGGCCAAACGCGCCTTTTCATGCATGCCAGACAGATTACTTACGATCATTGGGAAATTGATCTACCGCCATATCGGTTAGGAAGCTAGCCTTGCAGCGTTACAAGTAGGGTCGTGGGCTCCCCAGGAATTTAAGAAGCAAGAACCTCGCGATAGGCTCTTCGACTGAGTCTGCGGCCTGCGAACTGGGAACGACGCGACTGAGGGTTATCGCAACTTGCCGAAGGAGTTTCTCTTTTTTTGGCAAGTACTTTGCAGAAGAAGGAAGAAGAGGCCGAAATGCTCCATAATGGCTGGACGACAAACCTGGGCCAGGTCACCCACACCAGATGATGATTCAGACTCTTTTAGACTACTACCTCATTCCCGAAGACTTGCTGGGCGGAATATCCCTGACTGATAATCCCGCGTCTGGAGGTGCAGGCTTCTTTCAATTCGGCGCAAACAATATTTGCTACGGGCCGTGCCAGTCTGGTGTTGCGGCAGATTTGGCAGGCTCCCGAGAATTCGATGCTTCGAAAGATATTCGTCGCGACGGCACCACGATTCACCTCCCTTTTGATTTCACTGAGGTGGTCGATAATCTTCGTCTAGAACGCTATCGGCAGAAAGTGACTCCGGGAAGGGAAGTGTTCGCCGAAAGCGAACCGGTCCGCAAGCTTTACTACTTCATGAGAGAGTGTTTGCCGGTTTCCTTCCGTCGCCAGTTACAAAGAGCGTACTTTCGCGATTGGAGGAAACTACTATTCCCTGCCTGGCCCGTCGACTTCACCGTGGACACCCTTCACGAGGAGCTCTTGCGGCGATTGATGGAAGCGAGTGGTGTGAAGAAGGTGCCGTTCATATGGTTTTGGCCGGAGGGTGCCCCCAATTGCCTAATCATGACGCACGACGTGGAAACTTCCGCAGGCCGCGACTTCACTTCCAAGTTGATGGACCTAGACGATTCATACGGAATCAAGGCCTCGTTTCAGGTCATCCCTGAAAAGCGCTACGAGGTCCCGGATGAGTACGTCAGTGAAATCCGAAGCCGCGGTTGTGAATTCAACATCCATGATTTGAATCACGATGGGCACCTCTACCGGGAGCGGGGAGAATTTGTGCGCCGGGCGGCAGAAATCAACCGCTATCTGCACCGATACGACAGCCGAGGGTTTCGTGCTGGCGCGATGTATCGCAATCAGGAGTGGTACGATGTTTTCGAGTTTTCCTATGACATGTCCGTTCCGAACGTCGCGCATTTGGAACCAATGCGCGGCGGTTGTTGCACGGTTATGCCTTATTTCATAGGCAAAATCGTTGAGCTTCCTCTCACTGCCGCACAGGATTATTCACTCTTTCACATCTTGAACGACTACTCGCTCGATCTTTGGAAGCAACAAGTGGCTCTCATCCGAGAAAGAAACGGACTGATCAGCTTTATTACCCACCCGGACTATCTAATTGAACGGCGCGCATGCACAGTTTATGAGTTGCTGGTCGATTATCTGCGACAACTCGTTGCACGTGAAAAGATATGGGCCGTTCTCCCGGGAGATGTGGACCGCTGGTGGAGAGCGAGGAGCAAGATGAGGCTGATACCTCAAGGAAACGAGTGGGAAATCGTGGGACCGGAAAGAGAAAGGGCGCGGGTGGCCTACGCTGTCCTGGATGGCAGCCGGCTAGTCTATGAACTTGCGGGAGCCTCCCCTCGAAACAGTTCATTGAGCTGACCATCAGGGATACCGTCGCGACAAATTTGAGAGGCGGTGGTCCGTTAACTAATGCGAGCTCAACCGGTCGATGC
>PMES01000103.1 GCA_003154775.1 Acidobacteriota bacterium | reverse complement strand
CAGCTTCATCTGGTCTTCTGAGTCAACGATCCAAAGAGCCGGATGCGAGGCCCGCAAGTCCGGTTCTGTGAGAGGCGCGGCGGGGCAACCCGCTGCGCCTACTCGACAGGACCTCAACTTCAAAATTGTAGCTCGTGAGAAAGTTCGGCTAGTAATTGTCGCCCGGGGCTACGGCGTCGTAGACAAAACGGAATTTGGATGGGTATTTGTCCTTACCGCTCACCATCTCAACTTCTTCCCACAACTGCAGTCCATCCGGCGACACCTCGTAGGTCCGCTTCAACGAGCCATTCTTTGGCAGCGTGGAATCGCTCACCAGTTTCGCGCCGTCCCATTTTGCTTCCACTACTTCCGTGCCGACACCCGCTGGTGCGTCTGGTTTGTGCCCGTCCGTATAGAAAACCGTCTTCCGGCCTTGATCGCCCATCATTTCGACGATGGGATCCTTGTCATTTTTCCGCGCCAGCTCCAGCCGGATCGAAGGGTCCAGCAACTGGTTGTAGCGTTGGCGATCTTCCGCCGTGCCATTCTGCGATCCGCCATTCCCGTGGTGTCCACCGCCCATCCCGCCCCCACCCATTCCGCCGCCGGGCCAGCCCACGCGCGGGCCGCCGCCATTCCCACCAGGATTGCCAGTTGAATTGCCCGCTGAGCGTTGCGCGCTTTTTTGCCGCGGATCGTCGCTTTCGTCGCTATTCAGTTTCCATGCTCCCAGAATGCTCTTCCTCGGTTCAATCCGTTTTACCGGCGGCGCAGGCGGCGCCGTGGAGGATACCGCGGAGGGAGCAGGCTGAATGGGTCCCGGAGGCGCTTGAGCATGCAGATTCTGTGTAACAATGAAGCCCAATCCGAAAGCAGCCATGTAGATCGTTTTTTTCATTCTTCGTGTCCAAAGGGCAAGCTTGCCCTGTTTCCTTCTTCCCCCAAATGCCCGCTGGAGTTCCCGCATTCTTCGCGGGGAAGTTCACCAGATAGGATTCACCCGGGTGCCCTGGGGCTGCCTGGCGACATCACACCAGCCAGCGATCCAGGTCCCGCGCGCGTTCCAGTAGCGCCACCGCGCCCAACTTGCGAAACTCCTTCGCGCGCTGCCGGTAGTCAAATGCCGCTTTTGGCAATATCCCCATGAACGGCACGCCCGCCGCCTTCGCCGCCAGCGCATCATCGATGTTGTCGCCGAGGTAGAGCGCGCTGCCCGGATCGCGGCCCGCCAGAATGATGCGCAATCCCTCGGGATCGGGCTTCTTCTCGGCGTCGTCCATCGTCACCACCGTGCGGAAGCACTTCGCCGCCGCCCAGCGCTCGGAAGTATACGTGAATTCCTGTCGCGTGCGCCCGGTGAACAGGTTCAGCTCCCGCCCCTTGGCCCATTTCTCGATCAAGCGCGGCGTCACCACCAGCCTTTCCTTCAACACATTTCCCGGCTGCCCGTCGCTTCCCCAATAAAAGGGCTGGAACGCCGCGCGCGCCTGCTCATAGGTCATTGGCACGCCCAGCGCCGTCGCCCAGCGCGACACCAAGCGCCAGTCATCGTTGTTCCCCGGCTTTTGCTTCCACTCGTAAAACTCCGCCCAAGTCCGCTTTTTCCCCGTCAGGTGCTGCATCGTCTGCAGCCCGGATCGCCAGTAGGTTTCCCGCACATCCACCAGCACCCCATCCACGTCAAAAATCAAAATCGCCGGGTTCACCTTCCCCCGCGCCTGCGTCGTTCCCCTTTTCGCCACGTCTCCTGGTTCCTTTCCGTCCCCCTTCCAGTGTACCTGTTCTTCGCGCACTCTCTCACAGTGCGGGAGAAGCTCGGCGACCGCCGGGCGTGAGCTCTTGCGCGGCGAGCTCAAGCGGCTCCTCTGCGGGACTCCGTCAGACAGGGAGGCCGCGGGACGACGTACCCCGGCCCATTTCTGTCTCTCCGAACAGGTTGTCCCGCATCCTCCGCCTGCTCCGCATACCAGCTTCCCTCCAGAGTGGATTCTCTCTCACTCCCGCTGGCACAAAAATCCCCGGTGACTTCACCGCAGCTTGCTCCCTGCAGCTTCCATCATGATCGCGAAAGCTTGTGCTTCCGTTGAGGTGCCTTGGCGGTCGAAGTTGGGTGCGCCGCAAACGCTCTGCACGTACCCGAAGGAATCCATCTTGGCGCGGGCGGCATTTCGCATCCTGTCCGCAGCAGGCCGGTATCTTTCGGGCAGCCATCCGCCGTGAATGCCGGTGTAGATCGCAAAAGCCAGCATCTGCGCAAGGTTCGCTTCCACGAAAGTGTCCGGACGATCCACGACATCATGGAAGAGCCCATCCGCTCGCTGGTAGCTCAAGCATCCGTCAATCAGTTCCGTGACAAACGCCGCCAGCCTCTGCCGGTCCTCCTTTCGGTCCACGGGCAACGCTCGAATCACGCGAGCCAGTCCCGCAGCCGCCCAGCCGTTGCCGCCGCCCCAATACTCTTTTCGGTTGTCCGCTTTCTCGCCGTCATCCCAAATATGCGCCAGCAGCTTTTTCTTGGGGTCCCAGAGCCGCTCGCGGAAACCGTCAATCTGCCGCAAGGCCTCGTCATAGTGCCCCGTGGCGGCAAGAAATGGCGGAGCGCCGTTGAACCCGTCGGACCATACTTGCGGATCCTTGAAGACGTGATACAACGTTCCGTCCGCCGCGCGTGGCGCCTTGTGCAGGATCCACTCGAGCAGCCCGCGTACCGCTTCCTGGATTTCCGCGTCACCCGTCACCTGCCCCGCGCGCCAGTAGGCCTCGCCGCCCATCGCCGGATCGGTCGTCCCCCCCTCGATCACCACCGCCAATCGTCCATCGGGGACGCGCTGCACAATCGCGGCCTTGGTGAGCAGAATGACGTTCTCGTCATCACCGGCCTCCAGGAATGCCTGGGCCAGGATGCCCTGTTCCCAGTCACGGCGTTCCATGGCCAGCCCAGCCGCAGCGGCCTTCTTGATTCTGCTGTGGGCCTCGGAAGTTTCTTCGCCGGCGGCCGAGTCTGCTGCGCGAGGAAAGGCCAATCCAGCTCCCACTAATGCCGCGCCACGGAACAATTCTCTGCGATCCATCGCTTACCTCCTATTGGTTAACCGTTCGCGATGCTACTCCGAAAGTGCGGGAGATGACTGTGATGCGCAGACATGGAATGCGGCGCCACCGCTACCGCCAAGTCCTGACCAACCAGCAAACTGCCAGGTCTAATCCTCCAAAAATCGCAATCTGCTGCCGCTCCCCCCTCCCTTCCTTGCCGCACCCTTTGCCCTTTGCTACTCTGGCTCTTCGGAGCCTCTCATGCCTTCATTCCCTGGTGTCGACTTCATCGAGTTTGACTCCCTTCTCAACGACGAAGAAAAACTTGTTCGCCAGACCGCCCGCCAATTCGTTGATAACGAGATTCTTCCTATCATCGAAAAACACAGCCGCGAAGCCACCTTCCCGATGCAGCTTGTGCCGCAACTGGGCGAACTCGGCTTTTTCGGCGCGAACCTGCAGGGCTACGGCTGCGCCGGCATGTCCAATGTTGCCTATGGCCTGATGAACCAGGAACTCGAGCGCGGTGATTCCGGCTTGCGCAGTTTCGTCTCCGTCCAAACCGGCCTGGTGATGTACCCGATCCACTCCTACGGAAGCGACGCTCAGAAAAACAAATGGCTCCCGCTGCTCCAGGAAGGCAAAGCCATCGGCTGTTTCGGTCTCACCGAGCCGCAATTCGGCTCCAATCCCGGCGGGATGCTCACCCGTGCCGTCAAGAAAAGCGGCAAGTACGTCCTAAACGGCGAAAAAATGTGGATTACCAACGGCTCCCTCGCTGACGTTTCCGTCGTCTGGGCCAAATGCGAGGACGAAAAAGTGCGCGGCTTCCTCGTCGAGAAGGGCGCGCCGGGCTTCAAGACGTGGGATGTCCACGGCAAGTGGTCGTTGCGCGCTTCCATCACCTCTGGCCTCTCCCTCTCCGATTGCGAAATTCCTGAAGCGAATCTTCTTCCTGGTGTCACGGGCCTGCGCGGCCCGCTGAGTTGCCTCAATCAGGCGCGCTTTGGCATCGGCTGGGGCGCGCTGGGCGCCGCCATGGCCTGCTACGACACCGCTCTGCAATACGCCAAGACGCGCAAGCAGTTTGCCAACAAGCCCATCGCTTCACACCAACTTGTCCAGGAAAAACTCGCCTGGATGATTACCGAAATCACCAAGGGCCAGTTGCTCGCTTTGCATGTCGGCCGCCTGAAGGATCAGGGCAAAGCCGATGCTGCGCACATCTCCATGCTGAAGATGAACAATGTCGCCATCGCCCTGGAAACCGCGCGCAAAGCCCGCGACATCCTTGGCGCCAACGGCATCGTGGACGACTACTGCGTCATGCGCCACATGAACAACCTCGAAAGCGTCTACACTTACGAGGGCACCAACGACATCCACAAGCTCATCATCGGGGAGAAAATCACCGGCATCGCTGCCTTTGTGTGAAACTCATGTCGCTCCGCACACGCCATCTTCGCTTTATAATTATCTGCATGTTGCTTCTTTCTCTCTTCGCGCTCTCTTCCGCCGCGCAACAAAAGCCCGAAAGCAGCCCAAAGCCCAAAGTCCGCGCCATCACCGCTTTCATCAACCTCGACCGCGCCCGCTATCAGATCCAAATCTCCGAAGCGGTGCGCTTCCTCAAATACGCGCAAACCGTTTTCGAGTCCCGCGGCTACACCGTTGAGACTCTGCGCATCGCCACGCAGCCCTTTCCCGAATACACGATGTCGCTTCCTCACAATGAGGCAGTGCAGTTCTTCAAAGACCTCGACGGCCTCGCCCAGCAGGACCACGTCATTCTTTCCATTGGCCCGGCATATCTCTCCGGCGAGGATGGCGACGCGCAAGCCGATCTGCTTGCGGAAATTCTGCAGAATACCAAATCCATCAGCGGCACTGTTTTTGTGACCAAGGACGACACCGTCAACTGGCCCGCCGTCAGAGCCGCCGCCCGCACCGTCAAGAAACTCGCGGACACCACGCCGCGCAGCGAAGGCAATTTCCGCTTCGCCGCCATCGCCAGCGTCCCTCCTTACTCGCCTTTCTTCCCCGCGGCCTATCACACCGGCACCGGCCACCAGTTCACCGTGGGTTTGGAATCGGCCAACACCGTCGCCACGGCCTTTCACAATGCTCCGGATATCCCCACGGCCCGGCGCCGCTTGCTCGACATCTTCATCCAGCAATCCTTCGGTGTTGAGGAACTCGCCAGCCGCGCCGATCGCGAACAAGGTTGGATATACCTGGGCCTCGATCTCTCCCCCGCTCCTGCAAAAGACGCTTCCATCGGCGCCGCCATTGAAGCGCTTTCTCACCAACCCTTCGGCACCAGCGGCACGCTCACCGCTGTTGCCACGATCACTTCCATATTTAAGGACATTGGCGCGCGCAAAGCCGGGTACTCCGGCCTGATGCTTCCAATCCTTGAGGACCCGCGTCTCGCCGAGCGCTGGAACAACGGCCTGATTTCTCTCGATGCGCTGCTGAGCTACTCCGCCGTCTGCGGCACCGGCCTCGACACGATTCCTCTTCCCGGCGATACGAGCGTGGACGCGCTTGCCCGCATCATCGGTGATGTGGCTTCTCTCTCCGTCAAATGGAACAAGCCGCTCTCCGCACGCCTGCTCCCGGTCGCCGGAAAACGCGCCGGCGATCAGACCGAATTCGCCGACCCCAATCTTCTCAACGTCACCATTCAGCCTCTCCCTGCCGCCGCTCCCTGATCCGTAATTTCCGCTCTTCTTCGTTCGCGATCGGGTAAACGATGACCGATTCGTCCTTCCGCCGCGCCTCCCTCTCGACCATAAGCATTACTTTGCCCTAACATAAGCCGTCTCGGAGGGCGCTCTGCATGGAAGAACAACTCAGCCTGGAATTTCTGCGTGTTGTTGAAAATGCCGCTATCGCCTCCGCCCGCACCATGGGCTTTGGTGATGGCCACAAAGCCGATGAAGTGGCCGTCGAAGCCATGCGCAAGACCATGGATCAGGTGCAAATGGACGGCACCATCGTCATCGGGGAAGGCGAGCGCGACAAAGCGCCCATGCTCTACATCGGCGAAAAGGTCGGCCTCGCCACTCATGCCCCAAAGCTCTTTTCCCCGTGGTTGATATCGCCGTGGACCCGCTCGAGGGCACCAATCTCTGCGCCACCGGCGCGCCCAATGCCATCGTCGTTCTTGCCGCCAGCGAAAAAGGCGGCTTGCTGCATGCTCCTGACTTGTACATGGAGAAAATCGTTGTTGGCCCCGCCTGCAAAGGCGCCGTCGATCTCGATGCGCCCGTGGCCGATAACCTTCGCGCCGTCGCCAAACGTCTCGACCGCGACGTCGAAGATCTCGTGGTCATCGTTCTCGATCGCCCCCGCCACGAAAAACTCATCGAGGAAATCCGCGCTGCCGGGGCACGCATCCGGCTTATCGGTGACGGCGACCTCTCCGCCGGCATTTCCGCCGCTGTTGTCGGCACGGGCGTGCACATGGTTATGGGCACGGGCGGCGCTCCGGAAGGTGTGCTCACGGCGGCGGCGCTTCGCTGCCTCAATGGTCAGATTCTCGCCCGCCTCGTCGTCAGCAAACCCGAGCATCACGAACGCCTCGCGCGCATGGGCGTAAAAGATCCGAAGCGCATTTACGCAACCGAAGATCTGGCTCCCGGCAAAAAGATCATCTTCGCCTGCTCCGGCGTCACCGACGGCAATCTGCTCAAGGGCGTGCGCTTCTTCGGTGAAGGCGTGCGCACTTCCTCCATGATTCTCACCCTCGATGAACGCCAGGTACGTTTCATCGAATCCGTGCATCTCGAAAAGCGCCCGGACATCAAGGTGCGTTTCAACTAAAAGCCTGCCTACCGTCACTTGGGAAAGGGTTTGCTGACTCAGGATAACCGAGGAGATGCAACCGCATGGGGCGCAACGCCTGAGCCCTCCCGCCCCCCGCTTTTTTATTGTTTGGGATCCTGCGGCACCGCCAGAAATACCTGATCGTCCACGGGCACAGTGGGCGTAAACACCGTCGCGCTCTTGCGATCCGCCAGTGCCACCTGTTTAGCCAGGCCACTCAGCGCCGGACCCACCGGCTTGTTCGAGTTCGCTGGCGTATCTCCGGGCGAGAGGGAAATGCGCGTTGTCTTCGGCGTGCAATTCGTTGCACCCAGGCAAGTATCCCGCAGGAACACCTGGCGCAAACCGCTGTTGGGTGAAGCCGCCGGGCTAGCCGGCAATTTTCCCTTGGCCGCATCTTGGCTCGGTGTCACCGCCAGAAATACGATGTAGCGCCCCGAAGAACTGATCGAAGGGAATATGCTCTCGATGCCGTTCAGCGCGCCTCCCGGATCCGTTGAGACCAGCGACGTCGCCACCTTGCAAGAAGCACTTGCTCCTGCACAGGTGTCCCGCAGATACACTTGGCGCCCCGAGGGCGCACCTTCCAGAAGATTCGTCGCCGCCGAACTGAACGCGATGTACCGCCCGTCCGCGCTGATCACCGGCGTGTGGCTGTCGGCGTTGCCCGGCGCGTTATCCGCGGCAACGGAAATCATTTTTGTGCTCGGGGTGCACCCGTTCTGCACTCCCAGGCAGGTATCCCGCAACATGATCTGTGTGGTCTCGTTTTCCTGCGCTGAGAACGCCACGTAGCGTCCATCCTGGCTCAGCGCCGGCGTTTCTTCCGCCACCGCTGCGGCCGCTGCGCCACCGGTGATCGTAAACGTCTGCGGCTCCAGGCTGGGTCCCCCGCCCAGCACCGGACAGCCCACCAGGCACACGCCACTCGGCGGGTTGATCACGTTAATCTGCGCATTGGGATCCGCATCCGCAAGCATCGTTCCCGGAATCACCGCCTGAATCTGTGTCGAAGTAATGCTGCTGACATTGATCGCCGTCTCCACCTCGCTGGTGGACACTCCGGTGAACGTCACCGTTGAAGCTCCGTTTGTGGACGTGGGCAGAAAATTGGATCCCGCAATCGTGATCTTCACCGAAGCGTTCCCACAACTGCTGCCGCAAGCCGGCGCCGTGTTCGGCGTCACCGACGTGACCACCGGTACAGGATTGGGTGTCCCGTAAACCAAAAATGCAACCGAGTTCGATAATCCATTCATGCCCGTGCCCGATTGCGGCGTATACGTATTTACGTAAGCCGTGCCGACTTTCGCAACCAAGTTGGCTGGCACGGTCGCAGTCATGGTCACGGTATCAACATAGGTGGAAACCAGCTTTTGCTCATTCCATTCCACCACGGTGTTGGTTTGGAAGCCGTTTGAACTCGAGCCAATGATTGTCAGTGTGAAGCCGGCGCTGCCGAACACGACTCCCGAGGGCGCGAGAGTCAGAATCGATGCCCCCGTGGGGTATTGTATGGAGGTGTTGTAATCGTTGCACCCGGCCTCCAAGCCCAGCGCCAATAGCACGACGCCGAATGCTCTCCAAGACTGCCTCATGGACTCTCCTCCACCCGAAGACAATTGTGTGCGCCAACTCCCTACTCATAGACGGGAAGAAAAAATATTATGGCGCGTCTGTGTGGGTTGAGATGCAAAAACAGCCACCCGCGTTGACCCGCCCCCGGGATCCAGGAAGGACGCGGTGCCGGAGCACAAATCTACCCTTTCCTATTATTACGCAGCCCGGCGCTGGAGGAAAGTCCTTCAGTGCCCCGGCAAGGCCGTGCCACTCAGCGCCGCCCGCACCAGCGATTGGATCTTCCGGCGGCAAGCCGGCTCCGCCATGTTGGGAGAGGTAGCCGCCGCACGGTAAGCTTCCAGCGCCTGTAGCTTCCTGCCGAGCTTCGCATACAGATCGCCGATCGCCAGTTGGAACAACGGATTCTGCGGATACTCCTCCACCAGCGGCCGCAGCACCTGCAGTGCCTCCTCATAGCGCTGGTCGTAGTTGTGCAGGTTAATCGCCAGATAGAATCGCGCCACCGCCGGCGTCAACTCGCCGTAAAGCATGGCCAGGTGGAGTTGGCGTATCCCTTCTTCTTTCGACCCGCCCGGTATGCCCATCATGAATCGCAGAATGCGCGCCATTGTTGAGAGTGTGTCCACGTAATAGTTGTACAACCCCAATCCCAGGTAAGCGTCCGCCAAGGATGGATCGAGCGCCAGCGCGCGCTCATAATGTTCCCGCGCACGTACTCCGACCCGCGCCGTGGCACGATTCTCCCAGCGCAGACTGTAGAGGCGCGCCTGCAGCGAATCCGCCATCGCGGCATACAAGTGCATCTCACCCGTTTCGTGCTGTTTCAATTGCGCGTCGGCAAGGACTGACGCTTTTGTCGCCAGATTCACATACGCCTGGTCGGCAGCCTGTTTCTCCCGGTGACGCGCCATCGTCATCCCATATCTGAAGTCGGCCGACGTGCACCAGATCCCCCACCACAGCGACTCCGCTTCCAATAAATATCCCAGCGGCTGGTTCACTTGCTGCTGTTACAGTTGCCGCGCCTCGGGTATCGCCAGGTCCGGGCGGCCTGAATAGATGTGGTCAAGGATGCTCGCCGTAAAGGGCGGCAGGGAAAGCCCGGCAGGGCCTGGTGGCGGAACGCCCACACAGGGGGATACAACCGTCACGAAAAGGAGTATTGCCGCAAGCCAGCGCGCCATTTGTCTGTGCGGGAGCCGCTCGGGCCTTCAGCTCTTCCGCTGCATGAGTTTAAGCTGTTCCAGAAGAGATACAAAACGAAATGGTTTCTGCAGGAATGTGGTGTCCGGTGGAATTTGTGTCTCCGGAAATCCTTCCGCGTAGCCGCACATGTAGATCACCTGAATGCCTGGATGGAATTCCGTCAATCACCGGCATCGGCGCTGCCCGCACCGCGCGCGCAAACGCTCAATCCTGAAGGACCGCTCAACATGAAGGCTGCAACCCGCGCTTATTGCTGATTGCCGCATCACCTTGCACAAACTTTGCCACACCCGTTGGGCTGCAACCGCGTATTTGTTATTCTCGCAACGCACGGCGATTCCGGCAGGAAACTTGACCGCCACCACACCACAACCCGCATTGGAGCGCGGCCTCGGCCTGAAAGAGGCCGTCGCTCTCAACATGATTGAGATCGTCGGGATCGGCCCCTTCGTCGTCAGTTCGCTGGTGATCAAGGCGATGGGCGGGCCGCAAGCCTTGGTGGCCTGGCTCGCCGGCGCTCTCCTGGCCACGCTAGACGGTTTTGTTTGGTCGGAACTCGGCGCGGCCATGCCCAAGGCCGGCGGCACGTATGTCTTTCTGCGCGAAGCCTACGGGCCCGCGCGCTGGGGCCGCCTGATGTCCTTCCTTTTCGTGTGGCAGACCTTCGTGCAAGCCCCCCTTTCCGTCGCTTCCGCATCCATCGGATTTGCCCGCTACGCTAGCTACCTGCACCCATTCACCACGCTTCAGTCAAAAGCCATCTCCGGCGGTCTGGTGATTTCCCTGGTGATTCTCCTCTATCGCCGTATTCAGACCATCGGCAAAATTTCTGTCTTGCTGTGGGTAGGCGTGGTGGGCACCATGCTCTGGCTCATCGCGGGCGGTGTGCGCCACTTTGACGCCAAGCTCGCCTTCGATTTTCCGCCCGGCGCGTTTCATCTCTCCGGCGTGTGGTTCGCGGCTCTCGGCGCGGCCATGATCAACACCGTCTACAGCTACTGGGGCTACTACAACATCTGCCATCTCGGCGGCGAAATCCGCGACCCCGAGAAAAATATCCCCCGCGGCATTTTCCTCTCCATTCTGGGTATCACCGTGCTATATCTCGCCATGCAGACGAGCCTTCTCGGCGTGGTGCCCTGGCGTATCGCCCAGAACTCCCCCTTCATCGCCAGTCTCTTTGTCGAAACTCTCTACGGCAAGCGGGCCGCTCTTCTCTTCACTGGTATGGTGTTATGGATAGCCATGGCTTCCGTCTTCTCCCTTCTTCTCGGCTATTCGCGCGTGCCCTACTCCGCGGCGCTTGACGGCAACTTCTTCCCCATCTTCGCCAAAGTGCATCCGACGAAACATTTTCCTCATGTCTCGCTTCTAATCTTAGGAGCGCTGGCCTTTGCTTTCAGCATTGCGCTGAAGCTGGAAACGGCCATCGCGGGAATCCTGGCCATGCGTCTGATTGTCCAGTTTATCGGCCAAGCCGTCGGCGTCATGCTTTTGCGCCGCAGCTGGGGCTCGGACAAACTGCCATTCAAAATGTGGCTCTACCCGCTGCCTGCCGTGCTCACCATGCTCGGCTGGGGGTGGCTCTTCTGGCAGACCGGCGCGGCGTGCAAGTGGGGTTTGCTGGAAATTGTTCTCGGCATTTCCGCATTTCTCGTTTGGTCCAACGTAATGCGACAATGGCCTTTCGCCAGTTCAGCGCCCCCTGCGGAGAACTAGATGCCATCTCACATCTGGCCCCCAAGAGGGCACGGCTTTTTGCTTTGAGCGCACCGAAGGGCACACGCTGCGGAAAGACTTTAACCCGTTGTCATCCCGAACCCGCGTCTTTTGCGGGCGAGGGATCTGCTTTTCGCAAGAGGCAGCGGGACTTCACTGTTAGGAATGATTGCGTTTGCCAGGGAGGTTAATTGCGTTTCCTTAAATCATTCGTGCTCGTTCTCCTACTCGGGCTGCTCCGCGTTCCGCCCGCTGCTGCCCAGTTTCCTCCGGCACCCGGAACGGGTCCGGGTCTCCCCGAAACCATCGAAGCCATTGACAGCGCCCGCGTCACCACGCGCATCCTTTACATCACCGCGCATCCCGACGATGAAAGCGCCGCCGTCCTCACCTATCTTGCTCGCGGGCTTCACGCCGATGTGGCCTTGCTCTCCCTCACCCGCGGCGAAGGCGGTCAGAACGCTCTTGGGCCCGAACAAGCTCCCCAACTCGGCCTCATCCGCACGCAGGAATTGCTCGCCGCCACCCGCGGCTATGGCGTGAAGCTCTATTTCACCCGTGCTCGCGATTTTGGCTATTCCAAAACGCCCGAAGAAACCGAAAAAATCTGGGGCGACCAAGTTCTCGAAGACATGGTCCGCGTCATCCGCTCCTTCCGCCCCAACATCGTCATCAACCACTGGGGCGGCGTCCACTCCGGCCACGGCCATCACCAACTGTCCGGCATCTGGACCACCAAAGCCGTCGCCCTCGCCGCCGATGAAAATGCATTCCCGGAACTCCAACTTAAAGAGGGCCTGCGGCCGTGGAAACCAGAAGGTAAGTTGCCCATCATCCTGGACGTCATCCGATCGGATGACAAAGGAAAAGGTCTCCTCCTCCCTCTCGAAGATGTCTCGCCTCTCTACGGAAAATCTTGGCGGGAAATCGGCATTGATGCATTCACCAATCATCGCACGCAGGGTATCGCCTCATTCTTGAACTCCCCTTTCATCAAGCGGCCCATTTCTCTCTCTAGGGAAGACAATCAGCAGTTGCAGGCTTCTGAACTCGCGCAACCCATCACGACGCTGCTCGAAAGTGAAGATGGGGATACTTGTAAGGCAAACAAGGAGTGGTGCGACGGCCTGAAGCGTTCCGATCAAGAATTGTCCCAGGCCCGCGCAGCCGCTTTGGCGTTGGATTTTTCCGCCGCAACCAATCTGTTGTTGGATGTTCAGAAGCAGTTGGCAATGATTCTTCCTGCCGATGTCATCTCTTCCCATGGAAGAGGCCTAGACTTATTCCAAGTTGGTCTTCAGTTGGAGCGAGTAACGCGCGCTCTCCGTCTCGCTGCAGGATTCATTTTTGAAGCGGAAGCAGATCGAAACGACGTCGTCCTTGGCGAGCCTTTGTCGTTGACCGTGGCCTACCATTGCCGTCCGGGCTTGCAGTGCCCGTTTCAAGGCCCACTGTTAGTAACAGCAGGCAGGCAATTCCAGCCGACCGGAGGCGACCCGGCACGTGGCGTGAAATTCGAAATAACACTCGACTCGGCTCCGCAAATGCCTCCAACATACGCGCAACTCAGCGCAGAGCCTCGGCCCGTGATCTTTGTCTCGCTGAAAGAGCAAATCGATCCTGAACACTCAATCTACGTCCCCAGCAGTGTGTTCTACACATTCGCCTCATCCACGACCGTGGCCAGAGTTCCCATCCGTGTCGTACCTGCCTATACTTTGGCGGTCGATCCAATTCAGACCGTCGAAGTCCTGTCGAAGCAGCACAAACCGTTTGATGTCTTCCTGCGCGTTCATTCCTACTCCGCCAAAGCCGCGAAAGTCACCGTCGGCCTCAACGTTCCCGATGGCCTGAACGCTAGCGCTCCCGTTGACCTCAACTTCGACGGCATCGGCGATCAATACGCCAAATTCACCGTAACCCCGCCCGCTCAACTCGCTCCGGGAAACTTCACCATCACCGCTTACGCCAAGCGCGGCGACGAAACCTTTTCCACCTCTCTTGAGCCGCTCCCCTCCATGCCCAACATCCTCTGGAGCGAGCCCGCCCAGTGCATCGTCCACGCCTTCGATATCAACGTCCCCCCGCATCTCCGCGTCGGTTACATTTCCGCTGAAGGCGAACCCATCCCCGACGCCCTGAAACGCCTCGGTATCTCCGTCGAATTGCTGAATCCCGCCGCGCTCGCTTTCGGCAATCTCTCGAATTACGACGCCATCGTCGTCGGCGTGCGCGCCTACGAACTTCGCCCCGAACTTGCGGGCGCGAACAAACGCCTGCTCGACTACGTCTCAGGCGGCGGCACGCTGGTCGTTCAGTACAACCGCGATTTCGTCTGGGACAAGCTTCAGCCCGCTCCCTATCCCGCAAAGATCGGCAGTCCCACTCCCCGCGTCACCGATGAAACCGCCGATGTGAAATTCCTCCAGCCCGCCGATCCTCTTCTCAATTCCCCCAACAAAATCACCGCCGCCGACTTCAACAACTGGGTCCAGGAACGCGGCCTCTACTTCTGGAGCAATTTCGATTCCCGCTACATGCCCCTCCTCGCCATGCACGATCCCGGCGAAAACGACCTGAATGGCAGCCTTGTCTACGCCCGCTATGGCCAGGGCACCTACATCTACACCGGCCTTTCCTTTTTCCGCCAATTGCCCGAGGGCGTTTCCGGGGCCTATCGCCTCTTCGTGAATCTCATCAGCGCCTCGCGCACGCACAACGCCGCCGCCACCCACTAGACCAACTAGGCACACTCCGCCGCCGCAATCCCGGCAATGCGCTATGCTCATCATGCTTGGCACTCGCAGCAACATGACGAATTCGGCGCGCCGCAATTTCCTCGCAAACTTCCGGCGCGACACACTCCGCAGGAGCGTTCGAGCATGAAACGCGCGTCAATTGTTTCTCACGGGAGCCGCACGCTCTTTCGCGGCCTCTCTCTTTTTCTCATCCTCGCATTCAGCCTGGCGCTGGCCACCACCGCCGCCGCCCAAAAGAAAAAGAAGAAAGACGACACCCCGCCACCCGCCTCCACCGACAACACGACGGCTATGCCCGATGAACAGAGGATCGACTACCTGATTTCCGAGATGATGGGCGCCTGGCAGGTAGGGGATATTGATAAGCTTCACAAATGCATCGCCGACGACATCAGCGTGGTGAACGGCTTTTGGGCCCCGCCGGTCATCGGCTGGGATAATTACCTGGCGGATTACAAATTGCAGCGCTCGCGCATCCAGCAAGTCCGCCTCGACCGCACGAACACACTCATACGTCTTGCCGGGAAATTCGCCTGGGCCTCCTATCAGTGGGATTTTTCAGCCGTTGTGGACGGCCAGCCTGACACCGCTCAGGGGCAGACCACGCTCGTCTTTGAAAAACGGGGCGGCGACTGGGTGGTGGTCCATAATCACACCTCCCTCGTCCAGGCTTCTCAGCCGGTCACCCCCGCAAACACAACCCCTGCGCCATCCGCAAAGCCCTGAAGTGTTCGCTCGGCCTTGCGCTTTACCACGCCTGCCCTAGAAATTCTTCAGGCCGTGGTACACGAAGATTCCGGCAATCAACAGCAGCAGTACCCCGGAAGTGATTCCGCTGGTCAGGATGGGCTTGGAGAGCTTATTAATCTTGGCGACCAGTTCGTGCTGCTCTTTCGCCATGTGATCTTGCGCCTTATCCAGGAAGATCTGGTCGTCCTCATGGCTGGTGAGAACGCTCCGCCATGCGACCAAGACAATAAAGACGGCGGTGACGATTCCCCAGGCGATCAGAAGATACAGCATTGGCCCCCGCAACACAGATTCTACGGTCTCCATAGAAACCTCCGCTTGGAACCAGTAGGCAGTGCCCCCGATTGTTTCGGGCCGGGCAAACCTAATTCTGCGCGCAGTATAGCACTCTGTTTGGGGAATGCTAGGGGGGTACTGGCAGTCCAGCGGTCACACAATCCACTTCCTCACCAACTTCTGAAATTACTACTTTATTGCTATAGCCTAATGACAACCCTGGCGGCCGAGCGAAAGGTTTCACACCCCCGCTCCTCCTCCTTGGCTGCCTACTTACCCATTTTTTTTGTATGACTTACACAAGTGGTCGCAAATGGAACACTGTCACTTCCACCGCTTTTCCCCTATCCTCTTCTCCACGTGACCCCTGCCCTTGCAATCCGCTCGTGCGCCATCCGTTCGCACTGACTGCAACTCGGGCTACCCTTTTCATCTGGTGGTCTCGTTCTCCCACCCCACGCGCTCGGCCGCTTGCGCGTTTCTCTCCTCCGTTGGCCTCCCTCCGGAAACTCACCACATTCAGCGGCCCATTCCGGATTCTCCACCTGCTCTTTTCATGCGCCGCGAGCCTGAACGCAGTCTTGCCCTTCCCCTCTCGCCTCCACTGCTGAAGCACATAGAGGTAGAAACCGCAAGCCAGCACGCAAATCGTTTCGAAGACCACCAGAGCCATGACACAAGTTCGAGCTGAGCTATAGGTCTTACTCCGCTTTCTCCACTTCCGCGGACCCCTAAAGCGTCACTCGACAAAGACAAAATCGCAAAATGCACCTCGGAAAGTCCTGAGGGAGTCATAAAGACTTCATAAACGCCGCTAGCCCCGCCACGCGGCCAGCGCGCTCCTCCGTCGCCCCAGGCGCTTCCCTTTACTGTTGATCAATCGCTATCGCCGGCAGTCGACGCCGACAGCAACGGTAATCGGCAACTGCCCCCGCTTCCCACCCCACGTTTCGTTGACAAACCAATACCTGGGCCTCAAAATTGATGCTGCCTCGTTTTACCCCGCTTGTGCCCAAGTGGCGGAACTGGCAGACGCGCTAGCTTCAGGAGCTAGTGGCCGCAAGGTCGTGGAGGTTCGAGTCCTCTCTTGGGCACCATATCTTCTCATCACCCGCCCCGGCGGTCCTTCCACACACACCCGGCAAAACTCACTCTGCGGCCATATAGATGTACCGCAGCACAAACACAAGCGTCAGTATCCACAGCAGCACGCTCACTTCACGGAATTTCCCCGCGGCCACTTTGGCCACCGTGTAGGAAATCACCCCCAGGCTCAAGCCCGTGGCAATGCTGAACGTCAGCGGCGTCGCCACCAACGTCACGAACGCCGGAAACGCTTCGCTGAACTCCTTCCAATCCACTTGCGCGAGGGATTCCGTCATCAGCGCGCCCACCAGGATCAGTGCCGGCGCCGTTGCGAATCCCGGAATCGCCGCGGCCATGGGCGAAAAAAACATCGCTGCCAGAAACAGCCCCGCCACCATCACGTTGCTCAGCCCCGTGCGCGCCCCCGCCGCTACTCCCGCGGCACTCTCGATATAACTGGTCACCGTCGAGGTCCCCGTCAGCGCGCCGAACATCGTTCCCACGCCATCCGCCAGCAACGCGCGCCCCACCCGTGGAATTTTCCCTTCCTTGACGAATCCCCCTTGCTCGCACACGCCCACCAGCGTGCCCACGTTGTCGAACAGGTCCACGAACAGAAATATGAAAATGATCTCCGCCAGCCCCAGGTGCGCGGCGCCCCGCAAATCCAGCTTCAGAAACGTGGCCGAAGGATGCGGCAGCGCCAGCACAGCCGAAGGCCAGTGCGCCAATCCCCGGAAAATCCCAAACAGCGTCGTGCCCACAATCCCCAGTAAGATCGCGCCGTTCACCCGCCGCACCATCAGCGCCAGCGTCAACACAATTCCCAGGCAAGCCGCCTGCACTTCCCGGTCCGAGAAATTGCCCAGGCTCACAAACGTCGCGGGATTCGCCACCACCAGCTTCGCGCTGCGCAAGCCCACAAACGCGATAAACATGCCGATCCCGCCCGCCGTTGCGTGCTTCAAGCCGTGCGGAATGCCGTTCACGATCTGCTCCCGCACGTGCGTCACCGTCAACAGCACAAACAGCACTCCCGAAAAAAACACTGCCCCCAGCGCCGTCGGCCACGGAACATGCATCCCCAGGCACACCGAATAAGTGAAGTACGCGTTCAGCGACATCCCCGGCGCCAGCGCGATCGGATAATTCGCGTACAACCCCATCACCAGCGTCGCCACCGCCGCCGATAAACACGTTGCGAACACCACGCCTTCCGCCGGCATCCCCGTTTGCGCCAGGATCTGCGGATTCACCACGATGATGTACGCCATGGTAAGAAACGTCGTCGCGCCGCCCAGCAACTCTCGACGCACGCTGGTCTGGTTTTCCTGTAAACGGAAAAGTCGCTCGATCAAGAAGGTTTCCTGTCGCCTGTTGTTATTTTTCGCGGTTTCGCAGTCACTTTAGTTTTCTCCGCCCCGCCTGTCAATCCTCGCTCCGCTGATTTCTTTTCTAATTTCTGACTCGGGCCATCAGGATGTGTGAGAGGCAAATGAGGAGCGGAGAAGGGCGAGGAAACAGGAGTGCAGGCGGGAGAGGGCGCGGCCGCGGAGGAAGACGCTGCCAATGGTGCGGAAGGCCTGGTCGTCGGCGATGCGGATGAAGTGGCAGGGAGCGGATCTTTCGATGGCCATCTCGGGAACGATGGATACGCCCATGCGTGCTCCAACCATGCTGAGAAGGCTGCTGAACTGGCCGCTTTCGAAGACGATTTGCGGATGAACGCGGGCGCGGTCGCAGGCGGCGACGGCGGTGTCGCGAAAACAGTGGCCATCGCGGAGGAGGAGGAAGGGCTCGGAGCGGAGATCCTTTAGGAAGAGCGAAGAGCGCTTGGCGAGGTGATGATGCTTGGGAATGGCAGCAAAAAGGCGTTCGGTGAGGAATGGCGCGGATTCAAATTCATGGCCGCGGATGGGAAGCGCGAGGATGGCGATGTCTATGTTGCCGGCGCGAAGGCGTTCAAGGAGGACGGGGGTGATCTCCTCCACAACAGAAAGATGCGCCTGAGGAAATTTGCGGGCAAAGGCGGTGAGCTGTGCGGGCAGGAGGTACGGCGCAACGGTAGGGATGACGCCAAGGCGAAGAGAACCGCCGACGGAGTCTTTGAGCTCGGCGACGTCGCCGCGAGCGGCCTCGACTTCGCGAAGGACCGCGCGGGCGCGGGGGAGAAACGCTTTCCCGATCTCCGTGAGGCGAACGGAACGCCCGAGACGGTCGAAGAGGCGGGCGCCGAGTTCGTCTTCGAGTTTGCGTATTTGCTGCGAGAGGGAGGGTTGCGAGACGTGAGACTGCTCGGCGCCGCGGCTAAAGCTGCCGGTATCGGCCACGGCGCAGAAGTACCGGAGCTGGTGAAGTTCCATAGGGCGAGTCCGGGTAACCAGCGATCAGTGATCAGAGATCAGGAAACAGCATTTGGTACTATAGGCAATGCCTATCTATTGTATCCGATCTAGATATTGGAATTATCGCTGGCAAACCAATAGGGTAGAAAATTGCGTGATGAGTGACGCGCAATAAAGCCGCCGCGACGAGCGCTGCGACAAAGGACGGGACTGAGGAGGAAGCCATGGCAGAAGAGAAAAAGCAAACTATGACCACGGATGCGGGGCGCCCGGTGGGCGACAACCAGAATTCGCTCACGGTGGGACCCCGCGGGCCGATTGTCTTTGAAGATTTCCTGCTGTTTGAAAAGATGGCGCACTTCAACCGGGAGAGAATCCCGGAGCGCGTGGTGCACGCAAAGGGCTCGGGCGCGCACGGACATTTCGTGTGCACGAGCAAGGAGATCACCAAGTACACGACGGCGAAGCTATTTTCGCAGGTGGGCAAGAGGACGCCGACCTTCCTGCGCTGCTCCACGGTGGGTGGTGAGAAGGGTTCGGCGGACACGGAGCGCGATCCGCGCGGGTTTGCGCTGAAGTTTTACACGGAAGAGGGCAACTGGGACATGACGGGAAACAACACTCCCGTCTTCTTTATTCGCGATCCGCTGAAGTTCGGAGATTTCATTCACACGCAGAAGCGGGATCCGCAAACAAACCTGAAATCGCCGACGATGATGTGGGATTTCTGGTCGCTCTCCCCGGAGTCGCTGCACCAGGTGACCATCCTCTTCAGCGATCGCGGAACTCCCGACGGTTACCGCCACATGGACGGCTTCAGCAGTCACGCCTTCAGCCTCATCAACGACAAAAACGAGCTCTTCTACGCGAAGTGGCACTTCAAGACCAAGCAGGGCATCAAGAACTTCACCGGCGAAAAGGCCAGCGAGATGCGCGGGATCGATCCGGACTATTCGCAGCGGGACTTGTTCGAGGCCATCAAGCGCGGAGATTACCCGAAGTGGCGGGTGTGCGTGCAGATCATGCCAGAGAAGGAAGCGGAGACGTATCCTATCAACCCGTTCGACCTGACGAAGGTGTGGCCTCACAAGGATTACCCGCTTCACGAAGTGGGCGAACTGGAACTCAACCGGAATCCGGACAACTACTTCGCGGAAGTGGAACAGGCGGCCTTTGAACCCCGCAATGTCGTGCCCGGTATGGGCTTTTCTCCCGACAAGATGCTGCAGGCGCGGCTCATCTCCTACCCGGACGCGCACCGCTACCGCCTGGGCGTGAATTACGATTCCTTGCCGGTGAACAAGCCGCAGTGCCCCTACCATACTTACAACAAGGATGGCGCGATGCGCTTCGACGGCAATGGCGAAGCCTCCGTGAACTACGAACCCAACAGCTTTGGTGGTCCCACCCAGGATCCCAGATTCACCGAGCGCCCGAAGCTCGTCACTGGCACCGTCGCTCGCCACGATCATCGTTCGGACAGCGACTACTACACGCAGCCGGGGAATTTGTTCCGGTTGCTGCCGGCGGACGCGAGGGAGCGGCTGATCGGGAACATCGTGGGCAGCTTGAAAGAAGTGCCAGTGCGCATCCAGGAGTTGCAAGTGCAGCACTTCTACAAGGCCGATCCGGCGTATGGGTCCGGCGTGGCGAAAGGTCTGGGCCTGGACATCAATGCCGTGGTGGCGAAGAAACACGCCTCGGCTGCGGATTGAATGGGCCAATGCTGATTTCAGAGAGAGCAGGCAGCAGCAATTAGCAAACTGGAAACGGGGCGGGCTGAGAGGCCTGCCCTGTTTTTTTCTGACGAGCGGAAATTGTGCACCGCTGCTGCAAGCACACCTTGGCGGAATTCTCCCGAGTTTTCGGCGTGTTCGAGCGTCCGGATCTTTTTGGCTGCAGATTTCCTGGGAGGAGCGGTGGCGGTCCTGACTTTCAAAGCCTTCAACCCCGGCGAGTGATTCTCACATTTCCTTGTAGGGGTCGAGCACTGCTCGACCCCTCTCGGCAAGGCGTACGCCACACATCCAGCTGAGCCGAGTCGGCCGAATGGCTCGCCTTAGTCCTTACTTCCGAAACACTCCCCACCCAATTCGCACTTGAATCGTGTTGATCCCCGGATTAGGGTCCGAAATCCCCGCATTCGAGATGTGCATGAACCGCACTTCCGCCGTCCAGTTGTGTTTCTCGCCCAAAATGTGCGCGCCCAACGCCCCGCTCGTCGTGAAGTTCACGTGTGAAGTTCCCTCCGGCACCTTCGTATTCGTGAACAGCGTCCCGCCCTCAATCTCGAAATACGGTTTCACTTTTTTCGGTGACGTCAGGATCCATTTGAACGCAAACGGATTCACGCCTGCCCCGTACGCCTTGTTCGTGCTCTGCACAATCACCCACGCCGGCACCGCATCCAGCGCGTATTCCAATTGCCCGCGCAGAAAGCCCGGCCCGTGCGGCGATGTGATCACTATGCCGTAACGCAATCCCAGGTTCCATACGCCCGTGCCGGACTGGCTCCCGTTAATCCCGTGCCCTCCGCCGGTCCACACCTGCCATTCGCTGCTCGCGCCCTCTGGGCCCGCCTGCGCGTGGCCCTCCTGCGCACAAAGCAGCATGCCCATAACGCACAACACCGCGAACATTCCGCTCTTTTTCACCGTAAACTCTCCCAAGAACCCGAATCCGCACAATATCCGAAACCCCCCGCTACCGCAATCGCGGAAAGAGTCGAGTAGCGGATCACTTTCCGATTACCGCGTTTCAACGAAGCCGCCCGGCGGCAGACGCTTCGCGTGCTAAGCGGGGCAGGGGACGCGGAGGAGCGTCAAGCGCTGCCAAGAATGCTTTCCATTGCGCTGTATTCAGCCCAAAGGTACGCCGATCCGCCAGTGCTTCATCGGCACGGGCAAGTGCGCTCTCCAGAACGAACTCGCTTACGGAACGATTGGATGCCGCCGCCGCGGCTCTCAACGCTGTCTTAGCTCGAGTTCCGCAGTTTGGGGGATAAATACCTGTGTTTTCAGTGCGGACATGGTCGAGTCTTCACTACACTTGGGCCATTTCTAGCGAGTTGGGGAAGCGCAGATTCAGGTGTTGCAACAGAACCGCCTGCTGCTCGGTGGGACGGCTGACGTAGCGCTTTCGGATGGTTACTCCGTTTCGCGTTGGCAACACCACGTCGACCAGGGTGATCTCCGCCAACTCCTGGAATACTTTCCGAGGTTCGTTGCCCAACCCGGCGCGCTGGCAGAGTTGCGCCAGCGTCTTCCACAACACATACGCCAGAAAGCACACCAGGATGTGCGCCTCGACGCGTTCCTGTCTCTGATGCCAGATGGGCCGCAGTTGCAGATCCGTCTTGTGGATGCGGAAGGCGGCCTCGGCCTCGGTGAGTTGCATGTAGGCGCGCCAGAGTTCTTCCGAGTTCCAATCGGTCACATTGCTGCGCAACACATAACAGCCTTCACTGAGCCGCGCCCATTCCCGCCAGCGATCCATTTCCTTCCAACGGCACTTCGCGAAGCCGTCTACATCGGCATCGATCTTTACTGCAAACGCTCCCGCCGCTCGTGAGTTCTGGCCCAGCAATCGCCCGACGCGCTGCCCCACGACGGCCGGCAGTTGTTTTCGCTTTCGGCAGCTGGCCATGATCTTTTCCAGGCCCTCCGCAATCCGTTTCTCGAACCGCTCGTGCCTGGCCTGCTCTTTCTCTTTCCTCTGCGTGCTCCGGCAGAGAAGAAATATTTCCTGGCCACCAGGAGCGGGACACCCGCGCACCTCCAGGCCTTCCCGCACTTGCTTCCAATCCCGGCTTCGCAACTCCGGCGCGAAACGTTTCAGCATGCCCTTCGGTGTCCCGACGATGTAACGCCGCTTCGCTTCCTTCAAAAACCTCAAGTTCTCTTCGCTCACCATGCCGCGATCCAGCGCCCAGTAGCCGTGGCGCTTGCCATCCTTCCGGCGATAGCAACGACGCAGGTACATGCGTTGATCCTACGCATCGCAGCGACACTTTCAAGTGCGTGGGTCTTCACTACAACGGCGTTTCCACGCGCCCTGCAACAGGCACCGAGAACTCCCACGGCAAACAGGAAGGTTAGGGAAACTCCAGGCTCGAACCGTCCCCCAAATGTGCCCAAAATATTTTTAAATCACCCAGACTGCGGAAGGTGGGCTAGTGTTCCGTAAGGGGAACACGCACGAGAATCGCGTCGTCCAAGCGAACGATCAACTCCGAAAATTTCGGCTTGCCCACATTCCGCATAGCCTGATAGCGCAGGTTCAGCGCATCCACATCCACGCGCAGGGGCGTCTTGGGATCCTTGGGAACGTCAAAACTCACGCGAACATCCGGCTGGCCGTCGCCATCCACGTCCACGGCATCAGACACGTGTTGCGGCAACGCGCTTACCGGTTTCCAGTCGAGTTGCACAAACGGCTTTTCGGTCTGCAACAGGTGGGGATAGACCGCCTTGTGAATGGTAATCGTGTAGCCATCCGCCTGGATTGTGCGCACCGTCGGCCCGCCGCTGTACATTTCGTCCACATGCAATCCAAGCTTGGTGAAGCCTTTCGTGAATAGTCCCATGAGCAAGAAGGGCACCAGCACTGCCGCAAGCACCGTCATTCCCGCAGCCGTGTAACCGAGTTTCGAGGTTGGCCATTTCATGCGCAACTCCTAAATCACGCGCTGCAAGATCGTCGCGAGGCCCTGCGTGATGATGGTGCCTCCGAACATCGCCGCCATGGCCCAGGCCACATAGAGAAACATCAGCCGCGCGCGTTCCGGTTTAACCGCCACCTGCGTTCCCCTGATGTGCCACACCGCGGCGCCTTTCGGACAGGCATCCACACAGGCTCCGCACTTCATGCAGGACATCAGCGTTTCGCCCTTCTTGATGGAATCGTCGGTCAGGGACATTGTGGGGCAGCTTTTCTGGCACAGCACGCAGGGCGAGCAGACCGTGCGGTCAATCTTGATGTCGAAGACGCTGGTCTTGTTGAAAATGGATTGGAACGCGCCAAACGGGCAGAGAAAGGTGCATTGCGTGCGCTTCTTGGTGAGCAGAGGCAGCACAATCACCAGCGCGGCAAAGAGCACCACGAAAATTCCGTTTTGCACTAGTCCCACGGTATTGCGCGCGGCCACGTATTCCGAAACGGCTTTGAAGGGGCACAGCCACATGCAGTAGGCGGGCTCAAACAGCGCCAACGAGAGCAACACCATCGCCAGCAGCACGGCCCAAGGGACAAGCCTCAAGCGCGGATCGAGCTTTTTCCACTGCGCCTTCTTTGGCAGCGCGGCCATTCCTTCTTCAATTCCGCCGAAGAAGCAGGCATAGCTGCACCAGCCTTTGCCGACGACCAGCGTAATCGCCAGCCAGAGGCCCACCATTGCCGCCATGCCGCTTCCGGCCATGCCTCCTCCGGGAAGGATGGACCCCGGAAAGACCAGCGTTTTCGTGAGTGCCGCGGGGAGAATCAGCAGCGGAATCGGCAAGAAACAGAACGGCGTGCGGCCCGCGATCATCTCTTCGATGGGGATGCCCATGCTTCCCCGCAGAACCATGACGTTGTGAATGAACTCAATGGGAAAGAGCACTCCCAACGCAACGAAAAACCATCTTCGCCAGCGATAGGTGCTGGACGTCTTCATCATCATGAAGAACAGCGCGATCAGGAATGCGGCGGTGAGCGCGCTGGCTATCTGCAAGGAACGATCGGGTTGCATGAGCCCGCGCAAGGACATGAACAACGACCAGAGCGCAATGGGCAGGGTCAGCAGCAGCGCCCTGCTCCACGTCCGTGGAGGCGTCTTTCCGGCGAACGCCGTACACGCCGCGTCAGCCATAGATCCTCCTTCCCGCGAGCATGGCAACCCCGGCAAGCAAGTAATACAACGCGACCAGGATCATTGCCGTTCGCGCCACGAATATGACGGACGCGTTTCGCCGCACGCAGCCCAGACCCACAAATGGCACAAACCAGAGAGTTGTGGCGACAAAAAACACCGCGAAAAAAAGAAGTGCGGCAGCAATGTTGCTCAATTGTGCCGCGCGCAAGCCAGCCGCTACAAACGGCGGGCACAGGCTCACGCCCGTCAGGAGCCCCAACACAGCCGCCCCCGACACCCCGCGTTTTCCTACCCGGCCGATGCTTACCAGCCCGGAGCCCGCGCAAGCGTGCGTGCAGACTCGTCCTATTGAGTGCGCGTACCACAGCAACACCACCCCCAGCAGGACATGAATCCCGCCGTAGATCAAAGTGCGCACAGCGGGCGGAGGCGACACCAGTGCACCAAGTTCCCATGCCACAGCGGCAAAAAGCAGATACCCAACGAAGCGTGTGCCCAGAAAGGAGGAAAGATAACGCGCGTTCAAGCGCCAGCCTGCGCCCTCGGCAAGCAGGGAAGGAACTACCACTGGGCCGCAGGACGCCACGCATGCCGGGCCGGACGCCAGCCCCAGCAGAAAGGCCTCACCAAGCAGGAAGGGTCCGCCCATCCGTGAAACGTAGCACTCTCCGCCCTAGCTGTCTGTGACGGGTGAGTAGGCTGCTGTTCTGCGTCCTCAGCCAAAACACCAAGGACTTCAGGCACGCCATCCATTTTTGCTGGGCTTTTAAGCTTGCCTCTCCGCAACCGCTTACGAGGGGTGTGGTTCACCGGCAATGCAACGCACAGTGTCTCGCGCGATTAGGAGCTCCTCGTCCGTCGGGATCACAAACGCCTTTAAGTTTGAACCGTCGGTGCTTATCTGCGCTTCCTTGCCCACGGCCTGCTCGTTCCTGTTTTTGTCGAGCTTCAGCCCCGCCCATTCGAGGCCCGTGCAAATGCGCGCACGAATATCCGCCGAGTTCTCTCCGATTCCCCCGGTGAAGACGACGGCATCGGCCCCGCCCATGCACGCAAGATATGCTCCAATATATTTTCTTGCGCGATAACAGAAAATCTCGATGGCCAGGCGTACGCGGCGGTCGTCATGTTCCTTCAATTCCTGCTGTAGGACACGCATGTCGTTTGTGAGTCCGGAGATTCCGAGGAGTCCCGACTGCGTGTTGAGGAGCATTTCCACTTCATGGGGTGACAGACCCTCCTTTGTCGCAATGAGATTCACGATCGCCGGGTCGATATCCCCGGAGCGCGTCCCCATCACCAGTCCTTCCAGCGGCGTCATGCCCATGGAAGTGTCCACCGGGTATCCGGCGCGAATCGCAGCGGCTGAGCAACCGTTGCCAAGATGCAGCGTGATGACGTGCGTCTGTTCTCGCGTCAAGTTGCGCAAAACCCGATAGCGGTAAGCCACATAGCGGTGCGACGTTCCGTGAAATCCGTAGCGGCGAATGTGGTGCCGGCGGTACAAATGGTAGGGCAAGGCATACAAGTAGGCCTGCTCCGGCAGGGAATGATGGAATGCCGTGTCGAAGACGGCGACCTGCGGAATTTTCGGCCCCAGGATTTGGCGCGCAGCCCGAATGCACTTGATGTTGTTGGGATTGTGAAGCGGCGCGAGATCGATGCAGTCTTCGATCCCCTTCAAAACTTCGTCGGTGATGATGGCGGACTCTGCAAACATTTCGCCGCCGTGGACCACACGATGTCCCACAGCATGGATATCTGCGGCGCTCTGGACTTGTGAAATGCCCGATTCTTCCGACGCAATCCAGCGAATCAAATAATCCAGTGCTGCGGAAAGGTTGGCCAGCGGCGCGGTGAACTTCTGTCTGGGCGATTTTTCTGATTCCGCCGTAACAATCGCCTCGCCGCCAATGCGTTCCACCTCTCCCCGGCAGATGCGCTCATCCGCGTTTTTCTGGATGCGCTCGCGATCGGTCGCGATGAGCTGAAACTTCAGGCTGGAACTTCCCGAATTCAGTACGAGAACGCTCATATCGATACCGCCCTATACTTTTTTAGAGAAAAGCCAATCCAGCAGTGCTTGACCGGTGCAAGAGCGAGCAGTCACTCACAGCCTGAAAGCATCACGAGTTTAATAGGGCCAGGTCCACGCAGCAACGGCCGGCTCGTCTATGCCGTGCTGGTGCGCGTAGTTCAGGCACCCAATCTGCAAATTACGGAACTTTTCCTTGGCGTGGGCTCCGACCCTTTGAAGCCTCGGCACGCGATCAATCACGTCAATGGCCAGGCTGTAACGATCGATTTCGTTTTCGATGGCCAGTTCCATGGGTGTATTGATGTTGCCCTTCTCCTTGTATCCGCGGACGTGCATGCCGTCGTGGTTTTTGCGGCGATAGGCCAGCCGGTGAATCAGCCAGGGATACCCATGAAAATTGAAGATGATCGGCTTATCGACGGTAAAAAGGGAATCGAAGTCCCGGTCCGGCAGTCCGTGTGGATGTTCAGTATTCGGCTGCAATTTGAAAAGATCAACTACATTGACGTAACGAATCTTTATATCGGGGAATTCTTCCCGCAAGAGCACAATTGCCGCCAGCGCTTCCTGCGTCGGAATATCTCCTGCCGAAGCCATCACAACGTCCGGCTCGCAGCCCTGGTCGTTGCAGGCCCATTCCCAAATGCCGATTCCCTTGGTGCAGTGCTTGATGGCGGCATCCATGTCCATGAACTGGAGATGGAGTTGTTTGTCGCAAACAATAACGTTGACGTAGTTTTCGCTGCGCAGACAGTGGTCGGCCACCGAGAGCAGGCAATTGACGTCAGGCGGGAGATAAATGCGCGTTACGCTGGCGCTCTTGTTCACCACCAGGTCCAGAAAGCCGGGGTCCTGATGGGTGAATCCGTTGTGGTCTTGCCGCCACACGGTTGAAGTAATCAGCAGATTCAACGAAGCGACGTTTTCCCTCCACGACAGGTGATTGCAGATGGATAGCCATTTGGCATGCTGGTTGAACATCGAATCAATCACGTGGACAAAGGATTCGTAGGAATTGATGAACCCGTGGCGGCCGGTCAGCAGGTAGCCTTCCAACATTCCCTCAATCGTGTGTTCGCTCAGAATTTCAATTACGCGTCCGTCAGGTGCCAACTCTCCGCCGTCCGCGTCCTCGGGAAAATATTCCTCAATCCAGAACTTCTTGCTCACCTCATAAATGTCATCCAGCTTATTGGAGGTGGTTTCATCCGGCCCGAAAACCCGGAAATTCGTCATATTCAACTTCATGACGTCGCGCAAGAACGCGCCCAGAGGGCGGGTATTTTCTGCCTGCATGATCCCGGGCTTCTCGAATTTCAGCGCGTACTGGCGGAAGTCCGGCAACCGGAGCGCCCTCTTCAGGCGGCCGCCATTGGCATGAGGATTGGAGCCCATGCGGCGTGTTCCCGCGGGCGCAATCTCCTTGAACTCGGCGCGCAGCTTCCCAGTTTGATCGAATAGTTCCTCCGGCTTGTACCCGCGCATCCAGTTTTCCAGTAGCTGCAGGTGCTCCGGGTTCTTCTTCACATTCATGATCGGAACCTGGTGCGCGCGCCAGAAGCCTTCCAGTTTGTGGCCGTCCACAATTCCCGGGGCCGTCCACCCTTTCGGCGAGCGCAGAACAATCATGGGCCACCGCGGGCGCTCGGCCACGCCGCTGGCGCGCGCTTCCCGCTGAATTCTTCTGATTTCCGTGACGCAAAACTCCGTCGTCGCGGCCATGGCTTGATGCATGCTCCCGTGCTCCGAGCCTTCGACGAAGTAGGGCGTCCAGCCGTATCCTCGCATCAGACTCTCCAATTCCTCGTGGCTGATCCGCGCCAGCATCGTGGGATTGTTGATCTTGTAGCCATTCAAATGAAGGATCGGCAGGACCGCGCCATCGCGAACGGGGCTAAGAAACTTATTGATGTGCCATGAAGTCGCCAAGGGTCCCGTTTCCGATTCGCCGTCGCCGACAACTGCCGCAACGATTAGTTCCGGATTATCGAACGCCGCCCCGCAAGCGTGCGATAGCACATACCCAAGCTCTCCTCCTTCGTGAATCGAGCCCGGCGTCTCCGGGGTGCAGTGGCTCCCGATGCCTCCGGGAAACGAGAATTGCTTGAAAAATTCCCGCAAGCCTTCTTCGTCTTCACACTTGTCCGGGTACACCTCGGAGTAGCTGCCTTCCAAATAGACGGGAGCAAGAAGACCGGGGGCGCCATGCCCGGGCCCGGCCAGAAAGATCATGTCCTGATCGTACTTCTTGATCTGGCGCATCAGGTGAATGTAGGTGAATGCCAGGCCGGGACTCGAGCCCCAATGTCCCAGGAGGCGGTTCTTGATGTGTTCCGGCTTCAGGGGTTCCCGCAACAGTGGATTTTCCTGCAGATAGAGCATGCCCAGGATTACGTAAGTGCACGCTCTCCAAAACGCATCTGTCTTGCGCAACTCATCGGCGCTCAGGGGAGTTCCCTGAACCGTGGATCTCGCTTTGCCAAACGCACTCAGCGCCTGAATTGTAGGGGAATCAGCCCGAACCGTCGTTGTCATCGGGAACCTCTCAGTTCCAGCAACGATTGGTGAGGTGAGTCGCTGGGGAAGCGAACAGTGAGCCAATTCGTTGTCGGCTATTTCGCCGTGAGCATGATCGGCCCCAGACCAGAAGAGGGTTCACCAGGTGCGGGGTCATTAGCGCGGAAAACCTGACTTTACAACAGTATCGTAGTGTAGCGCGTTTACCTTTCCGAAGTGTTACGAAACCTCCCGGCTTCGCTGCGTCCTCACCGCTGGCGGGCGGGGCCGGTCGAATTGCGGATGATGAGTTCCGGCGCGAGGACGATTTCAGGAATAAAGGGAGCGCGCTCCTCGATGCGGTCGAGAAGGGTTTGTGCGGCGACGGTGCCCATTTCCAAAAGAGGCTGGCGTACCGTCGTAAGAGGTGGGAAGGCGAATGAGGCGACGGAGATGTCGTCGAATCCCACGACGGAAACGTCGTCGGGAACGCGGAAGCCGGCTTCATGCAACACGAACATCGCGCCGACCGCGGAAGTGTCGTTATAGGCGAAGAGCGCGGTGAACGGGATTTCGGCCGCCAGCAGTTCTTTCGCGGGAAGATAGCCAATATCGGAAGTATTCGGGATTCTTTCGAGCTGGAACACGAGTTCCGGGTGGATGGGGAGATGCAATTCGGCGGCGACTTCCTGGATGGCGTTCCAGCGAGGCGCGGAGTCCGAGCTGGACGAAGGCCCCCGGAAAAATGCGATCTGTCTGTGCCCGAGGTCAAGCAAATGCTCCAGGACAAGCCGCGCGGCGCGATGGTGATCGAGGATGATGTTGGTGACGTTCGGGACTTGCTGATGGCCGGCGATGGCAACGGTCGGAAGAGTGGGCTGTTGGTCGATTGAGGTGTCAATGGTAATGATGCCTTCGACGCCCCGGGTGAGCAACAACTGGGAATACGAGCGCATGAGTTTGTCGTCATGGCGGTGAACGACGGTGAGAAAAAAGTAATTGTTCTTGCGCAGGAACGTTTCGACACCGCTGATGATTGTTGCGCCGTAGGGATCGCCGATCTCCTGGGCGATTACGCCCACGGTGTAGCTGCGCCGGACGCGCAGAGAACGCGCCAGGAAATTAGGGCGATAGTTGAGCCGTCGAGCGGCCTCGACGATGCGATTGCGGGTGCGTTCGGGGATGGAGCGTGAGGCGGGCGAATTGTTCAGCACACTGGAAACGGTTCCCGCTGTCAGGTCGAGATGCGAAGCCAGCAACTTGAGAGTAACGGCAGGCGCCTTCACGGCGCCGTACGCCTTAGCAGTTTTTGTCATTGGGTCCTGACCTCGCTCAAGGCCCTGCGGAGCAACCAACAGAAACACCATCAGTGACCAGCATTCTAGCGCAATCCGGGGAGGGAAATACAACGGAGGTGCCAAGGGAATACCGCTTCGCGGGAAGGGGATAAAGGCGAGCGCGTGTAATTTCTCTTAACAGTAACGTTTATCTATTCTTGACATGGGCGCGGCGTGTATTCCAGACTCAACGCAGAAGAAGCGATGTCTTCCCACCGAAGTGATGCACGCGGTCGTCGCTCCATCCGAGCCGGACCCTCCGCGGCCGCCAACACCCATCAACTAAGTCATGAAGCGTGCACAAGAAATATAGGTACGATCTTTGGCGCGGGGGGCTGCAGGGAGAAAGTGTGAGGATCGTGGAAGGGTTGCGTGAGCGGGTCGAGCGGGAATTGCTTGGCGACATTCTGCCGTTTTGGCTGAACTACGCGGTGGACCACGAATTTGGCGGCTTTCGCGGACAGATTGCGAATGACCTGACGATTGATCCCCTGGCGCACAAAGGGCTGATCCTGAACGCCCGCATTCTGTGGACCTTTGCGAAGGCTTACAAGGTTTACGGCGACGAGGTGTACCTGCGGACGGCGCGGCGGGCCTACGAATATCTGCAGCGCTATTTCTGGGATGCGGAATTTGGCGGCGTGTATTGGATGGTGGACCACCTGGGGAACCCGGTGGAGACAAAAAAGCGGATTTACGGTCAGGCCTTCACCGTCTACGCGCTGGCGGAGTACGCGGCTGCGAGCGCGGAAAAGGAACCCCTGGAAAAGGCCATTGCGCTGCGCCGCATGATTGAAGACGCAAGCCATGACGCACAGAACGGCGGATACTTCGAGACCTACGATCGGGACTGGAAACTCGCGGGCGAGCAGCGGCTGAGCGAAGTGGACATGGATGAAAAGAAATCCATGAACACGCACCTGCACTTGCTGGAAGCGTATGCGAATCTCCTGCGGTTATGGAATGACGACGGACTGCGGAAGCGCCTGCGGGAGCTGCTTCGCATTTTTCTGGACCACATCATCGATCCGGAGACGCACCATTTCCGGATGTTTTTCGACGAAACGTGGCACGACCGCTCGGACCGGTTTTCCTTTGGCCATGATATTGAAGGGAGTTGGCTGATCTGCGAGGCCGCGGAAGTATTGGGCGACACCGCGATTCTGGAGGAGGCGCGGAAAGCAGCGGTGAGGATGGCGCAGGCGGTTTATGAGCAGGCAGTGGACAGCGATGGCGGATTGCTCTACGAGGGCACAGGGAAGGAAATCATCGACACCGACAAGCACTGGTGGCCCCAGGCGGAAGCCGTGGTGGGATTCCTCAACGCCTACGAACTTTCGGGGCGCGACTATTTCCTCAAGGCGTCGCAGAATAGCTGGGAGTTCATCGAAAAATACATCGTGGATCGCCAACGCGGAGAGTGGTATTGGAAAGTGTCGCGCGACGGAACGCCCGGCAACGACAAGTGCAAAGTGGATCCCTGGAAATGTCCGTATCACAACAGCCGGACCTGCTTTGAAGTGATGGAACGCCTGGACAGATTGGCCAAGAAACGCGGAACTTGAGTACGGCAGGTGCGGGCCAATACCCTACGACTGGAGACGACGAATGAACGCAGCCGATTATAAGAAAAAAGTGCAAGAACTATTCCGGCAACACGAGGACCTGATTGCCCGGAAAAACGTGAAAGCCAGGAGCGGGAACGGGGTGTACGACCGCTACATCAACCCCGTTCTGACGGCGGAGCACACTCCCCTGTTCTGGCGTTACGATTTCGACCACAAGAGCAACCCCCACCTGATGGAGCGCATTGGCGTGAACGCAACGTTCAACGCCGGCGCCATGGAATTTGAGGGCAAGTTTCTGGTGTTTGCGCGCGTCGAGGGAGCGGATCGCAAATCGTTCCTTGCGGTGGCGGAAAGCCCGAACGGCGTGGACAACTTCCGCTTCTGGGATTATCCGATTCTGATGCCGGAGACGGGCGACCCGGACACGAACGTGTACGACATTCGCGTGGTGCGGCACGAGGATGGNNAAGTGCCGCTGTGGGATACGTCGGCGGCGGTCGCGCAATGCGGCATTGCGCGGACAAAGGACCTGAAAAATTGGGAACGCCTGCCGGATTTGCGCACCAAGTCGCCACAGCAGAGGAACGTCGTGTTGCATCCGGAATTTGTGGATGGGAAGTACGCGCTGTACACACGGCCCCAGGATGAATTCATTCAGGCGGGAAAAGGCGGAGGAATTGGCTGGGGACTCTGCGCGACGATGGTAGGCGCAACCGTCGAAAATGAAGTCATCATGGATAATCGCGAGTATCACACCATCAAGGAAGTGAAAAACGGGCTGGGTCCGGCGCCCGTCAAGACCGCCAAGGGCTGGCTGCACCTGGCCCACGGTGTGCGAAATACGGCGGCGGGGTTGCGCTATGTTTTGTACACATTCCTGAGTGAACTGGAGAGGCCGTACGTGATCACGCACCAGCCGGCGGGATATTTCCTGGCGCCGCAGGGCGAGGAGCGCATTGGAGACGTCTCCAACGTGGCCTTCAGCAACGGCTGGATCGCCACGAAGAACGGGGACGTATATATCTACTACGGCGCATCGGACACGCGGCTGAACGTGATAACCAGCACAGTTGAAAAGTTGCTGGACTATACGATGAACACGCCGCAAGACCCGCTGCGGAGCTTTTTGTGTGTGGAACAGCGAAACACCTTGATCCGCAAGAATCTGGCCGTGCTCAAGACGTACGGCAAACTTCCGGGGCGGCCGCAGGAACCGGGGAAGAAGAACGGCAAGGGCTCCAAGCAATAAAGCTCGCGTGTCTTGATCTTTTTCAGCCCCTCGACCGGACTCTCTCACGAGCTGCAATTTTGGTGTCATTCAAACGGCGCAGCACCCTGTCATCTTTCGGGGCGCGCCGGGCGTTTACCCCGACCTGGTCGGGGCGCCCCGAAAGATCTCAACCTGAAATCCGAAATTGACCAATTGCAGGCGAGCGCATCTTGTTTTGTTTCAATCGATTGTCGTGGGAGAATCCAGCTTCGCCGAGGCTGTGTTTTGTTCTGCCACACACCGCCGTAAATCCGTCACTTCGACCGGAGGGACGGCGGTTTCTTGCCGTCCCGGAGCGGAGATACGGTTCTCCATCGCACGTATTTTGTGCGATGAAATCTCTCTTCAACTTCCGATTTCAGGCTCGTGCGGGGCGAGGATGGCCTCGATCTGGGCGAGTTCACCGGAAGTAAAGCGGAGATTGCCGAGCGCTGCGACGTTTTGCTCCACCTGCTCGACGCGGCTTGCTCCAATGAGCGCGCTGGTCATGCGCGCATCTCGCAATACCCAGGCCAGGGCCAGTTCCGCGACAGACTGCCCGCGTGACTCGGCCAGTCCGTTGAGCGCGCGCGCCTGCGCCAGGCGCCGCTCGCTGACATCGTTTTTCTTCAGGAAGCCGTGAGGCTTGTTGGCGCGCGAATCGCTTGGGATGCCGTTGAGATAGCGATTCGTGAGCAAGCCCTGCGCAAGCGGGCAGAAGGCGATGCAGCCGACGCCTTCCTTTTCCAATACATCAAGCAGGCCACTCTCGATATTTCTCTCGAACATGGAATATTTTGGCTGATGGATGAGGCAGGGCGTGCCAAGCCGGCGGAGTACATTTGCGGCCGCCTCGGTTTGCGCCGCGTCGTAGCTGGAAATCCCCGCATAGAGCGCCTTGCCGCAGCGCACGGCGTGCTCGAGCGCGGCCATGGTCTCCTCAATGGGCGTTTGCGGGTCGGGCCGGTGGGAGTAGAAGATGTCCACGTAATCGACCTTCATGCGCTTCAGGCTCTGGTCCAGGCTGGCGAGGAGATACTTGCGCGAGCCCCAATCGCCATACGGTCCAGGCCACATCCCCCAGCCAGCCTTGGTGCTGATGATGAGTTCGTCGCGATGGGCTGTGAAATCGCTATGGAGGATGCGCCCGAAATTCTCCTCGGCGGACCCGGGAGGCAGGCCGTAATTGTTCGCCAGGTCGAAGTGGGTAATGCCGAGGTCGAACGCGCGCCAGAGCATAGCCCGGCAATTCTCAAAGGAATCCACACCGCCGAAATTGTGCCAAAGGCCGAGCGAAATGGCCGGGAGAAGCAATCCGCTGCGGCCGCAGCGCCGGTATTGCATGTTGTCGTAACGCGAGTTAGCGGGCGCGTAGCTCATGTCTTCTTTGCCTGCTCCTTAAGAGGTGTCTGAATTACTCCCGAAACGTGTCATTCCGAGGGCGGGGTTCGCCTGCCTACCGCAGGTAGGCCCGAGAAATCTGCTTTTTTCGGTAGTGGTGTCATTTGAAAAATCTGTGACACCGGACGCGTCATGCACCTACCGACTGAGCTTCTTCATTAGAGGGTCCCAGACGTTCAGCCATTTTGTGAAGTTCCGAATTCGGTTTTTGTAAACACCCCTCGCAATCCGACGCTGGTCATCCTTGCCGCCTGGCAAATCTCTTGTCTCCCAGCATAGATTGCGTTCCGTAACCTCCAGATAGGTGTGAATCGTCTTTTTTGGTTTGGCTCCATGAATCAGTCGCAGACGCTTTCGCAAGTCCCCGACAGGCACAACGACATAATCTGGCGAATGGCTCTTGAAGCCGTTCAACACGAACACCCAGAAGTCGGCTTGCGAATTTTTGAGCTTGGCCCGGTTTAGAGCAAACCAACAGCAGACGCGGAGCGGGCCTCGAAACTCAGGCGCCACGTCAGTCGGAAGGTAGTCCTTACCAAACTTCACTTGGATGGAGACGGTCGAGCGACCTTTCTTGTCGGAGACCAACAAATCTATCCCAGTGTCACGAGACGGAATCCAGACACGGGCCTGTTTGTAGTGCTGCTCGATGTAGGAGCCAACCAAATACTCCCCGGCGTGAACGGTAAACATTGGTTTCATAACTTTGGTCCTCACTCATTCTTCCAATGAGACTACTACCCTTTTTCGGCAAACCGCTCAGGATCCGAGTGGCGCAAGGTTCTACGGTACGCGCCACTCGGCAGAGCTTAACGCAACGTCGCTTTGACCGCGACACTCTTGGTGCCCGGCGGGGGCAGTGGCACGAGGTTTCCCTGGATCGGCGCGCCATTCACTTCGAGACACACCTTGTTGCCTTCTCCGGCGCGCTGCACTTCGATCTGATACGTCACCCCGCGGAATTTGCGGCAGGCCTTGAAGCCGCGCCAGCTTTTCGGAATAACCGGCGCGATCTGCAGCCCCTCGTAAGACGTGCGGATGCCCAGAATCCATTGCGTGATGGCGTAGTAGTTCCAGGCGGCCGTGCCGGTCAGCCAGGAGTTCTTGGCTTCCCCATACGTGGGAGCGTCGCGGCCGGCGATCATCTGCGCATAAACGTAAGGCTCGCAACGGTGGACGTCGCTGATCCCTTCGCGCGCGGAAGGATTGATCCGCGTGTAATAGTCGTGGGCGGCATCCCCATTTCCGACGCGTGTTTCGCCGATGATCACCCAGGGGTTGTTGTGGCAGAAGATGCCGGCGTTTTCCTTGTAGCCCGGCGGGTACGAAGAAATCTCCCCGTATTCAAGGTAGTACTTCGAGTAGGCAGGCTGCTGCAGGACGATCCCGTGCTCGGTGGCGAGCAGCTTGCGCGTTGATTCCAGTGCTCTGGCGGCGAGGCCATCATCCAGCCCGATGCCCGCCAGTGTGCAGAATCCCTGCGTTTCGATGAAGATTTTGCCCTCGGCATTTTCCTTCGAGCCGATCTTTCGGCTGAAATCATCGTAGGCTCGGAGAAACCACTCGCCGTCCCAGCCGTGCTCGCGAATCGTGGTATCCATCTTGGCGACTTCAGCCAGGTACGAGCAAGCCTCGGCGGCGAGGCCGCGATGCTTGGCAATCTCCGCAAGCTCCCGCCCGGCCAGCACAAACAATCCCGCGATAAACACGGATTCGGCAACCTTGCCGTCCTTATTGGTTGTGGTCTGGAAGGATTGCCCCGGTGAATCGGAAAAGCAGTTCAGGTTCAGGCAATCGTTCCAATCAGCGCGCCCGATGAGCGGCAGGCCATGAGGGCCGAGACGCTCGAGCGTGTAGCGGAAGCTGCGTTGGAGATGCTCGTACAGCGGCATTTCTGAACCGGGCTCATTGTCATAAGGCACCGGCTCATCCAGGATGCTCCAGTCCCCGGTCTCCTTCAGATAGGCGCCGACGCCGATAATCAGCCAGTGGGGATCGTCGTTGAAGCCGCTGCCCACATCGTTATTGCCGCGCTTGGTCAGCGGCTGGTATTGGTGATACGCGCCGCCAGTGGGAAGTTGTGTGGCGGCAAGATCGAGTATGCGTTCCCGCGCGCGCCCTGGAACCATGTGCACGAAGCCCAGCAAATCCTGGTTCGAATCCCGGAACCCCAGTCCCCGCCCGATCCCCGATTCGTAGAACGACGCCGACCGCGACATGTTAAACGTCGCCATGCATTGATAAGCGTTCCAGATGTTTACCATGCGATTCGTGTGCACGTCCGGCGTTTCCACCTGGCACAGTCCCAGCAATTCATTCCAGTAAAGAAGCAGCTTCTCGAACGCACCGCAGGCATTCGCCGCAACGCGATACTTGGCGATTACAGCTTTCGCCGCTTTTTTATTGATGATTTGCGAATCGGGCGGATCGAATTTCTGTTCCCACGGGTTCTCCTGGTAGCCCAGAACAAATAGGATTTGCCGGGATTCGCCGGGCTTCAGCGAGAGCTTGACGTGGTGGGAGCCAACCGGAGCCCAGCCGTGGGCGACGGAATTGGACAAGTGTCCGCGCTCCACGGCGGCGGGATTGTCCCAGCCGCGATAGGGGCCGAGAAAGGCGTCGCGCTGCGTGTCGTAGCCGGCGATTTTTTCGGAGCAAGCGAAGAACGCGAAGTGATCGCGGCGCTCGCGGTATTCCGTCTTGTGGTAAATAACGCCGTCCTCGATCTCGACTTCGCCGATGCTGAAGTTGCGCTGGAAGTTTGTGGAATCATCCTGCGCGTCCCATAAGCAGAACTCGACGATGGAGAAAACGGAAAGTTCGGCGGCCTGCGGGCGATGGTTCATCACGCTGAGTTGCCAGATTTCCAGATTCTCGTCGAGCGGCACAAAGTAGCGCGTGCTCGCCTCGATGCCGTTGTATTTCGAGGCAATCGTTGTATAGCCCATGCCGTGTCGGCAGGAATACTCCTCCAGTTTGTTTCGCGTGGGTTGCCAGGAGGGAGACCAGAATTCGCCGGAGTTATCATCGCGAAGATAAATGTAGCGCCCGCCAACATCATAGGGAGCGTTGTTGTAGCGGTAGCGCGTGATGCGGCGCAGGCGCGCGTCGCGGTAGAAAGAATAGCCGCCGGCGGTATTGGAGATGATGCCGAAATAAGCTTGGCAGCCGAGGTAGTTGATCCACGGCAGGGGCGTATCCGGTTGCGTGATTACGTACTCGCGCTTCTGATCGTCGAAGTAACCGTATTTCATGAGGGCGGCTCCCTGAGCGGAACGCTCCGGACTGGCAAGACCGTCCAGTATATCGATATTTTAGTGGCCTTGAACAATTTTGAGGTGTAGATATGAAGCCTGCCCGCAAGAGAAAGTAGGGCGCACGGCTCAGGGAAGTGTGCTGGCAGTCACACCCTTAGGTGAGAGCAATCACTGCCGCTGCTGCAGCCGAAACGAGAGGCTTGCACCCTTGAACCAACCGCCCAGATCGAAAGGGGACAGCATGACCACGCCCACCTGCCGCCTCAGCACCCGCCTGTCAACTCTGCCTATCTGGCTCATCCTTCTAGCCATTTCCTCCCTCGGAGCGATGGGAACGGCATATGGAGCGGAGGGCGGAAGCATCCAGATAAAGGTGGACCAGGTGGGCTACCTTCCGGGAGCCCCGAAAGTGGCTGTGGTTACAGTGGCCGCCACGACATTTGAAGTGAAGCGCGCGTCCGACAACGTCACGGTGTTTAAGGGCACGCTCGGACCGGCCAGCCTGGACGCGGATTCGGGCGATTCCGTCCAGATTGCGGACTTCACGAAGCTGCACCAAGCGGGCACTTACTATCTAGACGTTCGGGGAGTGGGGCGGAGCTGGACGTTTTCGATCCGGCGGGATGTTTTTTTGCATACCTATTTTCTGGCCATGCGCGCGTTCTACGGGCAGCGCTGCGGCACGGCAGTGGATCTTGGGCCGGAGTTTCCCGGCTATACACACGCCGCATGCCACTTGAAGGGAGAGTTTCATCCCTCGTCAGGGAAGCAAGGCGAGCGGGACAATATCGGCGGTTGGCACGATGCCGGCGACTATGGCCGCTACGTCGTGAATTCCGGAATCACCACGGGGACGCTGCTGTGGACGTGGGAGATTTTCGGACCCAAGGTGAAGAGCATCAACCTGCATATTCCGGAGAGCGGAAACGGCACGCCGGACATCCTGAATGAAATCCGCTGGAACCTGGAATGGATGCTCAACATGCAGGATGAAGATGGCGGCGTGTGGCACAAACAGACCAGCGAACATTTTCCCGCTTTCGTGATGCCGGAAGACGACCATCTGCCGAGCGAAGTGATCGGGACCGGGCAGGCGCCGTTCAAAAGCACCTGTGCCACGGCCGACCTGGCGGCGGTGGCCGCCATCGCCGCGCGCGTTTACCAGCCCTTCGATGCAAAGTTCGCGGCGCGCAACCTGGAAGCGGCGCGCAAGGCCTGGCTCTGGACGGAAAAGTATCCTAACGTGGTCTTCAAGAACCCGCAGGGAGTCAACACTGGCGAATACAGCGACAACTATTGCGGTGACGAGAGACTGTGGGCGGCCGCGGAACTCTGGCGCACCACGGGCGAAGTCCCCTACGACGACTATTTCGTGAAGCACTATCCTGATTTTCGGCCCAGTCTGGAAGCGCCCTCGCCGGAAGGCTGGCGGGAAGTTGCTGCGCTGGGGCTATGGACCTACGCGCTGAGTACGCGCAAGGGCACGGATGCCACGGCGGTGGCGGACATTCGCAAGCGCACGGTGGCAGCGGCGCGGGCGATTGTGGAGCGCACCAGGAAAAATCCCTACCGCGTGAGCCTGCTGAAGAAAGACTACGTGTGGGGCTCGAACGGTGTGGTCGCGAATTACGGGATGGAATTGCTTGTGGCTAATGTGCTGGCGCCCGATCCCAGCTTTGTGGAATCCGCGCAGGATAATCTTCATTATCTCCTGGGACGCAATACATTTTCGATTTCATGGATGACGCAGGTGGGGGAAAATCCGTATCATCACCCGCACCACCGGCCGAGCGGAGCGGGCAAGAACGTCGAGCCGTGGCCGGGATTGCTCTCCGGCGGTCCCAATGCCGGGCGCCAGGACGACGCGCTGAAAAAGCTGCCGCAGGGCTTGCCGCCGGCTAAAGTTTATGTGGATGACCAGGCCTCGTACGCGAGCAATGAAATTGCCATCAATTGGCAAGCGCCGCTGGTATTTTTGCTGGCGGGCACGCTTCCTTGATGGAGAGGTCGCACGGCCGCGCGGAGCAGGAAGATGGCCGCGCGAATTCCAGCAGTCGCAGCCGCAGTAATTTGTGGACAGGAACCGTACGGAAACGAACGGCAATCTGACCGCGCAAAGAATACGCATTGCGCGGCAGGCCGCCCCAATTGAGGTGTACCGTGCATCTGCATTTGATTGACATTGTCATCATCATCGCCTACCTGGTGTTGTCGGTCCTGATCGGCTATTGGGTTTCCCATCGCGCCTCGCGCGACATCAAGGCGTACTTCCTGGGCGGCAATGTCATGCCCTGGTACATCCTCGGGATTTCCAACGCTTCGGGAATGTTTGATATCAGCGGCACCATGCTCCTGGTCTACTGGATGTTTGTGTACGGCCTCAAGAGCGTCTGGATTCCGTGGCTCTGGCCAACCTTCAATCAGGTATTCCTCATGGTGTATATGTCCACCTGGCTGCGCCGCTCGAATGTGATGACCGGCGCGGAATGGATCCAGACGCGCTTCGGCAAGGGCCGCGGCGCGCAACTTGCCCACATCATCGTGGTCATTTACGCCTTCATCAGCATCATCGGATTCTTCACCTACGGCTTCAAGGGCATCGGCAAATTCGCCGCGACCTTCCTGCCCTGGCACCTCAGCGTGAATCAGTACGCCCTGCTGCTCATTGCCATTACCGCCCTTTACGTCATCAAGGGCGGGATGTTCAGCGTCGTTATCACGGAAGTGCTGCAGTTCTGCATCCTTTCCGTGGCGTCATTCGCGGTCGGCATCATCGCGATGATGAAGGTCGCCCCGGGCACGCTGCAGCACTTCATCCCCGCGGGCTGGGACAACATCTTCTTTGGCTGGCACCTCAATATGGACTGGTCCCATCTGGTGCCCTCGGCAAATGCGCGTGTGGCCCAGGACGGCTACGGGCTCTTCGGATTCTTCGTGATGATGCTCCTCTTTAAGGGCATCCTGATCAGCGCCGCAGGCCCCGCGCCAAACTACGACATGCAGCGCGTTCTCTCCTGCAAGAACCCGCGCGAAGCCTCCATGATGAGCGGTTGGGTGAACGTCGTGCTGACTTTCCCGCGCTATTTCCTGATTACCGGGCTCACCGTGCTGGCCCTGGTCTTCTTCAGCGACCAGATTCGCACCATGGGCACCAACATGGATTTCGAGCGCATTCTTCCCTCGGCCCTGGCGCTCTTTGTGCCCGCAGGCTTGCTCGGTGTGCTCATCGCAGGCTTGCTGGCTGCGTATATGTCCAACTTCGCCGCGACCGTGAACGCCGCGCCTCCTTACTTCGTCAACGACATTTACAAGCGCTTCATAAATCCCCATGCCAGCCCAAAGACCTACGTGCGGCTGAGCTATCTGAGTTCCTTCGTGGTCGTGCTAATCGGCGTGCTGCTCGGCTGGTACGTGACCAGCGTCAACAACGTGGTCATCTGGATCGTCACGGCCCTGTGGGGCGGCTACACCGCTTCCAATGTCCTCAAGTGGTATTGGTGGCGCTTCAACGGCTACGGTTATTTCTGGGGCATGGTGGCGGGAATGTCTTCCGCGATGACCATTCCGACGCTGGTCACAAGGTTCGCGCCGCTGCAGAATTTTGCGCACGCCCATTCCCTCAACCTGGAAGTCTCCGTGGGCTTTGGCCTGGTGTTCCTTCTCTCTCTCATCGGCTGCTTCCTGGGCACCTATCTGACCGCGCCTGAAGACGAAGCGGTGCTGAAGGAGTTCTACCGGCGCGTGCGGCCTTGGGGCTTCTGGGGTCCGATCCTGAAGAAAGTGCGGCAGGAAGATCCGTCTTTCCAAAAGAACCAGGATTTCTTCCGCGACATGTTCAACGTCGTCGTTGGCATCGTCTGGCAGATCGCCCTGGTGGCTCTGCCCATTTACATCGTGACGTGGCGCCTGCGCACCGCCGCGATCACCTTTGCCGTTGTCGCCATCACCTCGATCATTCTGAAGTTCACCTGGTACAACCACCTGAAGGATCTCGAACACATCAACCAGTACAGTGCCCCGGCCAGCGCCGCGCCCGAAACATCGCCGCCGGCGAACTAGCCGAAAAACCATCAAGCGGGGAAGCCCGCTGGTTCCTGCATTTCATAAGTCGCTCCACTCCTAGGTTGCTTCACGCACCCTTATGGCTTCCCCACTAACTCCGCGGACATGCGATGAGCTTCTTGCGACTACTGCAGAGCCTTGTTGGCGTCTTCCATAGCTTGCTTGGAATGCTCGCGCGTAGTCTGGCCGCAAATCCGTTGTGTCGAGGCTAGAAAAAGCTTACGATGCGCAAGCCGGAGGTCCCCCATCGGACATTCCGGTCTAAAATAAGTTGTAAGCCTCAGCGCTCCTGTGTACGCGGGTATGGCAAGGCCGGGGACCAGTCCGCCCGACCCCCTCATCCGGCCCGGAGCTTTTACTCTTTACGTGTTCGAGAAGGAGAGAATATATCGACGCTTCTTATTCCCAGTCGCCATCGCAGTTCTCGTAGCCCTTCCCGCTGTTGCCCAACACCCTGAAGAACACGCGCAGAACACGCCGCGCGCCAATCAGGGCCACGTCCCCCCGGCTCCGCCCAAGCGGGACAATCCCCACGCCAAGCCCGAACCCGAGCGCCATGTGAATGGCCGCGTCAACAGCACTCCCCACGTCAACAACGACCATTGGTACGGCCACGACAGCCCGAACGATAAGCGCTTCCACATCGCCCATCCCTTCGAGCATGGGCACTTCGAGCACTTTGGCCCCTCCTTCCGTTATCGCGTCGAGCGTTTCGATCTCGGTCGTCATCGTTTCTGGTTCCCCGGCGGCTTCGGCTTTGAAGTTGCTTCCTGGGACTGGCCCGTATGCGCCGATTGGTGCTGGAATTGTGCCGATGATTTCGTCGTCTATGAAGATACCGACCACGTCGGCTGGTATCTCCTCTACAACGTCCACACCGGCGTCTACGTCCACGTCTCTTACCTGGGAACGTAGGCGCTTCCGAGTCGGTCCATCCCGACTCGGACAGAGCGTCCGAGTAATCCACAGCTTTTTATAAAAGGGCGCCCCTCTTGTCGTAGCTTTTGAGCGTTGACCTTATCCCTTACACAAAGAGGCGCCCTGCGCTATTGGCCGATCATTCCTTTCCCCCATCCACAAAACGCAATGCCGACGCGTACTCACCTGCCAGTGCAGCGGGCAGCTCAATCTGGACGTCTTCTCCCTGCTGCGTCCAAGCAAGTGGCCGGTTGTAGCCGAGCAGGTAGATCTCCGAGCCCTTCTTGGGCCGAACGGACTTGAGCGTAACCGCGGACGATTTCGGGATGCCCAGGAGCAGCGCATACACATACGGCCCTTTTGAGGTAAAGCGGACTGGTATCCCTTCCTTCGTTTCACCTTCTGCCCGATTCCAGGGGCGAGTCCCGTAAATGGCCTCTCCGTTTTGCGCCATCCATTTGCCGAGTATCTTCAGCCGCTCGAGTTGCACGGCGGGAATCGTGCCGTCGGCTTCGGGGCCAATGTCCAGGAGCAGGTTGCCGTTTTTGCTGACAATGTCCACCAGAAGATGGATCAGTTCTGCCGGCGCAATCGTCTCGGCTTCTCCCTCGGCGCGGTTATAACCAAAAGAACGTCCCAGCCCGCGGCATTCCTCCCATTTCTTCGGGTTGATCTTGCCCAGGGTCTCGTATTCCGGTGTCGTAAAGTCGGCATGCTTCACTCCAAATCGGTTGTCGATGACCCCGTCCGGAACAGCCGCGTAGTACTCGGCCATCAATTGCAGAGGGTGGCCGGACTTGGGGTAGTCGATGTCATTCCAGAGTAGCGCGGGCTTGTAGCGATTGATCAGCTCGCGCACGTGGGCGTCCGCATACCTTCCATACGCTTCGCTCTCAGGTTTCACTTTCTCGTAATCCTCGGAAACCCGGATCGGCCCCGGCACAAACGTCCAGTCGTAGCCCCCGGAATAGTAGAGCCCCATGCGCAAACCCTCTTTGCGGACCGCCGTCGTCAGTTCTCCCACCAGATCTCGCGAAGCATGCTGGTGATCCGCGGGAAGTGTGGGATTCGGCGTCGCGCTCGGCCACAGCGTGAATCCGTCGTGGTGCTTGCTCGTCAGAACAACATATTTTGCTCCGGCCTCTTTGATCACTTTCGCCCAAACGTCCGGATCCCACTTTTGGATCTCCCGGTTAAAGATGGCGGCAAAGTTGTAGTAGTCGTACTCGGCGCCGTATTTTTCGCGATGATATTTCTGCGTTGGCGAACCCTCAATGCGCATCGAGTTGTAATACCACTCGGCGTAAGGATTGTTCTTGATGTAGTCCTGGTTGGCGAAATCGTGTTCCGGATGGCTCACCGGCGCCCAGCCGGGCACGGAATATAGCCCCCAGTGGATGAAAATCCCCAGCTTCGCATCGGCATACCAATCCGGCAGCGGGTGCCGGTCCAGCGACTCGATGGTCGCCTCATACTGCATGGGATTTTGCGCCTTCACCGCAACGCCCGCAATAAACACAATCGAAAAGCCCAGCACAAACCTTAAGATGGCGCGATTCGCGTTTTCCCCCATCTTTCTCCTCCTTTGCGATCACTATCCTTCAGGGAAGCCCAAATCACAACAAGTCCTCTCTTCTCCGGGCATCGTCACCGCCATCATGTGATGTAAACTCTCTCCTGTCCACCGGTACACTTACTCGGGCTGGCCAGAATTGTTTTCGCCTGAACGCCTAATGGACCGGCTATAGCGCAGGTCATGTCGCGACGTTTGAAGCGCAACGATGCAATAAACGCAGTCCGCGAAATAATAATGGCTTTGACGGACGGCCTTCGAGGCGCTAGTCATCGATCAGGGGTCAAAAAGGCAGGTCAAGGGTGCCAGCTAACGACTCAACACAAGGAAAAATTCTAAGACTCGACGCGCGGGACAATGTTCTCGTCGCCCTGACCGATCTGCATAAGGGCGAAACCTTTCGCTTTTCCGGGAATGACTATTTTCTCTTGTCCGACGTGCCTGCCAAACATAAGTTCGTCACGCAAGATCTCTCCCCCGGCGAAGACGTCATCATGTATGGCGTCCTGGTCGGCAAGGTGACGCAGAATCTGCAACGCGGAGAATTGCTTTCCACCCGCAACATGCGCCACGCGGCCTCCGCGTTTCACAAAAAGGATGGAATCGCCCGCTGGACCCCGCCGGACGTTTCTCCCTGGCAGGCCAAAACGTTTCTTGGATACCAAAGGGCGGATGGCCAGGTCGGCACCCGGAATTATTGGCTTGTTCTTCCCCTGGTCTTTTGCGAAAACAGAAATCTGCATGTCCTGAAACAAGCGTTCGAGGAAGAACTTGGATTCACTGCCCCGCAAATCTATCGCGGGCAAGTTGCGGAACTCGCGCGGCTCTACCGCGAAGGCGGCGCCGAAAAGATAAAAACATTTTCCCTCACCGAAATACTGCGGGCGCCCGCTTCTCCCAGAATCTTTCGCAACGTCGACGGCATCAAATTCCTCGCGCACGAAGGCGGTTGTGGGGGAACGCGCGAGGATTCCAACAATCTTTGTGCGCTGCTCGCGGGTTACATTCACCATCCCAACGTAGCGGGCGCGACTGTCCTGAGCCTCGGTTGCCAGCATGCCCAGGTTCCCATTCTCCTTGAGGAAGTGAAGCGCCGCGACCCAAATTTCAACAAACCGCTTCTGATCTTCGAGCAGCAAAAAAGCCCGTCCGAGGCGGCGATGATTTCAGAGGCTATCCGCGAGACATTTCTGGGGCTTGCCGAGGCGGACAAATCCACCCGCGTGCCGGCCCCGTTGTCTCATCTCAACCTTGGCCTCAAATGCGGCGGTTCGGACGGATTTTCAGGCCTCTCCGCGAACCCCGCCATCGGACACACCGCTGACCTCGTCGTCGCGCTCGGTGGGGAGGGAATTCTTTCCGAATTCCCCGAACTCTGCGGTGCCGAGCAGGAGCTGATCAATCGTTGCGTCAGTGAAGAAGTCTCGGACCGCTTCATGCAGCTCATGAGCGATTATGCCGCACGGGCCAAAGCCGTTCGTTCCGGTTTCGAGATGAACCCTTCGCCCGGCAATATCCGTGATGGCTTGCTCACGGATGCCATGAAGTCCGCCGGCGCGGCCAAAAAAGGCGGCACTTCGCCCGTCACCGCGGTGCTCGACTATCCGGAATACTCTCGCGAGCCGGGATTGCACCTTCAGTGTACGCCGGGGAATGACGTGGAATGTGTTACCGCACAGGTCGGTGCCGGCGCCAATGTCGTCTTGTTCACAACTGGGCTGGGCACGCCGACGGGCAATCCCATCGCTCCGGTCATTAAGATTTCCACCAATTCGAATCTCGCGCAGCGCATGCCGGACATTATCGATATCGACGCAGGCGGCATCATCTCCGGTGAGAAAACCATCGAGCAGATGGGGGAGATGATTCTGGAGCGCACCATCCAGGTCGCCAGCGGTGGAATCCGCACCAAAGCCGAACTGCTCGGCCAAGACGACTTTATCCCGTGGAAAAGAGGAGTTTCTCTCTGAGAGATCGGCTTAATCGCTCAAATGCTCTCCGGCTTCAAGGCGGCTTCGCATGGACCTGCAAATTAAAGAAAAAGTTGTCCTGATCACCGGTGGCGCCAAGGGTATCGGCGCGGCAATCGCCCGGGCCTGCGCGCACGAGGGCGCTGTCCCCGTATTCGTGGACCGCGATGCCGAGGCCGGGAAACAATTGCAATCTGAACTGCAATCGGCGGGCAAAGTCTGCGGGCAGATCTGCGTTGATCTGCAAGCCGCGGAAAACTGTTCCTCTGCGGTCGAGCGCACACTCCGGGATTTTGGCAGGCTCGATGTTCTCGTCAACAACGCCGGCACCAATGACCGTGTCGGCCTCGAACACGGCAGCCCCGAAAAATACGTGGCCTCCCTGCATCGCAATCTTTTGCATTACTACAACATGGCCCACTACGCACTGCCGGCGCTGAAGAAGTCGCACGGTTGTATCGTCAACATCGCCTCCAAGACCGCCTTCACCGGCCAGGGCGGCACGTCAGGATATGCCTCTTCCAAGGGTGCCATCCTCGCTTTGACGCGCGAGTGGGCTGTGGAATTGCTCCCCTACGGAATTCGCGTCAACGCCGTCGTCCCTGCCGAGGTCATGACGTCGCTCTACAAAGAGTGGCTCAGCAGTCTGCCGAACCCTGAAGAAAAGCTGCAGCAGATCGTCTCGAAAATACCGCTCGGCAAACGAATGACGCATGCCGAAGAAATTGCCGCCATGGCTCTCTTTCTCCTCTCTGCCCAAGCCTCCCATATCACCGCACAGTTTTTGTTCGTCGATGGTGGCTACGTTCACCTCGACCGCGCCCTGAGCTGACACGGAACCCGCGTTCCTCACCACCAAAACCGCACCCACAGCCTCACCCTTCAATCCGCACCGGCTCCAGCTTCGGCGCCAGCGCTTGAATCACGGCCAGCGCCAGCAGATACGCGCTCCCGGCAATCCCGAAAATAATCGAATACGACCCCGTCCACTGCAAAATGTAGCCCACCAACTTTGCAATCACCATCCCGCCCAGTGCTCCAGCCATCGTAGCCAGTCCGATCACCGAACCAATCGTCTCTTCGGGAAACATATCCGAAGCCAGCGTGTACATATTCGCGGACCAGCCTTGATGGGAGGCTGCCGCGAGTCCAATGATCCCCACCGCTATCCACAAACTGGAGACGCGCGCTGCTAGCACAATCGGCAATACTCCGCACGCGCAAATCAACATTGCCGTCTTCCGCCCTCGATTCACGCTCCAGCCTCGCTTGATCAGCACCGCGGGTATCCACCCGCCGCCCACGCTTCCCACGCTCGCAGCCTGATAAATCACCACCAGCGGAGCACCCACGTGCGACAGCGTGATGCCGTGCGATCTGTTCAGAAAATCGGGGATCCAGAAAAGATAGACCCACCAGATCGGGTCCGTCATGAATTTGCCCAGCGCGATCGCCCACATCTGCCTGTGCAGCAGCAGATTTCGCCATGGAATCTTCATCCCCTTTTTCGCTGCCTCTGCCTCCTCGGCCACGAGCGGCCCATGCGCCACGCCGCCCTTCTCACCCGGCTTGTGATACAGCGCCAGCCACGCGATCACCCAGAGCATTCCCACCGCACCCGTCGCCAGGAAAGCCCATCTCCATCCAAACTGAATCGTGATCCACGGCACCGCCAACGGCGTCACCAGCGCCCCAACGTTTGTCCCTGCGTTGAATATCCCCGTCGCCAGCGCGCGTTCTCTTTTCGGAAACCACTCCGCAACGCTCTTCACCGAAGCTGGAAAGCTTCCGCCCTCCCCCAATCCCAGCGCCGCTCGCGCAATGGCAAATCCTGCCACCGAGCGTGCCGCCGCGTGCGCCATCGCCGCGATGCTCCACACGATCACCGCCAGCGAATATCCTCTGCGCGTGCCCAGGCGGTCGATCAGCCGTCCCACCACCAGCGACCCCGCCGCATAGGCCAATTGGAACGCCAGAATGATGTTGCTGTAGTCGATTTCGCTCCAGTGCAGTTCCTGCTGCAGCGTCACCTTCAGGATCCCGATCACCTGCCGGTCGATGTAATTCACGGTTGCCGCGTAAAACAGCAATCCGCAAATCATCCATCGCCAGTTTCCCGCGCCCCCCTCCGTTTCTTGCTCTTCGACCCCTTCAATATTCACAGCGCCTCTGCTCAACGTCCTCGCTCTTGCACCATTCCTTGGCAGCCTGCCGAGAAACTCTTACTCTTTAGGGGGTCAGGGCTTCAGCCCTGACATAAAGCCTGCTAAAAGAATTGGGCTTTCACGTCTTTTGTGTCCGCCGATTTTTGGCGGAAGCCCCTGAAGAAACTCTTCTGCTATGTAATCCAACAGCCCGTTCAGTCGCCTAAGAGTACCTTTTGCCCTCCACCCGCGAAAGCCAGAAATACAGTTCCCCAATGATTCGCTTGACAATGCGCCGCGCCAGGTGTTTTCCTGCTTTGCGAGAGTCGCGAGCGCTTTTTTCAGCACCTATCCCTTCGCGGCAAAGCGATATGCCCTTTATCCACGAGGATTTCCTGCTCCAGAACCCCACCGCCCGCCATCTCTACCACAAATTTGCCGCCGGCCAGCCCATTCTTGATTTCCACTCGCATCTCTCTGCGGCGGACATCGCCGCCAATCGGCGGTTTCGCGACCTTTTCGAGATCTGGCTCGAGGGCGATCACTACAAATGGCGCGCCATGCGCGCCAACGGCATCGCCGAAACCTTTTGTACCGGCGAAGCTCCGCCCTACGACAAGTTCCTTGCTTGGGCTTCCACGGTCCCCCACTGCCTCCGCAATCCGCTCTATCACTGGACCCATCTCGAATTGCAGCGCTATTTTGACGTCGACGAATTGCTCGATGAAGAATCTGCACCGGAAATTTGGCAGCACGCCAACAAGCTTCTGGAAACTCCAGAACTAACCGCGCAAGGAATTCTGGCGAAATTCGGTGTGCGCGCCCTCTGTACCACCAACGACCCCACCGACGATCTGCAACCCCACGCCCAAATCGCCGCGGCCCAACTGCCCACGCGCGTCTACCCGACCTTTCGCCCCGATCGCGCCTTGGACGTTCACCTCCCCGCCGTCTTCAATCTCTGGGTCGAGCGTCTCGCTGCCGCCGCCAACGTCCATATCCGTTCCTTCCCGGGCTTCCTGGACGCCTTGCGCAAACGCCACGATTTCTTCCATCAAGCTGGCTGCCGTCTTTCCGACCACGGCCTGGCCCATTGTTACGCAAATTTCTGCAGCGAATCGCGCGCGCGCGCCATTTTCGAGAAGGCGCGCTCCGGGCAAGCCGCAACGCATGAAGAGCACGCCGAATTTGCCTCTCACCTGATGCTCTATTTCGGCCATCTCGACGCGCAATCCGGCTGGACCAAGCAATTGCATCTCGGCGCTCTCCGCAACGTCAACTCCCGCGCCCTGCAATCCCTCGGCCCCGATTCCGGCTATGACTCCATCGGCGACTTCCCGCAGGCGGAGTCCCTCGGTGCTTACCTAAATCAACTCGATCGTGAAAACGCCTTGCCCAAAATGATCCTCTATAATCTCAATCCCGGCGATAACTCCGTCTTCGCCGCCATGGCCGGCAATTTCCAGGATGGCAGCATCCCCGGCAAAATTCAGTTCGGCAGCGGCTGGTGGTTTCTCGATCAGAAGGAAGGCATTGAGTGGCAGTTGAACGCGCTCTCAAACGTTGGCTTGCTCTCCCGTTTTGTTGGCATGTTGACGGATTCCCGCTCCTTCATGTCATTTCCCCGCCACGAATATTTCCGCCGTGTTCTTTGCAATCTCTTGGGCTGTGATATCGAAAGCGGCGAATTACCTGACCGCGAAGATCTCGTCGGCCCTATGATCGAAAACATCTGCTATCACAACGCCGCGCGCTTCCTCGGCCTCGCCCTGGCCTAACCAGCCCCAAATCACTCGCACTCCCGCCGCGTTGCTCACCGCAGCCGCCCTCGTCCTGGTTTTGTCTTCGTAGCGGCCGCCTTCTGAGGCGGGCGCCTTTGCCGCTTCTGCGACTTTTCTCGTCCCCCTTTTCTTTTGTGGAGTCCAGCACCGCAGGACTTCATCTCGCCAACCTCCGTGCTAGACTACCCCTTCGCGTTCACCGCTCTTCCTCGTCCGGTGCCCGCCCGTGGAGACTCCGTGCCTCGCCCCTCACAATTCGAACGTCGTGCTCGCAACTCCATCGAAGCCTCCATCGCCGCGAAACGCTCCCTCCTTCGCAACTCTCAAATCCTTTCCGGCCTTTCCCAACTCGCCGCTTCCCTGATCCATGCCTTCGAGCGCGGCAACAAGGTTCTCCTATTCGGTAATGGCGGCAGCGCCACGGACGCCCAGCACATCGCCGCGGAACTCGTTGGCCGCTTCGCCTTTGATCGCCCCGCTCTTCCCGCGCTCTCCCTGGCCACAAATCTTTCCGCCGTCACCGCTATCGCCAATGACCACGGCTTCCGCCGCGTCTTCTCCCGCCAGATCGAAGCCTTTGGCCGCCCCGGCGACGTTGCCATCGCCATTTCCACCAGCGGCAATTCCCCCAACGTCCTTCACGCTGTCGCTCTCGCCAAAAAAATGCGCATGCACACCGCTGCCCTCACCGGGCGTTCCGGCGGCAAACTCAAATCCATTGTTGATCTTTGTCTGCGCGTGCCTTCTGACGATACTCCGCGCATTCAGGAGTGCCACATCCTGCTCGGCCACATTTTGTCCGAAATTGTCGAGCAGGAACTGTTTGCCCCCCGCGCCTCTGCTCTCCAGTCCCGCCACGCGCGCAAATAGCTGCTACCCCTTCTCCCCGCCCGCAATCGCTTCCTCAACCGTCTCGATGTCCACCAACCCCCAGCAACCGTACAGCGCCGGCAGCACGCGCCCCGCTTTATGCTTTCTCCGCAACTCCGCCACGCGCTCCGTCCCCGACCTGTACGCCGGCAGGTACATTCTTCCCAGCAGCGGATGTCGCCCCCACGCACCAGAAAGTTTGTCCGCGCGTTCTTCCGTCACCAGGTACTCTCGCCTCAATATCTTCGCCACTTCTTCCTGCGCCGCGCCTTCGCCCCACGTCAAATAGGACGACTGGTTCTTCGCGTCATCCTGCAACAGCGCCAGCAGCACCCCAATCTGCAGATCTTCCTCCGGCAGTTGCTCCACCTCCGTCACGCCGTGTGCAATCAGGATCGCGTTGTTCGCGATGCCTTCAAACAGCGTCGCCGCCCGCGTATTCATCGTCAGCACCGTGGCCTCAAACCCTGCGAGCCAGCGCACGTACAGATCTTGCAGATACGCAAACGTCGTCACGTGCCCCGGCACCACCTCATGGCTCACCAATTGCTCGAACTCCGGCACCGATATTTTCAGCGAAGCGTTGATCTCATACGTCGCCTCGTATTTCGGTTTGCCGTCCGCCTTTCGCGCCCGCCCGATATAATTCATCGAACCCGAAAACCACGCATCCTTGATGGGCAGAAACTCGATGTTCGCCCGCGGCACTCCCGCCAGTTCCTTCGGCAGATGTGGCATCAGATTCGTCTCGCACAGCTTGTCGTAGTGCGCGATGAACCCCGCGCTCAGCCGTCGCACCGACGCCATCGGCACCGTGCGCTCCTGCCGCCATTCATCCACCGCCTTCAGCACTCCTTCGGGTCCATTTTTCAAATCGCCCGCTCGCCGCAGCAACTCTGCCACACGTTCCCGTTTTCGTTTCGGCTTTGATGGCTCCGGCGCGCGCCCCGTGGAAGCCTTGACGCAATTCTCGTAGCTCACCGGCTCCCCTTTGCCGAGCGTCTCCATCGCCAGCTTCCACATCGCCTCCAGAGACGTGGCCAGGCCCGCGAGATACGATCTGCGCAAGCCCTTCGTCTTTTCCCCTTCCGCGCGAATTCCCGCAATCGCCCCGGGAATGTCGATCTGCTGCAAGTACTCCTCAATCGCCTTGCGGTCCACGTCCTTTGACGCCACTCCTCCCGATTGCCGGATGCGTGCCGCTGCAGGAATCGTGTACGCCGCCGGCAGCGCCTCATCCGAAAACCAGGAGTCTGCAATGAACCGCCCCGTGCCGCTTGCGCACATCACATCGCCGCCCCACAACGTGTCGATCCCCAAGATCGCGTCCGCCACGTGCTTTCCCAATTGGTCCATTAGATCTCCTTCTCTTTTCGCAGCGACCCATACCAAACGTACAAGCACAGCCCCGTGAAAAATAGCGCCGACACAATCTGCGAAATTCCTTCCTTCCCATAAAACGGCGTGTGGATCAAATCTTCCCGGAACTTCGGCAGCAGCCGCAGTGCCGCTCCCAGCACTCCGCCCAACGCTCCGCCTGCCATCAGTCCCGACGCAATAATCACGCCGCGCGCTTTTACTCGGTCCCCCGTTTCACCGCCCGCCTTGTCCGCACGCTTGTTCAACAAGTGTGACAAAAACCCTCCCACCAGCGCCGGCGTATTCAGCTCCAGTGGCAAATACATTCCCAGCGCAAAAATCAGCGATGGCTGCCCCAGCATCTCCAGGATCACGGCAATCACCGCTCCCGTTCCAAATAACAGATACGCGATTGGCTGGTGGCTCATGAACCCTTCCACTAACGCCTTCATGATGGACGCTTGCGGCGATGCCAGCACCGGCCGCAAATCTCCCGCCGCCGCTTCTCCAAACTGGTACACCCGCGCCAGCAGCACGATCGTCAACCCGGCGAAAATCGCCGCCGCGATCACTCCCAAAAATTTCACCTTCTCCTGTGCTGCCGGCGTCGACCCAAGCCAGTATCCCGTCTTCAAGTCTGTGATCGTTTGCCCCGAGATTGAAAGCGCCGTGCACACCATTCCCGCAATCGCCATCACAAAAAACATGCCCGTTGTCCCGCTTAGCCCGAACCGCAGCAGCACCGCTGACGACAAGATGATCGTCAACATCGTCATCCCGGACACTGGATTCCGCGCCGTTGTCGCAATCGCATTCGCCGCCACCGACGTGAAGAAAAACGAGAACACCAGCGTCAGCAGCAATCCCGCAGCCAGCACCGCAAACGACACCCGCAAACTCCCCAGCAACGCCGCCACGCCAATCGCGCCAATCACGACCCCCGCAAGAATCGTCGTCATCGAAATGTCGCGATCCGTCCGCTCCTGCGCCGCCGCTTCGCCCTTCCGGAATACCCGCAGCGCGATTCCAAACGAACCCGCCACCACCCGCAGCGACTTTACGATCCCGAAAATCCCCGCCGTCGCAATCGCTCCCACGCCCACAAACCGTACATAGCTCCGGAAGATTTGCACCGCCGTCATCTTCACAATCGGAATCGCGGCCGGGTACACCGCGCTGTCCAGGTGGCTTCCCACGAACCAGATCAGCGGCACCAGCACCAGGTTTGATAGCAGGCCGCCCGCGCACAGGATCATCGAGCTCCGCAGTCCTATCACATACCCCAGCCCCAAAATGAACCCCACCGCATCGAAGCTCAGCGCCATCCGCGCCCGCTCATTCAGCATCCGGATCACCGGCACAAAGCGGAAATCCACATACTCCTTCCACACCTGAAAGGTGGTCACCAATAAATCGTACACGCCCGCAATCGCCGTTGCCTGCAGCAGCAGCTTCGCCTGTGATCCCCCCTTCTCCCCCGTCACCAGCACTTCCGTGATCGCCGTAGCCTCGGGGTAGGGAAGTAGCCCGTGCTGCTCCCTCACGAAGTACCGCCGCAATGGAATCAGGAACATCACTCCCAGGCAGCCGCCCGCCAGGCANNGGCCGCCGATGCCGGTGATGATCACGTTTTCCAGCAGGCTCGATCGCCGCGCGTACAGCCGCGCCAGCCCGATCGCCAGGATCGAAATCGGAATCGCCGATTCCATCACCTGGCCCACCTTCAGCCCCGAATACGCCGCCGCCACCGTGAAGATCACGCAGAACACCACACCCCAGCCCACCGATCGCAACGTCAGCTCGGGCTCCTTTGCCTCCGCTCCCACCACCGGCCGGTACACCTCGCCCGGCTCCAGGTTCCGATACGCATTGCTCGGCAGCGATTTCTTCTCGGTTTCGCTCATCGCGCTCCATCCTCCACTGGCATTCCAGAGCCACGCGCATATCCCTGCGCGTGGCCGGCACACCGTCCACCTTCTGAACTCAATCCACTTTCACAATAATTCCCAAAAGCTCTTCGCAATTCCCCTGAACAGACCAACGCCACAGAAACACTCTGTGGCGCGGCCTTCTCAAGCAAACCAAAAGCTATCTCACAAACAGCTCACAGGAGGGCACCAGTTCACAGGCTGCGGGGAAAGTCTTTTCTTTAGGAGGCCGGGGCTTCAGCCTCGGCGTAAAGCCCCTATAAGCAACGGGCTTTAGCCCCTGAAGAAATGTTGTCAAGCATTTTTCTGCAGCCCCATTAGACGCGATGAATTTGAATCCTCACGACAGATGCAGTGTCTGCACCTGCAGCTTCGCCCCATCCTCCACCGCGGCGCTCGCCTTCTTTCCCGCCCCGCCGTTGATCCGCACTTCCGTCTCTTGCGCATCCACCACCGCAATCGCCGCGATGTTGACGATCTCCTCGACTTCCGCTCCACGCTGCAGCACGTGTACTGGCTTGGACATCCCCATCAGGATCGGTCCAATCGTTTCCTCGCCGCCGATCCGTGCCAACAGCTTGTAACACGTATTCGCCGAACTCAGGTCCGGGAAGATCAGCACGTTCGCTCCCCCGCGTAAGCTGGAGAACGGGTACGTCTCCGCGATGATTTCCGGCACCACCGCCGTATCCGCCATCATCTCCCCGTCAATCATCAATGCCGGATCGGCTTTGTGAACCAGTTGCACCGCCTGCCGCACTTTCTCTGTCAGCGGGTGCGGCGTGCTGCCAAAGTTGGAAAACGACAGCATCGCCACTCGCGGCGTTACGTTGAACCGCCTCGCCGTTTCCGCCGCGCACAGCGCGATCTCCGCCAGATCCTCGGCGCTCGGCTCGATATTCACCGTGCAATCCGCCAGGAAATAGATGTCGCCGCGCTTTGTCACCAGCGCATACAATCCGGAGACCTTGTGCAGTCCCGGTCGCGGCTTGATCACCTGCAGTGCCGGCCGGATTGTGTCCCTGAAATGCTGCATCACGCCGGCCACCAGTGCGTCCGCGTCTCCCACCTGCACCATCACCGCCCCAAACAGGTTCCGGTTGTTGATCAGCTCCCGCGCTTCCGAAAGCGTTACCCCGCGCCGCTGCCGCAATTCATACAGCGTCTGGATGTACGCTTCCCGCTTTGGCCATGTCGCTGGGTCCACGATCTGGATCTCCTCAAGCTCCATGGACAGATCCGCCGCCTTCGCGCGAATCACCTGGGTATTCCCGAGCAGTATCGGCTGCGCGATCTTTTCTTCCACCAGGATGTGCGCCG
>PMES01000036.1 GCA_003154775.1 Acidobacteriota bacterium | reverse complement strand
TCATGAATTTTCCAGGCTAAGGAGAAGGCAGAGGCCAAGGAAAAAGCCGAGGACCTCCAAAAAGAGAGAGCCGTGATCGCGCGGAGAGGCGACCACTACGAATTCAGCGAAGTCCTCCTCGAAATCGCGCTCATTCTTACTTCATTCACCTTGATCACAAGGAAAAAGTTCTTCTGGTTTGCGGGCTCGCTTCTCGGCCTCGCCGGCCTCGCCGTGGCCCTCAGCGGCTTCCTGCTCCACTAAAACCCATCTCACAATGGCTTCTCACGATCTTCTTGCTTACTTTGGCCTGAAGCTCAGGCCTTCAGGCCTGAGGCTTTTTCTTGGGTTTGCCTTGTGGCACAGTCACTCCTGACTGTGCTCTTCCAGCCTGCACCCTGTGTCGCGCCCCGCCTGTCCTTTCGGACAGTCATGCTTTCGCAACCTTCTTTGTTATGAACGTTTACGGCTGAATGAGATAGGATTAATCTTCTAAGAAGGCGGACTTTCTTTCTTGCAGATCATCGCGCATTGCACCTAGGCCTGCGGAGGCTTCTGGAACTCCTGCCGGGACGGGATGGCTCGCTCCGACCGGCTCGTGAAGCGGCTACTTCATGTCACAAAAAACGGTTACGGAGCCCGGTACCCGGATCGGCGCGCACCAACTGGCCACGCTGCTCGATTCCACTCAGGAACTCATCGCCATTCTTGGTTTGGACGGCACGGTTCTATTCGCCAATGGAGCTTTCCGGAATTCCCTGGGCTACAACCCCGATGAACTGCTAGGCCACAGCATCCATGCGCTCGTTCATGCGATCGACGTCGAACACATCCGCGAGCGCCTCCAGGAAGTTGCTGCCGTGCCGGGCTCCAGTGTGCGTGAGCGTTGCCGCTTGCGCACGCGGGATTGCTCCTGGCGCTGGTTTGAACTCGTCTGCCACAATCGCTTGGAAGATTCTGGCATCGAAGGAATCCTGCTCAACGCCCAGGACGTTACCGCTCTCCAGCGCATGGAGGCCGAGCGCCAGGTTATCTCCGACGTGGTTCACGCCCTCAACCAGACGTCCAACCTCGACCAACTGCTCACCGGCATCCACGAAGCCCTGAAGCGCATCGTCTCCGCTCAAAACTGTTTTGTGGCGCTCCACGATCCGGAGCACGACACCTTTGAGTTTCCGTTCTTCGCGGACGAGTACGACACGGCTCCGCCGCCCCAACGAGTGGGCCGGAGCTGCACGGCCTACGTTTTCCGTACCGGCCGCGCCATGCTCATCCCGCAATCGGATTTTGATCGCCTCGCCGCGCTTGGAGAGGTCGAACTAGTCGGCTCGCCTTCGCCCGCCTGGCTCGGCGTTCCCCTTAAAACGCCCACTGCTACCATCGGCGTCCTCGTCGTTCAGCACTACCAGAACGAAAACGCCTACGATATCCGCGACCTCGAATTCCTCGATTCCGTCGGCGGCCACATTGCCCTGGCCATTGAGCGCCGCCGCGCCGAGGAAGAACTTCGCAAGAACGAATCCATCCTGCGCCTCCTCTTTGAGCGCAACCCCATGCCGACGTGGCTTCATGAGGCCGACACGCTCAAGTTCCTCCGCGTCAACCAGGCCGCCGTCCAGCTTTACGGCTATTCCCATGAAGAATTCGAGAAGATGTCCATCCTGGCCATTCGCCCCAGTTCCGAGCGCGAGAAAGCTGTGGCCTACTTCCGCGAAATACAAGATAGCAGCGAAGATCACGGCTTTTGGCTGCATCAGGCCAAGGACGGCAAAACATTCGAGGTCGAGATCATCTCCCACGCCTTGGTTTACGCCGGCAAACGCGTCCGCCTTGTTGTTGCCCAGGACATCAGCGAGCGTCGCCACCTTGAGCAACAACTCCGCCAGGCGCAAAAGATGGAAGCCATTGGCCGCCTGGCCGGCGGTGTCGCCCACGACTTCAACAACCTGCTCATGGTAATCAAGGGGCACACGGAACTACTATTAAACGTTTTGCCGCCCTCGGATCACGTCGCGCGCAAGATCGAGCAGATCGACCGCTCCGCCGACCGTGCCGCTGCTCTAACCCGTCAGTTGCTCGCATTCAGCCGCATGCAGGTCCTGCAGCCGCAAGTGATCAATCTGAACTCCATCATCGAGGAAATGGGCAAGCTCCTCCCGCGCCTGATTGGCGAAGACATCGAACTGGTGGTTCGCGCCGACCAAGAATTGGGTGCCATCCGCGCCGATGCCAGCCAGATGGAACAGATCATCATGAACCTCGCGGTCAATTCACGCGACGCCATGCCCAACGGCGGCAAACTGGTCATCGAAACGCGCAACGCCGACCTCGATCAGACCTACACCGCCAGCCATCCGTTGATGAAACCCGGCGCTTACATCCAGCTTACCGTCAGCGATAGTGGCACCGGCATGGACGCGGAAACGCAGTCGCACATCTTCGAACCCTTTTTCACCACCAAGGAAAAAGGGAAGGGCACTGGACTCGGTCTTGCCACCGTCTACGGCATCGTCAAGCAGAGTGGCGGCTTCATCTGGGTCTACAGCGAACTTGGTAAGGGCACTTCCTTCAAAATCTATATCCCCCGCGTCGATCAAGCCGAAGAACACCCCGGCGCTCCCAAGCCCACCGCGGAAGTGCCCACAGGCACGGAAACCGTTCTCCTTACCGAAGATGAGCAGGACGTCCGCGAAATCGCCAGGGAATTTCTCGAGTCCGGCGGCTACAAGGTCGTCGAAGCCAAAGACGCCTCCGAAGCCGTGCAACTTGCCCGCCAGCACAACGGCGCCATCGATCTTCTTGTCACCGATATGGTCATGCCCGGCATGACGGGCCAGGAACTCGCCGTCCAACTGCAAAGGGAGTATCCGGGACTTTGCATCGTTTTCATGTCCGGCTACAGCGAACACGCGGCCACGGAAATGGCCAACGCCGATCCCACGGTACGTCTCCTCTCCAAGCCCTTTAGCCGTGGCGCGCTTCTGCGCACTGTTCGCGAAATCCTCCACAGCAGGAAACACAACTAACTTCCGGTCGTTGGTGAGAAATAAAGTTCAGGACAATCGGGGATGCTTGCGGTGCCACTGCGTTGCTCGTTGAAAGCTTTGCCCCGCTTCCAATACCGCCGCGTCATCTCCCGCGCGCCCGACGAATTGCAGCCCCACCGGCAAATTCTTTTCCGTAAAACCGCAGGGCACGGAAAGCGCCGGCAATCCGCAGAGGTTTCCAATCGCTCCGAGTGGGTCGGGAAAGGCAAGCCCCGTGGCCAGATTCATTGTCAACGGTGTTGCCGGGGCGGGCAGCGTAGCCGTCGCCAGCACGTCGTAGGACTCGAACAGCGCGTCCATCTTTTTCTGCAAAATCTCGCGCACCCGCTGCGCTGTCGTGTAATCACCGCCACTCACCGTCAGATTCACGTAGCCGCCGACGCGTCCCTGCGGATCATGCAACTCCTTCACGCGTCCCGAGCGGACCAACTCCCCGAACGAAGATGCCACCTCCGCCTGCAAAATCACGCCTGCCGCTTCTTCCCACGGCCCTTCCGGCAACGCCACATCCCTCACCGACGCAAAATGCCGTGGCAGGATCTTGTGCGCTGCCTGAATCGCCTTGCCCACGCCCGGCTCGTAGTCTTTCCACGCGTTCGACAGCCAGCCAACGTGCAACCCATGCCTCTTCAGATCCGCCGCAGGCGAAAAGGTGAAGGCCGCCTTGTCCACCGCCAGGGTGCTGCGGTCCAGCGGATCATGTCCCGCAATCGCCGCGAAAATCCGTGTGCAATCTTCCGCGCTCCGCGCCATCGGCCCGATTTTGTCCAGCGAATAGGAAAGCGCCATGGCCCCGTGACGGCTCACTCGGCCATACGTCGGCCGGAAGCCGCTCACGCCGCAAAATGCCGACGGGCATACAATCGAGCCCCACGTTTCCGTCCCAATTGCAAATCCTGCCAGTCCCGCTGCCACGATCGCGCCCGATCCCGAGGACGAGCCGCACGTCCAGCAACTGGTGTCCCACGGATTCTTGGTCTCGCCCTGCAGTGAGGCCGACGCGTACATATATCCCAGCCCGCCCGCCAATTCGATCATCGCGGCTTTGCCCAGCAGCACCGCGCCCACGTTTTTCAGGTGTTCAATCACCGTCGCGTTGTAATCGAAAACCTGCTCGGCAAAGGGCTTTGCTCCCCACGTCGTCTGCACACCTTTCACCGCCAGCAGATCCTTCGCGGCATACGGAATTCCATGCAGCGGCCCGCGGTAATGTCCCCGGTGGATGTCTTTTTCGGCGGCGCGCGCTTGGTCTAGCGCCTCCACCGGCATCAGGCGAGCATAGGCATTGAGCTGCGGTCCCAGTTGTTGGCTGCGTTCCAGGTACGCCTCGGTCAGTTCGACGGGGGAAAGCTGCTTCGTCTCAATGCGCTTCGCTAGCTCGCCAACCGATTCGTAAAGGATGGATTCCTTCAGCATGCGTGCACTCCCGTCAGGGTTTTTTGGCTGCTGCGGCGGGCGCAGCGCCGGCCGCGGGAGCGCTCTGCGGCTTCTTCTCTCGTTCCAGGAGTGGCTTCAGGTAGACGGCGGGTGCATCGCCATTCTCCAGGTGAAAGGCGCGCAGCCGCTCCAGCGAACCCTCCAGGCTGTAGCAGCCATCGCGCACCCGCTTTTGTTCTTCGCTATCGAAGCGGCTTCCATACTGGCTCATGATCTGCTGAAATCGCGCCTCGGCCTCCACGCGGCCCTCGGCGCTCAGCTTCTCCGCGCCCTCCGGCAGTTGCTCGTCGGTCGCGGCCGCCGCAGGCCCCTCGAAAGCCAGCCCCGCCGGAACCATTACCGCGGAGAGCAGTGCCGCTTTCCGCGCAAACTCTCGCCTGTTGATCTTTTGCTCTTTGCTCTCGTTCATCCGCAATACCCCTGATCCATCCCTACGACACCCATAAAGGCGTGGCTCCCAACACGAGGCGAGGCTACTCAATTCGGCCCGGGGCGTCAACTGGACGAAGGGATAGGACATAGCAGCGGGCAAAACCGCTCATTTTTCCTGTTCATGTGACGTGAGGTCAGGATTTCCGAGAAGCCTATGTCGTGTACTGACGGTGCAACGTCGACGCGGTGATTTCACTTCTCCGATTAGCGCGCATGAATCAGGGGTTGTCTGCTCTGTCGCGAAACCGGTTGACCAGTGGGGAGAAGGCGGATTCCCCGGGAGCTGTGCAACTTGACCGTCCGGCAAACACGGCCGGTGCTTCAAGTTGAAGCAGTGGTTCCGGTGAGAACTTCAATCTCCTTCAGAAGTTCCGCCAGGCGGAATGGTTTCGATACGTATCCGTCCATTCCGGCCCTCAAGCAACGCTCACGGTCGCCCGCAATGGCGTGGGCCGTCATGGCAATGACAATCTGGTGCGAACCTGCCGTCGCTTTTTCCCGCTCTCGGATTGCTGCGGTGGCCTCAAAACCGTCCATTTCCGGCATCTGCACATCCATCAGGACAACATCGAACTTCTCTCGCTCCAGGGCAGAGAGCGCCTCCTTGCCGTTGTTGGCGAGCGTGACAGTGTATCCCTGCTTCTCAAGCATGCGTACGGCCAAGAGTTGGTTTATAGCATTGTCCTCGGCTAGCAGAATATGCAGATGACGACCACTCTCCCTTATGGTGTGGCGAGTCACCAGGCGTGGCGCCGCCATTTTTGGCGCCCTCTCCTCAAGAACACTCAGGATGGCAAGCAGCAGTTCCTCTTGGGCAACAGGCTTGGTGAGATAAGCGGCAATGCCGAGTTCACGGCATCGTGCGGCATCGCCCGCCTGTCCCGCCGAGGTCAACATCATCACGGCGAAGTCACCCAGGTTGGTCTGTTTGCCGAACTGCTCGACCAGCGCGAAACCATCGACTTCCGGCATCTGCACGTCGATGAGTACCAGATCAAAGGGTGAGCCGGCCTGCTTCGCCGCCTGCAAGCGCTGCATCGCCTCGGCAGCGCTCGCGGCCTGAGCCGGTCGCATCTTCCAGCGCTCCAGCATCTTGGCTAGGAGCAGCCGGTTCGTTGCATTATCGTCCACGACCAACACGGCGAGATTCTGCAGGGCGTGCGGCTCAACTTTCTCGATCGGAGTTGTAGCTGCAGCAATACGCGCCTTCATCGTGAAGTGGAAGCAACTGCCTTGTCCTGGCTCGCTCTCCATCCAGATCCTGCCGCCCATCATTTCCACGAGTCGCGTGGAAATGGTCAACCCCAGCCCGCTCCCTCCGAACTTTCGAGAGGTTGAGGTATCGGCTTGGGAAAAGGCCTGAAAGATGACCTTCTGCTTCTCCGGCGCGATGCCGATGCCGGTGTCTCGAACGGAAAAAACTAACTCGAGCTCATCGCCGTGCTGGCGCTCCACGCTGACTCCCAGCCCGATTTCTCCGTGTTCCGTGAACTTGATGGCGTTGCCAATCAGGTTGACGATGATTTGCCGCAGGCGCGTGGGGTCGCCCACGATCTCATCCGGAACGTCAGGGTCAATATCACATATGAGCTCCAGTCGTTTCTGGTGCACGCGCATGGCGAGAGGTTTCAGAGTCTCCGTCATGCAGGCGCGCAATTTGAAGGCTATCGGGTCGAGAGCGAACTTTCCGGCCTCGATCTTGGAGAAGTCCAGGATGTCATTGATCAGGGTAAGCAACGCGTCAGCCGAGGTTTTGACCATTTCAAGGTACTCGCGCTGTTCTTTTGTCACTTCGGTGTCCAGCAGCAAATCCGTCAGGCCAATGACGCCATTCATGGGCGTGCGAATCTCGTGGCTCATGTTGGCGAGGAACTCGCTTTTCGCCAGGTTGGCGTTTTCCGCCGCTTCTCTTAGCTTGGCGGTCTCTTGAAGTTGTTGCCGGATGGTCTGCATCTGCTGGCGCACGCGCTTCCGGAGCACGACTACCCATGCCAGTACCCCAAGCGTAGCCAGAATCGCCGCGACGAGCACGGAAATCGCGTGCAACGCTGTCCACCAGGATGGGCTCTTGATTAGGACAACGTCGTGCGGCGACCGAAGCAGAATCCGGAACCCGATTACTTGCGGGCGCCAGTCTCCAGGTGTAATCCGGCTAGTGTCGATCTGCACGGAGCAGATTCCGGTCAACTGCAGATCGCTGCCTGGTCTCCAAGCGGGCCGTTCGCTCGAGTTGTTCAATAGCACCGCAGGAAAGAGGATTCCTCCGGAAGACAACACCATGGTAGGGTTCTTCGCCATCCGGTCAAGGTCAACCAAGTGGCCTTGGATCTGAACAAGTTGCGTGTCGTGAGCTCCCGTCATCGCCTGCTGGACTGTGATCGGCAAGGCGGCCACGGGTTGACCCGCCTCTGCCAGCTTGAAGGCAGCGTCCTCCAGCGTGGGCGCGAATCCATTGGCAACGGGAAAGCCAACCACGTCCACCCAATCGCCAAGTGTGGCCGTGTTGCTCTGAGTGGTGGAGGCGCACAGTCCACCTGTATCGTCGCGAATGCACAGTAATCGACCGGGCCACTCCAGAGTCACGCGCCCGCGCACATGGACTCGATGAAAGAAAACAGCGCTTGGCTCAAATCGAAGCAAATGGTTTATGGGGCGTGGCGGCAAAGCGAAAACGTCGGGTGGAGAAGGTTCCTCAATCTTCATCCCGGCAGACGCAGGAAAGAAAAGGCGCACGCCCATCAACTGGCGACTCTTGGTAAAAAAGGAAGCCACGTTGGCATGAATCAATACCTTGGTATCCACCAGGCGGCTATAGTTCACTCCTTCTTTCTTGACCGTGGTCGCGCTGATCGTGCCATCACTCGTCGTAAGATTAAGGGTTACATTCCTGTCCAACTCCACGACAGAATGAACTATGCCCTCGATTTCTACCCACTGCCCATCCTCCGCCCCTGTCATCATCTGCGTGGGGCTCACTCGTGGCGCCGACGCTGGCACGTGCGATTCACCGACCACCTGTATCTTGGCCTGTTCGATGATCGGCGTAAAATCTCCCGGCCCACTCACGCCTGCAATGTCAAGCACAGTTCCCGCGTGAATGGGCAGTATGGGTTTCGACGGAATCGCAACAAAAACGCACCCGGTAAAGTCGCAAACAAAAAGCGCACTGTTGCTTGGATAGATGTACGGGTCGTAGTAGGTCACTACGGCGCGCAGGTGCACTGGATACTTCCGCGTCGCCTCCTCTGTTGTGAGACTGTGCGCCGCGTGCGCATTGGTAAGCGTCGGGAGAGGGAGCTCAGGATCGGTAGACTGAGCGCCGCGGGCGATGGAAGCGACAACGGCAAGAACGCCGGCGAGTACAATCACGGCCAGACCCAGGTTCCACCGAGACTGTGGCCTCGCGCACGCGCCAGGTTCCGCGCATCCTGGGTCTGCGCCGGACAGCGAGTATTGAGTAATTGACTGAGCGTTTTTCACACGAAACTCCTTCCACTAGCCTTCTTCGACTGCTGCGCGAACGCTTTGAGCTCGGTCGTAAGGTATTTCTCCGATTCCGCTCTCTGCTCCGGAATCGCCGATTCCACATGCGAGCAAGCAGGCGAGCTTGCAAGCCGCGAGTTGCCGCAACGAGCGACACGGCCATCAGACACAGGTTGTTTGGTCATCACCTGCTTGCGCCAGGAAGGAGTGGGCACAAGTTTAGCCGGTGAAAGGAAGAGGCAATATGAAGTATATCGCCGGGTTATTCGCGCTTCGTCATTTTTTCCTATTTGCAGCAATTAAGAGTAAACAAACTGCCTGTCCGATGCCCCACAATGGAATTGTGGCTGGCGCGGCGGACTGCAACCCCGAAGGACACATCTCGTGCCAACCCGGCTACCGGTCCAAGTGGCCGCTGATCCGGCAGCACAGCCGAATCGCCCAAAATACTTCCCGATCCGGCGACCATCCTGGAGTTGTGCGGCTTCGTTGAACGCGCCGGCGTTTTTCACGGCGAATGGCTGCGCGCCGGTGTGCGGGGTGGATTTGAAGAGAACCCCCTTGTAGGATCCCTCGTATGAAAAAAGCGAAAACCGTTGTTCGCGGTTCGGCCGCAAAAGACAAGGGCGATCCAAAGGCGGTGGACGAATACCTCGCCCGCGTCCCGGAACCCGCGCGCAGCACCCTGAACAAAGTTCGCGCGGCGATTCGCTCCGCTGTGCCACCCGAGGCCACGGAGGCCATCGGCTATCGGATTCCTACGTTCCGGTACAAAGGAGCGCTGCTGGGGGTCGCCGCGTTTTCGGACCATTGCAGTTTGTTCCCTATGAGTCTGGCAGTAATGGCCTCGTTCAAAAACGAACTCAAGGGTTTCCCCACCTCCAAGGGGACCATCCGCTTCCCCGTTGACAAGCCTCTGCCGGCCGCCCTTGTGAAAAAACTGGTGAAGGCGCGCATCGCGGAGAACGAACGCAAGAAAAAGCGCTGATCGGGCTGACTTCGAGACCTGTGAATGGCTCGTAAACGATTGGCTGGCTCCGTTAGCCGCCAAATGTCAGCAACGCCTCCGTAAAATGACACTCGCCACGCCGCCGTACCGTGCCACCGGGCTGGGCCAGCGCATCGCAGATGCCTTCGGCTTAGCGCCGTGCCTCCCGATAGGGGATTAACTTTCCCTGGCGAAACATTATTGGGCCGGAGGTTTTGTGGGCGTGTTGTCGGCGAATTTGAGAAGAGGTGTAATTCCCGGCAGGGGCCCGGAGTGCGCAAACTCCATAAACTGAATTTCGGAAGCCTGCGCTTTTAGCTTTTCCGCCAGCCTTTTCAGTGACGCATGGTTCTGCTCAATGTCGTTGCTGAAGAATCTTTTTGCCGGGAGCAAGCTTCCGTCTTTAGCAGAATCGGCGCTGTCTCCGAGGTAGAGCGTTCCCGCGGCCAGGTAGGCCGCGCTGCCGTCGGTATGCCCTGGGATCAGGTACGAAGTCACCATGACATTGCCCCGTTGAAATGTGTCTCCGTCTTGTAAGTATCTGGTGACGTGGATACCAGAGTTTTTCTTGCCCATCAAGAATCCAATCGGAGATCTCGCTGCCGTTCGGCCTTGCAAAAGAGATTGCTCCGCAGCCATGGCAAAGACTTCGGCATCCGGGAAAACAGCGCAGCCTGCGATGTGATCGGGGTGTGCGTGGGTTAGCAGGATCGTTTTCACCGCTTCGCGTCCCAGGCCCATCTGCTTCAGCGCATCCAGAATGGCCTTCGCCTTGCGATCATTTCCACAGTCAACCAGGATCACTTGGCCGTCCGCGGAAGGAATGATTCCCACGGAAACCATGCCGTCCTTCACTTGCTCCGCTCCGCCGGAAAGCGGTTGACGGTCCTTGAGGGGAATTGTTCGCGAGAAAGAATAGAAGATGAGTCCAAAGCACGCCACAACCGCCAAAGCGATGACCAGCAAAATATTGCGAATAATTTTCATGTAAGCACTCCTTTTGCCACCCGGGACTGTCCAGCGCGCTCTTTCTTGATCACCAGAATAAACGCATCGGTCCTGCCGCTAATCAGAACCAGGACGGGGCCATTTGTCCCACAATTTGTCTAGGCCAGCCCCTTCTCCACGGCAACCTGCATCCTATTCCCACACGGGAGCGAGATTAGCACGTTGGCCGCCGGCAGTTTGAGTTTTTGTCCTGCGCCGATCTGTGCATGCCGGCGCGTCCTTGTGAAAAATCCGGGCTACTCGGTGTGCGTCAGTGTACGGACGTGAAGTTCGAGCGCCTGGTTGTACTGGCGCTCGATTTGCAGTTCGGTCTGCAGTTTCTTGACCAACAGCTCCAGGTGCGCGATCTCCGCTCGCAGCTTGAGTTCTACCGATGGCCCGCTCACGCGCGCGGCTGGTGACGCCGTCGGCGAGGGACTTTGCGGCGCGGTAGCCGCCGGGCTCTGTCCCATGAATGCTTCCGCCACGGCACGCGGCCAAATCGACTCGCCCTGTCGAGGCTCCGCCGGTGGCGGCATGCTCACGGGCCCCGCAGCAATCGGCGTAACACGCGCTGCCGGTGCAACCGGCGGGGCAAAGAGACTGCTCAGTGATGGCACAGCCACCAACCGATCCGCAGGCGGCGCCGCTGGCTGAGGCATCGCCGGCGCCAGTAGATGCTTTACCCGTCCAATCAGCTCCTGTGGCTGAAATGGCTTGCGCACCAGATCATCCGCCTGTACCGCTACCGCCCGGTCGGCTACGCTCTTGTTCACCACGCCCGACATCAATATCACCGGCGTCTTCCCATACTGCGGGTTTTGCTTGATCTGGCTGCAGACGGAATACCCATCCTGATCCGGCATGATCACGTCCGTGATCACCACGTCCGGCGGGTGCTCCTCGAATTGCGCCAGCGCCGACGCCGCGTCCGCGCACGTAATCACGTGAATGTTTTCGCGGCGGAAGGCGATCTTGATCACTTCGCGCATCGTTGCGCTGTCGTCAATGAAATAGACCGTGGGCGTGTGTTTCGCCTCGGCCTCGCCGATCGGCGGCATGGCGATGGCGTCGCTCATTGAGCCTCCTTGTCCGCGAGCTGGCCGGCGGTGTCGCGTGCCGTTTCGTCAAACTCCCGCATGGCGTCCAGCATCAGCTCCGTCGCGGAGCGCAGCACCGTGCGCTGTGCCGACGTCGCTCCGTACACAAACTTGTACACGCCGGAGTCGCAATCCACGCAGCTCTTCAGGATGTGCAGCACCGCCTCATCGCCAAACAGCGAGCCGCATTCCGCGTGGGTAATCTCCCCTGCGTCAAAAAACATCACCGCGTCCGTTTCGCCCGCGTTGATGGTCAGCGCGCCCGTCTGCCGCGCGTGCCCCAGCATTTGCATCACGCCGGTCAGATCGTGGTGCGTCAAATTCCCGCTCAAGCTGGTGTCCGCCTGTCCCAGCATCTGCGTCGGCTGGAACCCTTCCAGCTTGCTCACGATAATGTTCTTCACGTGATTCGCAATCGTCGCCGGTGAAAGTTGCCGGTCAATGTAATCGTCGCAGCCCGCTTGAAACGCTTCCATCAACGCCCGCTGGCTGCCGTCGCCCAGCGCGATGATCGGCAGGGAAGCGTTCGAGGCGTCCGCGTGAATAATCTTCGCGATTTCCAGCGCCCCCATCTCGCGCATATTTGTGGCGCACACAATCGCCGTGGGCTTGTCATATTCCAACGTGGTCAGCGCAAAAGCCGCTTGCGTTGTCGCCGTCACTTCAAATCCTTCCCGCTTCAGCGTGTCGCCGAGTCTTTTCGCGAACAGCACATTGCTGTCGATCAGCAGAATCTTCGCTGGTTTGCCCGGCAGCATCATGCGTGCGCCTCCGGCAACGGCGCTCCGCCGGCTCCGCCTTCCACCGGTTCCATTCCTGGCGTCAAGGCGCCCAAGTTCAGCACCTCGATCACTTCTCCATCATGGGAGAGCCACGCGGCAACGTGCGGTGAATCCGATGGCCCCGCCGGCGTCAAATCCGCCTGGATCAGTTCGCAATCGCCGCTCACTGGCAGCGCGACCCAGTCTGTCGTTTCTTCCTGGCGCCGCTTTGAAATCAGGTAATATCGCCGCGACGACAAGCGCTTTCCTATCAGTTTTTCCGCGACGTCGCACACCGGCACAACTCGCCCTCGCCGCAGTATCACCCCGTCGATCTCCGGTGTCCGGTGCGCAAAGCGAAACATCCGGCTCGGCGCCACCAGTTCCGACACTTGGTCCGCCGCCAGCGCGAACCGCCTGTCGCCCAGCCGCAGCAGCACGCAGGATCGTGCATCGAGTTGTTCCGTCCAGCTCACGGCATCAATCCCACTTCCGACGCGCTCGCCGCCTGAGCTTCCAGCAACGCCCCGGCCGCTGCATCCAATTGCAGCAGCTCCTGCTCCGTAAGGAATCCTTGCGGGTTCACCACCGGAATCACGTTTTGATCCAGCACCGTCAAGCCGCGGTACCACGCGCGCTCCTCGTGGCAAAACGCCGGCGACAACGCCTGCAGCCGCGTCATCGTCGTCATTTTCTCGATGCCGTCGATCAGCAACCCCACGCGCGTCTTGCGCAAAAGGAAAATCAAGGCCGCCGGCGATGGCCGCAATCCGAAGTGCAATGCCGCATTCACCACGTAGACGCTGCGCTCGCCGCGCTTCAGCAGGTGCCGCACCTTGGGCACGCTCGCTTCATCAATCTCCATCGACGCTCCCGCCAAACTGTCCACGCTGCGCACTTCCTGCACCGAAGCGGAAGAAATCGCGAAAATCTGGTTGCTGCTCCGGAACAGAATGATCTGCTCCGTGCGCACTGCCGGCGTCTTGTGCACAGGCGCAAAGCGCATCAGCGTGCTCCCGCGGGCGCCAAGCGGCTCAGCCCCAGCACGCACTTCTCGATGGCCGGATAGATATCGTCAATTCCCAGCACTTGGTCCACTACGCCCGCTTTAATGGCCTCCGCCGGCATTCCAAAAATCACCGAGGTTGCTTCATCCTGCGCCAGCACCAGCCCGCCCGCCGACTTGATGGCCCGCGCCCCGCGCGCCCCGTCGCAGCCCATTCCCGTCAATACCACGGCAATGCTCATTGCTCCCGCGTACGCCGCGATCGATTCCATGGTCACATCGATGTTCGGCAGGTACCCCTCGATCCGTCCGGTCGCGCCGTCCAACTGAATGCGCCCCGTCGGCGTCACCCGCAGATGCTGCCCGCCCGGACAGATGTACAGCGTCCCCGGCTGCACCGGCTCGCTCGCTTCCGCTTCCTTCACGCGTACTCCCGTAAACTCCGCGAGCTGCAGCGCGTATTGCGTGGTGAAAGCCGCGGGCATGTGCTGCACCAGGAACACCGCCGCCGGGAAATCTTTTGTGAACCCCGGCGCCATCCGCATTACTGTCGCCGGCCCTCCCGTCGATGCCGCCAACACGACCACCGGAAAGCGCAACTCCGCCGGAACGATCGGGGTGGGCTGCGCCAGTCGCACTCTCTGCACGGGCGCCGCCGAGCCAATTCCCGTTCCCTGCACCGCCGTAACCATCCGCGACGCCGTGCGCACCACTCTTACTTTTGCCGCCATCCGCACCTTGCGAATCAACTCTTCCTTCGCGCTTTGCATGTCCAGGTCAATGCCAGCCGATGGCTTGGTCACAAACTCAATCGCGCCCAGTTCCAGCGCCTTCAGCGTGCTGGCCGCACCTTCCCGCGTCTCCGAACTCACCACCACGATTGGCCGCGGATTTGTCGTCATGATATGCGCCGTGGCCTGCAAGCCGTCCATGTGCGGCATGTTCAGGTCCATCGTGATCACGTCCGGCTTCAGGGACTCCGCCAGCGCGATCGCTTCCCGCCCGTCGGTGGCATGCCCCACAACCTGCAGTTGGTCATCCGAATTGAAAATCGACTCCAGCACACGCCGCATGAACGTGGAATCTTCCACGACGAGCACGCGAAACTTCTTGGGCTGGCTGCTCACCATTTTCGCTTACCCGACCGGCACAACCGGACGTGCCGCCTCCTTGCCCATAAGTTGCTCCACTGCCGCCAGCAACTGATCTTCCTGCACTGGTTTGGTCAAAAATGCCGAAGCCCCTTCCTTCAACGCGCGGTCGCGGTGCTTCGCGCCTGCGCGCGAAGTCACCACCATCACCGGGATGCGCCGTGTCGCCGGACTTTGCCGCAATTGCGTCATCAGCTCGTAACCCGTCATGCGCGGCATTTCCAGGTCCGTGATCACCAGGTGGCAGCCATGCTGCGACACCAGTTCCGCCGCCTCGAGTCCATCTGCGGCCAGTTTCACGCGGAAGCCGTTCTTCTCCAGCATGCGTCCCACAAACTTGCGTACGCTGATCGAATCGTCCGCAATCACGATCACGCGCTCCTGCTCCACGCGATCGATCGCATCGCTTGGAATCGTTCCGCGCGCCACGGCCGTCGACCCCGGCGCGAACACACGCGCCGCGCTCGGGCTCGCCTGCACCGCGCGCCGCTCACTCGGCTCGTTCGCCACCATGCGGTTCAGGTCAATCAGCAGAATCAGGCTGCCATCCGGCGCAATCGTCGTCCCGGGAAAGAGCTTTACGCGCCGCAAATACTCGCCCAGGTTCTTGATGACGATTTCGTCTTTGCCCAGCACTTCCTCGACGACCAGGCCGATCTGCCGGCTCCCTGCATTTGCCACTACCATGCGGAAATACCCGTTGATCGGTTCCAGCGGCGGCAGCCCCAGATACGAATCAAGCCGCACCACTTCCGTCACGACGTCGCGCACCTTCGTCAGCAGCTTCCCGCCCACATCCTCGATTTCATCCGCGCGCAGCCGCCGAATCTCTTCCACCACCGCGAGCGGCAGCGCAAAATGGGTCGCGCCGCAGCGCACGAAGAGCGCCGGCGAAATAATCAGCGTCAACGGCACCTTCAGCGTGAACTTCGTCCCCAGCCCCGCCGTGCTGCGCACTTCGATTTCGCCATTCAGCGCGTTCAGGTTGGATCGCACCACATCGAGCCCCACGCCGCGCCCCGCCAATTCCGTCTTCACCACCGCGGTCGAAAAGCCCGGGTGGAATAGCATCTCGCGCAGGTCGCGCTCGGTCAGCCGGTTCGCCGTTTCCGCGGACACCAGCCCGCAATCGATCGCGCTCTGTTTCACGCGCTGGTAATCGATTCCTCGGCCGTTGTCTTCCACTTCAATGTAAATGTGGTTGCCGCGGTGATACGCGCGCAAAAACACCGTGCCCTGTTCCTGTTTGCCGGCAGCGGCGCGATCCGCCGGACCCTCAATGCCATGCGCCACGGAATTCCGCACCAGATGCACCAGCGGATCGGAAATTTGCTGGATGATGTTGTTGTCGAGTTCCGTTTCGCTCCCGGAAAACTCCAGCTCCACCTTCTTCTTTGCCGATTTCGCGGCGTCCCGCACCGTCCGCGAGAGCAGGGAATAGAGTGTTCCGATTGGCACCATGCGCGCGGCCGTAATTTCGTCCTGCAGGTGATGCGCCAGCTTGCTGAATTCGTCGATGTCGCCTTCCACCCGTCCGATGAATCCCTCGAGCTGCGACAGCACTTCGTTTACGTCCGCCGATATTTCCGTCATCGACCGCGACAATATGTTGAAATCGTCGTAGCGGTCCATCTCCAATTCGCTGAACTCTTCCAGATACGACGCCTCGCCCGCCGCCGCGCTCGTCAGCATCTTCTGCGTTTGGGAAGCCGCCCACGGCGTCCCCGGTTGCAGTGTCCTCAGCCGGTTGAACTCGTACTTCTCCTGAAACTCGTTGACCTTGTTCTGCAGGCGTTCCTTCGAAAAGCTCAGCGTGTCGATCAGCTTCTCGAGCTCCGCCACGCGCCCCAGCATCTTAGTCCGATTGATCACCAACTCGCCGACGGTGTTCATCATGCGGTCGAGCCGTGCCAGCGCGATGCGCACGGACTTCGATACCGATGCCTTTTTCTGGCTGCCGCGGGCGCTTTGCTTAGCCGCCGCGCGTTCGATTGCCGGCTTGCCGGTTTCCACGCCCGCCGCTTCTGATTCCACTGCGGCCGCCACTGGCGCTTCTTCTTCCACTTCCTGCGGCGCGAACTCCGCGATGCGCCCCAGCAGCGAATCCACGCCCGCCCGCATATCTGCTTCATCCGCCCAGTCGCGGTGCAGCGTCTGTTTCAACACATCCACGGACTCAAGGCACAAATCCACGACCGCCGGTGACGGCTGGATTTCGCCGTCGCGCATGCGGCCGATCAAATCTTCCACGCGGTGCGCAATCGCGCCCAGGCGCCGCAAGCCTACCTGCGCCGCCGAACCCTTCACCGTATGAATCGCGCGGAACAACCGGTTGATCTCTTCCGGATTGTTGTTGCCCTCCAGCGAGAGCAGACAGTCGCTCACTACTTGCAAATGCTCTTCCGCCTCGGGTTGGAAAAATTCCAGAATTTCGTCCGGCACTTCGTCATCGGTAGGCAGCGCATCGAAATACGAACCTGTCAATCCCACCGTCGCCGTCTCGGCGTCCCTCGCGGCAGCTTGCGACTCGGCCTGTGCCTGCGCTTCTGCCTCTGCCCGTGCGTCTTCCCCGGGCTGGGACAAATTCAAGGGCGGCGGCTCAGGCGGAAAGGCAAAGCGGTACCTCTCCTTGAACGCGGCCATATCCTCCACGTTCTCCTGCCCGGTGTCGCTCATTTCCAGCAAGCAGGTCTCCAGCACGGAAATACCGTCGGAGAGAAACTCCGTCAGCGGCCCGTGCAGATCGCCTCCCAGCGGCGCATTCAGCGCATACTGGAAGACGTGCGCCAGCTTCGCCGCAACCTCCGAAAATCTTGGGAAGCCGTAACTCGCCGAAGTGCCGCTGAGCGTGTGCGCCGCAATGTACAGCCGCTCCATGTCTTCGCGGCGCGGTGAAACCTCTTGCAGCACACCCACGTACTCCCGCAGGTATTGCAGGTGCTCCGACGCTTCCTGGAGGAACATCTCGACGGATTCGCGGTCCGGCATGCTCACGCGCGTCCCTCCGCCACCAATTCCGGCTTCTGCAACTCTTCCGCCGTCGGCTTACGGTACAAAATGCAATCGCCCAGCACGATGGCCTGAAATTTCACCGGCATCTTCGAGATCGACTCGGAGTGCCCCAGAAACAGGTATCCGCCCGGCTCCAGCGACTCATAAAACTTCTGCACCAGCGTCCGCCGCCGCTCTTCCGTGAAATAAATCAGCACGTTCATGCAGAAAATCAGGTCCATGCGGCCCACATACACCGGCGAAGCCAAATTCATTTGCGCGAATGTCACCAGCCTCCGCAGCCGGGGTTTCACCTGATACCCGCCGTTCACCGCCGTGAAATGCGCCGCTAGTTGCTGTTCGTTCACGCTGGCGATGCTGCGCCCGGAGTAGGTCGCGTGCTCTGCTTTCTTCAACGCCTGCCGGCCCAGATCCGTCGCCAGAATCTCCACGTTCCAGGCGTCCGCGAAGGAAAGCGAGTCCAGGATGGTGATTGCGATCGAGTACGGCTCCTCGCCTGTCGAACACCCCGCGCTCCACACGCGCAGTGTCCGCGGATTCTTCCAGAATTTTATGGTGTGCAGTTCCGGCAGCACGCGCTTCTCGAAAGCGTCGAACACCGCCGGATACCGGAAAAACGACGTCTCCTGCGTTAGCAGCCGTTCCAACAGCGTTTCATACTCCACGTTCGTCTTGCGAATCGCCCGCAGCAGTTCGTTCCCGCGCGTGAAACCTCGATCATGCACATGTTCCCGGACTCGCGTGGAGAAGAACCTCTCCCGCGACTGGTCGAAATGAATGCCTGTCCGCTCCTCGATCAGCATGCGGATCTCGCTCAGCTCGTGTTCGCTCAAACCGTGTCCCGCCCCGTGGCGTTCGCTCATCTTGGTCACGCTTTTGCCCCGGCCTCGCGCCCGGGCGTGGTTTTACCGCTATCGAGCCGCGCCCGCCGGGACTGGCCGGTCCGACTCTTCAGCCGCACGGGCCGCCCCTTTCGACTGCGCGCGGAATTGCGCCAGCGCTTCGTTCAACTGGTCGGACAACTTCACCAGTTGGCTCACCGTTGCCACCGTGCCGCGTGTGCCTTGCGAGGTCTGCCGCGTGATGTTGGAGATGATCTGCATGGCGTGCGCCACGCCCTCCGTGCCGCGCACCTGCTGTTTCGACGCCAGGGAAATTTCCTGCACCAGTTCCGCCGACTGCCGCACCACGCTGGAAATCGCGTCCAGCGCGCGGCCCGCCTGATCGGCCAGCGTTGCCCCGGACTCCACTTCCTTCGTGCCTTCTTCCATGACCACCACGGCCTCGTTCGTTTCCGCCTGGATGGCCTTGATCAATGCGGCGATGTCTTTCGTCGCGCTCCGGGAGTGTTCCGCCAGCTTACGAACTTCGTCAGCGACAACCGCGAACCCGCGTCCCGCCTCGCCCGCGCGTGCCGCCTCGATGGCGGCGTTCAACGCCAGCAAGTTCGTCTGTTCCGTGATGTCGTTAATCACGTTGATGATTTCCGAAATTTCCAGCGAACGGTCGCCTAGCGACTTGATTTTCTTTGCCGTCGCCTGCACCGAAGCCCGAATCCGCTGCATTCCGTCCAGCGTATCGCGCACCGCGCGGTTGCCTTGTTCGGCTGCATCCAGCGCGCGGCGCGCCGCTTCCGCGCTCGCTTCCGCGTTGTTGGACACTTGTTTCATCGATACCGTCAGCTCTTCCACCGCGCTCGATGTGTTCGTGATTTCCTGGTCCTGTTGCGTTGCGCCCGCCTGCATCTCGTCCGCCGCCACCAGAATGTTGTTCGAGCACGCGGTCACTTCCATGGCCGCCTTGCGCACGCGTTCCAGCACCTTGGTGAAGTTGTCGAGCATGTAGTTGATGGAGTCCGCCACGTTGCCCAGCGCGTCGTTGGTCACCTTCCCGCGCAACGTCAAATCGCCGCGCGCCACCTGGTTGATCACCGCCAACAGATCCGTAATGCTCCGCTGCAGGGCTTCATTGGCTTCCTGGTTGCTCGAGGCCTTCGAGACCTTGGCCACCGCGCGGTTCAAGTTCTCCGCGATGTACCCGAACTCGTCGTTCGAGGACACGTCCGCGCGCACTTTGGTGTCGCCCGCCGCAAGCCGCTCGGAAAAGTCCGAGAGCTCGTTCACCGGCGTCAGGATCGCGCTCCCCAGCCGCCAGGCCAGCACGATGCTGATCCCCAGCGCTACAACCCCTGGGATAATCAACCCGCTGGGCTCGAACGCGCCCCCGCTTGACTGGCGTCCCGCGCTGTACGCCAGCCACAGCACGGCGAATAACGCGACGCCGTTCAGGATTACCAGCGTCCAGATTGTGCTACTCAGTCGCGATTTCATTCCGGCCTCCCAAACCTTCCGAATCTCGTCAGATGCTCGGCCCTGGGTAAACTTCCAGGAGCCGGCGTAAATCAATCACCAGAGCCAGCCGGTCGTCGTGTCGCAGCATGCCCACACAATGCGGCACGTTTTCCGGCGCTTGCTCCAGCAAGTCTTCCGCATCGTTCACCGAATAGGTCCCCACTACTTCATCCGCCGCAATCCCCAGCCGCAGATCGTCGTGATGACTGTCGCTCCTCAGCAACGCCACCACCACGTGCTTCGGCAGCAACCCGGGGCGTCTGCCTTCCGTCAAGGCAATATCGATCAGCGGCACAATCGCGCCGCGCAAATTGAAAATCCCCAGCACATACGCCGGGGCCAGCGGCAGCTTCGTCACCAGCGGCCACTCCAGCACCTCTTCGACGTCCAGCACCGGCAAACAAAACCGCTCGCGTCCGCTTCGGAACACGCAGTACTGCGATTCCGGGGGACGCTCGGCCACATTGCCCAGCGCTTCCAGCATCTCCCCGACTTCCGCATCCGCGGGGAGGGGCGCCAGTTGGAAATCGTCGCTCATGCTTCGCTCTTTCTCCGTTCCATCACGCGAACCTGCGAACGGCCCGCAGCAATTCTTCCCGCGTAAAGGGCTTTGTCACGTACCCATCGGCACCCTGTTGTTCGCCCCAGTAGCGGTCACTCGCGGTGTCCTTTGAGGTCACCAGAATCACCGGGATCGAATTGAACTCTGCGTTGCTCTTCAACTCCCGGCAAACCTGAAATCCGTTTCGCTCTGGCATCACCACGTCCAGCAAAATCACGCTTGGCCGCTCCACGACAATGGCCTCTTCCACGCGCTTCGGGTCACTCAACCCCACAGGCCAATAGCCCTCCGGCTCCAGCAATCCCTGGATCAGCCGCACTTGCGACGGCGAATCATCGACAATCAGCACTTTTTTCTGCACGAGCTTCTACCCCGCATAGTTCTCCACGTCAGAAAATTGCACGTCAGCGGCCAGCTTGGAGGTTCCTTAAAGCGGCGTGTCTATTTTCTTTATCTGGCTGCAAAGACTGGAGTTGTGCGCGTGCGAAGAGCGCTTAACGGCGCGGATACAGCGACGCCGGGGCCTCTTCTGTCTCACCTTGAGAAGGCGTCTCACCCTCCCGCACTTCGCTGGCGAGCGATGAGAATCTCTGCATGATTTCGTTGATCCGCATGGCCATCGTGTGAATCGTCTTGATTTGCGCAATGGACTGCGCCGAAAGCTGCCCCGGCTCCAGCAAAAGCAATTCGGCGTTTCCCAGCAGTGAAGTCAGCGCGTTATTCACGCTGTGCTTCATGTCGGTCATGTACCGTCCCAGCATCGCCTGGCTGGCATTCTCCGCCGCGCGCTGTTCCGCCCGCTTTATCTGTTGCACCGCTTGCGTTCGCCGCAAGGACTCACCGGCCAGCAGCAGCACCATCTGCGTCCAATCTTCTCTCAGAGGCACGTGCAACAGCCGCGGGTAGCGCTTCCGCAAAAGCCCCAGTTCCTGCGCCTCCGCCGGCGCGCATAAAATCACCGCCACATTCGGCTCCATCGCGCGCAGCGCTTCCGCCAGCTTTCCCTCCTGCAACGGTCCGATCACCACCAGGTCGGGGTAAACTCCGCCGCCGTTCTGCCATAAGTCGCTGGTCACTACGGAAAGGCCGGGAAGCTGGCGTTCCACTTGCCAGCACGCGCTCAGCAATCGCGCAAACTCGGCGTCGTCCGTGAGTATCAATACGCTGGTGTTTCGCAAGAGAGATCCGCTCCCTGACTGTGTTCCTTGCCTGCCATCGCTCCCAGCAGGGAATTACAATTTCTCGGCTTCGTCCAGCGCGGATAGCAGGCGCTTCGTGCTGATTCCCAGATTTACCGCCGCTTCCGTGTCTTTCGCCTGTTTTGCCATTTCCACGCGTTCCTGCAGCCGCGAAACCTCCACGCGCGCGATCGGCAGCACGCGATCCAGTCCCGTCGCGTTCCCCGATTCCTTGGCCTTTTCTATCGCCGCCGTCACCAGCGCCCGTGCCACCACCGCGCGCCGCAAATCTTCCGCGGCCGGCCCGTCTTCGGTCACAAACGCCGCCACTTCCCACGACGACATCAGCAGCCGCGCTCCGCCTACTCGCACCGTCGTCATCGAACGGCCTCGCGAAGGCGGCGCAGATATCAGTTGTTCCCAGACCTGTTCCATGCACGACTCGAAATCGAGTTCGGGCTTCGCTTCCTCGGCCTTGCGATTCGCCGCGGCTTCGGCCTTCTCGCTCGTACGTGCCGCACCAGGTGTCGCCACCGCTCCGTTGCCTCCCACAGCCTTTTCTGGTGTGGGCTTGATGGCAACTGCGTCGAGCGATTTGCCCAACGCGCGCACCGCCGTGCGATCCACGTCTGCTCGAAGTGCCAGCAACTTCTCGAATGCCTGGCTCACGGAGCGCTCCGTGTATTCCTTCTGGAACGGCTGCTTCCAGTCGTCCGCCAGCGCCCGCACTCGCGCGATCGGCTCCGCGGACGTCAGTCCAAAGGTCTGGCAATCCATCGTTCTTGCCCCGGCTTGTTCCAGGTGGTTGATCCCGGAGCGTATGAAAATCAGATCCGCGTGCATTAACTCGATTAGCGTCCGCCTCAGCAGGAAATTGAAGCGCACAAACGCCAGCATCGCCGAGGGGTCGTAGAACATCCCTCCGGCCTTCTCTTTCACTCGCCGCCCCTGTTCGATGAAGTCCGTCTTCAGGATGTCCCGCACGCTCTTGAGCGACCTCAAGGCCACGATCATCTTCTCCAGCGGTTCGCACCACGGCAGCGGAGCAGTGTCTGTCTCTCCCAGCACCGGCTTCATCACCTGCGCCACGTCGTTCAGTTCAATCTGCTTGTGATAAATTTTGGTGGGCACGCACAGCGCAAAATACTGCACCATCAGAAAGTCGATTTTGTCGCGGTCCATCGGGGACTTCGCCGGCTTCCGCAGGTGCCGCATGATCAGCGCGCGCAGCCCGCTTTCGCTGGCATTCAGCGTGGTCATTTGCAGCAGGTGCCGCAACTGGTGCACCAGCACTCGCTGGTCCATGGAATCCAGCCATGCCAGGGCGCGGCTGAACAGGTCCAGATCCGCCCTCTCCGGCAAGACGCGCTTGTTCGGCGGGAAGGGAATTTCAAGTTGCAGATTTTTGGCCAGGGCTAAATAGATGGGAAAGACGGAGCGAATCTCTTCCCACTGCGCTTGCCTTGCGCCATCTGCTTTCGGCGGAGCGGGTAAGTTCAACGTTGTGATCATTTTGTTCACGGTTGTTTCATCCATTCGCAGGGGCCTTCCAGAAACCGCACGGCCACCGCTTTGCGTCCTTCTTGATACTGCAAAGCAATCACCGCCGCCTCCGCGGGACGTCCTCCTCCATCTCGTTCAACCCGCACGCGATCCGCAAATTCCAGCGGCAGGCTCGACAGGAAAATCGCACATTCCGCCGTGCCATACTCCAGCACCGTCCGTTCCTGCATTTTCTCCTGCGCGGGCCTCAGCGGCGTCACGCGCACCGCAAAACGTATTGCGGGAAGTGCTGGAAAGAATCGGGCAAGCTGTTCCGCACATCCCCGTTCATCCGCAATGAGTGTCATTTCGCGCATCTGCCCCGTTGCCACGAACCTGCGAATTTTGCGAGCTTTGGCCTCGCGGCGAGCGAGAACACACCCGACGCGGACCGGGACACAGTGTCCCAAGGTGGGAAATGCACGCCGACCACCAAAATTTATGAGGGGATACGAACTTTGGAACCTGCAGAAATGCCGTGACTTAGGTTTTTCCGCCCAGCGCGCCTTTGCCCGAGTGTCTCAGCCTGAAACGCTTTCGTCTCACTCTTCTCTGAGAGAACCGCCCGCCAACTTGAGACGTACTACCTCGCCGCCACGTGGGCCGCGGCTTCCTTTTCGTCCTGCTCCGGATTCGCGCGCAGCGCTATGTTGTATCGCTTCAGCTTCCGGTAAAGCGTCGCGCGGCTGATTCCCAGCATCTTCCCGGCCAGCGCCTTGTCGCCGTGCGCCTGCTCGAACACGCGCAGTATAGTCATTCGCTCCATTTCCGCCAGTGCCGTCGTCGAAAGAGAAGCGGCATCCTGTGGCGTCATCTCGCTGCTCGCCGGCTGCTCGCTGCGAATCGCCGGTGGCAGGTCCTGCACGTCAATCGTCTCCTGGTCGCCCAACGTCACCGCCCGGGCAATGCAATTCTCCAGTTCGCGCACGTTGCCGGGCCAGTCGTACTGCAGCAGGCTCTTCATCGCCGCCGCAGTCACTTGCAGCGGTTTCGTCGGCGTGTAGCGGTTCAGGAAATAGTGCACCAGCATCGGAACGTCCGCCCGGCGCTCTCGCAGCGGCGGTATGTGCACGGTCACCACATTCAACCGGAAATACAGATCCTTGCGGAAAGTCCCCGTGCGATACGCCGACTCCAGGTCGCGGTTCGTTGCCGCGATCACCCGCACGTCCACCGCGTGCCGGTCATTGCTCCCCACCGGCCGCACCTCTTTTTCCTGCAGCACGCGCAAGAGTTTTGCCTGCATCTCCAACGGCAATTCGCCGATTTCGTCCAGGAAAATGCTCCCCCCATTCGCTGCCTGAAACAACCCCATCTTCGATTTCATCGCGCCGGTGAAGGCGCCCTTCTCGTACCCGAACATTTCGCTCTCCATCAGCGTTGGCACCAGCGCGCCGCAGTCCACCGCCACGAACGGCGTTTGCGCCATCATGCCGCGAAAATGGATCGCCCGAGCCACCAGTTCTTTCCCCGTCCCGCTTTCCCCGGAAATCAGCACCGGCGTCCGCGTATCCTTAAGCCGCGAAATCATCCGCAACACATCTTGCATCCCGGACGACGTGCCGATGATCCCGTCCAGGTTTTCTTCCGTGCTCACGCGTTCCCGCAGGAACGCATTCTCATTCACCAGCCGCACTTTCTCCGCCATGCGTTGAAGCAGAAGCCGCATCTTTTCCACCCGGAATGGCTTCTCGATGTAGTCGTACGCCCCCAACTTCATCGCATCCACGGCCGATTCAATCGACCCGTGCCCCGTCATGATGGCCACTTCCGTGCGCGGCAGCACCGCCTTGATCTGTTTCAGCAATTCCACGCCCGACTGGTTCGGCAGCTTCAGGTCCGTCAACACCAGGTCCGGCGGGTCCGTCTCCAGCCGCTGAATCGCTGTCTCCGCGCTCTCCGCCTCGTTGCAGTTGTAGGCCAGCGAGCTGCCAATCGTCATGCACAGCCGGCGGATGCTTTGCTCATCGTCCACTACCAGAAGTCTAATTCTTAGATCGTCGCTCATGGTTTTCCGAACGTCGTCTCCACTATGGATATAAGTTCCTGAACCCGAAATGGCTTCTCGATGCAAGGCGTCGCGCTCTTCGTCAACAGCTCCTGCGTCTCGCTGTTGGCCGTATCCCCGCTGATTAGGATGATTCTCCCGCTCAGTTCCGGCCGGTTCTCCCGTACCCACTGGTGTACATCAGCGCCGTTGATCTTCCCCGGCATCCGAATATCCGTAATCACACCCGCAAACGTCCCCTTCGCCAGATGCCGCAAGCCCTCATCCCCATTCGCCGCTTGCACCACCGTGTACCCGCGCCTTTCCAGCGCCGCTCGCACGAACGCGCTTACCGAAGTTTCATCCTCTATAAGGAGGATTGGTGAAAATGCCCGCACGGTCGTCGGTGAGCTCATCGCCCCGCCTCATTTGCCGCCGCAGCCAGCGCCGTCTCCGTGGCGCGCGGCAATCGCACCAGGAATGTGCTCCCGCTTTCCCCCGCATTCTTCCAGCAGAGGATCTCTCCTCCATGCGCCCGCACAATCCCGTAGCAGATGCTCAGCCCCAGCCCCGTACCTTTTCCGGCCTGCTTGGTCGTAAAGAACGGATCAAAAATCCGCTCGGGGTCGCTCACGCCCTTGCCGTTGTCCACAAACGTCACCTCAATCGAGTCGCCCGCGCGCCTTGTCCCGATATGGATTTTTCCGTGATTCCCGGATTCCTGTATCGCGTCGTACGCATTGTTCAAGATATTCAGGAACACTTGCTGGAGCTGCTGCCCGTCCCCCAGCGTTTCCCCAATCCCCTCGTCGAACTCCTCCACGACCTCTACCCCGTGGCTCGCAAAATCGTATCCGCGCAATTTGATCGTCTGCCGCAACACCGTGTTCACCTGCACGGGTTCCTTTTGCGCGGGCCGCTGTCGCGCAAATCGCAGCAGGTCCTGCACAATCTCCTTCGTCCGCTGTGTTTCCTGCAGGATGATTTGCAGGTCTTCCCGCGCCGATGCCGGCATCTCCGGGTTTTCCAGCAGCAAATCCGTGAATCCCAGAATCGCCGCCAGCGGGTTGTTCACTTCGTGCGCCACCCCGGACACCAGCCGGCCGATCGTCGCCATCTTTTCCGAATGCGCCAGTTTGGCCTGCAGCAGCGCCGCGTCCGTGATGTCCGTCATCACCACCACCACGCTGTTCACCTGGTTCGATTCGTCGCGCATCGGGCTCAAGCTGATGGAAAAGTGGCCCATTGATGCGTCGCTCCGCCTCACCCGCAATTCCAAATTCTCCACCTGCTGCCCGTTCGCCGTCGTCTGCAACGCGGCTTCAAAATCCTTGCGGTGCGACGCTGCCACCCAGTCCACCAGCCGGTGCCCAATCATTTCCTCTTCCAGATACCCCGTTTCATAGCACCGCCGGTTCGCGTAGCTGATCAGCCCCGCGGTATCCAGCACCATGATCATGCTCTGCGTGGTGTTCAGGATCTTCTGGTTGAAGTCGCGTTCTCGCTGCAATTGCGACTGGAACATGCGCTGTTCCGTCACGTCCAGCATCAGCCCGCGGATCTGCGCCACGCGGCCTTGCTTGTCCCGCACCGCGCTGATGTTCTGCAAAGTGTGCAGCAAGCTTCCGTCCTTGCGCCGCAGCGTTTCCTCGTAATTCCGCAGCGCCCCGCGCTCCGCGATCGCCCGCACCAGTCTTTCCTTCGCCGCTGCCGTTGGGTACAAATGCGTGCTTACATCCGCCTGCAGCAGCTCCTCGCGCGACTCATACCCCAGCATCCTCACCATGGCGTCATTCACATCCAGGAACTGCCCTTCCGGCGTCGCAAAAAATAATCCTTCCTGAATACTGTCGAACAGCTCGCGGTACCGCCGCTCCGCCTCTTGCCGGTCTGTAATGTCTTTCAGGACGTGAATCGTTCGCGTTTCTTCGTCCGTCACTCCATGCGTCCGCGACGTTGAAACCAGGAACGTCCGGCCCTCCGACGTCGCTATGTACTCTTCCCGCGATTCCCGGGTGTTCCGGCAGAACGGGCAGGGCAGGGCGCTTCCCGTCTCCGCGATGTGCCGCAGGCTGATCATGGGCTCGCCCACCAGCGCTACCGGCGATCTCCCCAGATGCGTCGCCAGCGAGCGATTTGTCCTTACAATCCTCCCGCGCTGGTCATGCACAGCGATGTAATCGCTGATCGCATCGATATCTTCCACCCACTGCTTCTTGGATCGCTCCAGTTGCGCAAACCGCCGCACCTTTTCCATGGAGAGCGCCGCATGGCTTCCCAGGACCGCCAGGAGTTCGTCCTCGGCCGGCGAGAACTCCGCCTTTCGACGTACCAGGCACAGCGTCCCCATCAATTCCCCGTCGCTCGCATAGATTGGATAGAACGCGCAAAACCTCTCCGTTTCCCCCAGCGGCAGCACCTCCAGGCCCGGCCGCTTCCGCGTGACGTTCTGCGCCACCCACTCGCGTTCTCCTTCCCCTCCGGGGAATTCCGTCCCTTGCGAGTACATCTCGACCTTGCTTCCCAGGATCTCTCCGACTCCTCCCCATTCCGCCTTCAACATCTGTGTAGCCCGCGCCGCAAATCCCGCCAAAAACACGGGCAAGTCGCGCGACTTCGCCGCTTCCACAACCAAATCCATCAATTCCTGGGAATAATTATGCTTGGATTGACCGGAAATCTCCCGGCCGCGGACAGCCGCGGGCCGGCGGACACGAAGATTCTTTCGTTCACGCATAGGGGGCTTAGGGGCTCTGCGTGTGTCTCAAATTAAGAAGCCACGCAGTTCCACGCTACTCAGCCATCTCATTCTGAGTCAAATCCTCTTACTGGCATTGGTACGCATGCGTTACCTGTCCCCGCCTTCCTCCTCTCCCTGCGTCTCAGCGTGAGACCTCCGCACGCGAACCACGGTCCCGGTGAGACGCTCCCGCGCCCCCAGCAAATTACGCTGGCATTCTCGCCGCTCCCTATCTTGCTCGAAAAAAAGCCTTTGTTCGCCACGAGCACAAAACTCGCACTATTCTTTTTGCCCCTCCTGCCCTGGCATTGCACTTGCTTTCTCTTGCGTGGGGTAGTTTTCCGCTCAGGGAGGTTGTGGTGCACATCCAATTCAATTGGACGCGGAAGATTTTTGCGGCTGCTGCGGGGAGTTTACTCGTTTTGTCATTCGCCGCTGCGCAGACGGTGAATGACGAAGGCAAGCGCAAGCTCAAGACTAAGTCCGGGGTCACTTACCCGGAACTCGCCCGCCGGATGAACATCAGCGGCAAGGTCAGGATCGAAGTCGTTATCGCTCCAGACGGCCGCGTGCGCAGCGCTCGGGTCGTCGGTGGCCATCCCGTTCTCGTGCAGTCCTGCCTTGAGGCCGTCAAGGATTGGAAGTACGAGCCGGCCAGTGAAGAGACCACGCAAATCGTCGAGTTTGAGTTTAAGGGGCAACAGTAGCGATCCGCTTGGTTCCGCGCGGCTCTTGGTCGGTCATCCTGTGGGGTGCTTGTTGCAGTCTTGGGGAGTGGAGGAAGTGACGCAATGACCATTGAAAAGCAGTTATACAAAAGTTTTGGGGCGATCCTGCTGACGCTCGTCGCTCTGCTCGTCGTGGACATCGGCGCGATTCTCAAGGCCCGCTCCGCCAATGCTGAGGTTACCGACACCCTGGAGAGCAACCGCGCCGCCGAGGCTGTCCGTGACCAGATCATGCAGAACCGTTTGAACCTCAATAACTTCCTGCTCAGCGGCGATCCCCGCGATGAAGACAAGGTCAACCACGGTCTTGCTGCGCTGAGCGACGTCATCAAGCGCGGCCAGTCCAGCACCTCCAACGATTTCCTTCGCACCGCTCTCATCCAGGTCGAAAGCACCGAAGCCAGTTGGGCCGACAATTTTGCTAAGCCGCTCCTTGCCAAGCGTCATCAAGTGGACGCCGGCGACGCCACCGTTTCCGACCTCCAGATCTTCTACCTTCAGAAAGATCCCGCTTCCTGGCTCACGAAATCCTCCGCCGTCCTCGACCAGGCCAATTCGGACGTCAGCCGCTCCCTCGAGGAATCCCAGAAAGCGGCCAGGATGGCCAGCACCATCGGCTTTATCCTTGTTATCCTCGGCACGATTTTCGCCATCGTTTTTGGGCTTTGGACCGCCTTCCGCACTGCGGGCTCCATCACGGAGCCTCTACACCACCTCATCACCGTCGCCCAGGAAATCGGCGATTCCGGTGATCTCGACCAGAATATTGATATCCACCGCAACGACGAAATTGGCGCTCTCGCCACCACCTTCAACAATATGGTCGCTTACCTGAAGGAAATGGCCAGCGTCTCCATGTCCGTTGCCGAGGGCGATCTCACCGTCGAAGTGGTTCCGCGTTCCAAGCGCGACACCCTTGGCAATGCCTTCCTCCGGATGTCCCACGGCTTGCAGGAAATCGTTCGCACCACCCGCGACGGCGCCTCGCAGGTTTCCGCCGGCTCCAATCAGGTTGCCGGCGCCGCCGACGAATCCGCCAAGGTCAGCGTCCAGGCCTCTTCCGCGATCGAGGAAGTCACCAGCACCATGCACGAGATGAGCATCAACGTGCAAAACGTCGTCAAGAACACCCAGGTGCAGGCCTCCAGCGTCGCCGAAACGTCCGCTTCCATCGATCAGATGGTCACCTCCATTCAGCGCGTCGCCGATACCGCCAAGGTCCTCCTGGACATCGCCAACCGCTCCCGCGAGGAGGTCGTCACCGGCATCCAGACCATGGAAAAGGCCACCGATGGTCTCAACCGCACCAACCGCGCCATTCAATCCTCGGCCGAAATCATCAATATTCTCGGCCATCGCGCCGATGACATCGGCAAGATCATTGAAGTGATCGACGACATCTCCGAACAGACCAACCTGCTCGCCCTGAACGCCGCCATCGAAGCCGCGCGCGCCGGTGAGCACGGTCTCGGTTTCGCCGTCGTCGCCGACGAAGTCCGCAAGCTCGCCGAAAAGTCCACCCAGTCCACCAAGGAAATTGCCGACCTCATCCAGAGCATCCAGCGCGAAGCGCGCCAGGCCGTCGAAAACATGGAGCACAGCACCCGCATCGTCGAGGAAGGTCTCAGCCTCGGTAACGACCTTGGCTCCGCTCTCCACAAAATCTCCGACGTCGTCACCGAAGTTTACAAGTTCTCCCAGGAAATCGGCGCCGCCACCAACGAGCAGTCTATTGGCTCTTCGCAGATCGCCAAGGCCACCAACCGCCTCACCGAAATCACCCAGGAGATCAACTCCGCCGTCGAAGAACAGGCTTCCGGCGCGCAGGCCGTCGTTCGCGCCATGGACAAGATGCGCGAGCTCGTGCAGCAGTCCGCTTCCAGTTCCACCGAGCTTTCCGCCGCCGCGGAGCAGATGCTCAAGCTTTCCCGCAACCTGCTCGACAACATGGATCGTTTTGTCATCGATCACAACGGCCAGCTTCACTCGCGCCGCGACGCCCCCGCGTCTCGCCGCGATGCCGCCGCTTCTCGCCGCCCCGCTCAGGCGCCCGAATCGAACCAGTTCGAGTACGCCGAAGTCACCCGTTCCTGAACCGGAGAGCGCTTCATGGAGAAAGATTTCCAAGTCGTCGGCTTCCGCATCGGAAACGAAACCTATGGGGTTCGTATCGCTTCCGTGCGCGAAATTGTCCGCGTCCCGGACATCACCGCGGTGCCCAACGCTCCGGGCATCATTGAGGGTGTCATCAATCTTCGCGGCAAGATCGTTCCGGTCATGGATCTGCGCAAGCGCTTCGGCTCCGCCGCAGTCCAGCCGGACAAAAAGAATCGCATTCTCGTCGTCGAGCTCGATAACAAGCTCCTCGGACTCATTGTGAGTTCTGCCTCCGAGGTCCTGAAGATTCCGCCTTCGGAAATCGAATCGCCCGGCTCCGTGTTTGCCGAAGGCGAATCGAGCTATGTCACCGGCGTGGGAAAGCTCAAGGGCCGCCTTATTATCCTCCTGGATATCGCCAGGCTCCTGCGCCAGCCGGAATTCAAGAAACTCGAGGAGGCCGCGGAACCCGTCGCGATGGCTCACTAGCGCCTGTCCCTTTTCCGGTAGCGCCGCCACTCGTTTGAACGGCCGCCAATATTCTGTATGGGAACGATCACTGCGCAGGTTCAGCTCACCGAAGCGGAACTCAAGCTCCTGCAGACCCTCGTTTATCAGGAGTGCGGCATGTATTTTGACGAGCGCCGCTCCCACTTCCTCAAGGACCGCTTGCAGCGCCGCCTCAAGGCCTGCCAGCTCGATTCCTTTTATAGTTACTACCGTCTGCTCACCAGCCGCGAAGGCCGCGCCGAACTCGCCCTCCTTCTTGAAAACCTCACCGTCAACGAAACCAGTTTCTTTCGCAACCGCCCGCAGCTCGATCTCCTCCAGAAAGGTGTTCTCGAGGAAATCCTCCACCACAAGCAGGAGCGCCGCGATTGGAGTCTCCGCGTGTGGTCCGCCGGTTGTTCCACCGGACAGGAGCCCTATTCCGTCGCCATTCTGATCTGCGACGCCCTGGCCTACTACTACCTGCGCAATCCGCTTCCTTTTGACATGCCTTTCCCCAAGCCCCTCATTCCTCCCCCTTGGAAGCTTGAAATTGTCGCCTCGGACATCAGCTACGCCAGCCTGCGCCACGGCCAGGAAGGCCTGTACTCCGAAATCCAGATGGAGCCCGTCGATTACACCACCCGGCTTCGCTATTTCGAGAAGGCCAGCGATAAATACACCGTCAAGCCCCAGCTCAAGGAACTCGTTCAATTCGACTTCCACAACCTGAAAACCGAGTTCTTGCCGCGCCGCAACGACATCATCCTCTGCCGCAACGTCATGATCTATTTCGACGAAGCCGAACAGAAGCGCCTCATCGAAAAGTTCTGGCACTGCTTGAATCCCGGCGGCTACCTCTTTGTCGGCCACGCCGAAAGTCTCTTCGGACTTTCCACAAAATTCCGCATGGTCCATGAGAACAACGGCACGGCCTACAAGCGTCTCGAGGTGAATGTTTGAGCTTTCTGCCCGAGGATCGGAGTTCGGAGCTGCGCGCGCTCTTCTTTGAGAGCGCGGCGGAGCTTCTCCAGACCATCAACGAAGCCGGTCTGAGCCTCGAAAAGCATCCCGCCGACGAGGAACTCCTCCGCAGTGTGCGCCGCGCCGTTCATACCCTTAAAGGCGACTCCGCGGCCTGCGGTTTCCAGAAGCTCAGCGAAATCGCCCACGAACTCGAGGACATTCTCACGCTTCAGATCGGCCAGACTCACGGCAACAAGCTTGCTGAAGTCGTCCTCGCCGCCGTGGATACTTTCGAGAGCATGCTGAGCGCCTATCAGAAGCAGCTCGAGCCGCCTCCGGCCACTCCCTTGCGCGCGCTCATCCAGGGCTTGCTCCAGTCGCCCTCTTCCGCTCCATCATCGGGCGAATCCGCCCAAGCCGAAATTTCCGTGAGTTTCCATTGGAGCGAGTACGAACAGCTCATGGTGTCCGAAGCGCTCCTCCGTGGCGACAACGTCTACAACATCGCCCTGCGCCTCGATCCCAACAGCGCCATGCGCGCCGCCGCCTTCCAACTGGTCCGCAACGTCCTCCACGCCTGCGGCACCGTCATTGCTCTTCGCCCGGAGGACAACCTCGCCGCCGCTTCCGTGGAAGTCGTCCAGGCCGCCATTGCCAGCGCCCATCCGATCGAGCACGTCGCCCATCGCTGCCGCATTCCTTCGGTCGTTTCCGATTTGCGCATCGAACCCGCCAATCGCGCGGAATCGTCCGAACACGAGCTCCTTGGCGAAATTCTTGAAGCTCAGGCCGCCACGCGCGCCGCTGATCCCGCGGAATCCGCCGCCGCGAAGCGGTCGCCCGCCTCGGCCGTTGCTACCGTCGCGGAAGCCACCTTGCGCGTGGATGCCACCCGCATCGAAGCCGTCATGAACCTGGTGGGCGAATTGATCATCGGCAAGTCCATGCTTATTCGCACCCTCGCCGAATTCGAAGCGCAACATTCTCGCGATCCCGTCCGCGTCAAACTGGCGGAAGCCCTCGCGTTTCAATCGCGCGTCCTCGACGAACTGCACAAGTGCGTCTTGAAGATTCGCATGGTTCCCGTCGAGCAGCTCTTCCGCCGCTTTCCGCGCGTCGTCCGCGACGTCGCCAAGCTTTGCGGCAAGGACATCGCCCTCGAAGTGGCCGGCGAGCACACCGATCTCGACAAAGGCATCCTCGATGCCCTCGCGGAACCTCTCACGCACCTTGTCCGCAACGCCGTCGATCACGGCATCGAGCCTTCCAGCGAGCGCCTCAACTCCGGAAAGCCCGCTCGCGGCACCGTTTTTCTCAATGCCTATCATCAAGGCACGCAAGTCGTCATCGAAGTCCGCGACGATGGCCGCGGCATCGATCTGGACATCATTCGCGGCCAGGCCGTTCGCAACCGCTTGCTGAAAGCCGAAGACGCTCAGCGCCTCGACCCCCAGGACGTCCTCAACCTCGTCTTCGAGCCCGGTTTCAGCACCGCTTCCGAAATCACCGAGGTGTCCGGCCGTGGCGTCGGCATGGACGTTGTGCGCACCGTCCTCGACCGCCTCAAGGGCACCGTCCACATCTCCAGCTCCCTGGGGAAGGGCACCAGCATCCAACTGCGCGTTCCTCTCACGCTAGCCAGCATCCAGACCCTGCTCTTCCGCGTGGGCGGCCGCCTTTTTGCCGTGCCCCTTTCCTCCGTCATCGAGATCAGCCGCGTCAACGAACAGGAAATCACGCGCGTTGATCAGCGCGAAGTCCTCCGGCTGCGCGAACAGATTCTCACGCTGGTGCGCCTCGGCGGCCTCAGCCGCATCCATGCCGTTGATGCCACCGTCGAAAAAAAGAAAAAGAGCTTCGTGATCGTCATCGGCGTCGCGGAAAAACGATTCGGCTTGGTGGTCGATAGCCTCGTCGGCGAGGAAGAGCTGGTCATCAAGGCCCTGCCCGGGGATATCGTCTCCAGCGATCTCGTCAGTGGCGCTTCCATTCTTGGCGATGGCACGGTTGTCCTGATCTTGAACGTGCCCACCATTCTCACTCGGTTGGCGCGGTCCTTACCCTTGGGGGCCATCGCATGAAAGAGCGCGTGCGAGTTCTGGTGGTCGATGATTCCGCTCTGATGCGGAAACTGATCCCCATTATTCTTGAACGCGACCCCGACATCGAGGTCGTCGGCACCGCCATGGATGGCGCATTTGCCATACGTAAAATCGCCGAGCTTCATCCCGATGTCGTTACGCTCGACCTCGAAATGCCCCGCATGGACGGCATCGAAACCCTGCGCATGATCATGCGCAACGCTCCGCTTCCCGTCATCGTGTTCAGCTCCCACTCCAAGGAAGGTGCCTACGCTACCTTCAAGGCCTTGGCGCTGGGCGCCATCGATTTCGTTGCCAAGCCTCAGGAAGCGGCCGCCGGCCATCTCGATCCCGTTGCTTTCCAGCTCATTGAGAAGATTAAAATCGCCAAGCGCGCCGGGGGGTCGAAAACCGTTCCCAAGCCCCAGGCTGAGGTCGTTGCGCCTGGCAAAAAACGTTCTCGCGCCGCGCTTCCGCCCAATCGCGTGATTGCCATCGGCATATCCACCGGCGGCCCCAACGCGCTCCAATACTTGTTCTCCCAGATTCCCGGCGATTTTCCCGCTACTTTTGTCGTTGTTCAGCACATGCCGGAAGGTTTTACGGAGATGTTTGCGCGGCGCCTCGATGAGTGTTGCGCCCTCGATGTTCAGGAAGCCAAATCCGGCGATCTGCTCGTTGCTGGCCGCGTTCTCGTCTGCCCCGGCAATCGCCACATCATGGTTCGCCGCATGCCGCGCGGGGATATGGTTGTGCTGTCAGACAGTCCGGCCATCAACGGCCATCGTCCTTCCGCGGACGTGCTGTTCCATTCCGTGGCCCAGGAATTCGCGCTTTCCTCTGTCGGCATCCTCATGACCGGCATGGGCGAAGACGGCGCCGAAGGGCTTGGCGCGATCAAAGCCGCCGGAGGCCATACCATTGCCCAGAGCGAAGAAACTTGCGTTGTCCCCGGCATGCCCCGCGCCGCCATTCTCAAGGGCTACGCCGGCAAAGTCCTGCCGCTCGATAATTTGGCCGCCTATCTCGTCAGCCACTACGGCGCCGACCACGCTCGTCCCGAGAGATCCGACGCACACGACAAATCCGAGAAGGCCGATAAAGCGGAAAACAACGAAAGGGCATCAGTTTCGACGCCACGTGCCTGACCGGCCCCGCGGCGCCAAAGGAGAAGGTTATGCAACAGTTTCAACCCTTACTTCGCAAGGACCAGCAGCCTGTGCGCTACCTGGTCGTGGACGACTCTGTCTTCGCCCGCAAGAACCTCATCAAGATGATCGAGCTCTTCGGCGGCGAAGTAGCGGGTGAAGCCGGTGACGGTTTAACCGCCATTGCCGAGTTCAACCGCACCAATCCCGACATTGTCCTCATGGACATCACCATGCCTCAGATGGAAGGCATCGAGTCCGTCGAGCGCATTGTCCGCCAGCATGGCGACGCCCGCATCGTCATGGTCTCTTCCGTCGGTTATCAGGAAAATATTCTCGCCGCCCTGCAGAAAGGCGCGAAGCACTTCGTCCAGAAACCCGTCAAGCCCGAAGTGCTCTATGAAATTCTTCGCTACGTCCTCGGGGACGATCCCCATGCGGCTGCCGTCCCTGTCGCGCTGGCGGGGGAGCATCATTCATGAGGATGGAACTTATTCAGCCGTTCATCAACGCTGCCGATGCCGTGTTCGCCGAATCGCTGCAAGCGCCCACGAAAATCGCCGACCTTTCCATGGACGAGAACACCTATCGCCGCAAGGGCGTTGCCGCTCTTGTCACCATCAAGGGTGATATCGAGGGCCGCGTCATCCTTGATCTCGCGCCGGAAGTCGCCATGCGCGTTGCCAGCCAGCTTGCTGGTGCGGAGCTCCCGGAAAGCGAGCAGGTCATTCGCGAAACCGTCTGTGAACTCGCCAACATGGTCATCGGCAATTCCGTCACGCTCCTCAACGACCAGGGCTTCCGTTTCAAGGTTTTTCCGCCCGAAATCCACATGAACGAGGAAGGTCTCGCGGGCAGCGTGGATACCGAGGCCATGGTCCTCTGTATCGAAACACCCTGCGGCGAAATCTATATCAACATCGCCATGCACTATCTCCATCGCCGCCGCCGCGAACAAGCCAGCGTCCACGCTCTAGACTAATCCAACCCACCAAACTCTTGGGTCTCTCTTTGTAGCGGCCGCCTGGCGTTTACCCCGACCTGGTCGGGGAGGCGGGCGCCTTGCCGTCTTCCTGGGTTCGACGTTGTCTGCCGTGACTGTGCTCTTGGGTTTCTCCAACTGCCGCAAGACTCCCGCACCGTCGGCCGTAAGCTCTTAACTGCAAACTGATAACTGATATCTGATTTCTGATAACTTTAAACTGCGTCCCGCTACTCCGGCGGCCTTACGTATGCCGCGCCATGGCGGAACAACCCCGCCGTGGCGATGGGCTGCGAAAACACAATTCGGATGGGCACAAAGATCGCTCCCGCTCCCGGGGTGTACGGCACCGCCACTTCCAGCCGCGTCCCTTCCGGGTAGCGGTTCCTGCTCCGGAAACTGATTCCGCCCTTCGACAAATCCTCGCACACCGCCACTTCTTCCTGGAATCCTCTGCGCCGTATGCACGCCAGCAAGCGCGCCTTCACCCGCGTCCGGTTTCTCCGCGGGATCACGCGCTCTTCCGCCGCCGTCCGGGAAGGCAGCGTGCCGTCAATCTTCGGCTCCGTGGCCGCTTCCACCCAGATCGCCGGCGCATCGCAGTGCCGGCACAAGCGCGCCACGCATTTCCGGATCTCGAACGACTTCAGTTCCATCTCGTTCAGGTACACCACCTCGCGCCTCTGGCAAAAGCTGCATTCCATCAACAGCCGCGCCAGCGCCTCCTCCGCTTGCTGCGGTGCCGGAAACTCAATGTCCCAGAAATCCGCGCGCGGCTCCAGCATCGCCACCGCGTAAATGAACCCCTCCGGCTCGCGGTCAATCTCCGCCACAATCCTGGCCCGCGTTGACCTGGCTTGGTCGCCTTCCAGTTTGCGATGCAGGGTGATCTCTTGCCCCGCGAACAGCTTATCCTGCAGCCGCAACACGCCGCCATTGCGGCTCACCAGCATCGTGTGTGCCGGCTGCCTCACCGCCATTCCATTCGTGCCAAACCACGACGCTTCCACCTGCAGGCGTAGCGTGATCCGGTCGCTTTGACGTATTCCTTCGGCGCGCATGTCTTGGTTCGTAAGAGGGATGCCTTCCTCGTCAGGCTACCACGCCCGCCTCGTCCGCCACTCCCCGCGCACCCCCGCTTGTCGAACCCACTAATAGCCCTCTCACCCCGCGTCAACCTCCCGCCGGCCACTGCCCACCGTTACCCTTACGAAGACACCCCTGCGCTACACCGTTTCCAATTCGCCCGCCTTCCGCCACACTGTTCCTAGTGGGCCTCATCCGCCTTGGGGGTACGCTAGGTGTCTCTGCGTGTATTGAGATCTTAGAGTGAGCAAACTCATCCCCATGCCTGACCGCACAAGCCCCGCATCCCTTCGCATTACGGGTGTACGCGACCGCCGCTACACCATCCGTTACCCGTTCGCTGCCGACGCAGAACTCACCGACATGCAAACCGGCCAGAAGGTTGACGGCGTCACGTCCGATATTTCCCTTGGCGGCTGCTTTGTTTGCACCAGCAAGACACTTCCACCAGACTGCCGCGCTCGTCTGAAGCTCACTCGCAAGGGCCAGGTCCTCGAAGCCCTTGTCATCATTCGCATCGTCAAGCCGCGCATCGGCCTCGGCATCGAATTCTTCGACCTCGAGGCTCCCTCCAACGAAATCCTTGCCGCCTGGATTGATACCCTCCGCCGCACCCGCTAACCCAAATTTCTCACCAGATACAACTTGGCCCGTCACTCAGACACACAACCCAATTCCGCCCTTTACTCCAACACTCAACCGCGAGACTGTGCATGGTTCCAAGGCAGAGATCCTTCGCCGATCCTCATCGGATCGCTTCAGGATGACCACGTCTTCCTGAAGGCATCATCTGCCTTATCGCCTGTTCTCTTTCTTTCCAGTTCCGCTTCACTGCCGCACAATCTTTCCGACCCTATGCGTCCTCCCCATCCGGCTCCCCTGCACTGGGAAATCGTTATTCTTCTCAAGATTTGTGCGCTCGTCACATTCCAAACCTCACCATCGGTGATATAGTACCTGCACTTTTCCGATGTCATCTCAGACTCAATTCCGTCTCAGAGGTCCCTTGCTGCGGGCATTTTGTCCGTGAAGAACCGTACGAATCGGCGGTCACCGGGAAAAGTACGAAAAGGACTTTTGCGCCACCAGTTTGTGAGAAGGAGTAGCGCGCGTGAAAAAGACAATGCGAACTGCCGCCAACAAGAGCGGGAATAGAAAAGTGACGACGTTGCCGTACAAAAACCCCGGCTTACCCTCCGCAAAACGCGTAAAAGATCTCTTATCCCGAATGACGCTGGAAGAGAAAGCCGCGCAGATGCTCTGCATTTGGATGGGGAAGGCCCAGACGCTGGTGGATGCCGACGGCAATTTCGACCTTCAGAAAGCCCAGACGGCCTTCAAGAAAGGACACGGACTTGGCCAGGTGGGCCGCCCCAGCGATGCGGGAAAAGGTAAGGACGCGCGCGGCATGGCGGAGCTCACCAATGCGATTCAGAAGTTTTTCATCGAGAACAGCCGCCTGGGAATTCCCGTGTTTTTTCACGAGGAGTGTTTGCATGGACACGCGGCGCCCGGCGGCACCGGTTTTCCACAGCCCATCGCATTGGGCGGCACGTTCAATCCGGAATTGGTTGAATCGCTCTTCACCATGACCGCCGAAGAAGCGCGCTCGCGTGGGGCTCATCAGGCGCTCACGCCGGTGGTTGACGTGGCACGCGAGCCGCGTTGGGGCCGCGTCGAAGAGACCTACGGCGAAGACCCCTACCTCGTCTCGCGGATGGGCATCGCGGCAGTGCGCGGGTTTCAAGGTGACGCCAAATTCCGCGACAAAAAGCGCATGATTGCCACCCTGAAGCATCTTGTTGGGCATGGCCAGCCGGAATCGGGCATGAACTGCGCTCCGGCGAACGTCTCCCTGCGCGTGCTTCGCGAGACCTTCCTCTATACCTTCAAAGAAGCGCTGAAAAAAGGCGGGGCCATCAGCGTTATGGCTTCCTACAACGAGCTCGACGGCGTGCCGTCGCACGCGAATAAGTGGCTTCTCCAGGACGTCCTCCGCAAGGAATGGGGCTTCAAAGGCTTCATCGTCTCCGATTACTTTGCGATTTGGGAATTGGGTTACCGTCCCGATACCCACGGCCATTTCGTGGCCAAGGACAAGAAGGAATCGTGCGCCCTGGCGGTTCAGGCCGGCGTCAATATCGAGTTGCCTGATCCGGATTGCTATTTGCATCTCGTCGAACTCGTCCGCAAGCGCGTGCTCAAGGAATCCCAGCTCGATGAGCTTGTTGCCCCCATGCTGTTTTGGAAATTCGAGATGGGGCTCTTTGACGATCCATACGTCAACCCGGACGAAGCCGGCCGCGTGGTGGGTTCCGAGGCCAATCGCGAGCTCGCTCTCCGCGCGGCTCGTGAAGCGATTACCCTGCTCCGGAACGAAGGCAATACCGTGCCGCTCGACCTGAACCGCCTCAAGACGATTGCGGTCATTGGCCCGAATGCCCATCGCAGTCTGCTCGGTGGCTACAGCGGCGTGCCCAAGCACAACGTCACCGTCTTCGACGGCATTAAGGCCAAGGTCGGCGGCCGCGCCAAAGTGCTCTACAGCGAAGGCTGCAAGATTACCATCGGCGGCAACTGGAACCAGGACGAAGTCGTGCCCAGCAATCCTGACGAAGACCGCAGGCAGATCGCGGAAGCCGTGGAGGTCGCCAAGCGGGCGGACGCGATCGTCCTGGCCATCGGCGGCAACGAACAGACCTCGCGCGAAGCCTGGGGATTGAACCACATGGGCGACCGCACGAGCCTCGACCTGATCGGGCGGCAAGAAGAACTCGTCAAAGCCATGGTCGCGCTGGGCAAACCGATCGTGGTTTTCCTGTTTAATGGCCGGCCACTCTCGATTAATTATGTTAGCCAGAACATCCCGGCGATCTTCGAGTGCTGGTACCTGGGCCAGGAAACTGGCCGCGCTGTGGCCGACGTCCTGTTCGGCGAGTGCAATCCCGGCGGAAAGCTGCCCATCAGTTTCCCGCGTTCGGCTGGTCATTTGCCGGTTTTCTACAATTACAAACCCTCCGCGCGCCGCGGCTATCTGTTCGACGATGTGTCGCCGCTCTACGCTTTCGGCTACGGGCTGAGTTACACCACGTTTGCCATCCAGAACGTTCGTCTGGCGAAGAAGGCCATCCGGCGCAAAGAATCCACCCGCGTCCTGGCCGACGTCACCAACACAGGCCAGCGTGACGGAACGGAAGTGGTCCAGATGTATATTCGCGATTTGGTCAGCTCGGTGACGCGGCCGATCAAGGAACTAAAGGGTTTCAAGAAAGTTTCCTTGCGCCCGGGCGAAACACAGACCGTCGAATTGGACATCACCCCGGACCTTCTCGCGTTTTACGACGTGAACATGAACTACGTCGTCGAACCCGGCGAGTTTGCCATCCTGGTCGGCAATTCCTCCCGCGACACCGATTTACAGAAAGTGCTTTTGCAGGTCAAAGATTGAGCGCTCAAGAGGCGAGGTCCCACATGACTCAAGCTACTGCAAGACTCTCTTTCAAAGAAAAGGTCGGTTACAGCCTGGGCGACATGGCTGCAAACTTCATTTTCCAGGCCATGCTGGCCCTGCAACTGGACTTCTATACCCATACCTTCGGCCTGACCGCTGCCCAGGCAGGGACCCTCTTCCTCGTCGTGGGGCTGGGCGTCGCGTGTTTCAATCCCGTGATGGGCATGATCGCAGATCGAACCACTACAAGGTGGGGCAAATTTCGGCCATGGTTGCTCTGGACAGCCGTGCCATTTTGCGTCATCAGTGTCCTGACTTTCACCACTCCTCACCTCAGCCTGGGCGCTAAGATCATCTATGCTTGGACCACTTACATTCTTCTGCGCGTGATCTACACAGTCAACAACGTGCCGTACGCTTCGCTGACGGCGGTCATGACCGAGGACCCCGACGAGCGCACCAGCATCTCCTCGTATCGCCAGATCGCCGCCAACAGCGCCGGCTTCATCATCGCGAGCCTCGCCATCCCCATGGTCAAATTCTTCGGCAGAGGCAATGACGCGCTCGGCTATCAGTTCACCATGGGGCTGCTGTCGGTCCTCAGCATGGTTTTTTTCATCATCGCCTTCTTCGCGACGAAAGAGCGCATCCAGCCCAATCCGCAGCAGAAGACCTCGCTCGGCCAGGATCTCGCGGACCTCTTCGGCAATAAGCCCTGGGTCGCGCTGTTTCTGGTCACCTTGTTCTACTTCACGGCGATTCTGGTGCGCGGCAATGTCATGCTGCCCTACTTCAGATTTGTCGCAGGCAATGTTAACCTCTTCGCTTGGTTCAACGGTTTCGGCCTCGCTTCGTTACTCCTGGGCGTCGCCTGCTCAACAGCCGTGTCTGTCCGGGTGGGCAAGCGTCAGCTCTTCATCGCGAGCATGATCCTGACGGGCGTCTTCAACGCGGCGCTTTATGTGATCCCGCCGCACGCCACTTACATCATCATCGCCACGGAAGTGCTTCGCCAGTTCTCATTCGGACTGTCTGGCCCGATCCTATGGGCGATGATGGGCGACGTTGCTGATTACGGCGAATGGAAGACCGGACGCCGCGCCAGCGGCACGGTCACCGCGGCCGTGGTGTTCGCCCTGTGGGCGGGTTTGGCCCTCGGCGGCGCCATCGCTGGATGGCTGCTGTCGGCCTATGGCCTGGTGTCCGGGGCTGCCACTCAGACCGCACGGACGCAGACAGGCATTCTTCTGACGGCGAGTTTTTACGCGAGCCTCTGCTTCTTCGCCGCCGCGGTGTGCCTATTCTTCTATCCGCTGACGCGCGAGAAGAACCAATCGATTGCCAACGAACTGATTGAGCGCCGGAAAGGCTACGCATCATGAAGGCCTTTGCTTGCCGCTTCGTAAAGCCGCCTCTTCGCACGGCGTTCGCAGGATTCTCGTGCCTGGCCATTCTTCTAATCACTGGTGTGCTCACCGGCGCTCAGACGCCCTCTCTCAAGGACACGTTCAAGGGCTCCTTCCTCGTTGGTGCGGCGCTCAACCCGGCCCAGTTCACGGAACAAGACGCGCGCACCGCCGCGCTTGTCAAAGCGCAATTCAACGCCATCACTCCGGAAAACGTCCTGAAGTGGGAGCGCGTTCATCCCCAGCCGGGCACTTTCAGTTTTGAATTGCCCGATCGCTACGTTGCGTTTGGTGAGAAGAATCACATGTTCATCGTTGGCCACACGCTGCTGTGGCACAACCAAACGCCCGCATGGGTTTTTCAGGACGACAAAGGGAATCCTGCGGACCGTGAAACCCTCCTGAAGCGCTTGCACGACCACATCCAGACCGTTGTGGGCCGCTACCAAGGCCGCGTCAACGGCTGGGACGTCGTTAACGAAGCCCTCGAAGAAGACGGAACATTGCGCCAAACGCCCTGGCTGAAAATCATCGGCGAGGATTACATCGCCAAGGCGTTCCAATTCGCCCACGAAGCCGATCCCCAAGCCGAGCTCTATTACAACGACTACAACCTGGAGAACGAAGCCAAGCTCAAAGGCGCTCTCGAATTGCTGCGGAAACTTCAGGCCCAGGGTGTCCCGATCACCGGCGTCGGGATTCAAGGGCATTACCACATGGATTCGCCTTCCAGCGAGCAGGTGGATGCAGCCATCACCGCCTTCGGCAAGCTCGGCCTAAAAGTCATGATCACCGAACTCGACGTGGACGTGTTGCCCCTCGCTTTTCAATACATGGGCGCAGACGTCACGCTCTCCGCCGAACTGCAGCCCAAGTTGAATCCTTACGCCAAGGGTTTGCCGGATGCGGTGCAGCAGGCGCTGGCGCAGCGCTACGCCGGCCTGTTCGGTGTGTTTCTCAAGCACCGCGGCGGCGTCGCGCGCGTTACGTTCTGGGGTGTGACCGACGGAGACTCCTGGCTCAACAATTGGCCCGTCAAGGGCAGAACGAACTACCCGCTGCTGTTCGATCGCAGCGGACAGCCCAAGCCGGCGTTCGATGCCGTGATTCGTGCCGCCCACTCAGCGACGCCGCAATGAATATTTGACCGGACTTTCTCACAAGCTGCAATTTGGATGTTATTCAAACAGCGCAGCATCCTGTCATCTTGAGGGGCGCGCCGTTTGCGCCCCGAAAGATCTCAACTTAACATACCGTGGCACAAAGAAAAGGCCGCCGATGACCGAAGCTAAGTTACGATGATGACATCGGTTTCTCTCGGCCGTTGTGCCGGCCAGAAGGCCGAGAGCAGTTACTCCAGGATTCTGTTCACGCGGGCCGCTCATGACACCCACTGATTTGAAAGGCAGCAGCGCTCCCTTGGGCGCGACGCTCTCCCCCTCAGGAACAAACTTCAGCCTTTACTCGCGAGAGGCTACCGGCGTCGATCTGCTCTTTTTCGATCACGAGGACGACGCGCGGCCCTCTCGCATCATTCCCTTCGATTCCATCACGAATCGCAGCTCTTACTATTGGCACATCTTTGTTCCTGGCATAACCGCGGGGCAACTCTACGCCTATCGAGTTTATGGGCCATTCGATCCCGCCAATGGTCTCCGTTTCGACCCGGAAAAGGCGCTTCTCGATCCCTACGGCAAGGGTCTTGTCACGCCGAAAAATTACACCCGCCAGGCCGCCAGCACGAAAGGGGAGAACTTCGCCTCGGCCATGAAGAGCGTTGTCGTGGACCCGCGCTCCTACGATTGGGAGGGCGACACCACGCTACAGACTCCTTCCACGCGCACCATCATTTATGAATTACACGTGAAGGGCTTCACGCGCCATCCGAATTCTGGCGTCCCGGAAAACCTTCACGGCACATTTCGCGGCCTCATCGACAAAATCCCTTACCTGCAGCATCTCGGTATCACTGCCGTCGAACTCCTTCCCGTGTTCGCCTTTGATGCGCAGGATTGCCCGCCGGGTCTCGTGAACTATTGGGGCTATGCCCCGGTCTCTTTCTTCTCGCCGCATCCCGCTTACAGTTCCCGCCGCAGTCCGCTGGGGCCGATCGATGAATTCCGCGACATGGTCAAGGCCCTGCATCGTGCCGGCATTGAGGTCATTCTTGACGTCGTCTTCAACCACACCGGCGAAAACAACGAAAAGGGCCCGACGCTGAGCTTCCGCGGCATTGATAACGCCGCCTACTACGTTCTCCAGCAAGACCTTTCCCGTTACGCCGATTTCAGCGGCACGGGAAACGTGCTCAATGCGGATAATCCCGTTGTACGCCGCATGATCGTGGACAGCCTGCGCTACTGGGTCCAGGAAATGCACGTTGACGGTTTTCGCTTCGATCTCGCTTCCATCCTGGCCCGCGATTCCTCCGGCAATGTTCTCGCCAATCCCCCGGTCCTCTGGGACATTGACTCCGATCCCACTCTCTCTGGCACCAAGTTCATTGCCGAAGCCTGGGATGCCGCCGGCCTCTATCAAGTCGGCACTTTCGTGGGCGATAGTTGGCGCGAGTGGAACGGCAAATTCCGCGACGATATGCGCAACTTCTTCCGCGCCGAAAAAGATTCCGTCTGTTCTTTTGCCGATCGCTACATCGGCAGTCCTGACCTTTATGGTCACAAGCAGCGCGAAGCCGAGCAGAGCATCAACTTCATCACCTGTCACGACGGCTTCACGCTGAACGATCTGGTCACCTATGAAAAGAAGCACAATGAAGCCAACCTCGAGCAGAACCGCGACGGCACCGACGACAATCGTGCCTGGAATTGCGGCATCGAAGGCCCCACGGACGATCCGGAAATCGAAAAGGTGCGCAATCGCCAGGTGAAGAATTTCTTTACGGCCACGTTGCTCTCCATCGGAATGCCCATGGTCTCGATGGGCGATGAAGTAAGGCGTACCCAGCAGGGAAATAACAACGCCTATTGCCAGGATAACGAAATCGGTTGGTTCGACTGGTCGCTCCTGAAAAAACATGACGATGTGCAGCGCTTCCTGCGTCTTCTCATCGGCCGCCGCTTGTTGCGAGACCTCGCTCCGGAAATGCAGCGCCTGACCTTGGTCGAATTTCTCCATCAAGCGCAGAAAGAATGGCATGGCATCAAACTTCACCAGCCCGATTGGGGCCGGGACTCGCACTCGCTGGCCTTCAGCCTCGATTTGCCCAGGGAAAATCTCCATTACTTCAATATTTTCAATGCTTATTGGGAACCCCTCGATTTTGAACTCCCGCGTCTCAACTCCGGTGAGTACCATCCCTGGCATCGCTGGATCGATACCTCCCTTCATTCTCCCCAGGATATTTCCGCATGGCACTCCGCCGCTTCCGTTCCCGGTTATGTGTATCGCGCCGGGCCTCGCTCCGTGGTCGTGCTTTGGGCGCAGATTACCGCGCGCTAGGGCAATCTCCGCGTCCGGCGTCTACCCCGACCCGGTCGGGGCGCCTCTGTGTTATGTCTTCTCTTGCCTCCTGATTGCTGGTCGCTGATATCTCTCTCCGCCGCGCCGGGTGCCCCAGACCTAACTCGCGCCGCCTCTTTTGCGTCGCCCTGCGGAATCTCTCTCAAAATCCGTATTTCACTTGGGCAAAGAAGTTGCGCCCCGGCTCGGGAATTTTCACCCCGGAAGCGAAGGGGTCGCGGTAGTAGGACAGGTTTTCGTAATAGAAGCGATTGAGAAGATTGTCCACGACGATGCTGGCGGTCCATTTCCGGCAGAGCAAGCCAAGCTTCACGCTTAGCAAGCCATAGCCGGCCGTGGGAGTCTCGTGCAGGTCCGTGTCCACCAGTCCCTGCCGCCCGACGCCGGTGCCGCCGACTTCCGCAAAACCCCAGTGGTGCGTGTAGCGCAGCGCGGCCCAGGTCCGGAACGGTGGCATTTCGGGAAGATTCGTGCTGAAGACGCCAGCCTCAGGCTTCCGGGCGTTCGTCCCGCGTGAATACGAACTCCCGCCGCGAAGCGAAAAACCCGCGGGAAGGCTGACGCCATAGCTGACCTCGCCGCCATAAATATGGGCGTCCACATTGGTGAAGGAACGCACACTGCTGCTCATGCCCGTCATGCCCATCATGGGATTCAGGAGCGGCTGATCGTTCACAAGGATGTAGTTGTCGAGATTAGAGAAAAACAGAGTCGGTTTGAAATAGGAGGAGCCATGGCGGTAGATGGCGCCGGCGGTGGCTTCCGTGTTGCGCACCACCGGCAGATTCGGATTGCCGATGTCCGGCCCTGACATGGAGGACTCCAGCAAGTAGCGCTCCTCCGCATCTGGGACGCGCCCGGTCACGGCGGCTCCTGCGAACAATTCAATCTCCCGGGGAAGCGCGTAAGAGAGGCGGAGATTGCCGGAACCGTAGTTGTCGGTGTGGCTGGTGCTGCGCGTGTTCTGGTAGGCGAAGTAGAGATCGGTGTCGAGACCCGGAACACCGGTTGACATCGCGGCGTGGTCAAACCGCAGGCCACTGCTGAGCCGGAAGCGGTCCGAGAACGAGTGGTGGTAATCGGCGAAGGCGCCCGCGAGGTTGGTGTCCACATTGGGCAAGGAAGGATTCCTCGACATCATGCCGCTCATATTCATGAAGTCCATCATGTTCCAATTGCGGTGGTAACCCTCAAAGCCAAAGGTCAGTTCCTTGCCCACGTCGAATTCCGCTCGCCCGCCGGCAGTGCGCGAACGCGGCTCGGCAGCCATCATCCACGGAGAACCCATAGCCATTTCGGCGGAGGTCCGGTAGCGGTCGCTCATAAAGTGAATCACCTGGGTGAAATAGCCCTCGAAGCGGATGGCGCTCACAACGGAAGCGAGATTGTGAATCTCGTACTTCAGCGTGGCGCGGTCGGCGTGGTCGTAATCCGAATCCATGGTTTGATAGGGATAGAGGACCAAGCCACTCTGCTGGCGGGTGTAAGAGAGCGAGAGCGTCTGATCGCCGGAAGGAGTCCATTCGGCATCGAACCAGCCGGTATTGATGTCAAAGGCAGGCTGATTTAGCGCGGCGGAGGAGTAGTTCGCGTAAGCGAGGAAAGACTTGCCAGAGCCATCCTTGTAGGGATCGGAAACGCGGTAGGAATATCCGGCAAGGACGCGGAATTTCGAGTTGCCCAAGGAAGCAGTAGCGCTGGGATTGAAAAAGTTGAAAGAGCCGAAACTCAGGCTGGGAGTGAAATGCAGCCCAAGCGGCGGCGTCTTCGTGACAACTTGGAGTTCGGCGCCGAGGCTGCCTGCGCTGTCGAGATCGAAGGCACCCATTACGATTTCCACGTGGTCAACTTCAGCGAAGTCCACCTGCTGCGCTGGAGGGTCCATATGGCCGGGGCATGCGCCGTAGATGCGCGCGCCATCAATCAAGAAATTGACGTTGTCTTGCTGGAAGCCGCGGACCACCACGTCGTTGGCAATGCCGCCTTGGCGAATTTTAAAGATGCCATCCACGGCGGTGAGCGCTTCGCCAACGTCCTTTGCGGAGCTTTCGCGCACTTCGCTCATGTCCAACTGGTCTTGAAAGGGCCGGCTCTTGGCTTCGACGTGGATCTGTTCGGAAGCATTGGCAATTTCCAGGCGGACGGACCAGTCCACGAGGGCGGAGCGGGAAAAATCGAGCGGCGAGTTCGCGGCGGCAAAACCGGGAGCGGTGACGCTGATCTGCAAGGCAGCGGCGGCGGCCTGCTGATGCTCGATTTGCAGGAGGTAAGCGCCTTTTTCGTCCGTCTTGGCTGAGGCAATGATCCGCCCGGGAGCATGGACCTGGACCACCGCGCCGGAAATGACTGCTCCGGATGGATCCGTGACAACTCCGCGAACCTCTTCAGAGCACGCGGCGCGGCTCAACGCGAGCAGGCATGCCGCGAACAGAACGACACCAAAAACATTCCGTCGCATTTTTTCTCCTCAAATGCCGGCTCACGTTGGACAGAGTGGCACAGCGGGAAACAGCAGGAGACACCCTTCCTCAGCAGAGAATGTCCTTCAGGCGAAGAGTGACGGAGGGCCGCGCTTGCGGTGACTGCGAAACCCGGAAAGGCGAGCGAGGAGAATCGTTTCAAGGCCCAGCGCAGGATATGAAACACCGGGAACTGAGAAGACCGGTGCGGAAGGCACAAAGAGCACGCGGGAAACAAACGGCATCAACAAACGCGAGCGATACGGACAAACAGGTGTTGCGGCGCGGGCAATGGGCTCCGATGAGGCGCTCTGAACGGACTCCCGGAGCCGGGCAGACATGGCACAATGATGTTTTCCATCGCGGCGGCAGCAAGCAGGCAGGGTGGTTTCGGAACCGAAACTGGAAAACGGTATAAAGAGAGGCAAGAGAAAAAACGCAAGGAGAACACCAGACATCGCCCGCAGACCGAAGCTGTGGGCACGCGGGGAACCACAACGGCGCACTTCAAGACTAGGCATAAACCAGTTGCAATTCACGGCGCATTTCTCTCTTCGATCACTGGAAACGAAAAAACCTAGCATTCACGGAGCGAGCCACAAGAATTAGCCATAGCGTAACACATCCAAGCTCGGCGCAATCCCGAGAGCTCGGTCGCCGCAGCAAAGCTGTACCGATTCGGAACCATCTTGCAAAAAGGATTGGAAGCTATCTCATGAATGGCTCCAGGGAGGACACGGCTTCAGCCGTCCTTTTGGGCCAAGAGGAAACACTCGCCAGCGATACAGGGAGGAAAATACACGGTCGAACTTGTGCCTCGCGGCCTTCACTGCTGCAATTGCGCTGCAGTATTACCGCTTCAGGAAAATGTCCGATGAAGATATCTTGACGCCGAGTTTTCTCGGGAACATAATCAATCTGCGGATTTACAGACGGAGGTGGTCGCTGTATAAATCGTCTTCGCGTTGCAGCAATTTGCAATCGGCTGACGCATAGTTGAATCGGCTAAGGCGACGCTTTTTGGCATTGGATGACCCGCTGGTCCTGCCGTAGCAGCCTTTCTCTGGCGGAGCAGTTCCCCCCTTCCTTTCATCCCCAGTGACGAATTGTTTCCTGACATCACAGAAGTTTCTCGTCTGCAATCCCCAGGTGCATTCCAAACTCGAGCGCGTTTTCTTGACGACTCACAAGGTATTTGTGGGGGTTCACTCCGCTAAGTGCAGGAGGTCTTGAGTGTCACAAACTGCGGAACAGGTTGCCTTAGGCATGCACGCGGATGAAGAGGCGCTTCTCAAGGCCTTCCCCGGGGCCGTTGAGTTGTGTGATCTCCACGGCCATATTCTCCTCATCAGCAACGCCTTCACAGATCTGGCGGGCAAGCAACCCGAAGGAACACTCGGGAAAAACATCGCCGAGCTGTTCGCCCAGGAGTTCCGCCCGGCCATTGATGAAGCCATGGCTAAGGCCGCCGCAGGGAGCAAAATCAAAGACGTTCGCGCGGCTTGTTTAACCTCCCACGGTGCGCCAATACCAGTGTCCCTGGGTTTTTCGCTCCTCGAACGGGCAGAGGGAGGCGCCGAGTTTGTCGTAGTCAGCGTAAGAGACTCGACGAAAGAGCAGCAACTCGCGGAGGAGTTGAACCGCACCCAGTCCGAGAGCGAATCGCTTCTTGCCGAACTTGATGAAGCCTACCAGCGATTAAAGAAAGCCCAGGACGACCTGGTCCGCAGGGAACGCCTGGCCGTTTCATCTGAAATGGCTGCTAGTGTGGCCCACGAGATACGCAATCCTCTCGCCATCATCATGATGTCCATCCAATACCTGCACTCCAAACTTTCTCCGGGCCACGCGCTCCGCGAGTTTACCAGTGTGATTGTCAACAAGGTCAAACAGCTCGATGAGATCACCACCCAACTGATCGACTACGGCCGTCCGAGGGAGCTCAAATTCGAAGCGCGCGATCTGCACCAGAATCTCAACCAGGTGCTCTGTCTGGCCAACTCCAAGTGCTTGGCGCAACGCATCAAGGTCATCAAACGCTACCATCGAGGATCTTCCAAAGTGACGTGCGATCACGGTCTGATGGATGAAGTGTTTTCCAATCTTTTGATGAACGCCATCCAGTCCATGCCCAAGGGTGGCGTGTTGACGGTCGAGACGCAGTATGACCAACGTAACAATCAAGCCACCATCCGTATCACGGATACCGGCTGTGGCATCCCTAAGAACATCCAGCCACAACTCCCCAAGCCTTTCTTCACCACCAAGCGCACAGGCACGGGGCTGGGCCTCGCCATTTCCCAGCGCATTATCGACCACCATCAGGGAAGCCTCACCTTTACCAGCGCGACCCAGGGGCCGAAACGCGGCACCACCTTCACGATCAAAATTCCCATCACGCGGCCCCAGAAAAGCAAATCGTCCGGATGAATCCCCCGTGAAAATTGCGCCCAACAAAATCCTGGTGGTCGATGATCAGCCTGAAGTCGGCTGGCTCTTCGGAAAAGTCTTGGGAGAAGACGGCTACCAGGTGCTCACCGCAGAAACCGGCGAAGAGGCCCTCGCAACAATCAAGAAAGAGCAGCCCGACCTTATCTTTCTGGATGTCCAACTGCCGGGCCAGGATGGCATCGCGCTCCTGCGAAGCATTCAAAAGTCCCGCTCAAGGCAATTGGTGATCATGCTTACCGGACACGGGCAGGTGGAAACCGCCGTCGAGGCCATGAAACTCGGCGCCTACGACTACCTGACCAAACCGTTGCCGAACGACCGGCTCAAGATCATTGTCCGCAATGCGCTGCAGACCCTCGACCTCAGCCGCGAACTCCACGGCCTGAAGCAGGAAGCCTCGAAACGGTGGAGCTGGGACCGCTTCATCGGCGGAAGCCCGCAGATGCAGAACGTCTTTGACCTGGTGCGCAAGGTGGCCACCCACGACGTGACGGTGCTCCTGCGCGGCGAAAGCGGCACCGGCAAAGAACTCGTAGCCCGCGCGGTGCATGCCGAGAGCCTCCGGCATGCACAACCCTTCGTTCCACTCGACTGCGCGACCTTGCCGGAGGCGCTGGTCGAAAGCGAGATTTTTGGCTACGAGAGAGGGGCTTTCACGGGCGCTTTGGACCGCAAGCCAGGGCGCTTCGAGCGTGCCGACAAGGGCACGCTTTTCCTGGACGAGGTGGGCAACTTGACGCCTCACGTCCAGATGAAACTTCTTCGCGTGCTTCAGGAAGGCGAGGTGGAACGCCTCGGTGGCAAGGAAGCCATTTCCGTCGATGTGCGCCTGATCGCCGCCACCAACATGGACCTCGAGGATTTGATGAGGCGCGAGGCCTTCCGGGAGGACCTCTTCCATCGCTTGAACGTGTTCGTGATTTCCCTGCCGCCGCTCCGGGAACGCGAAGGCGATCTGGAACTCCTCACCAAGTATTTCTTGGAGAAGTTCAAGCGCGAGCTGGGTCGCTCCGCCGCTGAAATCTCCGACGAAGCGATGGCCATCATGCTTCGTTATGCCTGGCCCGGCAATATCCGCGAGCTTCAAAACACCCTCAAGAGCGCCGTGATTCTTGCCGGAGACTCCATCCTCCCCCAGCACTTGCCCGTCCGGCTCCTGAATGGGCATGCACGTCCGCAAACTCCGTTGGAAACTTGGAACACCCCCGAACGCCATGGAGAATTTCTATCCGTACAACCGGCTTCTCGAACTGGGGGCGCGAAGACCGCTTCGATGAAGCAGGTGGCCAAAAAGGCGGAGCGTGATTTGATCGTGGAAACGCTCGGCAACTGCCACTGGAATAAAGCCAAGGCTGCGCGTCACCTAGGCGTCGACTACAAAACCCTCTACAACAAGATCAAAGCCTACCGCATAACTCAGGACCCAGAACCATGATGCGTTCTTCGGCGGATGCGCCCGGGCTTGGACAGTATCGCCAATGACAAAGCCAGAAGTCGGCGGCGGGTCTCATCCCACCATGGGTGCAGGGGAGAAGCCCGAAGCAGAGAGGGGGATAGCGATGACTTGCAAGATCTTAGTGATTGATGACGAGCCGGAGTTTTGCCGCTTGCTCGCCAGCGTCCTGAAGGAGATGGGCCACGAGGTCTCCACCGCCAGCGGAGGCCGCCAGGGGCTGGCCAAGATCCGCAAGAATCCTCCGGACGTCGTCTTCTTGGATATCAAAATGCCACGGATGGACGGCCTCGAGTGCCTGCGGTGCCTCCGAAAGTCTAAACGGAAACCCGTCGTTGTCGTAATGACCGGATTCGGGGATATCCAGAGCGCGAGGGAAGCGCTGCGTTTGGGCGCCGAGGAATATATTTCCAAACCGTTTGACCTCGACGATCTCAAACAGCTTGTGAACGAGCTCGTCAGGGAACTCGCTGGCGGCGCCTAGACAGCTCACATGAGGAAATTAATCTACGTGCCGGTCATCCATTCCGAAGCCGATATGGGCTCGTTGGCCGGGCCGCACAAAAAGGAGTTCACCGATCAACTCGGCGTGTGCGTTTGGAACGAACACATCCAGGCCGTGGACGAGATGTGGGAAGGAATCAGCAAACGCCTGGGCAAGCTGGATGTCGAGCACGCGAATCTCAGAATCTATCAGGATGGGCTGCCCTTGTGCGGCAGGGAACTGGACATCGTGCGCGATGTCGCGGCACAGGGAAGCCAAAATCACCGCCTGGTGCTTTCCCTGGTCCGGCGCGGCGCTTCCCTGGAAGGAACGGAAGACGTCCAGCTCCTGCTCGAGGAATATCGCTACATCCAAGCCATCACCGGGGAGCGCAAACCTGCCGAAAAGCGCACAAAAGCCAAGTTGCTGAGCAATAAGAGAAAGCTGCTTCTTTGCCGTCGTGACCACTTCATTGCCCAGCGCATCGACAAAACCCTGAAAGAGGGCGAAACAGGCATCCTCTTTGCCGGTATGGCACACCAGGTGGACAAGTATTTGCCCAAGGACATCCACATTTCCTATCTCATCTTCCGCTTGCCATTCAGCAAGCTGCGTCCAGCAGGGAATCTTTAGTTCGAATTCTCTAAGAGATATAGTTTTGCCCGTATCTCAGACCCAGCAACACATTGTCATTCCGAGGAGCGCGCCGTTTGCGCCCCGAAGGATCTCAACTAACACACCATGCACAATTTTGATCGAGGTCCTTCGGCGATTCTCATCAGATCGCTTCAGGATTACGATGTTTTGCTGAACTTGAACGACGGTCAAGCTGCAGTTCGTTAGAAAGCCCGGTTAGTCGCCACGCCGCGTCCCTGGAAGTCGTCGCGGACCAAGCGGAGCGACTGGAGCAGGCTAGTCCGGAATCGCTTCGAGCACACGCGCTCTTCCACCGAAGTCGCCTCATTCTCGTCACCTTCCATGGAATCTTTTCCAGAGACTATGGTGCGGATTCCATGGTGCTTCACTCTTCGGCCTTTTGGGATCTTGCCGTTCGTCTCGCGAAAAACAATGGATGAGCTGCATTCCGTTGCGTCTTCTCCATGTTACGCAACACGCTTCCGCAAATGCCGCTGACCGCGCCGCGTGGCAGCGCAGATGCTCTGCAGAGACACCGTTGCCCAGCAGGCACCACATGGAATTGTTCACCGTCGTCCCACCAAAAGAGAGGCAGCCGGATGCAGCGTTTTGTTGTGGAGGAGATTGGGGCAGGTCTTTTGCAAAATCCTCGAACACAACCGGGAATGTTTAAAGGGTTGCGCGTGCTCATCGTTGATGACGAACAGGGCTTCTGCTGGACGCTCACGAAGGTACTCGAAGACCTCAACTACATGGTCATTTCCGCGCACACTCCGGCGCAGGCTCTTAAGCATCTGCAAAGCGATTCGCAGATCGGGCTTGCCTTGTTGGACATGCGGCTCTCCGATGTTGGTGGGACCGGAGGTCTTACTCTCCTGGAGAAATTCAAGACACTCAGTCCTCGTATGCCGGTAATCCTCATGTCCGCATTTGGTACCCCAGAGCTCAAAAGTGAGGCAACGCGCCTCGGCGCCCTGGCGTTTCTCGATAAGCCGTTTCGCGTGGAAAAGCTGCTCCGGCTCATGCGCGAAGCCGTTGGCGGACCAATCGCGCCCAATCAAGGGAGCCACGAGTTCGTTAGTTAGCTGTGTCTGTAGAAGAGAATAACGAAGAAAGGAGGTGAACATACATGCCAGTAGAGAAGACTATCGCAGGTGCCAGCCTCGCGGAAGTTTTGGACCGCGTCCTGGACAAGGGTCTCGTGATCGACGCCTGGGTGAGGGCATCCTTGGTCGGGATCGAGTTCCTCGGTATCGAGGCTAGGGTCGTAATTGCATCCGTCGAAACCTACCTGAAGTACGCCGAGGCCATTGGACTCACCGCAGGCGCCGCCGCGTAAGTGGATGAGTCTATTTTAACGCAGGTTGTGGCTCCTANNCCGTTGTTAGCAGGGCACGCGAGCCAGCCTGTTCCTGATTTTATGATTGCCAGGATGGCTCCATCGATAGCTTTACCGATGCGCCCATCAAGACGATCAGCCGGTGAGGAAACATCCTTTCCTCAGTGACTCCCCGCCAAAGACGGGCCAACGGAGGTGGATTGACAATGAGTCTTGCGGAACAAATGCAAAATATGACCGACAGTTTTCTACACGCTCATGATTTCCGCGCGAACGCCCTAAAGGAAATCATTGAGGAAACCAACAGCGACCTCGGCGATACCCGGAAGATGATGCGCGATGTGCATGCCGAGCGCCTCGAGAATACGGAGAGCCTGCAAAAATCGCTGCGGCGCGCGGCGGACACTCTCGGCAAGGAAGTGGGTCAGACGATTAAAGGGTTTCGTACGGCACGCAGACACATGAGCGCCGAACTCCATCAGGAGCTCGCGAAACTCACGGAAACGCTCGCCAAGGAAAGTCGCGATACATTGCGGCGCTTCCGTGCCACACACCAGGCGCTGAGCGGCAAGCAGGGGGAAGACCTCGCAAAGTTCGTCAAATCCCTCGAGGCGGAGGCGGAAGATCTGTGCAAGGCCGCGCAGGTCATGATGAAGTCCTTCCATAAGGATCAACAGAAGATGAGCCACGAGCTCCAGGAGTCCCTTTCGGGCTTCGCCGGACAGAACCACAAACGCTCGGTGCAATTCCTGAAGGGCTGCAACACGGAGCGAAAACAGGCGGCCGAGACGCAGAAAACATCTCTGACGGATTTCGTCGACACCAACGCCAAGGAAACCCGGCAGTTGCGCAAGCACGCCACTGCGGAACAGAAGAAACGCATGGAGGCGTTGCAAGAACAAACCGAAGTGTTCTTGAAGGGCGTACACCAGACAGTGCGCCAGATGAAGAAAGCTGCCCACGAGATGACGGAAGGCTTTCACGATGACCACACCAAGGCCCGGCAAGCCTGGCAACGCATGGCGGTTTCCATGGCGAAGAGGCGCGAAGGTGTGTCAGAGGAGCCGGCCACTGCATCAGAGGCGGAAAAGCGCGGAGAAAGAGAAGCCGCGGCCGTCAAGCTGCTGACGGAGACCCCGGAGGGCATGACTCTGGCGGAACTTTCTTACGCGATGGAACTGCCCAGCGCCGCTGCTTCCAAGACCCTTAAGCATATGCTGAAGCGCAAAGACGCAGCGATCCGCAAGAAGGGTCACCTGTACCTGGCCAGCTAGGCACTCGTGGTCGGCACCGTCACGCGGTTTTTTCGGAACGCGTCGAAGGTCAGGAACCGGAACGCCGGACGGAACCCTGGGTTTCCATGAATCCGTTGGAAAGCTCGCAAAGCCGGGTGCGCTTCCGCACCCGGTGTTCCTATGGCCTGCGTGACTTGGCCACTTTTGCGGCCGCTGGAGCGCAACTTATAAACATGGATGGCTGGCGGCTGTGGATGTGATGAGTTTCTTAAGGGGAGGGCAAATGGGATGAGGCGAGAAAGCTTCAACTATCTTCGCACCATGCGTGAGATCAAGACCGGGCTCGATTTAGCCCGGGAGCCGCAGCGCATTCAAACCACGAGCGGCCGCTTCCGCGCTTCCTTTGAGAAGGAACTCGAGCCGCACATCAACGAAAAGGCCATTGCCGTTGAGCTTGAGGAAGAGCAGCGGAAGTTCATCCGGCAAAATCAGGCCCTGGCGCGCGCGCGCCAGAAGTTGAAGGCCACGCGTGGCCGGCTCTTTGCCACCAAGGCGAAAAACGAACGCGTCATGATTCTGCGGCACATTTTGCAGAAGCAGCGCTGGCTCGAGCTTACGGACAATCCCAGTTCCCCCGCGCCAAGAGCCGGTGCTTCCGTGAAGCCACGCGCCAAGGCCACGCGCAAGTTCCGCACCGTCAAAGTGAGAAGGCACTGAAGCGATGGAGAAATTATGCCAAGAGATCGCAAGGTCGCACGAGCAAAGGGAAGTGTTGCTCACCTCGCTGAAGGCGGAGAGTCTGTGCTTGAGGGCAGAAACAGCCCAGAGGCTCCAGGGCTTCCGGAAGCAGTCCGCGGCGCTGCGCGGAGACCTCCAGGCAGCAAGAAAGGCTTGGCAGAAAGCAGCCATGGTTCTCGCGAAAAAACGCCGGCACCCGAAGCGAGGCGCGGAATGATCTGCGCGGAGGAAACCACGGTCCTGTCGCCGGATCCGGAGGAGAGCTTCGTTGAAACTCCGCTGGTCTGCAATCTCACCGAGCGCGCTCTCTCCTATCTCCGTGCCGGCTACCCCGTGCACTTTTCCGGCCTGGCGGGCACCGGCAAGACCACCCTGGCGATGCACGTGGCGCGCAAACTCGGACAGCCGGCCATGCTCCTCTTCGGTGACGATGAGTTTGGCTCCTCCAATCTAATTGGGGGCGAGCATGGCTACCGCTCCCGCAAAGTCGTCGACCGCTTCATTTCCCGCGTTCTGAAGACGGAAGAAGATGTCTCCACGCGCTGGGTGGACAATCGCCTGACACAGGCGTGCCGCGAGGGGTTCACGTTGATCTATGACGAATTCAACCGTTCCCGCCCCGAGGCCAATAATGTGCTCCTCTCGATTCTCGAAGAACGCCTTCTGGCTCTCCCCATGGTCAGTGGTGAGGGCGATTGTCTCGAGGTGCATCCCAACTTCCGGGCCATCTTCACCTCTAACCCGGAGGAATACGCCGGCGTTCATAAGACTCAGGATGCGCTGCGCGACCGCATGGTGACCATCGAACTCGATCACTTCGATGAAGAGACGGAGATAGCCATCACCGAAGCGCGCTCCGGCATTGCCCGCCAGGAAGCCGAGCGCATCGTCCGCTTGGTGCGCGCCTTACGTGAACTGGGCGGCGGCTGTTACAACCCGACAGTACGCGCCTGCGTCATGATCGGGAAAGTTTTGAAGATTCGCCGTGCCCATGCCGCCGCTCGCGACCCCATCTTTCGTGAGATCTGCCTCGACGTCTTAACGGGCGAAAACACCGGCTCGCATGGGCGCAAACAGAAAAAGGAAGAAATATTTGCCGTTATCGAGGATCTCATTCAATCGCGGTGCAATCTGAACCTTAATTGTGTAATGGGGAGCAACTTCCATGGCAACACAGAAGAAGCACGAAAAAGAGTCCAGCAGCAAGCGTGAACAAGAACCCATCGAGCTCGATTTGGGCTTGGGCAAGTTGTCCGTCGGCGGGCTTTTTAAGGGTCTGGGCAATCTTATTGAACTGGCCGGCAAACTCGCGGAAGAGGGCGGGGAGTTCAAGCAAGAGAAGGCCTTCACCGCGAAGGGCCCCGGCGGCAAGGATCTCAATGGCATCTTTGGCGTTTCGATCCGCACGCTGGATGGAGGCAAGTCGGTCTTCGAGACTTTTGGCAACATCAAAAAAACGCCCCAGGGCCCGGTTGTTGAGGAAGTCCGGGAACCGATTGTTGACGTGTTCGACGAGCAGGGCCACATCCGCCTGATTGCAGAGGTGCCTGGTGTGAGTGAAGAAGGGCTCTCCATTGAGTTGAAGGGGGACATCCTCAGCCTTAATGCCGCAAGCAAGGAGCGCCAGTACGCCAAGGAAATTCTCTTACCCTGTCCCGTCAAGAAAGAGACCCTCCAGCGAAGCTTTCACAATGGAATTCTTGAAATCACCATCGAAAAAGTCTGAACTGGCCTGGTCATGAGGTGCGGGGGTGATTCTCTTGACGAGAGAGTTGTTTAGACCCCCGCGGCTCTGGAATCGTTCCAAAACGGGAACCTCACAATGCTAATTCCTCCGAGTACAGCGCCCCTCCTCTTCGCTGGGTAACCCCCAAAGCCCGAATAAGTCGAGCGTTATGAAGGTAAAGCGCGCGCTGCGACTCTGGGAAGCGCTTCAGAGCGATTGCCCCTAAGCCTTGAAAGCTAGCGGAATGTGTCTTGCATGGAAAATGTGATGGCTGCGGAGGCAAACACGCAACTTACTCTTAAGGTCGTAGAAGCGCAGGCCAAGGATGTGGGCCGAGCGATTGCCCGCATCGATCCGAAGGACATGGAGCACCTTGGCCTGGAGGTCGGCGGTTGTGTCGAGATCGCGGGAAAGCGCAGGACCGTGGCCAAGGTCATGCCCGCCTATCCTGAGGATCGCGGCAAATCCACCATTCAAATCGACGGACTCATCCGCGAGAATGCCAAAGCTGGCCTGGATGAGAAGGTCACCCTCTCGAAAGTCAGCGCCAAGCCGGCGGAGAAGCTTGTCCTAGCTCCGATTACCTTGATGCACAGCGCTCGCCGTGGCGGCGTCCAGTACCTGGGAAAGCTCCTCGAAGGGATGGCGACGGTCACCGGCGACCGCATTCGCGCCTCCCTGTTCGGAACTCAGAACTTCGAATTCACCGTGGTCAGTACCTCTCCCAAAGACGGCCCCGTCGTCATCACCGCAAGCACCACAATCCAACTTCAGTCCAATCAAACCGCCGAGGCAAAGCGCGCCCTCACGATTACCTATGAAGATATCGGCGGCTTGCGTCCCCACATCCGGCGCATTCGGGAAATGATCGAGCTCCCCTTGAAATACCCCGAGGTCTTCGAGCGTTTGGGGATTGAGCCGCCCAAAGGCGTCTTTCTCTACGGGCCTCCGGGTTGCGGCAAGACTCTAATCGCGAAAGCTGTGGTCAACGAGACGGACGCCTACTTCCTGCACATCAGCGGCCCGGAAATTATGGGGAAGTTTTACGGAGAATCGGAAGCCCGCCTGAGGAAGGTCTTTGAGGATGCCCAAGCGCATGCGCCGGCAATCGTCTTCATCGATGAGATTGACGCCATCGCGCCGAAACGCGAAGAAATGGGCGGAGAAAAACAGGTCGAGCGCCGGGTCGTGGCGCAACTCCTGGCCCTGATGGATGGCCTGGAGTCCCGCGGGCAGGTCATTGTAATCGCCGCAACGAATATCCCCAACAGCATCGACCCGGCCCTCCGGCGCCCCGGCCGCTTCGATCGCGAAATCGCCATTCCCATACCGGATCGCAACTCGCGCCTCGAAATCCTTCACATCCACACACGAGGGATGCCGCTGGCAAAGGGTGTTGACCTAGCCCGGCTCGCGGACATCACCCACGGCTTTGTGGGCGCGGATTTAGCAGCGCTGTGCCGGGAAGCGGCCATGGTCACCTTGCGCCAGCTTTTCCCCGAAGTTGATTTTGACCTCGCGGAAATTCCCGTTGAGAAGCTGATGAAACTCGAGGTCACCCAGGAAGCTTTTCTGGAAGCATTGCGCGAGATTGAGCCCTCGGCCATCCGCGAGGTTTTTGTGGAGACGCCCAACATCACCTGGAACGACGTCGGCGGCCTGGAGGAAATCAAGAAACGCCTCATCGAAGCGGTGGAGTGGCCGCTCAAGCATGCTGCACTCTTTGCGCGAGCCAAAATCAGGCCTCCCAAAGGCATTCTCATGACCGGCCCGCCGGGCTGCGGAAAGACCCTGCTGGCGAAAGCCCTCGCGACAGAGAGTGAGCTCAACTTCATCTCCATCAAAGGTCCGGAATTGATGAGCAAGTACGTTGGGGAAAGCGAGCGGGGCATCCGCGAAATTTTTCGCAAGGCCAAGCAAGCCGCTCCCGCCATCCTCTTTTTTGATGAGATCGATTCCGTCGTTCCTCATCGCAGCGCCGGGGGAGTGGACTCCCAAGTCGCCGAGCGCGTCATCAGCCAGTTCCTGACCGAACTTGACGGCATCGAAGAGTTAAAGGGAGTGCTTGTACTCGCTGCGACGAATCGCCCGGACATTATTGATCCAGCGCTGCTACGGCCGGGACGCTTTGACCTGGTCTTTGAACTCCCCGCCCCGGATGAGCAGGCCCGCCAAATGATTTTCCGCGTGCATACCAGAGAGAAGCCTCTTGCACGGGACGTGGACCTCCAGAAACTCGCCAAGGATGCCGTCGGTTTTACCGGGGCCGAGATTGAGGCCGTCTGTCAGGAAGCTGCCATGCTCGCAATTCGCGAGGCCATTCAGTCAACGGCTGATCCTGAGATCTCCGTGACCATGCGCCACCTTCATGAGGCATTGGACTCGATGCAGGCCCGCAAGTGGCCCAACGCTCTACGCGGGCTTCCTGCCGAGTCCCGAGCACCACTCGGGAAAATCCAATGAGTTCACCGATGAGCGCGGCGCAACAAAAAGCACAGTTGCCTGCCGCCGTTGATCCGATTCATCGTGTGCTCCTGATTGAGTCAGATCCGCAATTGCAGCGCTTCTGGGAAACGGCTCTGACCGGCGGTGGCTTTCAGGTGGCTATCGCCGCGACCCCAAATGACGCGCTGCACCTGGCAGCCAACGCAGCGCCCAATCTCGTCTTTTTGGGGACAGGCTTGGATGGCAGCAAGGCCGTCGGCCTCTTGGAAGCTTTACGACGGATGAGCCCGAACCTTTCCGTCCTAGCCCCCGCGAATGTCGATCAGGTTCGGCAAGAGCTGAATGCCATGGAGAGCCACGCGGCAGTCACGTCGGCCTCTCCCCTCAAGGTCGATCAAGTAAAGATTGCCGTCACAAACGCCCTGAGCTTCGAGCAGATCACTCGCGAGAAGCAGGGAAGTGATGAGGCAGGATTGCGGCCGCCACTTTTTGAGGAGATCGTCGGCGCAAGCCCGCAGACGCAGGCCCTTCGCCGGGCCATTGCCGAGGCCATTCAAGCTGATCCCGCCACAGTCTTAATCCTTGGCGAGACCGGCACGGGCAAGGCCGTCGTCGCGCGGGCGATTCATTGCAACGGCCTTCGCCAGAAGAAGCCGTTCGTCGTTGTGGAATGCACGGCGATGCCTGCCGCATTGCTGGAAAGCGAGCTTTTCGGCTACGAGGCGGGGGCATTCACGGATGCCCGGGCCTCCAAGAAAGGCCTGCTGGAAGTGGCTGAGGGTGGCACGGTCTTTCTGGATGAAATTGGCGATCTCGAAATCCCCGTTCAAGCCAAGCTCCTCCGCGTTCTGGAAGACAAGCGCGCGCGCCGCTTAGGCGGCACGCAAGACTATGCGGCCAATGTTCGTTTTGTCGCCGCCACGAATCGCCCGCTGGAAACACTTGTACGCGAAGGGCGATTCCGCCAGGATCTCTACTTCCGGCTCAACGTATTTCACATCTCCGTAGGCCCTTTGCGTGAGCGGAAAGACGACGTGGTTTCTTTGGCCAGGCATTTTGTCGGGCAGTTCAGCCGCGCATTCCATAAACAAATCCATGGTCTCTCCTTTGCCGCCCAACAGCAGCTCGCCGCCTATGATTGGCCCGGAAACGTAAGAGAGCTGCGCAATATCATGGAACGCGCCGTGATCCTCGAACAGGGCGAACTCATTTCACCTCGGCATCTCGCCTTGGGCGCCACGGGCCTGATGACAGAAGATGCCATTCACCTGCCGGAAGGCGGCATCGCCTTGGAGGAAGTGGAGAAAACCCTGGTGACCCAGGCCCTTGAGAGAACCAGCGGTAACCAGACCGATGCCGCGAAGCTGCTGAAGATCACGCGTTTTGCCCTGCGAACGCGCATGAAAAAGTTTGCACTCCTGTAACTTCGTTCCAGTTCTCTTTGGCTATCCCCCCTTTGCCACTATCGAGTCGATATTCTCTGCCTTGCCCTGTCTGGCAGTATGGCTCACCTCACTTGGTATCCGCCTCGACGAGTCACGCCCCTTTGAGGGGCTTTCTCACGAACTGCGGTTTTGTCCGTTTTTCAAACAAAACAATACATTGTCATCCTGAGGGCCGCGTCGTTTGCGGCCCGAAGGATCTCAATCGATGCGCCACGCATCATTCCAAGGCTGAGATCCTTCGACGACCCTCATCGGGTCGTCTCGGGATGACAGTGTCTTGCCGAGCTTGAAATATGAACAGCCATAGTGAGAAATGCTTTGAAAGTTGCCCGCGGAATGCACAGCCCCATCCATTCACGACCGCATTTGGCCGCGCGTGCACGATCGCACAGGCACTGTGCGGAGTCGCACAGGCGTAACGCCCCTTTGAAGCGTTGGCGCGCGCTCCACAGCTCGTAACTCGTTCTTATCTCTTGAGAGTTTCACTGCCGATAATACTGCCGGTTCTTGGCATGAGAGTTGCCTTAGCAGAGGGCGGTACCTTCACCCAGGCGCCGATGACGTTGCACCCGGATTGTGATAGTTGACGACAAGCAGTTCACTAATGGCTTCCGTCAGGGCACGGCTTCAGCCGTGCCGAATAGCTCCAGGACTTCAGGGGTTTTAACCCCTGAGGTGGCGGGCATTGAACAACAGTGAGGCAAACCGTTTGCTCCAAACTGACAATCCTGTAAACCTCAGCGAGGCCGCAGTTCCTGAACGCAACACCACAGGCGGCGGACTGTATCTCTACGGAATCACTCCCGAGTACCAGGCGCGCCGCTGGAACCTGCAAGGCATCAACCGCGCGCCATTCATCTACACCATCTCCCATAACGGCCTCAGCGCTGTCGTCAGCGATGGGGGCGGTGAGATCTCCGAGGCCAACCAAGACGATCTCCTCACTCACAACCGGGTCCTGGAACAGGTCATGCAAACCAGTTCGGTGCTCCCCCTGCGCTTGGGAACCGTGGCCGCAAGCGAATCCGACGTGCGCGCGTTTCTCCAATCGTCGCAGCGACCCCTGCGCAACGCTCTGAAGCAAATCGAACGCAAAGTCGAATTCGACGTGGAAGCCGCATGGAATGGCGGCGAGATCTTCAAACTGATCGAGGAACAGGACGTCGAGGTCCGCAAGTTCAAGGAAAATGCCTTCGCCGCGGGCAAGCCCCTGGGGCCCGACGAACAATTGGCCGCCGGAATAGTGGTTGCCAACGCCATCGCCCGGCAAAGGGCTCAATTTGCCAAGTCTGTCGAAGAGGAGCTCAAACCTTGCTCCGAGCGCGTGAATTCACTGAAAAGCCGCGACAACGAGACGGTTTTCAATGCCGCATTCCTGGTAGACAAGGAACGTGCGAAAGCCTTTGAGGCGGCCATCTACCGGCTGGGAGACCTGCACGGGCGAATCCTGAAGTTTCGGTACGCGGGTCCGCTGCCGTGCTATAGCTTTGTCAACCTCCACGTCATGATCGTGGAATTTGAGGCCGTCGATGAGGCTCGGCGGGCACTCGGTCTCGGCGAGCAGACCACCCTCTCTCAGATCAAGCAGGCCTTCCGGAAGCTTGCACCGCAATGTCACCCGGACCGAAATTCCATCGACCCGCAGGCCAACGCCCGGTTTGAAAAACTGGCCGCCAGCTACCGGCTCTTGTTGGGTCTCTGGGAAACCATCGGGGACGATTTCTCTCAGGCAATTTCCCTGACGCAAGAGAGAGTGGGCAAGACCATGCTCGTGATCTCCAAGGAGCCGCGTCTGGCCTCTCAATCGGCCGAACTCTCCAAATCCGATGCCCAACCCATAGAAGTATCGATGCGGCAGAGCTGGTAGACGGACAGGAGCTCAGGATGGCGGAAGGGTATTACCTGTACGGTGTGATCGAGGCCTCCGAAGAGAAAACCTGGGAAGCCCCGGGGGTCCAGCGGCAAGACGTTCGTGCGCTTGTATTCAAGGACATCGCCGCGGTCGCCAGTCCCTGGACGTCAGACGTGGTCCGCGCCACTCCCGCGAATTGTCTGGCCCACGAACGCGTGCTCAGTGATGTGATCAAGACGGAATCGGTGCTGCCGTTCGAGTTCGGCACCATCGCGCCCGATTTCGCAGCCGTGAATAAACTCTTGCAGCGCAACTATTCCCAGTTCCGTCGCGCCCTGGTCAAGCTGAGCGGAGCCGTTGAAGTGAACGTAACGGCTCTGTGGCACGACATGAAGGCGGTCTTTGAAGAAGTTGTGAAAGCACATCCGATGATCGCCGCCTACAAGCGCGAAATCATGAGCAAGCCCTACGAGCAGACCTACCAGGATCGTTTGCGAATCGGCCAGGTCGTGGCAGAGGCGCTGGACTCCAAACGACACATGGAAGGGGAGAAGCTCTTCAGGGTCCTGAAGAAAAACGCAGGGAAAGCTTGCCAGGACTGCATGGGAAGGCCCGTGGGCGATAACGTCATCTTCCTCGCAGCCTTCCTGGTGAAGCGTGACGCCTACTCTGGCTTTGAGCAGAGTCTCTTGGAACTCGGAAGCCGGCACGATGGCCGCGTCGATTTCAAGTACACCGACCCGCTGCCGCCCTACCACTTCGTCGATCTGAAGGTCGCGGTGTAGCCATGGATGAAGGACGCTATCTCTATTGCATCATCGAGGAAAACGAGCCGAAGACCTTTGGCCCTTTGGGCCTCGGTGGCCGCGGCGATGAATTGGTTACCGTGCTCTGCAATGGCCTGGCCTGCGTGGCGAGCAGTTCCCCCATCACCAAATATCGCATCATGCGCGAGTACACCATGGCCCACTACCGCGCGATTGAAAAAGTGATGGAAAACTATGCGGTGCTGCCGATCCGCTTTTCGACCATCGCCGAAAGCGACCAGGAAATTATTGACCAAGTCTTGCGGCCGCGCCGCGAAGAATTCTTGCGCCTCCTGCATTGGATCTCCGGCAAGGAAAGCGTGGAAGTCCGGGCTTCCTTCACCAACATGGACGCCGTATTCCAGGAATTGCTGCAAGAGAGTCAAGCGCTTCAGGCGATCAAAGCCACCGCCGCCGCGAAGCCCGCCGCCGCCGGCTACTACGACCGTATCGAGATCGGCAGGACCGTTCAGACCATGGTCAAAGAAAAGCGCAGGGCAACGGCCGCACAGATCCTCGACGCGCTGAAACCCCACGCCTGCGAGTTCCGGGATAACAGTCAAAAACTCTATGCCGATCAAAGCATCTGTTACCTGGCCTTCCTGCTCGAAGGGCGGAAAACAACTGCGTTTGATCAAACGCTGGGCGAACTGCGTGCCACGCTCGGGGCCCAGCTCAAATGGACCGTCAAACGCCAGGTCGCCCCTTTTGATTTTGTGACCATCGTCATCAACCTGCGCGAGGTGAGCCATGTTTCTGCTGGATGATCTGCTCCTTGCACCGGTGAAGGGCATCATGTGGCTGGCCGAACAAGTCCAGAAGGAAGCGAACGGCCAATTGTTTGACCCGGAGGCGATCAAAGCGCGACTCACGGAAATACAGGAGCTCTACGATTCGGGGATGATCAGCGAAACGGAATTCCTGAAAGCCGAGGAAACTCTGATGGCCAGGCTCAACGCGGCTCAGGAGCGGGGATGAGAAAGGACAACGGAGAAGGGCAGAGAACGATGGAGTCCACGAAAGTCATCTATTTGTACGGTGTTGTGGATCATGCGGAAGCTCCCGCTTCGTTCGCGGAACTCGATGCGCCTCCTGGAGTTCGCTGCCTCCCGATTGGAGAACTGGGAGCTTTGATCCGGGACGTCCCCCTGCAAGAGTTTGGAGAGGAAGCGCTCCACGAACGCATGAAAGACCCCAAGTGGCTGGAAGAGCAAGTCTGGAATCACGCCCTGGTGCTCGAAGCGGCCATGAGATTCGGGACCGTCATCCCCATGAAGCTCCTCACGATTTTTAGAACAGAAAAAAGCCTCCTGGACAGTCTCTCGGCCTTGGACGAGTCACTTCGTGCGCTCTTTGCCCGCCTTCAGGGCAAGGAAGAATGGGGAGTCAAAGGCTTCTGCGATCTTCCTATCATCCAGGAAGCTGTCGAGGCTCAGGATGACGGCCTCCGTCAGCTCAAAGCCCAGTTCGCGGGAAAACCTTCCGGCACGGCCTACCTCATGCAGAAACACTACGAGGAATTGGTCCTGCGAGAGAGTACTCTGCGGCTGGCCGTCCATATCACATCAATCTCCTCCCGGCTCTCGGCCGTGGCCCAGGAAACAAAGTTCAACCCGCCGGCTCAAGAGTCGTCCAGCCGCCAGATGGTGCTCAACGCATCGCTCCTCATCCACAAATCGGCTTTCAGCAGCTTGGAAAATGAAGTCAACGCCCTGCGCCAGGAATACCTGCCTCGCGGTTTTGCATTTGAACTGGTGGGACCATTTCCGCCCTATAGCTTCAGCGCATTGCCGCTAGGCACTGGCCGTCGCGAGGCCACCAGTCCTGAGGGTGCCGCTCATGCATGACACCCTCCTCGCACCCGGGCGCGTGACCTTGCTCGACCTGCTCGACCGGGTGCTGGAAACCGGTGTGGTGATAGACGGGGAGATAGACTTATCCGTGGCAGACATCAACCTGGTCCACCTGGGTTTGAAGCTGGTTCTCGCCTCATCTGCGACGCTGGAGCAGCACAGCGATGGCGGTGCAACCCACTTTGGGGATGCTACCGATGAGTCTCTGTGTGGCTCGCCAGGAGAATGTTCTATTGGTTCGGCTCCCTGCCCAGGTCCGCCCATGCTTATAGAAGCCGAGTCGCAGGCCGACGCAAATGTCCAACCGGCATGCACAGCGGAGACAGTCTTGGATTCTCAGCCGGTGCCGGAGCAAGAGAAGTCCGGCGAATGGCTCGATCCAAAGATGGACCGCTCGGATGACAACCATACGCTGCCTGTTCGAGGCGGTGAAGAAACATCCCCAAAGTTCGCGCTCGGCCGCGTGCCTCCTTTGCCGGGACGCAGGGAACGCCACGACTTTGATCCTTCCAAGATCGAGCACGGCTTGGCGAAGCTGGCACTCACCCTGATCGAACTCATCCGCCGCCTGATGGAGCAGCAGGCCGTTCGAAAGATGGAACGCGGAACACTCAGCGACATCCAGGTGGAACGGCTCGGCGAGGCTTTCCGGCGGCTCGAAAACAAAATGGCGGAGTTGAAGATCGTTTTTGGGCTCGAAAACGAGGAACTCAATCTCGATCTGGGTCCGTTGGGCTCTCTCATGTAGTGGAGGTTCAGATGGCGGAGCAGATTGTGCAATCCGTCCAGGCCACCGGCCTGGCAGACATCCTCGAACGCATCCTCGACAAGGGTCTGGTCATTGTCGGCGATATCAAGGTCAACCTGACCGACATTGAGCTGCTGACCATCAAAATCCGCCTGCTGGTCGCTTCGGTGGAACGCGCCAAAGAGATCGGCATAGATTGGTGGGAGACCGACGCCAACCTTTCTTCAAAGGCCAACCAGGTGAAAGCCGAGAACCGGCTGCTCAAAGAACGCCTGGATCGCTTGGAAGCCAAGGTCGAATCGCAGACAGCAGCTCCTGCAGATAACTGAGAGGCAGCAATGGCCGAAGAAAGTCTATCAACCTTATTGGAGCCCGACGTCGACGCTGGGTTTGTCGTCACGCCCTACGTCACGGATCTGGTGGACCACGCATTGGCGTATCTCCAGGCCGATCTCCCCGTGCACTTCTGCGGGCCCGCCGGCACGGGGAAGACCGCGTTGGCCTTGCATGTCGCTGCCAAACTCAAACGGCCCATCGTCCTCATCCACGGCGACGATGAATTCAAAACCCCCGATCTCGTCGGCGCCGAATACGGATTTCGCCTCAAGCGCCTGCGGGATCAATACATCCACTCGGTCACGAAGCTCGAAGAGGATATCGTCAAGCGCTGGACTGATAATCGCCTGACCGTGGCCTGCAAACACGGCTTCACCCTGGTTTACGATGAATTTACCCGCTCCAAGCCCGAGGCCAACAATACCCTGCTGTCCATCTTGGAAGAGAAACTCCTCGACTTGCCCGCCGGCGGTACGGCAGACAACTACCTCGCCGTCCACCCAAAATTCCGCGCTATCTTCACCTCAAATCCTGAGGAATATGCCGGTATCCACAAAGCTCAGGACGCCCTCAAAGACCGGCTGGTCACCATCCATGTGGGCTACTTTGACGCGGACACGGAGACGGCCATCACTGCAAGCCGTTCCGGAATCGCCGAAAACGACGCCAAAAAGCTCGTCAACTTGGTGCGGGCGTTTCGCGCTGAGTGCCAGCGCCACCAACTCCCCTCTGTCCGCGAATCGATCAAAATTGCCAAGGTTTTAAAGACCCGGGGCATTCATCCGTCCAAGAAGGATCCCTTCTTCCGGAAAGTGTGTCTGCACGTGCTGACCGCCCAGCAACACGTCGCGGATGCCGGCACCATTCACGAAACGCAACCCGGTCAACTGCTCGAAGAGCTGATCGAAAGGTATTGTTGAAATTTCATGCGCTGGAGAAAATGCACACTCGCTCGCTTCCTCCAGGAGGAAGACTTCTACAACGTTTCTGTGCTCACCTCGGAATCCGGTTGGACGAGCTTGCGCTGTGCATTCTGCAAGGGCCAGGGCGCCAATCTCAGGACTTATGGCCAATGTCCCTACTGCGGCGGGCGCAAAGTCGTTACCCTTCCCGAACCTATTGTCCGCTGCACGTTCTGCGCCGGCAGTGGCCGCATGCGCTCGCAGCCGGCAATGGTCTGTGTAGTCTGTCGCGGCAAAGGCGCCGTCAGCGTCATTGAGCCTCTCGAGCGCTGTCCTGTGTGCCAAGGCACCGGAAAATCGAAAGGCGTGTGGCTGCTCCCTTGCAATCGATGCTCCGGTAAAGGGGTCGTACAAGCGGCAACAGAGGGCCGGCCCGCAACTCAAAGGGAAACCAGGAGGGTGTTCCATGGAAGTGACACAGTTGGTGAATAAACTCGTGACGGATTTCCCCCCGCTGATCAATCTCAAACCGTCCAGCGTCGTGGCCATCTCCCGCAGCGAGGACGGCTGGGTTGTCTCCATTGAGATGATCGAGAAGAAGTCCATCCCCGACAGCATGGACGTTCTGGCCTGCTACGAAGTCAGCCTCGATGGCAGCGGGAATATCCGCGACTTCAGCCGTGTGCGCCTTCGCAGGCGGGGTGATACCGCTGGGGAATGATGCGCGTGGTGGGCCCACGGGACTTGCTCCGGCTAGTTCATCGCAGTTCGACGCTTGGAATGGGGCGCGTCTCAACCTGTCGCATTCGGAATGTCCAGGAGTTCGCAGTCAAGGAGGTGAGCATTCATGGCTTCGTTCAAATGTCCCAAATGTCAGGCACCCGCGTCGGGAGAGTCGGACTTCTGCCCCCAATGCGGAGCCCGCTGGAACGTGGAGTGTTCCAAGTGTGGTAAGTCCTGGCGGTTTTTCTATCAGCACAAGTTCTGTCCAAAGTGCGGCGAACCCGTCGCGAAACAAGGAGCCAAAACTGAAGCTGCGCAAGTCAAACACGGAAAGGCCTAGCCGAATGTATGTTCGCATCGAAGCTTCATTCATTAAGGTTAAGTATGGCGTGGTCGGCACGAGGATGAGGGAAGTGGTTCGTGCAGCCAAGGATGTGGGCGGAGGCGGAATCCGGTTTCCCGTCAACAAGCGCTTGCCCCATGGCGCTAAGCTCGATCTGGAGTTGATCCTCCCTCATGAAACCGTGCCCATTCAGGCGCAGGCCCAGGTCATCTGGAGCGCGCGCATTCGTGGTCGCCGGACGTATGAGGCGGGTTGTCAGTTCACCCGAATTGACCCGCTGGACCGCGGCAAACTCATTCGTCGCGTCCATCAAGCGCTCAGAGACCGTAAGCCCGCCTAGTGGGTATCGCGCTGATTTTGCAAACCGGGAGGTATTACGAGGTGAATATGCACCAAATCGGATGTCCCCTGTGCCAGAAGGCGGAATCGGATTTTAGCCGGATCAATGAGGGCATCAACCGCGCCGCGACCCTTACGGAGAAAGCTTCCCATGCTCGGGAGCTGATTCAGAAAGTCGATACCCTCCTGAAAGAACACGAGAAGGTCGAGAGAAGTCTCGCCGAAGCGTGCCGCGCCGTATTGAATCTCAGGAAGAAAGCCGCGGAGATGGTTCTGAAGCTGGAGAAAGTGAAAAGATAATCCCAGGAACAAGCCTAGGCCGGACCGTGTGATATCTTGCCTCCGTCCGCGCGCTGCATCCATCGCTACGTCGGCGGCGCCCCCGTGCGATGCAACACCTCAGCCACCTCCTGCGTGGCTTTGCCAAGCGCCTCCGATGCGGACCGAATGCGCTCAGCCCCGCCATCGGCCAGCGCGCCCTTGCATTGCTCTAGCGCCCCCTCGACCTTCGCGATGTCGCTGCCGCTGAGCTTCTCGCGGTTTTCCCTGAGCAGCTTCTCCACTTGATACACGCGGGCGTCGCACTGGTTCCGCGCTTCGACTTCCGCCAGGCGCTTGCCATCCTCCTCGGCATGATGCTCCGCATCGGCGCGCATCCGCTCCGCCTCCTCTTCGCTCAGACCGGTCGAAGCCGAGATAGTGATCTTCTGCTCCTGCTCGGTCTCCAGGTCCACCGCCGCCACGTTCAGGATGCCGTTGGCGTCGATGTCAAACGTCACTTCAATCCGTGGAGCTCCGCGTGGCGCGGGCGCAATGCCCTCCAGTTGGAACTTGCTCAGCGTGCGATTGTCCGCGGCCATCTTGCGCTCGCCCTGCAGTACATGAATCTCCACCAAGGTTTGATTGTCCGCCGTGGTCGAATAAATTTCCGCCCAGTGCGTGGGGATCGTGGTATTGCGCGGAATCAGCACCGTCATCACTCCGCCTTGCGTCTCGATGCCCAGCGATAGCGGAATCACATCGAGCAGCAGGATGTCCTTCATCTCCCCGCCCAGCACGCCGCCCTGAATTGCCGCTCCCACCGCCACCACCTCGTCGGGGTTGACTCCCGTGTGCGGTTCCTTTCCGCCAAACAATTCCTTCACGATCTGCACCACGCGCGGGATGCGCGTCGAACCACCCACGAGCACCACCTCATTAATCCTGTCCGCAGTGAGACCCGCGTCGGCCAGCGCTTGCCTCACGGGCCCGGTCGAACGCTGCAGGATGTCTTCCATCAATTGTTCGAGCTTCGAGCGCGTCAGTTTCAATTGCAGGTGTTTCGGCCCCGAACTGCCCGCCGCAATAAATGGCAGACTGATTTGCGTCTCATTCGCCTGCGAAAGCTCGATCTTGGCCTCTTCGGCGGCTTCCTTCAGCCGCTGCAGGGCTATCTTGTCCTTGCTCAAGTCGATGCCCTGATCTTTCTTGAACTCGCCGAGCAGCCACTCGATCACGCGCTGGTCAATGTCGTCGCCACCCAGGTGCGTGTCGCCGTTGGTGGCTTTGACCTCCACCACGCCCTCGCCGACTTCCAGGATGGAGATGTCAAACGTGCCGCCGCCCAGGTCGTACACTGCGATGGTCTCGTCCTTCTTCTTGTCCAGCCCGTAGGCCAAGGCTGCCGCGGTGGGCTCATTGATAATCCTCACAACCTCCAGCCCGGCGATCTCGCCGGCTTGCTTGGTGGCTTGTCGCTGGCTGTCGTTGAAATAGGCCGGCACCGTGATCACGGCCTTGGCGACCTTCTCGCCCAGGAAATCTTCCGCGGAGCGCTTGAGTTTTTGCAGAATCATCGCGGAGATTTCCGGCGCGCTGTAGGCTCTGCCGAAAATTTCCACCCGCGCGTCATCGTGTGAGCCTGGAGTGACTTTATACAGCACGCGGCGAATCTCGTCCCCGGCCTCATCCACGCGGCGGCCCATGAACCGCTTGATGGAATAGACTGTGTTCTCCGGATTGGCCACCGCCTGGCGCTTGGCCACTTGGCCGACAAGACGCTCGCCGCTATTCGTGATGCCCACCACGGAAGGCGTGGTGCGCGCGCCTTCCGCGTCGGGGATCACCACGGGCTCGCCCCCCTGCACCACCGCGACGACGGAGTTGGTGGTGCCCAGGTCAATGCCGATAATCTTAGTCATTGCCGCTCTTTTCCATGCGATCTTTACACGCTACCCTCGCTCGACAACCCCGCACGCACACCTGTGAGTTCACGCTCGATTTCCTCCAGAGTTTTGCCCTTCGTTTCAGGAACACGCAGAAGCACAAAGAAAAGGCCCGCAAGGCAAATCCCCGCATAGGTCCAGAACGTTCCCGCGGAACCCAGTGCGCGATTAAGAATGGGAAAAGTGAGTGTCAAAATAAACGAAGCGCTCCACAGGGCAGACACCGAAATCGAAACCCCTATGCCGCGCACGCGATTCGGAAAGATTTCCGAGATCAGAACCCAGGTCACAGGAGCGAGGGAAAGTGCGTAACACCCGATCGTGCACAGGGTAATCAGAAGTACGGGCAGCCCTTTGATCCCGGCGCGATACGTCAGTCCCAGCACCAGGTGTGACAATGCAATTCCCCCACATCCGAACAACATCAGCGACCGCCGCCCAATTCGATCCACCAAGCTGAGTGCCACCAGCGTAAGCGCCAGATTGATCGTGCCGGTAATTACAATGTTGAACAGAATGCCGCTGACTCCATAACCGGCCCCGCGGTAGATCTCTTCCGCATAGTTGAAAATAATATTGATCCCGCTCCATTGCTGCAGCACGGCCAGCGCAACTCCGATCGTCAGTACCTTCAAAATGCCTGGAGCCAGCAGTTCTCGCAATGCAACCCCGCCTTCAGCCTCGCTGCCCAGCGCCGCTTGGATTTCCGCCAGGATTTGTGCGCCATATTGTTCTCCGCCAATGCGCGCCAGTATTCGGCGCGCCTGCTCTTTCTCCCCGTTTTTCGCCAGCCATCGCGGACTCTCGGGGATAAACAATGCGGTGACAAAGAAGATGACCGCGGGAATGGCGACGACCGTGAACATCCATCGCCAGCCGTATTGCCCGTTCCACGACCTCCGAATCATTTCCGCCGTGGCGCCATCGGGGACCTTCTCGGCGATCAGCCAATTGACGATTTGTGCCGCCAATATTCCCACAACAATCGTCAATTGATTCAGCGTCACCATCCGTCCGCGCCAGGGTGCCGGGCTGATTTCCGCGATGTACGTTGGAGAAACGTTGGAAGCAATCCCGATCGCAACCCCGCCGACGATTCGCCAGCTCACAAAGGATGGAAAATGGCCTGCCCAGCCGGTCAGGACGGAACTCACCGCGAACAAAACAGCGGCAAGAATCAGCAGTTTCTTGCGTCCGAAGCGGTCGCTCATGGCTCCGGAAACGACGGAGCCAACCAGGCAGCCGATCAGGGCGCAACTGTTTGCCCATCCAATCAGTTCTTCGGAGCCCAGTTGAAAGAATTTCTCGTAAAAAGGCTTTGCGCCGCCAATCACCACCCAGTCGTAACCAAATAGCAGCCCGCCCAATGCCGCGGCCACGGAGATGCTCCAGACGTAACCCGTGTTGTAGTGTTCCCCGGCTTTCATGTGCGAGGCCTGCTTCTAGCGTTCATGAAAATCCTCAGGGCCGATTCGGCCCCAGGTGCAATTCCAAATTGGCCAGCAGATCCGCCGCTCACCTTCAGCAAGGAGCTTTAATTCGCTTGGTGGTTTACAGCATTCTCTTAGTAGTGCAGCCCGAAACCATACGGGAACAGCGGGGCTTGCGAGTCATGCGGAAGGTCGCTCTTCTGTTGCCTGACTGCCTCCTCCGAGGATGGCAGCTCAAACGGAAGATGCCCTCCCGGTGACGCTTTGCCGGTCAATAGAGCGAGCAAGGGTCCGTCCGCGATGCCGAAATCACCCAAGAGCGCGCTAGCGTGAGCTTTGACGTTGGTCAGGATCAAGGGTCGCTCCAGTGTCGTAACGAAGACTGTCGGCACACTCGCGCTCACTCGCAGTAAAGTCGCGTAGGCCGAATCCGCCTCTGTGTACGATAGCCTGCCTTCATGCTGTCTCGCGCCAAAGAAATAATTCGGATGTTCGCTTTCGTAAGGTGCCTGCGCGCGCACGATAGCCAGATCAACCTGCGCAACATCTCCCACCACATGGAAGCCGGCAGCCTCCGCAACCTTTGGATCCACGCCGAACAGATAGACTTTCTTCCCATCTGGCGAGACCGGAAGAATAGGCTTGCTGGTGGCTGGAAGGAGCTTGTTCTCAAGCAGCACGACCGCCTTGGCTTGCGCGGCCTCTCCCTCCCGCACGAACTCTGCGTTACCGGCGATCATGCCAGCCTTGCCCTCATCCACATAGGGCTGCTCGAACAGGCCAAGCGCGAATTTTTGCCGCAGGATGCGGCTGGCGGCTTCACGCACGCGTGCTTCGGATATGGTGCCGGCATGAACGTCCTCTACGATGAAATTCGCTTCTTCGGTCCCGCCAATTTGATCCACTCCCGCATTGATGGATTTGGCGAAGCGTTCCCCCTTCGTCAGGTCTTCAACGCCCCAAGGCATTCCAATGTCCCGGGGCGTCGGCTTAGTCCCGGAAGGCGCCCCGTTGCGGCACGCCGGCGAGCAGTCGTTCGTGATGCCCCAATCGCTCAGAATCACGCCGCTAAATCCATACCGGCCGCGCAGAAGATCGCTTAGCATCTGGCGGTTGAATCCCGCTCCCACCTGTTCCAGCGGCTTTCCATCGACCTCCACATCACCCTGCAGCACGGAGTAGGTCGGCATTACGCCGCCGCCGTGAGCCTCGAAGGCGCCCGTGAACGGAACGAGGTGCTCCGCAAAATTGTGGCCCGCAAACGACGCAAAGCGCCCGTAGCTGTTGTGGCTGTCCCAGCCATGTTTCGCAGCTCCATATCCTGCCCAGTGCTTCACCACGGTGATGACGCTGCCCGGCTTCAAGCCATCCTCCCCGTTTTGCACGCCCGCAACGTAGGCTCTGACCATTCGCTTTGCGGTTTCGGCATCTTCGCCGAACGTTCCGTTCACACGTGGCCATCTTGGTTCCGTGGCGAGGTCGGCCTGCGGGGCGAGCGACTCCCAGATTCCGACGGCAATGTACTCCTGCCGGACTACGTCGCCGAACCGGCGCGTCAGTTGGGCGTCATTTATCGCCGCAAAGCCCAACGGCTCCGGCCACTGAGAGAATGCCGCGCCCTGCATGCTGGCTCCCAACACCTGCTGGAAGTGATGACGGGGGTCGGAGGAGATGGTGACCGGTATGCCCCAACGTGAGGCCTCGCCAATGGCCTGCACCTCGTTGTTCTGCGCCGCCAGAAGCTGAGCAGTTCCGTTCAGCCGCGTGATAAAGCTGTTGACGTGCCGCTCCTCGATCATCTGATGCACTTTGGCCAGGTCGTACTCTTTGCCCCCACCGAGCGACGCCATCGCTCCGGAGCTGGGCAGAGTGCCATGTACCATCACCCCCGCCAGTTCCTCCAAATTCATGCGTAGCACCAAGTCCAACGTGCGCGCATCCGCAGACAATCGCCAGTCCTCATAGGGATCGAGCCTGCCGTTCCGATTCAGGTCCTTAAACGTAAGACCATCGACCGTTAGCAGCGGCGCAGAACGATGACCCAATAGTGGTTGTTTCGGTTCGGAACCAGCTCGCTTCCCGGGGCCCGCTCCCAGTGCTGCACAGAAGAGGACTATCACGCCGAAAACCATGAGCATTAGACGACGCATTGGAAGGACTCCGTTCCTGGAAAGAGAAGATTGGCCAACTGAACAGATTGCAAGTGCCGCCCGGTCTCAGTCTGGATTAACCGATCCAATTCACAGGGCAGTGGGTGCCAGAAGTCAGACATCTGTTTATCTCGCGCACGGCGTTGCCGTGGGCTCGCCCCGCCGCCGCGAAGTGTCGCCATACGAAATCCCGCATCATGGCCGGGCATCGTTCCCACCGTGAGAACGTCGCGTGCTTATCCTTATCGGTTCTAATCAGCCTTCATCGGATGATTCCCTGTGCCACTTTCCTCATCCAATTCTGGTCGAGCTGTCAACTGGGGCGGTCTCAGGCCAGCTAAACGCGCTCAGTATGGTCCACTCGCATCCAGGTAAGCAAGCAGGTGGAGTTAATCCATCCCGTAATGGACGTCGAAGCGGTTCGGTGAGCCAAGATCGCCGCGCCGGTCGATGCCAGTAGGAAACACGACGTTGGCGATGGTCCCGCTGCGTTCTTGCGGCAACACCGGCGTCAACACGGGCTCCGCCGAACGATAGCGGATCAGTTGCGGGTTTCCTTCGAGAGCACCATCACCCCGGCCGAGTAGCACAACGGATGTCGGTCGTTGCCCGGCTCCGGCTCCATCACCAGTCCCAGGCGTTGCAACTTAAATCCACTCATCAAATCTCCTCACAAGGTCACGCTGGCTGATCGCCATCCAGGCAAGCAATGATTGCTTCGGTAACGCATTTCGTCTCATTGGGACCTCGAACTGAGATACAAACGACACCTGCTTCTTCAGCCGGATAGTCGTTCCCTCCGACGAACAAGGCATCGCCAACGTAAATCATTTCTTTCAATGAAATGCTCAGCAGGTCTCGAAGCTTTCTGATCCCGTAGGCTTTGTCAATGCCAGGTTTGGTGACATCAATGGAAGTCGCGCCGCCGATTCGAACGGAAAACTCGGGAATAAAAGTGTCAAGGATTGCTTTGATCTTCTTCCGCTTGGCAAAATCGGAATCCCATTTGTCCTTTTCTTCCAAGGGAGCTTGCTGGCCCAATGCGGAAAATGTGATCTGGCTTCCGCGGTCTTCAATCACTTCTCCCCAGACCTTTTCGACCTTGAAACCCGCTACTCCGACAGCCTTCTCAAGTGAACTGATGATGTTCTGTTTTTCACCCGCAGTGAAATCTTCCGAGTAGAGCTTTTTCCATTCCCCTGTGTATTGGAAGAACTTTGTTCCACACGTAGGAAGGAGGGAGAGATTCACTAGACGACTGTCATGGGGAAGATGGGAGAGCAGTTGTTTTTCAAACTGAGGCCAATCTCCCCCGGAAATCACAGCCACTTTGACGACACCGAGAAGGTCATGCAGTCGTGCCCCCATTTCGGCGTCAAGAGCTGATTTACTTTCGGCCAGTGTTCCGTTCAGATCAAAAACAATTAACCTTTTCACTGTCCTTCCACCTCTGAATCCATGCGATCTCAATGAACTTTTCCGGCCCCGCCAAGCGCCTGCCGCCCCAGAGCCGATACTGATAAATCGGTTCGAATCGCAGGGGATACAGAGCGATTTGGCTCATGGGGCCTTTCTTTACCCTCATCCATCGTCAGCAGGACCTTGTCGCCGGCCATTAGCCGGTGCTGCCTTTTTAAGTCCTATGGGGCTCCGCTATCTTCTGACGTGACCTGATGTCGCATGCCGCGGTTGGCCGCTAGGCACCAACGACAAGTCATCGCTCATAAAATAGGTCGTGATGGCCACACACATAAGAAGCAAGCCGAGCCAGAAACGCCAATCACGGTGAGCGCGCCTCCAGTACGGAGGAATCTCCCGATGAACATGTTCGCCATCCTGCGCTTCATGCTGGTTGTGACTATGGTTACTTTCATGCATTGGTTGCCTGCTTTCTCGCTCCCATACCGAATGATCTCGGGCCGGCGATGAGTCTCCTTGCGGTAGCAATAAGCTCTTGCGTATTCATTTGGGATTGCTCCACTTCCAGTTTCGGATTTCTGGTAGGTCTTGGCCGTGCTTGTCGATGTAGTGTTTGTGCTCGATGAGCTTGTCCTNNCGTCGTGATGGTGCCCTCTTCCTTGTATCCCCGGACGTGAAGGTTGCTGTTGGTGCGGCGGTAGGTCAGCCGGTGGACTAGCTGGGGATATCCGTGGAAGCCAAAGATGATGTGTTTATCTTTGGTGAAGAGCGAATCGTAATCCGTTTCGCTCAGCCCGTGCGGGTGCTCGCTCGCAGATTGCAGCTTCATCAGATCGACGACATTGATCACCCGGATTTTCAGATCGGGCAGATACTGGCGAAGGATGGAAACGGCGGCCA
>PMES01000022.1 GCA_003154775.1 Acidobacteriota bacterium | reverse complement strand
TCGCGCGAGGCACAGTGGGTGGAGGCGCGGGTATGCCCTCCGCCTGGATTGTTCCGTTGTTCCAAGTGGGCAGCGTGGAAGAATTGTTGACCGGCACTGCGATGGACAGTAGGATTAGGCTTACCGAAAGTGCAGCGACAAGAACTAGTAGACTCTTTTTCACGGGGCACGCTCCTTGTCAGGAAGGGTGCCAGCTCACAGAGTGGCCTGGTCAGCGCTTGGAAAAAAGTTCTGTCGGCGGAACACCGCTTCAAACAGGAATGCCCTGATGCTCGATGAGCTTCAACTTCACCGCCAGATCCTCTACGACCTGTCGGTGCACTCCCTGGAACAGATGGGGGGCATGTATGAGCGGTTGGCCTACGTCGCCAATCTCCGCGATCCATCCACCGGAATTTATTTCCATGAGCGATTGTGTGCGGTCTTCGGTGAAGCAGGCGTAGGTCAGGCCCTTGCGGATTGCCACGAGGAGCTTTTTGAGCGCTTGTTGGAATCGCCGTTGGCGCTGCAGGAAGAAGACTTGCTCAACTATCTGGACGTTCTACCCGGTGGAAGGGAAGTGCATCTCCGGGAATGTTCCGAAAAGGCCAAGACCTGGATTCCTCCCCAGGCCCCGGATTACCTCAAGAAACTCTTCTGTTCGAATCTGAATGCATTGTGCGAACTGCTGCGGGAGAAGAAGCCCAGGGTTCGTTCAGGTAAGTAACCAGGCCCACCACCTGCCCGACAACTTCAGCCTCTTCCGGCATGCGCCACGACTCGGGCATGCAACGCGAAAGGGTGTGGGGTTGCATGATCAACCGAGACTTCTCCTGTTGGAACCATCCGCAGCGATATCCTCCCCGCAACTCAACGAAATAGATCGGCCGGTCATACTCGCTGGACCAGTCGTTCACCGCGATCTTGTGCACGGAGGTATCCACCAACACGAGGCTTCCAGGCCGCAAAATCGGGGTCATGCGGCGGTCGGAGAGTCCGATATAACCGTAGCGATAAGGTCCATTCGCGTACGGCTGCAATCTCGAAAAAGGCCCAATCGGGGGAGGCAGCCGATTCAGAAGCCCTGTGGCCAGCGTGTTGAAGTCGTCATCGCGGCTCATGGCCGTCGGCGGAGGCGGCAGCGAGTTGCTAAGGTGTGTCCGCGGGGGAGGAAACGCAGCCCCATCGTGAAACGCTTGCTGCAGGGGTGCCTCGTACCAGCAGGTGATCTCCAGCGGGTCCAGGTGATAAATGACAGCCAGGGAATACAGCTTGTGCAAGCTGGGCACAACATTGCGATTTTCAATGTCCGCCAGCCGGCTGATGTGCAGGATGAAATCCGGCCGGCCACGCTTTGCGGCGATTTCAAAGCTTGCCGATTCCACATCCCGGTAGGTTAGGCCCAGTCTTTCACGAGTTTGGCGCATCCTTAGCCCAGGTGGAAACATTCGTACCTCTTCTGGAGTTCAAATCGAACTCCCACAAATTGCCATTATAGCAACTTATCAAGTTGTTACGAATACGGAACACAAGAAGAGCTGTGGAAAACTTTGCGAGTGTTTCATCCGGGGCGGCCACGTTTCCATTCGGAAACCTTCCCGAACCACGAGTCTTTGTTTCAGTGCGATTCCCGTGAAAACCTGTCCCAGAATGGGAGAGAAGCCCTCTAAGCCTGTCCGTTTGTGAGGCTTTGTGTCGCCAGTTGAGTACTTTGTCAGGGATATTATGAGCCACCCGGCCATCACCGTGGATCCTCCCACGTTCCTGAGCGATCTGGTCGACGCCCTGCAACGCCTGCTCTCCGGGAACAGCGCCTGCCGCTACATGGAGCCCTCCTGATTGAACACACTGTCGCGGTCAAATTCGAGAGTGCCCGGGAATCTGCTATCCTGCAAAAATATGGCTTCATGCAAATGTCTTCCTAACCGAATCGCCGGGGTCCTGCTCCTGGCGGCGCTCTTTCTGCTCAATCTCTACCCGGCTCTTGCGCAGCAGGCGGCCACAGCCCCATCCCCGGCGCCTTCCGCAAAGAACAACCCGGAATTCCTGGCCATGGCGGACGAGGTCTTGCAGGAGATGAGCGCCATCACCGGCTGGGAGTTGAAGACTCCTCTGAAAAAGTCCATACGCTCCCGCCAAGAAATCCACGCCTATGTCCTCCGCGAGATGGACGACGAAAAGGATGCCAAGGAACGCTATGCCTCCAAACGCAGCGCGGAGGCCTTTGGACTGATCCCCAAAGGGTTTGATCTGGATGGCTTTATGGTGGATCTCCTGACGGAGCAGATCGCCGGCTTGTACGACCCAAAGGCCCATGAATTCTATATCGCGGACTGGATTGATCCGGAAGACCAGCGCACCGTGATGTCCCACGAACTGACGCACGCCCTCGAGGACCAGCATTTCCAGATCGAAGCGTGGGTGAAGGCGGCGCGCCCGAATGACGATGCGGAAATGGCGCGCGAATCGGTCCTGGAAGGCAGCGCCACAGCTGCCATGCTCGAATACATGCTCAAGGAGAAAGGGCTGAAACTGCGCGACCTTCCTGATATCGATCCTTCGATTTTTGTGGGTGACCTCGCTGAAACGCCCATGCTCAAAAAGGCGCCTTCCTTTATCAAGGATTCGCTGATGTTCCCTTACTTTGGCGGACTCACATTTTCCCTGGCGGTCCTGAAAAACGATGGCTGGAAGGGCTTTGCGAGCGTGTTTGCGCGGCCACCCGCAAGCACGCAGCAGATCATGCACCCCGATCTCTACCGCACGGGAAAATCCTTGATGCCAATCAAGCTCAATCTTCCAGATGGTTTGCCTGGCAGTGACTGGACGCTACTGGAAGAAAACTCCATGGGCGAATTCGGCTGGAAAGAAGTTCTGAAGCAATTTCTTGATGCGGACCGCGCCGGCAAGCTGGCGGCTGCGTGGGAAGGCGACGTCTATGCGACCTATGAGAGCAAAGACGCCAAGCGGCTTCTGCTCTTCGTCCGCGTCCGTCTGGACTCGAATGAATCTGCCGCGCGCTTCTTCGGCCAGTACTCCGAAGCTTTGGAGAAAAAATATGCGGTGCGCAGCAACCTCTTCCGCCGCCCGGATTTCTTCTCCTTCGATACGCCGGACGGCGGTGTCTTTCTGCGGTGCTTCCAGAACGACTGCGTCAGCGTGGAGGGTGGCGACCGCACTCTTATGCTTCAATGGAACAAAACGCTCGGCTGGGAGGCCATCCCGGAAGAGCCCAAAAAGCCGAACGAGTCCGAAGTAAAGGTTACCCAGGCGTTTCCTACGCGGTAATCCGAAATTCGCACAAGAAACAGCCTTGCTAGAGAAAACTATGTAGAAGGGCCACGGCACTGCACGTCTTTGCTGTGCTCTTGGGTTTGTCCTTGCTGTTGTAGCGGCCGCTTGGCGTTTACCCCGACCCGGTCGGGGAGGCGGGCGCCTTTGCCGCCCACTGGTGACAAATCCGCTCTAATCCAAGCGGTGTAGAGCCAGCAGTGTCTGTCCATTCGGTTTATGCCTCCAAATTCGAGAGTATGGCGAGAGGGAATGGAAGATCAACGGGAGCGCGAACTGGCGACGGCGGCTGCCGAATGCGCTAGCAGCGGAGCGTGAGCACGACCGGCGCTCCTCTCCATCCGGTGCCACAAGCGCTCCAGCCGGCACAGCAATTTTTTCTCGGCCCGTGCCGCTCGCGCCGTCGCATAGGGATCGCGGGAATGGGCGCATTGGCGTTGCAGCTTTGCGAGGGCCAGTTGTGCGAACTCCACGGCGCGCTGAAGATCACGCGCGTTCCGTTCGTAGTAAATCGCCAGATGCTCGCACGCGGCGACGCCATCCAGTGGGTCATGAACTAACTCCAGCCAGAGAGCCGCCGCTCTCTCCACATCGCCGCGACGCTTGGCCATGACCGCCAGCTCGCGGGTTGCCTGCGAGCGGAATTCGGCAGGAAGCCCCGCACCCAGCGCCTGGGCGCACATCGAATGAGCGCGTTCTTGCTCTCCACGGCGATTCAAATAGCGCGAAAGCCCGAACAGATCCAGCGAATCGGCGAGTTGGTGAGAGGTTTCACGCTCGTCCAGCAGGGAATTGATCTTGCCAAAAAGCGCCGCGAGCCCGCGCAGGTCCATCTGATTGTGTTTCACCACGCCCGCCAGCGGCTTTGCCGAGCCGCCGCGCAGATAATCGAAGTAATATTGGGGAATAAGCGCCGAGGAAACGTCGTCCTCGCGATGCCACCCGAGCCTCGCCGCGTCCAGCACGTGCCGCTCGAGTTCCACCAGGCGCACCGAACCCAGCCGCAATTTCCACAATGCCCGCGCCGGATGCAGCAGGTCGAGATGCGCGGCCAGCGAAGGCACGCGAATCGCCCGCGTCATCGTGAAACGATTTTCCAGCAGCGGCCAATCGAACGATTTCCCATTGAACGTGACCAGCACGGGGCGTTCCGCCAAACGCGCCGACAATTCATGCAGCAGCGAGTGCTCCTCCGAAAAGTCGCGCATAAAAAGCTGCTCCACCTGCAAGCCGCCGGCATCCCACCATGCCAGCCCCACAAGAAACGCGTACGTGCCCGTGCCGCCGGCCAGCCCGGTCGTTTCCGTGTCCAGGAACAGCCACTTTTCGGGGTTCTGCACGGCGGCCCGCGTTCGCCGCGAAATGGATTCATCGCGTCCACGGTTTTTGTAGCGGCCACTCGCCGACGCTTGGCGAGCAGGCACCTTTGTCAGCAAATCCAACGCGACCGGCGATGGCTCGCAAAACTCCGGCGTGGCAAACCAATTCCGGATGGCCAGGTGCTCGCCGCAATGATTCCGGGCGATGCGCGCGCCCAACAAGCGGCTGAGCGCGTCCGTTTCGTCTGGCGCACGCAAGGTTGCCGGCCTCTGCGCAGCTCCACGCGCCGGCTTCAGCGCCGCCAATCGCGAAAATTTGTCTCCCGCATTTGCCATCATCATTAAACCTAAGCCAAAGATTTTCGCCTTCCGGTCAGCCGCACAACCGGTCCAGAATCGCCAGCGCGGCTTCCTTGGCCCGCGGCGCCAGATCTCCCGCTGGCCCCACGCACGAAGGGCACCCTTGCTCGCAGGGGCACGCGCGGATCAATTCCCGCGTTTTGTGAACCAGCAACTCGTGCGCGCGATAGAGCGGCTCCGAAAAGCCGATTCCGCCGGGGTATGCGTCGAAGAGATACAAATTCGGCTCGAAGAATTCCTTTTCCCCGGACATCCAGGGATTTCTGGCGTTGGCCCTGAGATCCTTGGCTTCGCTTAGGACAACTATTTCGTCCGCGTCGGGTGCGGGCGGGCGCTCGCCGATGGCCGTGCCGAGGTCCCGCGCGTCGCACATCAACAGCAGTGTAGCCACCGATTCCAGCGCGTGCAGCAAACCGAACATGCCCGATTGCCGCTCGCTGATCGCGTAGGGCAGCGATTCCAGCAGCGGCCGCTCCAGCGTGATCCAGTAGGAGGTCGTGTGCATCTCGTTTTCAGGCAATTCAAGCTGCCCCGCGCCTACGTTTTCATTGGTGAAAAACTTGATCTTCTTGAAGCCGACCACCTGCGAACGCACCAGCACATCTCCATGCGACCACGCATGAGCCAAGTGTAGGGGTCCAGCACTGCTGGACTCCATGTCCGCAAGATCGCAAGAGCTTGAATCTTCGCTTTTCGTCGCCGTCGCCGCCACCTCCAACACCCGCACCTGCGTATACCGGATCGCGTCCGTGTAGTAATCCACCTCCACCTGCTTCACGGATGCCTTGCGCTCCTTAAAATCCAGATGCTCCACGTGGTACTGCTGGCCGCCGTGAAGGTAGATGGCCTTCTCGTGCACCGTGGTCAGCGCGCTCGGGAAATCCACTTCGCCGATCACCAGGGGCTGGCCGGTGATGTCGATGATCACGAAATTGTCGCTGGTTACCGAACGCAGGCTAATGGAATCCGCGGGATACGCTTCGTTTGTCCAGTGGTAGTTTTCGCCGGCCAGGTGCAGGTAGCCCGCTTCCGCCAGCCGCGCGCACAGGTCGCGCAAATCCACGTCGCCAAACCGCTCTTGTGGGCCGATGGGCAGCTCAAACGCCGCGCATTTCAGATGGTTGATGAGAATTTCCAGATTGTCCGGCTGGATGAACGCGTGCTCCGGCGTGTTTCCGAAAAAATAGTCCGGATGGCGCACGATAAATTGATCGAGCGGCGAAGACGAAGCCACCAGCACAGCGCAACTGCTGCCGCTACGTCGCCCCGCGCGCCCGGCGCGTTGCCAGGTTGCCGCAATCGTTCCTGGATAGCCCGCCATTACCACGGTATCGAGCGAGCCCACGTCGATCCCCAGTTCCATCGCCGAAGTGGTCACCACGCCGCGAATCCGTCCTTCGCGCAAGCCTCGCTCAATCTCCCGCCGCTCATTCGGCAGATAGCCGCCGCGGTAGCCCCGAATCGTTTCCGCCCTGCCCGGCAACTGGGGGTTGGCCTGCTGCAGGTAGGTGAGAATGATTTCCGTGTGCAGCCGCGAATTCGCGAACACCATGGTCTGCAAATCGTGTTTCAGGAACTCCTGCGAAACACGCGAGGCTTCATTGATGTAACTTCGCCGTATGCCCAGCGCGCGGTTTACCACCGGCGGGTAATAAAAAACCAATGTCTTTTCCGCCGCGGGCGCCCCGTTTTCCGCCAGCACTTCCACATTGTCTTCAATCAAACGGGAAGCCAGATCGCCGGGATTCGCGATGGTTGCCGAACAGCAGATGAACTGCGGCTCGCGCCCATAGAATTTCGCAATCCGCCGCAGCCGCCGCAGCACATTGCACAAATGGCTCCCGAAGACGCCGCGGTAGTTGTGCAGTTCATCCACAACGATGTAGCGCAAATTCTCAAAGAGCCGCGTCCAACGCGTGTGGTGCGGCAGGATTCCCGTGTGCAGCATGTCCGGATTCGTCAGGACGATGTGGCTCTTCTCGCGGATGGATTTGCGCGCGTCGCTGGGCGTGTCTCCGTCATAGGTGAAGACGCCAAAGCGGTTCTCCAGCCGCTGGTTCAGATCGTAAAGTTCCGCAAGCTGGTCCTGCGCCAGCGCCTTGGTGGGGAAGAGATACAGCGCCCGCGTGTCCGTGTCGCCCAGGATCGCATTCAGTATGGGCAGGTTGTAGCAAAGGGTCTTGCCCGAGGCCGTCGGCGTGACGATCACCACATTTTTGCCCGCGTGAACCGCTTCCGCCGCCGCTGCCTGGTGGGTGTAGAGCTGCCGTATGCCCTTGGCGCTGTACGCTGCGCGCAGGTCGGTGTGAATCCACTCCGGGAATTCCGCCCACTGCGCCTCGCGCGCGGGATAATGCCGCACGGCAGTCAGAACCTCGCCGTTGGAATCGCGCGCAGCAAAGGTGTCCAGCACCTGCGAGACGCGCGCCAGGGAAGTGGAACCGGCAGACGGCACCGGGGATGTAGTTTTAGCTAAACGCACGGCAAGGGAGTCAGACATGAGGCGGTTCTCCAGTTGTTCGCCTTTTGTTCGCTCAGGCTAGCATGCCGTTCCCGCCCCCGCAACCCTCATTTTTTGCCCGGTGTGGAAACCTTCCTTTGGAGTGCGGCGGCTCGCCGCTGCTTTTACAGTCTCAACCCGACTACCAATCAGATATCTTCCTCGAACGGGACAGCGTGGCAGACCCGCAGCCCAGAGCCGTGCGGGCCCAACCGTCAGAATTACTGTCGCGGTAGGAACGACCATCCGGAAACAGGGGCGCATCGCTTTGCGCGGGGCTAAGAATCGTTTTCCAAGGCTGTGAGCTCCAGCGATTTGTTCAAACTCAGGATGAACGACCCCCTTGAAGCGGGGAAGTTGTCCGCTACTACTACATAACTCAGCTCATATCGGCCTTCCCCTTCAATGTGCGGAATGTAGTCGGTCGCATCGGAATACACGTTGAACTGCAGCTGGGTCGGGCGATCATGGGCTATCCAGAACGCGTCGAACCGGCGAGCCTGCTTTGGGAGTATGTGAGCGTTAGGCAAAACATAGCCGGCCCATTTGAATTCAACGGTCTTAAGTGGAATTTCCTCAGACGTGTTTAGATTGATCGCTTTCGCCAGATACACATAACAATTCGTCGCTATTTTGTCGCGGTGTCGGTTGCGCACATCAATGTGGAAAAATCGGCCTTGGAAGTATCTAGGTTCCTGCCCAGGAGGGCACTCCACTCTGGTGGCGTCGCTGAACTGCTTCGGCTCACGTTCGAGCACCAGATCGTTCCTCCAATGCGGGTCCCAACCGCGCCCTTGAACCTTGTCAGCAATCACGTTGGGTAATAGGCTTCGGTCAGTGAAGGAGATGGCATTTGCTTGGAGGAAGCGAATAATCCCATCGTCTTGCTTGACTCCCAATTCCTGGAAAGCCAGCAAGGGAATATCGAGGTACGACGCAAGAGCAAACTCTTGGTGCGAAAATAGCGATCCTCGACAAACCGGAGGAGTTGTTTTCGCCAATTCCTCGCGCTTGAAGTCTACAAAGATGTAATACTCCGACTTGGCCAGTTGCTCAAAAATGTTCTCTTTAAGACCACGGAGCGTTTGCTCTTGTACCGCAACGTATGGATCGAAGCCGAGTTTCTCCAGTCTGCCAGCGACTGCGCTGGCGGTCACCTCCTCATCGGTACCCTTCGACTGTCCACAGCTGATGAAGACTCTAGCGCGGGGTTCGTCTGATAGATTCTTCTGCATACCGGGTCTCCTCCTGAACAACACTGGACATCGTATCAAGTGCCGGATGAAAATCGCATTTCCCTATGCAGAGTTATGGCTGAGGAGAAATTCACTCGGTCTCGAACATGTCGCATAGCGACCTCAAGGTCCAAGAACGGCCTCATCGGAATCTTCCGGTCATCTGATCCCTCCGCCCCCAGTGAGTCTGCTCCCATTTCCCCGATTGTCACCGGTGTATAATGCGGGCCAACAAGTTCCTTTCACGGGAGTCCCATGGAACGCAGCAGCACGGGCAACGCAGCGCGCAGCCGCGCGGCGAGCATCTTCACCGACGTTCATTTTTGGGTACCGGCGGCGGTTCTTCTCGGCGGACTCTTGCTGCTGAGATTCATTCACTGATTTTTCGCACGGAGACTCATGCCAGCCGAATCGGCGTCCACTCCCCCCACACAATTCCAAGACCCGGCCCGGCACCGCAGCCTGCAACTCCTCGGCATTCTCTGCGGCTTTACCGCCGGAGCATGGCTGGGCGCGGCGGAAGCGCCTACGAAGCTCGTCTCCATTGGCGTTTCCCCGATTGTGATTTCGCTGATCATGGTCATCGGCGTTTTTCTTGCGCGATGGAGCCTGCCCGCCCTGGTCCTGGGCACCTCCTCCGTGCGGGCCGACGTGCGCCGCGCGCCCCATCTCATCCTCTGGGCGCTGCTGGCGGGATGCCTGTGGGCGGTGGCCAACACGCTCACCATCTTTGCCATCCGCGACATCGGCCTCAGCATCGCTTTCCCCCTGTGGAATTCCAACAGCCTCCTCGGCATTTTCTGGGGCTTCCTCTTTTTCAATGAGCTGCGGCAAGCCGGCTGGCGCCGCTGGGCCGGCGTGCTTGGTGGAGCGCTGATCATGTGCGTCGGCGCCACGGTGCTTGCCATCGCTTCTGCTTCGCAAGGGTCTTCGGCGCATTCCTTAAACGGTGTGTGGGCCGCTCTCGGCGCGGGCGTTCTTTGGGGCACGATGTATATCCCCTACCGTAAGGCCTATCTGACGGGAATGAACCCGCTCTCGTTCGTCACCTTTTTCACCTTTGGCGAAGTCGGCATGATGACCGTGCTCGCCCTCGGTTACATTGGCCTTTCGCCGCTCTGGCATGTACTCGTGCAGGCACGCGGCGTCATCTTCTGGCTGATGCTCGGCGGCTTCATTTGGGTAATCGGCGATCTCTTCCAGCAATACGCCGCGAAGTATGTGGGTATCAGCCGCGGGATTCCTCTCTCGAACACCAACCAGCTCTGGGGGCTGCTGTGGGGGATTCTTGTTTTCGGTGAATTGCAGGGCAAGAGCCACACCACCTATCTGGAAGTAATCGGTGGCTCCCTGCTGATGATGTTGGGTGTCGGTGCCATCGCTCTTTCCTCGGCCACCGGCAAAGAGCAGCAGCACTGGAAAGAAGCAGCGCAGCGCGAAGGCGAGCGCTACGGCGTCGCTGCCGATTATGTGGCCGCGCGTTTCGAGGGCCGCCAGGCCGCCGGCGAAACCCCGCCAAGCCGCAGCGTGCTGGACTGGCTTCTTGTGGCCGCAGCCTCCGCCGTCCTTCTGGCCTTCGCCACGATGGCCCGCGTCCCGCAATTTTCCTTTCGTTGGGGACCCGCGCTCGCCCTGATTGCCGCGCTCCTTTTGCTCCTTTTCCTTTGTGGGCGGAAGCTTTGGCGCACCACGCGCTTTCACTGATAAAGTGTTCTCGACACAATGACGAATCTTCCGAAAGTGGATGTGGTCGGCGTTGGACTCAACGCCACCGATACGCTCATCCCCGTTCCGCGTTTTCCCGAGAGTGGCTCAAAGGTGGAAGTTGATTCCGCAAATGTTTTGCTTGGCGGGCAAGTAGCTACGGCAATGGCCGCCTGTCAGCAGTGGGGCTTGCGCACACGCTATGTCGGCAAGGTCGGGGAGGATCATGCTGCGGCGCTCCACCGCGCGGAATTCCAGCGCCTCGGCGTTGAAGCGCACCTATTCACCGCGCCCGCGTGCACCAGCCAGCAGGCCTTCATCCTCGTCGATCAAACCGGCGAACGCACCGTGCTCTGGAAGCGCGACGCCCGCCTGACCCTTCTGCCGGAAGAACTCGAGCGCGAATGGATTGTGAATGCGCGCATCCTTCACCTTGACGGCCACGATACCGCCGCCGCTGCGCTGGCCGCGCGATGGGCGCGCGCCGCGGGAATCCCCGTCGTCGCGGATCTCGACGATCTCTACTCCGGCTATGAAGCGCTGTTGCCCAACATCGATTTCCTGATTACCAGCCGCGACATTCCCGCTCGCCTCACCAGCGAACGCGATCTTCGCCTTTCGCTCCCTCAGGTCCATCGCCGTTACGCTTGCCGCCTTACTGCTGCAACTTTGGGGCATGAAGGGGTTCTTGCGTGGGATGGGGAGCGATTTCACTATGCGCCCGCCTACCGCGTTGATCCGGTGGACACCACCGGCGCGGGCGACATCTTTCACGCGGGCTTCATCTACGGGTTTTTGCAGGGCTGGCCATTGCAGCGGCAGTTGGAGTTTGCCTGCGCCGCCGCTGCGCTGAACTGCACCGCCGTCGGCGCCCGCGGCGGCATTCAGCCCGTGGAAGCGATCGAAGATTTCATGACCAAAGCTGCCAAGCACCCGGCCGTCTTTCAGGATTCTACGTTGTAGGGGCGCAGCACTGCTGCGCCCCTAGTCCACATAATCACTGACTCATTAAACGTGTCATTCCGAGCGAAGCGAGGAATCTGCTTTTTCCGTTGCGGTGAAACTAAAGCAGATTCCTCGGGACCCACGCAGCGCGGGACCCTCGGAATGACAAGGAAAAGGCCGTGACCTGCACCAGCTATTGTGGTCCAGCGTTCAAGAGCCTCACGGTGCAATTTTTACCATCACCACGGAGTGCGGCCCCACACTCGCTTTGAAGCTGCCGGTGAACGAACCCAGATCCTTGTGCGCCCACAGGTCGCGCACTTTGGCAGTGAGGTGCCCCGGGTAGGCGACTTCTTCCCAGGAAACGCTCACATCGCTTTCCGATGTCCCACGATTGAACAGAATCACGGCGCGGCTGCCGTCGCTCAGAGATTTTGCCCAGACTTCCAGATCGCCATTCTTCCGGATGCGGTGCCCTTCGCGGCCCAGCTTATCCTGGTTCACGGCGATGACTTCCGCATTCGTCAAAATCTCCTTGATCTCCGGCGTCATGGAACGCACATCATTGCCGGAAATCAGCGGAGCGGCCAGCAAAGACCAAAAACTGAAATGTGCGCGATATTCGGTAGTGGTCATGCCGCCGTTGCCGACTTCCAGCATGTCCGGATCGTTCCAATGTCCCGGCCCGGCAAAGCTTTCAATCCCCACCTGTTGGTCCAAAATTTCGAGCATGCCGTACTCGCAGCAACTACCGTCCTTCCACTTGTTATTCGCGGACCACTTATCCCCGATGTCGCCTGTCGTGCGCCACAAATTTCCAATTCCCTTGCCCCACAACCACGGTTTGGCCGTGCCCCACTCGCACATGCTGAAAACAATCGGCCGGCCCGTCGCCATCAGGGCATGGCTCATCGTCGAGTACGCCTCTTCCGCGTTGCGCGTCCCGGTGCTGCACCAATCGTATTTCAGGTAGTCCACGCCCCAGCGAGCGTACTGCAGCGCATCTTGATATTCGTGTCCCTGGCTGCCCGGGCGCCCCGCGCAGGTTTTTGTGCCGGCATCCGAGTAAATTCCAAATTTCAGCCCCTTGGAGTGAATGTAATCGGCCAGCGCCTTCATCCCGGAAGGGAAGCGCTTCGCATCCACGACAATATTGCCGTTTTCGTCGCGGCCAACCTGCCAGCAGTCGTCAATCACCACGTATTGGTAGCCCGCATCCTTCATCCCATTGGTGGCGATCGCATCCGCAACGGACTTGATCAAATCCTCGCTGACATTGCATTGAAACTTGTTCCAACTGTTCCAGCCCATCGGCGGGGTTGGCGCCAGGGATTCATCGCGTGTTTGCGCCAACGAAAGTGTGGGCAACGCCACGCAGATCAACACACCCAGCAGAAGAAGACCGCGACATACAGCAACGTGCTTCATCGCCATACCTCCCATGATTTTTCAACCAGATGAACAACGAGAGCCTGGTTTGCTTGCTCCGCGCAAGTGGCATGTGGCCACATGAAACATAACGCCCATCTTGCGGGAAGTAAAGTGAGATGCGGAATGCGGCTCGGTTTCCAGGAACCGCGTTTGCCAGGCGTTGGGAACAACGACTCTCAAATGTGGACGGCTATTGTGGAAGTCTTGGAAGTATGGGTAATGGTGGTGGCCTCTTAATTTTCCAACACGGTTCCTTTTCTCCTTCCGGTGTGAGCAACGCCACATACAGATTTGTCACGGCGCCCTCAGCATTATCAATGGCTCCCACCACTTCCTGAAAACTGACATCCGGGTCAGCGCGGACTAGTAACACGCGCTCCGCCCGAGGCCGAAATATTTCTCTCAGTCGCCCGTTCAGGTTTTCACTTAGAACTATTTCGGAGTTAATCCTGAAGGTATGTTCCTTCGATATTTGCAAAACGACATTGCGGTAGTCTCCGCACTCTGAGGAAGAACTGTGAGTGACCAACTCTACGTAGAAGCCCGAAGGCCTGCGATTGAGAGTCTTTGAAACTCTTAGGCCGAGTATCAAAACGACCGCGGCGACCAGTAGGATTCTGAGTGTCAAACGCATTAGCGACCTACCTATTCTGACACCGTCCGGATGCAAGTCGTTCCATTATCTGACCAAGCAGCGTGGAGCCATTCTCACAAGCTGTGTCGACCCAATCCAGTTATCGTTTCCCAGCGCCAGGTAAGTCGCCAAGCCGAACAAGTCGGAGCCAGTATCCACATAAACGGTTCCCGCGTTGCGAAAACAGACCCGCCTTGAACACTCGACTGGAGCACGGTCTGGAAATTTCCCCTCCTACGCTTAAAGGCCTGTCCCCAGTTTTACTTTCACGGTGCGCTCCATCAAGTGCAGGGCCAGCGCCTGGTTTGCCTGCGTCCACAAAAGCGGCGTGTGATCGTTGGGGACATATTCCCCATTTTGCATGAAGTAAAGTTCGGGGCAGCCACCCGTCGGCGTCAGTTGCCGCAAGGAGCGGTTGAAATAGTAAACCTGCTTGCGAAAACTCTCCGCGTCCGAAGGGTTCGCCAGAAATCGCTCGCCGTAAATAATGGAGAGTTGCGGGTCGAAAATGCACCACTGCGCCTCACAATCCGGCCGCAGAAGCGCGTCCCGGTAGGTCATTCGTTCGCTGAAGTCGCTGCTCATCTGGCCCGGCGCAAACCATTGATCGTAGTCCTGGCAAAAATAAGAATCGCCGGCATAGCGCTTGATGCCGACCTCGCCCTTCAGCCGCGCCTGCACCAGGCTGAGGATGGCGTCTTGTGCCGCAAGCTCCCGCACAACGCGCAACGGATGAATCAAGGAGAGCAAGGCGGAATCCGCGAGCCGCTCCGGCGGCGCCTCAAATGGCAGCGTAGCATCGAGCCGCGCGCGCCCCCTGGCGATCAGTTGGTCCAGCTTCGCCAGCATCTCAGGAAGCGCGGAAACAATGTCCTGGTTCTTGCGCGTCTCAGGCGATCCCGCGAACTCCCGCATTTCTTCCAGTCCCGCCACAACGGCGCCGACACTCGAATTGCGAACCGCGCGTCCTTCTTCCCACGCCCCGCTATCCCTATCCTGCCAATACTCGATGGCTTCAAAGTAGCGCGGGAAAAGCTCGTAGATTTTCCAATCCGCGGCGGTTAGCGAAAGCGCACCGGAGTTCGCTAGCACGAATCGAAACCACAGCGCCTGTCCCAGCGCGTCGTTTTGCGCGTGCGGCCACTTCTCCGGGAGCTCGCCGAGCGCCTGCGCCGCGAACCGGATGTGCGGCCGGCGCTGCACATCATTTTTCAGCTTGCGCGAGGCATCCTGGATGATGTCCAGGAAGCGAGGCCGCTGCTTGGCAAAAAACTGCGAGAGGCCTTGCAGGCAGGCGATGGCGGGTGCCAGTTCTCCGCGCAAACGGAAGGAATTGGCCACCAGCACATTGTCGCGAACCCAAACGTTGTGATAACCGGAAACGCTATTCGCGGCAGGCGCCGCCGTTGCCGCAAACAGCCCGTGCTCCACCGGCAGGATCGTATGCGTACCGTGAGCTTCCAGCGTTTCCCGAATCTTTGCGAGACTCTCCGGTGTATATTCCTCGGCAATCAAGTATTGCAAAAGCCCGTCTGGGGGCATCGATGCCGCCTTCCCTGCCTGCTTGGTATCGGGCATTTCCCACCGACAGGGAATTCTACCGCACCCGTGCTCCGCGCTCATCCAGAGATCGCCATCGGAAGTGGGCGTACAGACAGCAGCACTATGACGGCGGCGTCACGTGTGTCCAACTGACAATTGCCGGGAACAAAACATTGCACTGCGGTGTCTGAAACATTGTGGTGGTTCCCGTCGTATCTTCAGGGCAGAGGCACGCTGTACGGGCTCGATACTTGCGCGCCATCTGTTTCCCCGAGGAGCGCCGGGTCCATGAACACCGAGGGATTAGGGCCGCGAGGGCTGGACCGCCGCAGGGCGCCGCGCTTTCGCTACCAGGCTCATCTCGAGATCGAATGGGGCTCCGCCCGGCTGAAAGCCCGCACGCGGGACATCAGCGCCGGGGGAATGTTCATCGAATCGGAAGATGTGCTTTGGGTGGGCGCGGGCTTCCGCGCGCGATTCGGCATGGAGCGGCCTTTGTGGCTGGATTGTTCGGTGAAGCGCGTAGAGCCCGGCCTCGGCATGGGCGTCACCTTCTCGCTTGCCGAAGAGCAGAGCCAGCAGCATTTCCAGGATCTGCTCGCGAAACTCGCGGCGGCATCCTAAAGCCGTATACTAAAGTTCATGACTCGTTGCCTGGATTGCGGTGCTGTGCGCACTTCAGATGAGTGTCCCGTTTGCGGATTGACCTCCGCCGCCGCGGAACTCGTCTTCCGCCGCCGCTTGCTGCTGCAGATGGCAATCTTCCTAAGTGGTTCGCTCCTCTTTCCTTATGTCAGCCAGATTTACGCTCCACTGGACCTGGACGCGATGCTGGTGTTCTTTGGCCTGGTCTTCTTCCTGGCGCTGACGCTGGCGGTATTCCTGGAGCGCCGCGCGCACGCGCACCAGGAGATCGAGGTCCTGAAGCATCTGTTCACGGGATTAATTCCCATCCCTTTCATCTTGGTGACCGCGCTTTTCCTGAACGGCAGGCTGGATTCGCCGAAGGACGTGACCTATCACGCGGCCAGCGTTTACGGGCGTTACCAGATGAAGGGTGTTGTGCGGGGCACGCGGCGGTTGTTTGTGAAGTCGTGGCGCGAAGGGCGCCACTTCGAGCGCCTCGCGGTCGATTCGGACGATTTCGATCGCTTTCGCGATGGCGACAAGGTTGTTGTTGGCGTCGAGCCGGGAGCGCTGGGCATCCCCTGGTTTTACGGCGTCTATCGCCAGTAGTCCCCAATAACCGAACGGACAATCTCAGTAGATGGGGCGGCCGTTGACGTCGAACGGCAGTTGCAGCTCCAGGAAGTGGCCGTCCTTGCCAAGACGGAAACGCAGTCGTTGCATCCGGCCGACATTGCGGTCCGTCCAATCGGGCGTGTGGATGGGTTTATCGGGGAGATCAGCGAAAGACCACGTAACGTTGTTCCCCTGGATGGTGAGTTTCTGCGGATCCAGATCGTAGACCTCTTCTTCCTCCACATCGATAAACAGGTAGCGCTTCCAGAGCCGCACCAGCAGCAGGCCTTTCTTCTCGCAATGGTAGATGTTCCAGGAATTGGGCGCTTCGTCGTTGAACCGCAGAATGGCGAATTCCAGCGGCTTCCAGGTGTATTTCTTGGCAGCCTCGTTTTGTGCCTGCGTGAAGATAGCAAAGGAAAGACAAATGGCTACGAGAGCAGCAGCGCGCGCCGTCCAGCGGAAGAGCGGGCTCATTTGCCGAAGCCGCAACTGCGCCACAGCGCGCCCCATTCCCACAGGACGAAAGCAATCTTGGGCGGAGGTACATGCCGGCGCGGGTGCGGTTTTCATCTCTGGAAACCTCGGGTGGAGTCCATGCAAAAGTGTACGACAGGAAAGGAAGAAGTAGCGAGTGGAAGCGGCACCCCCGGAAGCACAGGATATGCAAAGACTGCCAGCGCTCGAGCGACCTCCAAAAACAGCCGCCAGTATCTTTGGAGCGGGAAGCCACCGTCCAGCCCGGCGCACGCCTGCGGCGCAGATGCGCGACCGGGAACTCTATATAATGCAAGGTGAACGTTGCGAGGCCTCATTTGACGACAAAGATGTGGCGTGTGGTCGCGCGGGTCTTTCCGCGATGCAGCGTGATCTCGCAAGCGATCGCGTTCAACCTCTTTCTGGCATTTTTCCCAACATTACTCCTGGCGGTGTGGTTTGCGTCCAGTTGGATCGGCAGCAAAACCGCCCTGCTCGATACGATTCGTAATTTCACGGTGTTTCTGCCGCCGGGCAGCCAGGGAATCGTGACGGACTTCCTGGTGCGGCGCGGACCCGATGTGTGGAAATTTGCGCTGCTCGGGTGGGCGGGGACACTGTTCGGCGGTTCGCAGGTGATGAAGCAGCTCATGGACGGGATCCACTTGATTTACGGGGATGATGAGCGCCTCGGCTTTTTGCACCGCCAGTTTCGCGGGCTGCTGCTTTTATTGATCACGATTGCGCCGATCCTGGCGGCGGGAATCCTGGGAGTGTTTGGGAGGCCGCTGCGGAGATGGTTCACGCTGCGATTGGGGAGTACGGTGCCAATCCACGGTTTGTGGCTGGTGTTTTTCCCGGCGACGGCGATGGTGCTGGCGATGCTGGCGTTGACGGTCATCTATTGGGTGGCGCGCCCGAAGGAGAAGAGTTTGCGCCACGTGCTGCCCGGAGCCATGCTGGCGACACTGCTGTGGTGGTTTGTGAACGTGCTTTTTGGCATTTATGTGCGGCGCGTGCCGTACAGCGTGGTCTATGGCGGACTCGCGGCGGTGATCGGTTTGCTCATCTGGATGCAAATCTCAACGGTCATCGTGTTTTTGGGCGCGGCGTGGAATGCAGAGCAGGCGGTTGGAAGGAAGCGGTAAAAAGGAACAACTCACCGCCGGAAACACTGGCGCAGGTAGAGGAGCAGAGGCAGAAGTGAAACACGTTGAGGTGGAGTGCTACGCGGGGTATCGCGCGGACGAGCGGCCGGTGCGCGTGCGGCTGGGCGAGGAAACGCTGGTCGTGGCCGAAGTGGAAGACCGCTGGTATTCACCGGGAGAGACGTTTTTTCGTGTGCGCGTGGCGAACGGAGACCGCTACGTGTTGCGGCACCTGGAAGCGCAGGATACCTGGAGCCTCGAGGCATTCCGCAGCGGTGCGAATTAGCGGCAATGCAATGAGCGCGCTGAAACGCCGCAGAACTGAGCACAATGGCGCTAGGACACTCCCCAACGTGAGCGTATAGTCGGGGTGTCCCACCTCAACAATGCGGCCTGAAGGGGATGGCGGGGCTCTACGGATGGGTCGGGGGAAGGGGTACGGGAAGCCATGAACTCCAAAGTGACCCAGCGGCACGCCCTGCACCTGTTGATGCTCCTAGCGATCCTGGCGACATCTGCGGCAGTGTCTCGCGCCCAGGACTCCTCGGGCGCTGCGGGCCAAGGCAACCCACCTGCAGAGAAAACGCAAGGCAATCCCACCGAAACGCAAACTCCCAAGATCAATGGGGAAGCGAAGCAGGAAGTTTCCATGCAGGACACGGGCGCGACGTTCAAGCTGCGCGTAAACCTCGTGCAGGTGCACGTAATCGTGCGGGACTCCGCCAGCAAACCTGTCGAAAATCTGCGCAAGGAAGATTTTCTGGTATACGACAGCGGCAAACTACAGGCGATTACCACCTTCGGCGTGGAGACTGCCAGGTCCCGGAAGGAACGCGCGGAAGCAGCCGCGAAAACCCAGACCGGCGAAGGGGAAACCGCTGCCGGAGGTTCCGTGATGCTGCCGGAACGCTTTGTGGCGCTGACGTTCGATGATATCCATCTCAAAATGGCGGATGCCGTCACCGTGCGCGTGGCCGCGGGGCGCTTCGTGGATGCCATGACCCCGGGCGACCGCATAGGCATTTTCTCGACATCGGGGCAATTAACGCAGGATTTCACCAGCGACAAAGAAGCGCTGAAGCAGAAGCTCTTGGGGCTGATGCCGCGCGGCGCTATGGGCGGGCACATCACCGATTGCCCCGACGTTTCTTACTACATGGCGGATCAGATTGAAAACAAGCACGACTCCCAGGCTCTCGTGGTTGTCGTTCAAGAGACGTTACAGTGCATGTTTGGCGGGAACCAGCAGATGGCCGGTGCGGCCCAGGCGGCAGCGCAGGCCGCGGTAATGGTGGCCCTGAATGCTGGGGATGCAGACAACAACTACACCTACCGCCTATTGGAAGAGGTGCTGCGGCGTCTGGCCGGGAAACCCGGCGAACGAGTTCTGCTGTTGGCATCGCCGGGATTTCTGATTACGACGGACACGCTGGATGAATCGGGGATTGTGGACCGCGCCAACCGGGCCAACATAGTCATCAATGCGCTGGACGCGCGTGGGCTGTACGTGCCGGAACCGGGAGGGGACATCTCGCAGCGAAACTCGGACACCCCGATAACGGCGGGTCTCAAGGCGAGCTACCGGCTCACGGAGCAGTCGGAACTGCAGTTCGTTCTGATGGATTTTGCCTATGGTACGGGCGGCACGTTCTTCCATAATTCAAACGATCTGGAGGGTGGGCTGAAACTGGCGGGTGCCGTACCGGAAGTTTCCTATGTGCTGGGCTTTTCGCCGCAGAATCAGAAGATGGACGGGAAGTACCACACGCTCAAGGTAACGCTGGCGCAAAAACAGAAGTACGCCATCCAGGCGCGGCGCGGCTACTATGCCCCGAAGAAGCTGGACGATCCGCAAGAGACCGAAAAGCAGGAAATTCAGGAAGCGCTCTTTTCGCAGGATGAGATTCATGACCTCCCGCTGAGCTTGCAAACACAGTATTTCAAGACTGAAGATTCGGGAGCGCGGCTGAGTGTGGTTTCGCACCTGGAACTGAAGGGGATGCACTTCCGCAAGGCGGAAGGAAGGAATCTTGACAATTTGACGGTCGCGACGGCCGTCTTTGACGAGAACGGGAACTTCATTACCGGCGGCGAAAAGATTGTGAAAATGCGCCTGTTCGATGCGACGTTTGAAAAGCTGAGCCACACCGGACTGACGGTGAAATCGAGCTTCGAGGTGAAGCCGGGCAAATACATGGTGCGGCAAGTGGTGCGGGATTCGGAAGGCGCACAGATGGCGGCGCGCAACGGGACTGTGGTCATATCGTACTGACTCGGGAAGCAGTCTGAACGAGGGGGAAATGACTAATTTGTACCCCTATCAACCTTGCATCTCGTCTATCTTAGTGACGCCTCGCACGCGCGAAATCAGTGAAGTGCTCTGAAGGAGGGGGAGATGAGCTTCAAACCTGGAATCATGAACAGCAAACGATTTTTTGCGGTGGCGCTGCTGGCGCTGGCCGCCTGGCCCCTTGGCGCTCGTGCGCAAGCGCCAGATGCCGCCAAACCTGCGACACCCCCCACGGCAGGAAATGAGCCGGCCATGCCCACTGGCGCAGTCATCCGCACGGAGTCGCGCATCGTCCTGGTGGACGCGGTGGTGATGGACAAGAAAGGGAAGTACGTCCCGGACCTGACGCAGCAGGATTTCAAGGTTTTCGAGGACAATAGAGAACAAGCCATTTCGAGCTTTTCGTTTGGCTCGGACCCGACGGTGCAGGTCAAGGGGCAGCAGCATTACATGATCTTGTTCTTCGACAATGCCTCGATGCAGATGCCCGACCAAATCCAGGCGCGCAGCGCGGCGGCGAAGTTCATCGCAAAGAGCGCCGGGCCGGACCGCTTGATGGCCGTGGTGGATTTCGGCGGAACCCTGATCGTTAAGCAGAATTTCACGGCTAACGCGGAACTCCTGGAAGCGGCTGTATCGGGTGTGCACGCGCCGCACATTCAAACGAATCCGCAGAGCGGATCGCAGCCCGTGACTGTCGCTTCCGCGGGGTTTTCGCCTCCGCTGGGGCTTTCGTCCATCAGCAGAGCGGAATCGGATTTTGGCGCGCATACCATGCTCCTCTCCATCCGCAGCTTGGCCAAAGATCTGCGCGCGGTGCCGGGCCGCAAAATGCTGGTGCTGTTCTCCGCAGGCTTTCCGCTGGACACGGAGAGTATGTCCGAGCTGACCGCCACGATTGATGCCTGCAACAAAGCCAACGTGGCAGTGTATTCGGTGGACGTGCGCGGATTGATGACGCCCGGGCTGGGTGGAAGCTCGGCCGGGCCGGGAGGAAGCGCGCAATTACACCAGCCATCGGGCGTGCGGAGTGCGCACGCGGCCGCACTAAAAGACGGCAATCGGGTCCTCCGGCCAAGGTTGGTGATGGCGAGCTATAGCCTGGCCGCTTCCATGGAACCCCAGAAGCCCGGCGGCGGTGGCGGGGGAACCGGCGGTGGCACCGGCGGCACGGGTGGCGGAGGGACTGGCGGTAAGGGCGGCGGAACCGGTGGAGGCACCGGCGGCACGGGTGGCGGAGGGACTGGCGGTAAGGGCGGGGGCACTGGTGGCGGCACCGGAGGAGGTACCGGCGGCGGTAAAGGTGGCGGCACCGGTGGAGGCACAGGCGGCGGTAAGAGTGGGGGCTCCGGGGGAACCGTGGGGAATCCCTATGCGAACTACAACAATCCGATGACCCAGCCGCAGATCCTTGTGCCGAAGATGCCGGAAAGTGGGCAGACGAACCAGCAGATCCTGATGGCGCTGGCGGAAGGCACCGGCGGATTCACTATCTACAACACCAATGATCTGCTGAGCGGGCTGGAGCGCATCGCGCAGGAGGCCAACCAGTTCTACGTGCTCGGCTATGTGCCGCAGGCAACTCCGGAGGGCAGTTGCCACGCCCTGAAGGTGAAGCTGAACCGCGGCGGAATGGAAGTGAGGTCGCGCAGCGGTTACTGCAACACGCGGCCCGTGAATCCGCTCGATGGCAAGCCGCTTGAAAAACAAATGGAGGTTCAGGCGGCGGGATCACAGGCCGGAGCCATTCACGGCACGATGCAAGCCCCATACTTTTACACGGCGCCAAACATTGCGCGCGTGAATCTGGTGATGCAAATACCAGGCGACGCCATTGTGTTCAACAAGGAGAAAGGGAAATACCACGCGGTCGTTAATGTGCTCGGGATTGCCTATAAACCGGATGGATCCACCGGGGCGCGGTTCAACGATGTGCTGAATATCGACCTCGGGAAAGACGAATGGAAGGAGTTCACGAGTGCGCCCTACCGCTACCAGAACCAGTTCGATGCGGCGCCCGGAAACTATAAGTTGACGGTCGTGCTGAGTTCCGGCGGCGATGCTTTCGGGAAATTCGAGGCGCCGTTGCAAATTGATCCCTACGATGGGAAAAAATTCACGCTGGGTGGCGTGGTCTTGTCCACCTTCCTGCAGCCTGTGAACGCGATTCCGACGGAAGTGGACGCCACGCTGCTAGAAGATCGCACACCGCTGATCGTCAGGGGAATGCAAGTGACCCCGGCGGCGGATTACCGCTTCAAGAAGACGGACAATGTGGTGTTGTACTCCGAAATCTACGAGCCGCTGCTCAAGTCGGAGAATCCTCCGTTGGTGGGCGCGGGCTACCGGATCATCGAAAAAACCACGAACAAAGAGGTTTTGTTCTCCGGAGTTCAGTCCATGCAGGAGTACATCCAGAAGGGCAATCCCGTGATTCCGTTTGGGCTGATGGTGCATTTGAAGGATCTCCCGCCGGGCAATTACCGGCTGGTGCTGCAGGCCGTGGATGCGTTGCAAAACCAGGCGCCGCCACGCGAAACGGAGTTCGTCCTGAGCGACTAGCGCCCGGGGCTAATCTTAGAGAACACAAGGACTTGTTGGCGGCAACTTTCCGGCGCGAGCCGGGCGGCGTTTCTCTTGCTACGCTCCCGCTAGAAAGATCCGCTCTACTTCTCGCCTTCCGCCGATTTCAATTCGCGAATCCAAATATTGCGATAACGTACCGGGTCGCCGTGATCCTGAAGCGCCAGCGGCAATTTTTCGGGTGTTGGCTTGTACGGCGGACGCTCCCCATGTTCGGTGGGTCCGGTCAGCATGACGTTGTCCTGCGCCAGCACGCCGTTGTGGAACACCGTGACGCGCGCGGGCCGTAGCAGCTTTCCGGACGCATCGAACCGCGGGCCATGGAATACGATGTCATAGCTCTGCCATTTCCCCGGCGGCCTCGACGCATTCACAAGCGGAGGATACTGGCCATACACGGCAGCGGCCTGTCCATCGGCGTAAGTTTTGTTCTCAAAGGAATCGAGGACCTGGATTTCGTACAGGCCCATCAGGAAGACGCCGCTGTTCCCGCGCTCCTGGTCTGTGCCTTTCGGCGGCAGCGGCTCCGCAAACTCCACATGCAACTGGCAATCGCCGAATGCCTGCCGCGAATAGATATAGCCGGTCTTCGCGACGACTTCCGCATAGCCATTTGCCACTTTCCATTTGGCGGCGCTGCCATCTTTGTGCGCCCACTTCGAGAGGTCCTTGCCATCAAACAGAATTACGGCGTCGGAAGGCGCGCGCCCCGGTACGTCTGGCGTGCTGGCCGTGCCCGGATCCACCACCGGCGGCAGCGGCCGATTGCGATCGTGAATCTTCCACTTGATCTGCTCTTGACCGAGAGAAGGCAGGGCCAGCGCACAAATCGCCAAGCCCGTGACGACGGCCAGCAAACTTTTTCTCATGGATTCACCCTCGACGTGAAGATGGCGCGATTCTAACACCATTATCGCGGTGGCGTGGGCGAACTTCGCGTGTCCACGATACTTCTGTTGTGAAAAAGCAGGAAGCGCCGGTTTTTTAAAACGGCGCTTCCTGAAATGAAAAACCGCGTTCTTGGTTAACTACTCCGTCCGCGCCGGCTATTGCGCGGCGGAGCCGCGGATGCGCATGCCGTAGAATGAGCGATACACAAACGTGAACGAGACGGCGAAGAATGCCGCCGCCAGAATGTGCGACAGCGTTCCGCCCGTCTCCGAAGTGAGCTTCACCGCCAACTCCACGGCCAGCAAGCCGAATAGCGTGGTGAACTTGATCACCGGGTTGAGCGCCACCGAAGACGTGTCCTTGAAAGGATCGCCCACGGTGTCGCAGATGACGGTGGCGTCATGCAGCGGCGTGCCCTTCTGCTTCATCTCCACTTCGACGATTTTCTTGGCGTTGTCCCAAGCGGCCCCGGCATCGGCCATGAAGATGGCCTGATAGAGACCGAACACGGCGATGGAGATCAGGTAGCCGATGAAGAAGAATGGCTCGACGAAGGCGAAGGCCAGGGTCGCGAAAAAGACGGCAATGAAGATGTTCAGCATGCCCTTCTGCGCGTACTGCGTGCAGATTTGCACGACCTTCTTGGAGTCGGCCACACTGGCTCTTTCGGCGCTGTCCAGCTTGATGTGCGCCTTGATGAATTCCACCGCGCGGTAAGCGCCCGTGGTCACTGCCTGCGTGGAAGCGCCGGTGAACCAGTAAATCATGGCGCCGCCGGTAATCAGGCCGAGGACGAAGGGAGCGTGGAGGAGGGAAAGCTTGTCCATGTTGTTGGTGAGGCCGTGGGTGAGTGCCATGATGATGGAGAAGATCATGGTGGTTGCGCCGACCACTGCCGTGCCGACGAGCACGGGCTTCGCGGTGGCCTTGAAAGTGTTCCCCGCGCCGTCGTTGGCTTCCAGGAGGTGCTTGGCGTGCTCGAAGTCCACGTCGATGTTGTAGTCTTTCTTTAATTCTTCCTTGATGTTGGGAAGCTGCTCAATCATTGAAAGTTCAAAAATGGATTGTGCGTTGTCGGTGACCGGGCCGTAGGAATCCACGGCGATGGTGACAGGTCCCATGCCGAGGAAGCCGAAAGCCACCAGCCCGAAAGCGAACACCGCCGGCGCACCCATCAGATGGGCGAGCCCCAGGTTGCTGATCAGGTAGCCGATGGACATGAGAGTGACAATCGCGCCACCCAGGTAGTAGCCAGAGAAATTGCCGGCCACGAATCCAGAGAGGATGCCCAGGGATGCGCCGCCTTCCTGCGCGGAGATAACCACTTCCTTGACGTGGCGCGATTCCGTCGAGGTGAAGACTTTGACCAGTTCCGGAATGACGGCACCAGCCAGGGTCCCGCACGAAATGATGGTGGCGAGCTTCCACCATTGGGTAGAATCGCCGCCGAGTGCCGGAATAATCAGCGACGAAACCGCGTAGGTGAAGGCGATGGAGACGAAGGAGGTGATCCAGACCAGCCACGTGAGCGGCGTTTCGAAGTTCATTTCCGCGGCGTTGCCGAAGCGCGCTTTCTGGATGGCGTCATTGATGAAATACGCGGCGGCACTGGCGATCAGCATGATGACGCGCATGACGAAGATCCACACCAGCAACTGAACCTGAATGGTGGGGCTTTTCACGGCTAGCAGGATGAAGGTGATCAGAGCGACGCCCGTCACGCCATAGGTTTCAAAACCATCGGCAGTGGGGCCGACCGAGTCGCCCGCATTGTCGCCGGTGCAATCCGCGATGACGCCGGGGTTGCGCGCGTCGTCTTCCTTGATCTTGAAGACGATTTTCATCAGGTCGGAGCCGATNNTGGCGAAGCCGATGAAGCATGGCCCGGCATACTCGCGCGGGATGAACAGGAGAATGATCAGCATCATCAGGAGTTCCACGCTGATCAGCATCATGCCGACGCTCATGCCCGATTCCAGGGGAATGTGATTGATCGGGTACGGTTTGCCGCGCAGACCCGCGAAAGCGGTGCGCGAATTCGCGAAGGTGTTCACGCGAATCCCGAACCACGCCACGCTGTAGCTGCCGCCCATGCCGATGAGGCTGAACAGCAGAATGATCGGCAGGGTCACAAAGATGGGCTTGCCGGGGACGGGCGACAATACTCCGAAGTACAACACGATAACGATGGCGATGAACACCCACAGGAAAAGCAGGAATTTGCCCTGGGTGAACAGATAGGTCTTACAGGTTTCGTAGATCAGCTCGGAGATTTCTCTCATCGCGCTGTGTACCGGCAGGTTCTTCAGCTTCATGAAAATCCTCATGCCGAACAGCAGGCCGAAGATGCAGATCAGAATGCCGAAGAGCAGCAAGGTATGGCCATTAAGGCCGAAAATAAACTTCACCTGGGTCAGGTCGGGGAGCTTAAGACTCGCCTCCCCACCTCCGGCTTCTTCCGCCGGATGGGCAAGCAAGGCGGTGGCGCTGAGGAGCAGCAGGGCCGACGCCGCAAAAACGCGATGCAACATACGACTGCCCTTCGAGCGGGCAGCCTCAAACAAGATACGCATGAAGGATCCTCCAGAACAATTAGGTCTCTGCGGGGCAATTCCTCCGGCCAATCGTCCGGCTGCGGCCCCTACAACTGCATAACCACACACCACTCCGCCCTAACGCAGAGCGCGGTGAACCGGAATCGCATAACATCCACCAGCGTCAGGGGGAGCGTCTCACCCGTAAGAGGGGAGACTCCCGTGTCTCAGACAGGACGGGAACTCTTCCGCCCGCGCGCGCAACACCTTCTGACCCCGAGCGGGTCAGGACCACCCCGGCACCCCACTATGCATCGCGCGACAGGCGAAGGAAACCCTGACTTATAACATTTTGCTAATGCCTGGTCAAACCATTTGATGCGATGGAAATGGCCTGAACTGGGGAGCAATGATAGTATGAAAAGTTCGTTAGACTGATACAGTTGCATTCAAACCAGGCGAATACCCAGAATGAACAGTGCATTCAGCGGCGCGGCCCAGCAGACCATCCCGGTGACGCAACTCCGGCACGATTGGAAGAAGGAAGAGGTCGCGGCGATTTACGCCACGCCGCTGCCCGGACTGGTTTACAGGGCGCAGACCCTGCACCGCGAATTCCATGCTCCCGATCGCGTGCAGACCTGCCAGTTGATTTCCATCAAGACGGGCGGCTGCCCGGAGGATTGCGCGTATTGTCCGCAAAGCGTGCATCACGACGCCGGCGTGGAGCGCGAGGGGCTGCTCGATCCGCAGCATGTGATCGGCGTGGCACGGGACGCCGCAGCGCGAGGCGTGACGCGATTCTGCATGGGCGCGGCGTGGCGGGAAGCTCCACAGGGCCACGAATTCGAGATCGTCCTGGAAATGGTGCGCGGTGTCTCCTCGCTGGGCGTGGAAGTCTGCTGCACCCTGGGAATGCTGACGAACGAGCAGGCCGTCCGCCTGAAGGAAGCGGGGCTCACGGCCTACAATCACAATCTGGACACTTCGCCGGAATTTTATGGCTCGATTATCACCACCCGCGTGTACGATGAACGGTTGAGGACCCTCGCGGCGGTGCGTCAGGCGGGAATCACCGTGTGTTGCGGCGGAATTCTGGGGATGGGAGAGAAGGAGAGCGACCGCGCCGGCCTGCTGCATCAATTGGCGACGCTGAACCCGCACCCTGAAAGCGTGCCCATCAACATGCTCGTGCGCGTCGAGGGCACGCCGTTGGCCGCGATGCCTCCGCTCGATCCGCTGGAAATGGTTCGCGCGATTGCCACGGCGCGGATCCTCATGCCGGCTTCGCGGGTGCGCCTGGCGGCCGGTAGAAAGCAGTTGTCGCCGGAAGCGGTGACCTTGTGTTTTCTTGCAGGCGCAAATTCAATCTTTGTCGGGGAGAAACTCCTGACCACCCCGAACCCTGGAGTTGATGAGGATGAGCAGTTACTTCAAAGTTTGGGAATGAAGCCACTCGAATCCCATGCCGTCTAACGCCCTAGCGATCTGGAAAGAGGAACTGCGGAAGGGGCTGCGCGCCCTTGACGCACGCAACCTGCGCCGCAGTCTGGCCGAGGTTCACGGCGTGAATCTCTGCTCCAACGATTATCTGGGACTTGCGGAACACCCCAAGCTCCACGAAGCTGCCATCGACGCGGTGACACACGCCCGCAAGGTCGGGGGCACCGGCTCGCGCTTACTCTCCGGCCAAACCGAGGAGTGGCGATCTCTGGAAGAGGAGTTTGCGAAGTTTGCAGGCACCGAGGAAGCGCTCTTCTTCAGCAGTGGTTACGCCGCGAACATGGGCCTCCTGGCATCGCTTGTCGGCAAGGATGACATCGTCTATTCCGATGTATTGAATCATGCCAGTTTGATTGACGGGATACGTCTATCGGGCGCGCGAAAAGTCATCTACCCGCACCTGGACCTGGATGCACTGGAAGATTTACTGCGAGAGGAAGCGGGCGCGCCGTGGCGAAAAGTGATCATTACGGAAAGTGTGTTCAGCATGGATGGCGATGTTGCGCCCCTGAAAGAGATCGCCGGACTGGCCGATAAATACGGCGCGGCGATTATTTTGGATGAAGCGCATTCCACGGGTGTCCTGGGCCCGCAAGGCCGCGGGCTTGCTGCGGAAGCAGGAATTGTGCCGCAATTGCTGGCAGTGGTTCACACCTGCGGAAAAGCGCTGGGATGTGCCGGCGCCTTCGTTTGTGGTCCAGCCGTATTGAAGGAGCACCTCATCAACCACGCGCGTACATTTATCTTCAGCACGGCACTCCCGCCTTATTTTTCCCGGCAGATTAGCGCGGCGTTGCGTCTCGCAGCCGGGATGGACAAAGAACGCCGGGAACTGCAAGAGCGCGCGGAGCGCTTCCGCAACGCCTTGCGCACGGAAGGCTTCGATATCGCTGGAAGCGCCAGCCAGATCGTGCCGGTAGTCTTCGGGAAAAACGAGGAAACGTTGGACGCCGCCGGGCATCTCCAGCAAGACGGCTTCGCCGTGCGCGCCATCCGCCCGCCCACCGTCCCCGAGGGCAAAGCGCGCTTGCGTTTGTCATTGACTTGCCGTATTCCGCAGGATGAGTTGGACCGCCTGGTGGGATCCCTGGTAGCGTGGCGGGCGCAGCATCCTGTTTTGACCACCGCGAGACGCGCATGAGAAGCCACTTCTTCATCACCGGAACCGATACCGGCGTCGGCAAGACGACGCTCGCCGCCTTGCTCTGTGCGGCGCTCGATGCAGTGTACTGGAAGCCCATCCAGACGGGCACGCTGGAGGGCTCGGACCGCGTCACGGTCATGCGCCTGGCGGGCATTGGAACCGACCGCACCCTGGAAGAGGTCTACAAATTTGTGCCCCCGGTTTCCCCGGACCTTGCGGCGCGCTGGGCCGGGGTCGAGATCGATCTCAACCGGCTGAACCTTCCGGCCAGCCTGATGAACGACTGGCTGATAGTGGAGGGCGCCGGCGGCGTGCTGGTGCCCATCAATTCCAAGCAGTTCATGCTGGACATGATGGTAAAATTCAAGCTGCCGGTGATTCTGGCGGCGCGCAGCGGCGTGGGCACCATCAATCACACGCTATTGACGCTCGCGGCGCTTCACGCGGCCGAACTGCCGGTGCATGGCGTGGTATTGATTGGAGATCAGAATCGCGAGAACCGCGACACCATCGAGAAATTTGGTCATGTTCGCGTGATCGGCGAAATTCCCAAGCTTCCGAATCTCCATCGCACCGCGCTGATGCAGGTATTCCTGAACCACTTTGACCGCTCCGCATTTTCCCAATGACCACACCACTACGCATCTGGCACCCGTTTACGAATGCCCTCCTGGACCCTGCCCCGCTCCATGTGGCCAGCGCCGAAGGCGTCTACCTTCATTTGGCCGATGGGCGCCGCATCCTGGACGCGATTTCTTCCTGGTGGGTGAATCTCCACGGCCACGCTAATCCTCGCATCAGCGCCGCGGTCGCGGAACAATCCCGCAAGCTCGAACAAGTGATTCTGGCGGGCTTCACAAACGATCCCGCGGAAGAACTGGCCGCGCGCTTGCGCAAATGGGCGCCTGCCGAGCTGACGCACATGTTTCTCTCCGATGACGGTTCCACCGCCGTGGAAGTCGCCCTGAAACTTGCCGTGCAGCATTTCCAGAACCTCGAGCGCCCCGATAAACACGAAATCGTGGCGCTGGCGGACGGCTATCACGGTGACACCGCCGGGGCCATGTCCGTCAGCGATTCGTCGCCGTTCACCGCTCCCTTTGAGTCCATGCGCTATCCGGTGCACCGCGTCCATTCGGCCTATTGCTACCGCTGCCCGGTGGGATTGAAGCGCGAGACCTGCCACATCGAGTGTGTGCAGAAGTTGCAAGATTTGCTGGCCGAGCGCGGCGATAAGATTGCCGCCGTCATCGTGGAGCCGCTCCTGCAGGGCGTTGGTGGAATGATTGTTCACCCCGTCGAGTTTCTGCAGAAGATCCGGGCGCTTTGCACGCGTCACGACGTGCTGCTGATTGCCGACGAAGTGCTCACCGGATTCGGCCGCACCGGGAAAATGTTTGCCTGCGAACTGGCGAACGTCGTGCCCGATCTCATGTGCCTTTCCAAGGGCATCACGGGCGGGTTCCTCACCATGGGCGCGACGCTGTGTACGGATCGCGTGGAGTCCGCGTTTCGCAGCGAAAACCGCATGCACACCTTCCACCACGGCCATTCCTACACGGGGAATGCCCTGGCGTGCGCGGCCGCCAATGCCAGCCTGCAAATTTTCGAGGACGAGCCCGTGTTCGACCGCATCGCCGCGATCTCGCGGGTCAATGCCGATCGACTGGCCGATTTGCGCGGCATGCGTCAGGTTGGCGATACGCGTCAGGTCGGCACCATCGGCGCGCTGGAATTGCGGGCCGACGATCCCGGCTATCTCTCCGCGTTACGCCCCAAACTCTACGACTTTTTCCTGCGCCGCGGCGTGTTGCTGCGCCCGCTGGGCAATGTGATCTACGTGATTCCGCCTTACGTCATTACGCGGGAAGAGCTTCACCACGTCTACGACATCATCACCGAAGCCATCGAAGCGCTGCTCTAATCCATTCCGGCGCTCTGTTACACTGAAATTCTCGAACTACGGAGGATCCTGCCTTGGCGGCGCCGTTGAGCGGCTGGAAACAGAAAATCGTGGTTTTTGCCGGAACGTTGGGCGCGCCGGGACTCTTCCTGATATCGTTTCTCGATTCCTCCGTACTGACATTTCCCGTCATCAACGATCTGCTGCTCATCGAACTCTCCATCCAACATCCCCTGCGCATGCCGCTTTACGCCGCGATGGCCGGGCTTGGCTCGCTGCTGGGTTGCTTGCTGCTTTATTTCCTGGCAAAAAAGGGCGGGGAAGCGTTTTTCATCAAAAAAGCGGGCGGCCGCGCGCACGCCATCCGGCACTGGGTGGAGAAAAATGGATTTGGAGGGATGCTGCTCGCCGCCTTGCTGCCACCACCCACGCCCTTCAAGATTTTTGTATTTGCCGCCGGCGTGTTTGAAGTCCCACTGGTAAGCTTTGCTTCCGCCATCGCGTTGGCCCGCGCGATTCGCTACTTTGGCATCGGCTATCTGGCCATCCGCTACGGCAAGGACGCGATGCCGTTTCTGGCGCAGCACAAACTGGAAGTCGCAATCGCGGTGATCCTATTCGTGCTCGCCAGTTACGCCTCGTCCCGCCTGATCCTCCGCGATAAACCCGAGCCCGCCGCGTAGGGGGCCAGCACTGCTGGACCCCATCCCGGCAACCCGTAAGCCCCGTCATTCCGAACGGAGTCCGCGCAGTGAGGAATCTACTTTTTCCGAACCTCTTTGCTTTTGTAGTGGCCGACCTTCAGGTCGGTTTCTTGGTTTGTTCTTGCTCTTGTAGCGGCCGCCTGGCGTTTACCCCGACTTGGTCGGGGAGGCGGGCGCCTTGTGCGCCGTTGCAATGCACGGCGAATCTGCGCGCTCCACCTGCCACCCGCTTTCTGGTGGGCGCCTTGCGGCTTGTGTCACGCCGCGCTCTGGTGAGCAATCCCCGTCAACGCAGGTGCACTTCTCCCGCCCAGCCAAGCTGTTCACTTACGATGCGCGATTTAGCATCCAGCCAAATCCGGGCCACCACCCGATGCCGCGTCTCGTGTTCCGCCACATCCCGCAAATCGCGAATAATCACCTCGTATCCACCCTCCGTTTTGTCCACGGCGGCGCGGGGAATTCTTGCCGCGCTCAGGAATTTGCGCCCTACCGCCGATTGTTGCACGGCCGTCAGCACCGGGGACTCTTCCGGTTTATGCAGGCAGGTGGCGGATTCAGCATCGAAGCTGTCGGCGGAGGTCACTGGCACATCGATTAGGCAAAGATACGACTGCGTTTCCACTACTCCGTGCCATGTCAAAAGCGAAAGCGACTCCGCAAACGTCTCGGCGCGCCGCGGCGATTCCCCGTGATAGGAACGCGGTTCCAGCAGCGCGACGCTGTTGGAGTGCAGCACTCCGCGCGCGCCAACGTAAATCCCAATCAGCACCAGCGCCACCAGCGCGCCGTTGCGGCCCCGCGGCCTTTTGTCCCTGGCGCCGATTTCCAAACTCACCAAAAGAAAAAACTCCGGCACAACGACTCCACCGAGAAGTAGAACCAAAATCCACGGATCCAGGTTGGGGAGCCAATCCAGGGCAAAGCGCGTGCCACGGAATGGCCACAGCAGCGCGATACCCCCCGATTGGCAGAAATCGAACAGGAGATGCGCGATAGCGGCACAAGATGTCGCGGCAAAGATGCCTTTCCACGTTTCACGTCGTTTGCCGGCCAGCGCGTGCGCTATCCACGCGGCGATGGCGATGACGACGAGCGTGCCCAGCAGGGAATGCGTAAATGTGCGGCGCGCCGCCAGGTAAGCGGCAGGCCCAAACCACGCGCTGATCAAATCCACATCGGCTAGCGTGCCGGCAACGAGCATGCCCGCAAGCACCGGCCATCCCCGCCGCGCGAAAAATCCGCGTGCCAGGGCCAGGGAAAGCAGCGCATGCGTGACAATGTCCACAGTCAGGGTTCGTGCGTGGAACCGCCGTTGGAGCCAGGCGTGCCCCGCGGCACTAGCAGCTTCAATGCCCGCGGCACAATCGAAAACTCCACCGGCAGCCGCGCAAACGGCTCGCCATCCAGTTGTGCGTAGACCGGCTTGTCATCCAAAGGCTCGCACACCAGCGTGTCCGCTTTCCAGAAGTGTACGTCTTCTTCCTTGCGCAGGTTGCCCATCCACAGCGTCGGAAGATAGCTCAGATAGCGCAAGCCGCTCTGCGTCGTCAGGACGAGCACCTCAAACTGGTCCCCGAAGAGGTCCGCCTGGTCCGTAATTTTGAAGGGGCCGCCGTAGTGCTTCGTTCGGCCAACAATGACAAGCGTGCCTTCGACCTGGCGGTCGCCTGTGCGCACTCGGAAGCGCGGAAAAGTGTAGCGCAGTACCTCGCGCGCGCCCTGCCACCAGTACGCCAGTATGCCCACGCGCGCTTTCAGCCCAAGGTCCACGGAATAGACGATCATGCCGTCCGGGCCCGCTCCGGCAACGCTCAGGAAGAAGCGCTTCTTCTCTGGCTGCTCCATCGGCGTGGCCAGGCCCAGGGCAATCTCCCGCACTTCCGCGCCAACCAGTTGCTCCGCCGCGCGCGGAATGTCCCAGGGCAGCGCCAGTTCCTTCGCCAGAATGTTGGCGGTGCCACCAGGCAGAAGCGCCAACGGCACGCGGTGCCCGTTCATGTAAGTAGCCAGGCCATTGACGACTTCGTTGAGCGTGCCATCGCCGCCGCAGATGATCACCAGTTGGCGGCCTTCGCGCGCGGCCTGCTGCGCGATTTCCGTGGCGTGGCCGGGACAGGTGGTTTCCGCAAGCTCCGCCTCGATGCCGCCGTCGGAAAGAATCCGCCGCGCCTGCTCGATCAGGCGCCGGCGCGCATTCCCGCCATTGCCCGCGTTCGGGTTGTGGATCAACAGCGCGTTGTGGAACTGGGTTTCCATGGTCTCCCGGATCATCAGCAGCGCCTACATTCTATATAATAAGATGCGTTTTGCAGCCTACGATCTACGAGGCACTGATGGCAAAAGCAGCACCTTCCAAGATCAAGAAAGAGCTTCAGGACCTGCGCGAGAAGCTTCGCTATCACGAGTATCGCTATTACGTCCTGGACGACCCGGAGATTACGGACGCCGCCTATGACCGGCTGATGAACCGGCTGAAGGAGATCGAAGCGGCCTATCCCGAGCTGGTCACGCCGGATTCGCCCTCGGTGCGCGTGGGCGGCACGCCGCGCGAAGGCTTCCAGACCGTTCGCCACGCCCGGGCGATGCTCAGCCTGGACAACGCTTTTTCCCGCGACGCCCTGCGGGATTGGGACCGCCGCGTGCGCGAAATCAGCGGGCGCGAGGACATCGAGTACATTGCCGAACACAAATTCGACGGCCTCAGCATCTCCCTGCAATACGAAGATGGCGTGCTCGTTCGTGGCGTTACGCGCGGAGACGGCACCACCGGCGAAGATGTTACGCCGAACGTGAAAACCGTGCGCTCCGTCCCCCTGCGCGTGGAACCCGCCGCGCTGAAAAAAGCCAAGCTGCCCGCCAATTTCGAAGTGCGCGGCGAAATCATGATGACCCGCGAATCCTTTGAAGCCCTGAACCGCCAGCAGGAGCAAACCGGCGGCAAGATCTTTGTCAATCCCCGAAACGCCGCCGCGGGCGCCATTCGCGTTCTGGACCCCAGCATCACCGCGCAGCGCCGCCTGGACTTCTTCGCCTATTACCTCTTCGTCGATGGGAAAGTGCCCTTTGCCAAGCATTCGGACTCCCTGCAGGTGCTCAAGCAATTGAGGTTCCGCGCCAGCGATGATTGGAAACTCTGCGACGGCATCGAAAAGGTCGTGGACTACTGCACCGCCTGGGACTCCAAGCGCGAAAAGCTTGCCTACGATATCGATGGCGTGGTCATCAAGGTGAACTCCACGCCCCTGCAGAACGAGCTGGGATTCACCGCCAAAGCGCCGCGTTGGGCCATTGCCTACAAATACCCTGCCCGCCAGGAAACCACCGTAGTGAACGACATCATCGTGCAGGTGGGCCGCACCGGCACGTTGACTCCCGTGGCCGTCCTCGAACCAGTGCAGGTGGGGGGCGTCACTGTCAGCCGTTCCACGCTCCATAATATGGATGAGATCGACCGGCTCGGTCTGCACATCGGCGATACCGTCCTGATCGAGCGCGCCGGCGAGGTCATTCCGCACGTCTTGAAAGTGGTGGAGGAAGGGAAGCCGCGCAAGGCCTTCCACATGCCCAAGGAGTGCCCCGTATGCGGCAGCGCCATCCACAAAGCCGAAGGGGAAGTCGCCTATCGCTGCGTCAATGCCGCGTGCCCCGCGAAGCTCAAGGAATCACTGCTCCATTTCGCCGGGCGCCACGCCATGAATATTGATGGCCTGGGCGAAAAAATCGTGGATCAGCTTGTGGAGAAGGGCATCGTCAAAGACGTGGCCGATCTCTATGCGTTGAAACCGGAGGTCGTGGCCGATTTGGAGCGCATGGCGGAAAAATCCGCGCAGAATTTGCTGGACGAAATCGCCGCCAGCAAAAAGAATCCTCTTTCGCGGCTCATATTTGCCCTGGGTATTCAGTTTGTCGGAGAACGCACCGGCCAGCTTTTGGCCGAGCATTTTTCTTCGCTCGAGGATTTTGCCGCCGCCAAAACCGAAGACCTCGAAAACGTCCCCGAAGTCGGCCCCAAAGTGGCCGCCAGCATCGTGGAGTTTTTCTCCGAACTGGCGAATCGCAAGATTATCAAGAAGCTCCACGATCAGGGAGTGCGCCCCACGGCGGAGAAGCGCGAACTGAAGAGCCAGAAGCTTGCGGGAAAGTCTTTCGTCTTCACCGGCGGCCTCGCCAATCGCAGCCGCGAAGAAGCCGGCGAACTCGTCCTCCAGCACGGCGGCAAAATCTCCGGCTCCGTCAGCAAAAAAACCGACTACGTCGTAGTCGGCACGGACCCCGGCTCCAAATACGACAAAGCCAAGGAACTCGGCGTCCCCATCCTCTCCGAATCCGAATTCGAAAAAATCGTTGGGCGTGAATGAATTGGAGTATTGGCTCTATTGGTCTGATACATTTATATTGAATGATACATAGGCACGCGAGGTGATTCATGCCCAAGGAACTGATCGACGTAACGGAAGCGGCCAGGGATTTTCTGACAAAATCCGGCTACTTCTTCTTTCAACTCGAAAAAACCGATTTCGATGCTGCCAAGAAGCAATGGATCCTGACGTTCAACGTAAACATTGCTGCCGCTAAGTTGAAGAAGGTCCTGGTTGACGACGCGACGGGGAAGGTCCTGGCCATTGAGTGAGCTTGGGTATATTCAGGGTCTCTATCATGCCCGTGATCAGTATCGTGCGAATGCCGAGCATGCGATCGCGGCTGGCGAGTACAGAAAGGCATCTGAGCTTCTCTGGGGTGCGGTCGCGCAGCAGCTTAAAGCGCTCGCTGCGAGGCACAATATCGTAATTACGAGCCACCGTCAGTTTTTTGACTTCCTTCGCCAACTGTCTTCCGAATTAGGAGACAGGCCGCTTTATGAGGATTTCATTGCTTTGAATGCTCTGCACAAGAACTTCTACGACGAGATCATTCCATCGGATGCCTTTCCGGGCTTTTATCAAAAGGCAATCGAGTACATTGTGCGCTTGGAGACCCTCGCCGCTGGCGCCAAAGGTTAGGGAAGCAAATTCAAGCTCGTGCTCACCTGGTGGAACTGTATAATTGGAGTTGGCGGGTGAGCCGGATGATCGCTGGTCTGAACCGCGCAAGCGGCGAGGACGGGAGGAAAGTCCGGACACCGAATCCGCGCAAGCGGAGCCCCTGCGGCCTTCGGGCCTCAGGGTTAGGGCATCGCGCCTGGTAACGCCAGGGGGCGTGTGCAGCGGGCCGGGCTAAAACCCGGCGCCTACACGCGTCACGGACAGTGCCACAGAGAATATACCGCCTGCGAAGCAGCCCGGTGATAGCCCGGAGGAAAACCTTCGGGACATCTTCCCACGGTTAGCATCGCCGGTAAGGGTGAAAAGGTGGGGTAAGAGCCCACCGCCCCGGTGGCAACATCGGGGGCACGGCAAACCCCGCGAGGTGCAAGACCAAATAGGAGGGCAGAGCTGGCCCGGCTCGCTGAGCACTACGCGCAAGCGCAGCGGCTCCTTTCCCATCGGCGCAAGCCGCTGGGACTGACGAACCCTCGGGTAGGTCGCTCGATCCCGGTCGCGAGGCCGGGGCTAGAGGAATGATCGTCGCGGCGCATCATCGCAAGATGTAGCGCCCCACAGAATCCGGCTTACAGGCTCCCCGCCATCTTTTCAATAACTTACGGACAGTTTTGGCGAAATTGTGCCATAACTGTGACATAGGTTTTCGCATTATATTCGCTACGTAGCCTTGGCCGTGTTCGATCTTCCCTACATTATGGCCCATCCACTCCTGGCTGCCATCTATAGGCGCTGTGCCGAGCTTGTGGAAGAGGCAAAGGGGCTTCCAGAAGGCTCCGAGGCGCGTCTGTCCCTTGAAAAGCGAATCTCGCAACTCGAACAGTACAGGTTGCCGAAGCCTGATTCGTTCGAACAGCAAATTGCCCCTATCGTGAAAGAATGGGGGCAAGTCGTTGGCGAAAGAAGTAGCCTGCGACGGCGTTTCAAGAAGACACGCCCTGGTCGTCCTGAAGAGCACCGCATAAAAGTCCGCGCCGCCTTTGAAGATAAGCTGGCGCATCCGGAGTTGACTTGGCGAATGCTGTCGGAGCGGTACGGTTTCGGAAATTCAGACGACTTGGAACGCCAGACAAGATTGTTCAAATCGATTCTCAAGCGTGAAGGAATCGCAATCCCGCCGTCAACTGCCTACCGCGACTCTGAAGCTCTCTAGCCGCCCGGAACAATTATCCCGAATTATTCCGGCTTTACTGATTCAGTCTGCGGTGTTTCTATCGATGATGATGCGAGTCATGCATGCGAAGGCAGGCCGAGAATGGGATATGTAGCAGAAGTTTCGCTAGCGTTGATTCTTGCAGCATTGTTCGCGCCCTACGGAGAGAGGCTGCGGGAGGTGTGCCGGAGTTTCTTTTTGTCGAATCAACTGATTATCTTTGCTGCTCCCCGTCCTGTTTCGACTCGAAGGAGAGCCAAAAACCCTAGAATGAGGAGCACCCGCCGCTATCGGCGCAGACGCAAGCGTAACTGATGTCCTAACTCTGGTGCGTCGTGCCCGTGTTGGACTATGGTTTGAGGAGTGTCTGGTCCTATGCTTGCTTGTTCCATAGAAGGAATTGAGAAATATCGTGATGAACTCTCATGTGCCACCCGCGCCTCCGTCTAGATATGGCGATCTCGACGAACTCGAAAAGATCTTTGCTACGAGCCTTCCTGAACTTGCGACGCAGATGGCAGGCTTATTCGGCAAACGGACGCCACGTTTAAGGAAAAAGGACGTGTTGAGGCAAGAAGCAAAGCTACACAACTTCCTGCTCGCGGCTAGGCCGTATCTACTGGGCCTTCGAGCTTTGGCCGGTCAATCGGATAGGGACCAATGTGTTTATTCGCTCTTGGAAGGGCTCCTAAGAGAGCAACTTCGTGCGGGTGGTAAGAAGATCCCTAGCAAGAAGGACTCGTTTGAGTTCTTGCTGAGGTCTGCTGAAAGGGTCGTCATCTCGCCGAGACAGCGTTGGGCGAAGTCGGCACCATATTCCGCCTCGAAGCAAGCTATGTATGAGCTGGCCGTGTATGTTCATGAACGCTTGAATCCGCTTGCAGTTGAGGAGCTAATGGGCGCCTGGGCGAGATCGAAGGATGCCAGGAAACTCATCCAATTCGGTGTCCAGTGGGGAACTGTGACTCGCCAGTTCCGGTTCGCGTCCCCGAAGCGCTTGACGATCAGGTTGGCGAACCAACTCGCTGAAGAGTACCGAACGTCTAGTTCTTTTCTTGAGCAGAGGCTCAGGCTATTCGTATTTCTGGATCATATTGCATGTGGTGGCAAAAAGAGTTGGACTGACTGGGAAAAAACGAGCCTGTTCAAACTTCTCAAAGAGGCAGAGGCAAGTCCGCGTTTGAATTGGATTCCTCCCCTACTTGAACGTCACGTTCGCAACGCTCTTGCACATGGCCAACCGGAGATCAATCTGGACGCTCAAGAGTGTAGATTCCACGACCGTGAGGTAACTGTGGCTTGGAAAATGCCAGAATTTTTTGAAAAAACCAGGACCTTGACTCTTGCGGCAAGAGCGCTCTTCGAGTTCGAGTCAATCTTGTCCCTTGTACAGGTTCGCTTCCTTGTGGGGAGACTTTGGGGAGGCCTTGCCGCTGCAGCGACTGTTTCACCGTAACTGGACACCCCTTTTCATTGAAGCCCTGCCTACAGTTCAATTTTGAAGCAGCGTAAGTGTATTATAATCAATTCGCTGAGTTGGATTGACTATTACAACTTTTGTGATAGAATCAACATGTTGAGAGGTTGTAGGGAATGCAGTCGAAAACGATAAAACTCGCTCGTAACAAACGGGGATGGACCGAGACGGAAGCTGCACAACGGCTCGGAGTGTCACAATCGTATCTCGCTATGCTCGAAGGAGGGCAGAGAAGGGTGACACCCGGACTTGCTCGTAGACTCAAGACTGTCTACGGCCTCAGCCCTACATCACTGCCCACACCTGATTTGTTTCATCCGCCGACTGGTGTCAACAACGAAGAGTTTGCAAAAGCTGTATCTGCGCTGGGTTATCCGGGTTTTGCTTATATGAAGGCTCGAGTGCGAGAAAGAAACCCTGCTGAAGTGCTCGTTGAGGCATTGAAACAGGATAGTCTTGAGCCTCGTTTAGTCGAGGCTCTTCCTTGGCTTGTGATGAATTACTGGGACATGGACAAGGGCTGGCTTGTGAGGAACGCCAAAGTAAACGATCTTCAGAATCGTCTGGGATTTGTCGTTACTTTGGCGAGACGGGTGTCTGAGCGGTCGGATGATGAAGATCGAAATCGAGCACTGGAAGAGCTTGAGAAGCCGTTAGAAGAGAGCCGACTGGTTCGCGAAGATACATTTCTCAAACAAGTGAACACCGACGTTGAACGCGAGTGGCTGAGGCGGAATCGCTCGGAAGAAGCAAAACACTGGAATCTGCTAACGAACTGGCGTCCGGAACATCTTCAGTATGCCTTCTGAAAACAAGTCTGAGCACGATCTGCCTATGCCGTGGAGCGCATTCCTCGACGAACTGGACGAGGCCCTTTCCGAGCCCGTCGCGCTCCATTGCATAGGGGGTTTCGTTGTAAGTCTCCTGTATGGGCTTCCGCGACCGACCGGCGACGTTGACTACATTGCTGCGATACCGCGGTACCGCATAGAGGAACTCGAAAAGCTCGCAGGACGTGGGTCCAAGCTCGAAGCGAAGTACAAGGTTCACCTTCAACATGTCACCGTGGCTACGTTGCCGGAAAACTATGAGGATCGATTGAAGGAGATGTTTCCGGGACGCTTCAAGAAACTTAGAATTTTTGCGCCGGATCCATACGATCTTGTTCTTTCCAAGCTTGAGCGCAACAGTCCGAAGGATCAAGGCGATGTCGAATATCTAGCAAAAACAGTCCCGCTAGATCCGAAGGTGCTCCAGGAACGATATCAACAAGAATTGCGTCCGAATCTCATGGCGCGGCAGACGTGGCATGACGGCACTCTGGAAATGTGGATTGGAGCATATTTTTCGAATAGCAACTGACGCATCCGACTTCCCCGACTGCCACAATTTTATTCGTATTTATTTCACACAGTTGGAGGATAAATTCCCTCCACATCACGAGTGCGTCTCCTCCGAACTGACGTCAAAGCGTTGAGATGGTTATCAAGTTGCTCACCATTCGTCCGGAATCGGCGAATTCGCTGTAGATCGAAACCTCCCAGATCGCCGTTTCTGGCCAACTTCAGGGTAACCAAGAACACTCGAAGTAAGCGTGAATTATGGGAATTTGATTGCAACCCCCACCTAGAGACAAGTGCTACGAGGGCAGAGATGGACGCGGTTCTATTAACTATCCCGCAGCTGATCGAGTTCAGCTTCGCTGTCCGCCCGTTTCGCATAGCGATCCCAATCGTCGGCGATTTGCCGGAGGAGCGCACTAGTACGGAGCCATTTGCGGGTGACATCCGCCCAATTGCGATATTGGTTGGCTAGTGCTCTCTCTTGTTTTCCTCCGTCGTACAGTCCTTTTGAAAACGAGCCGCGCTGATTAAACCGGGAAATGGCGATGCCTCTTTCGACCTGCTCAGCCTCCAGTTCTTCGATCAAATCCCTGATTGCTTTTGATGGCCACGCGGCATCTTCACTATCTGAGGGCGCATAGGCGAGGATTTGCCCTATCTGCTGATCCGTAATGACCGCTCGATCGGCTTCTTTTGCCAGCGTTCTCACCTCAGAGATCCAGGATCGCAGGTGATTAACATCTTCGGCGCCAGACGAGAAGCCAGGCACCGTTTTGATCGATTGGAGCAACCGGTATGCTAGTCGCGCACGCAAGCGGCGTTCATCCGTGATTTCTCCTTTTTCTCCTGAGGCCGGTGAAAATGCATCACAGATGACATTCACGAAGAGCTGCGGCGACGTGCCAAGTAGACGATTAAGGGCGGTAGGTTCCGCTTGGAATTCCAGCACCGGCAGATATTGGTACTCGATCGCCGCGAGGTCTCCGAGATCGACATCTTCTCGTTCCTGCAGCGCTTGAATCATGTGAACTACTTCATACTGCACACGCTGCAACTTCCAGGTCTCCTTGTTTAGTTCGCGAATGAGTCCCCGAAGCAGCTGAATGCACTGGGGCGTTGAAAGAAGGTTCTCGTCATACGCAATCATGTCAAGGATCGCACTGAACCGCTCAACTTCAGCGTATTTGTCGAAGACGAACGCCAGATCTTCCGGCGAGGACTGCCTGAAGGCCCATTTCCGGTTCCAGTATTCCTTCTCGACGGTGGGCGACAGCGAGCCAACAAAATCCCAAGTCTTGCGAGAGTCAGGCCATCGCAAAAAAAGACTTGCAGCAGTGCCGGGCTCAAGCGTCGTTGCAAATCGCCCTATCCAACTATCCCAGGCTGGGCCGTGTAAGTTATTCGCCGCAGCCGAAAGCGCCATTGCAAAATCTATACTCACGCCGGAACCCGCCGCGGTGGCTAGGGAAATAGCCTCCTGCAGCGTACCCAGATTTGGACTAGCCTCCGCAAGCGCAACCCCGACGAAATGTGGGAGCTTTGCCGTCCTTGCGAGATCTAAGACTGCTGAAATGCCATGCTCTCGTAAAAGAACACGCAATGCCTCGCTGCGATCGCGGTTTGCCGCTCCAATGTAGTCCTGTCCTAATGGGTAACCGGCCTTGGGCGCATAATCGTCGAAGAGCCACACGATCTGGCGAACCGGGTCCGCTGGTTCAATCGTGCGACAGAGTTCCTCCAGAGGCTTGAGCTGATCGGGCTTTAGCGCCCAAGCTGCATCTGGAAAATTCCTATGTTTCTGCACAAAGTGGTGTAGTTTGGACCAAAGCTGGAACACGGTGTCAGAGCTGCCATCCTTAGCCGAGGTGCTAATCGCAAGAATGGCGCGCTCACGCGTGGCTGCGTCTAACTGCGGCAAGCTATCGACGAGTGCAGTTAGACGAGAGATGTCTCTCCCGGCCAGCTCGACAGCGACGTCTGCGAACTGCCGATAGGCATATTGCATGTCCGCTACTGTTGTTGCTTTGCTTTTTGCCTCGCCAAAATCTCTGAGATGTGGCTTAGCCGTTCCGCCCGAAATTCCGTGGCTCTCTGGAAGCAGGGACATCGCCAGTTGGAGCCCGACTCTCGGGCGCTTGCGGCAAATCGCGCGGAAGACCGCGATCCTATCCTCGAGCGACGCATATGTATTGGGCCGCCAAGCGAGGAAAATCTCCCGCAGGCTGTTCAGGGGTCGATTCGCGAGCCTGCCCCCCGGATCAAAATCGGCCAGGGTCATCAAGATAGGCACTTCTAGCGTTGTACCTGTTGGTGTATCCGAGGGCATTTGTTCGAGCGTGTAATCGACTTTGGCGTTCCGGATATCACTCAAGCGGTCGATCTTCGGCCAATCAAATCGTGCCGTCAGTTGCGCGTTGGTTTTTCTCCTTGGGTCGAGAGCGACGCTGGTTAGTGTCAAATAATCGCCGAGTGAACGCACAGCAAAGCGCCCGATCCCTTTGGCACCAGTGAGACGACGCCCATAGATACGTGAGACTCGCTTCCCTATTTTGCTCGATGTGGCAATGCGCATCCACTTCTCGGAAAATTCATCGAGCGTCATCCCGTGACCCTTATCAGAAATCACGAGACTCTTCCCAGAATCGCCGAGGCGTACTTCACAGGATGGTGAGTCAGCGTCGTAGGCGTTTTTTATCAACTCAACTAGAGCAACCTCGGGACTCGCCACCAAGCGCTCCCCGAGCTCTTGAAGGAGACGGCCCTCCGCCTGGAAAGCGATGGTGCCTTTAGCGAGAACTTTTTCGGCCATTCTTACGCTCCCGCCCCACAAACGCGTTGAGCACGGCGTTTAGTTGTTTGACTTCGACTTTTTTTAATGTCTTGGCGTGAGCAACAACCTGCTTTTCAAAATTGACCTTCAACAGATACGTTTGTAAACGGCGAAGAGGCAGCTTATTCACTGCATGTACGCCCCAGACTGAACCGACGGCACGTGCTCCAATCGAGTTGATTAATATTTTCGGACCGAACTCGGTAAAGCCCGAACTAAACAGTATCTGTGGCACAGGATGGGGAAAGTATTTGAACCAGGGCGTTTGATTCTTGCAGGTGTACGTCTGGCGGGCTTTAGCTGGGACGGACTCCAAGTAGGCATTAAGGGAGTCGCTCCGCTTCTCTCCATAGGATCGAATCAGCCAGCATCTTTGGCCAGCCTTCACGAAATGTTTTTCAAACGTAGAGCGCGAAAGCGTCCGCTGCACACGCGGAACGCTTCGAAGAGTCGGGACACAAGGAACTACGTCCCGTTTGCTAAGTCCGTTGCGTACACGCTCGCCTTCGGTGAGAGTGAATATCTTCTGCGAGCCCGGGCTCAGGCCACGCAGGCCCCAGATTTTTCCTCGCTTTTCATAATCGAGCACACCTTGCCTGGAGTCCGCAATGCCCTCCCGTTTCACGACGTCATAACCCGGCGTAATGTCATAGTAGTTCCAGCGTCCTTCTGCTCTTGCTTTGTCCACAATACTAACGGACGCTGTCGTCATGACCCCTTCAAAAATCGGCATTTGGAAGCGGTAAACCGCTACGTTCCAGCAATGCCTTTGGATGTATTCGCGCAATGCAGCAGCCGAGGGACGGGAAACCCACTCGTAGGGTATGACCAGCGCAACCAGGCCTTCTTGGCTTGATTTGAGCAAGCCCAAACAAAAAAAGTAGATATAAAGATTGCAGCGTTTGTTTAGTGAAACATCCATTTCACGTTCCAGTCGAGCGACTGTACGTTCTTTCCACGCTGTTTGGATGTCATGGTGGCGGGCGTACGGAGGATTTCCAATGCAAGCATCGTAGTCGGCGGCGGCGTGCCGAAACACGCAGCTGTGTATGATCTTACCTTTTGCGGGGGGCTTTGCAGTTGCGACGCGCTTTCGATCTATTTCTACTCCAACGTAACGGTCGAAAGGTCCTCCCGTTGAAAAACGGCAATCACCAGCTCCCATGTCGAGTACGGACGTGAAATGGTCGCGGTATTGTTTGGTCAGCCGCCAGAAGAGCGAAATGACTGGCTTCGGCGTAGTGACCTGTGACTCACTGAGTTCGTAGGCTGTTCGTGGCTGGGTCATCGCTGCACAGGACCATCTAAGAAAAAGATAGCCGAAGACCTGATTTGCGACCGCAATCCTAGGTGAGAGCTTGCTCTTGTGGCTTGGAAGATGAATACAGATTCGCTCAAGAAAGAGGCATGCCATGTCTGTCCTACGTGAACTCCGACGATGCTCAACGCGATTCCCAATTGAGGAAGCTTGTGGAGGACATGAAGGGGCGGACAAAAATCTGTTTTTACAAAGAACCGAACGAGCTATTTGGTCGGCTACGGGATGACGTTACGGCGGTAGTGTCCGAGACCTTTCATAGAGCCGAGCGGCTCGAAGTCTCTTTGAAAGCGAGCGCTAAAGGCGAAATAGAACGAATTATCCCGACAGGGACTTCCCTAATTGTACGCTCTGCAGTCCAGAAGACTGTCCTCTCAGCACTCGACCTAGGAAACGTTGTGCAAGTTGTGGGCCCTAAAGGGATAGGCAAAACCGTTTTGCTCGCGAGCCTAGCGGAAGAAAATATGTTCACTTTTGTTCCCGCTTCCGGCCTGCACCGCAAGGAATTGGCAGAGATACTCGCGAACAAACTACGGCAATCGGCTCCTGGCGACGTTCAGTATTCTATCGACTCCGAACAAGCATTTAGTTCCTTGGTCCACCTCTGGAAGACCACCCCTGCCTTCACAATCGTGCTAGATGATTGCCTCGATAGAAATTTCATAAGCGATTTGCTGAGTGCTGTCGGTGGGGTGGATAACACCCGTCGCTTGATTTACTCGGGACGGATCGCTTCCGACACTTTGGGACATTCGAATGTAACCATCCCGCCCTTCACGGTTGAGGAAGTCAAGCAGTTCGTTCTTGCAAATGTTGGTCAACAGATTTCCGACTCCGAGATGAATCGGATACTCGAAGCCTCCCAAGGGAACCCACTTTTTCTGCGGTACTACGTCACGAGCCCTACGCTGGAAATACACAAGACGCTTGCAGAGTTCGAAAGAGCTTTATGGGATTCCCTGGAACCCCGTGGTCGAGAAATAATTGAATGCCTCTGTATCGCGAATGCCTCTCTGTCCGTCGATGATTTGACGATTTTGTTGTCTGGTCCCGACACTCCAGCGGACGAAGTTCTGAGAGAGTTAGAGAAAGTGCATTTTTTGGTCCGGTACGACTCGATCGGATATTCCGTCGTAAACGATCATCTTCGCGAAACCATTATGAACGGTTTACAGTCCCATCCGCATCGACATGCGTACTATGCGGGCCGGGTGGCCTCGGTTCTCCAAGAGCGCAAAGACTACATGGAAGCATACTTTGCACTAGATAATGCCGGGGAGCATGACAAGGCTCGGCAAATCGCTGCTGCTGCGCAATTTGATGCAGCGGTCAGTGGAGACCAAAGAGGGTTGGCACAAATCCTGGAGAGCAGCCTTAGTCATTTCCGTGATCCAAACAACCTCGAGCAAACCGTCCTGGATCTGTTAACGCTTTATCAGGCCAAACAACATCTCGGTGATCTTCCGGCTGCGGTTAACGCACTGGGAGAAGCTCGGATGCTAGCTGCTGCTTGCGGAAACGAATCATTACTTCTGAAAACCAGAGAAGCAGTGGCTGTGCATGATGTGACTCGCTTTCTGACTCCGCAGAGTCTGGTCGAATTAAAGGATCTAGAGGCTGCCTATAAGGAGAAGGGAGATGAGTGGTCCTCAGCAAGGGTTGCGCTCGATTTGGGCACTGCTTTGATGAGATTAGATCACCTTCCCGAGGCTAAAGCAGAATCAGAATATGCCCTGGAGATATTTCAACGAATACAAGACGAATACGGAGTCTCTTTAGCTAGGAGAAACCTAATTTCCGCTCTCTCAGGTATTCCCGGCAACGACCAAGAAGCAGCTCTGTTAATTAGAGAACTCGAAGGAGAAAAGGAATCGGGTAACAACTTGCGGGAACGAGCATGGCTCTGTAACGTCCTGACAAGGAAATTCAGAAGAGCACGAGAATACGGGAAGGCTAAGGCATACGCTTCCGAAGCGATAGACATTGGCCTGAAATTGGGCGATTCAATCTTGGTAGCAGTAAACCGGAGCAACCTTGGCAATGTTCTTAGAGACGAAGGATTGTTTAATGAAGCCGTGAAGGAATACATGGCGGCAGCTACTGAGGCACAAAGGGCCGGGGAGAGAGCTCTCGAAGCAACAAGCACTCGAAAAACCGCAGCGCTCTACAATCGAATCGGAAAACCAGACTTAGCGAAGCAGCACGCCCTTTATGCTGTTTCTCTAGTTCGCAATACAGTAGCCATAGACGAGCTTGCTTCTTCGCTTGAAGAGCTAGGCGACGCTTGCCGTTCCTTAGGACAGGAAACAGAGGCTGCTAATTTCTATGTTGAAGGAGCAGCGTCGCTGATGTCTCAGAAGGAAGTTTCCGAAACGCTCAGATTAGGTCTTAAGGGCCTCTCAATTTTTACGGAAAAGAAAGCCACCAATGACTACCTAAACGGCATTGGCCTCATCTGGAAGGACAGTATCGAGGGAATCATCCATGGCAAGGGATCTGTCGGTGAACGCCTCTTTGGAGCTTTCGAGCTACTGCTGAACCTAGTTGATCGTGATCATGCAATAGCACTGTTTGGCCTCCATTTTTACCATATGTTTGCAGACGTACCCCCTCTGGTCGGTAGATATCTATTTCGCGTTGTATCGAAGGCATTGCTCCAGTCGGCGAACGGGACAAAGGAATCGTGGCGAGTCCTTTTTCCTTTTATTCCGCTCCTGGTGTCCCTGCCAGTGGGATCACCGAACCTTGAGGATTTGGCTGAAGTCGGTGACCGGCTACACGAGGGAATGGGCGGTATTCACTTCAAACCATATAGTGACGGCTCAGGCCACTGGGTTTTGTACCTGAACCTCGGGCGAAATGTTATCTGTTCCATATCCACCATGGATGGGCGCGTGGACAGTTCTGTCGCTGCACTTTTGGTTGCCGTGTTTCTGAAAGGATTCGAGAAGGAAATCCAAACGGAGATTTTCTCAACGAGTGACGTCGCCAGAAGCGAGATCTCGATTGAAGTAGCTAACATAGAGTCAGTCCCGTCTGACATGCGATCTTACATATCTCCCACTCTTAGCCATCAGGCATGCGCAGTGACGCGCGCGACAAATCCTAAGTCTTCCGATCAAGTTCCGTTGTTTATCTTCTGCCGGGCGAACATTCAAGATGAATGGAAACTCGAGCCGGGGAAAGGATCAGCCCTACATCTTCTGCTTGGGCTGACTCTTGTGGAGATGGTCTTTCAATTGTTCAATGGGGAAATCGAGACAGCGGTCTTAGAACCGAAAATAATAAACCTAATTAAAGCAACGGTGTGATTGTCAACTGTGAATCGTGCCATGGTTAATTGATCGCGGTTTCTTCGGTGACATCCACGTGTGGCTATAAAGTCGTCATCAGCTCGGTCTCGGACAGCAGCACATCTTGTTCGAAGGTATCTTCCGCTGAGACGGATTGCGTTCGTCGGTCGGTATCTCCCCGAGCGAATGGACGTACAAACCCATTTCTATCCTCCCGATGCACTCATGACTTGTGCCTCGATAGTACGCTCCGAATCACCACCCTGACGGTGGTTCGAATGCCGGGTTGGCGCAGCGAAACAATCTGAGCGCATCGCTGCGGAGTTGCTCCAGTTCATGCGCGGCTTCCATCGGCATGAAATAGACGGGGCAATCAGGCTTGCCACATCCACAGTGGCGAATGACTCCGGACCGGGTCAACTCATCGAATTTGGCGCGGAGCTTGGCAAGGGCCTTCTCGACAACCTGAATCTTCTTGCGCAAGCCTTCGTCGTGCAATTGCTGGCGGGAGGGAATCCGGGCGAGTAGGTGACCGTCGCGGTCCTTCCAGACGCCAGTGCCCAACGCCTGGATAGTATCGGTGATGGCCTGCTTGAAATCGCCAAGATTGCTTTCCGCGTGAATCGGGGTGTAGAAAGCCGGCCGGTCAAATAGCCTAGCGATTAAGGCGAGCACTTCGACGTCGTTTACGGGGACGTCTGCCTGGGCTAACGTCAGTAAGTCGGGCGCCGCGTCCGGAAATGCCTCCCTTTCGAAGAATCGTTTCAGAAGCGGCTCGGCATCGCGTCTCAAAAATTCCTCAAATTCCCCGCCCGACCAGATGTCACATTCGGTCACACCAAGCGTTTTGACATGCTTCTTGATTCTGTCCCGCATTCGAGCGGAAACGTTGGAACGCGCGACGATGCGAAAGTGGCGCGGAGTACCGTTATCCGATTTCAGAACCTTTGAAATGTCCTTCAGGGCCTTAGCAAAAACAAGACTCTTGCGGTTGACGCACTGGATACAAACGGATTCGCCGTCTTTAGTCCCATCGTCACGAACACCCCAGATGTCGCGGCCGAGGTCACTTCCTGCTTGGCCGTACCATTCGAGCGATTTCCATTTTCCGGTGCGTGCGTGATACGCGAACACGAGGCGCTCGAACTGCGAGCCATCAAAATCTTCAAAATGAATCGGCTGTACATAGGCGGCGGGATTCGACATCACTCCCCCATTAAGCAGGCACCCAAGTCATACCACAGCATCGAGGAACTGGCGAGCGGTCACAATCTGTGTGTCGGCCCACTTCACAGGAAAATCCTTTGTATTACCGGTCACCAGGTAGTGAGCGCGCGCGGCCTCGGCGCACTCCAGGAACATGTCGTCGTCAGGATCGGAACAGGCACGCACCTTCTCGGACGGCTTGACCCAAAATCCATTCTCACGGATGGCGCGGAGCGCATGGTCGATGATCGTCTCGCTGCGCTTAAACTTGGGACGCCGGATGACTTCTTCATATTCGGCATAAACATCGCCGCTGACGCAAAGCTGGGCTGTGGTCCCGGCTAGCGCTATCAGAAAGGTCCGGGCGGGCAAGCCCTGGGGTTGCAGCAGCGCGGAAATGAGGATATTTGTGTCGAGGACGACTCGAATCATTGCTGCGAGGGCCGATGTTCACGGCGCGCTGTCCGCGCGGCGGCTATCTCCGCATCAATCTCTTCCACGGAGAGCCGATCCAGTCCCTGCTCTTGCGCGCTTTTCCAAGAGACCTGAAGCCAATCAGGGACGGAAGGCGAGATCGTTGCGCGGACGATGATCTCCTCGTTCTCGGCAATGGAGCGCCCGAGCAGGCTTTCGATAGCCATCTTTTGATCGGGCGAGAGGTCTTTGGCCTTGACTGTCATGCGACTCCCTAGTGCTTCAATTGGGTTCCAAGCTAGTGTAGGGCGTATTTTAGGCGTTGTCACGCGGAATTGCGCTGCCTGAAGTTCCCCGCTCAGCCTTTCCGTTTGTATTGCTTTTTAGGGACTGTACAACAGCTCTCATCCAACTGCGGCCCAAGGAGCATCAGCGCGCCAATTCGCGGGGTGATCTCGTTGAGGTATGCTTGTCTGGAGCAGGGAGGGACGCTGCGTGACGCTTATTGCCGCTTTCCGGTGCCCCGATGGCTGCGTGATCTGCGCTGATTCACAGGAGACCGTGGGTGACCACCGCGTCTCACGACAGAAAATAACTCCAAAGAAATTAGGCAATTTTGAGATAGCGATCGGGGGCTCCGGCAACATCGGGCCGCTCATAGACGCAATCGTTCATCAAGTGGAAAGCAAGATTGAGGGGTCGAGCATACGCACACTTCCGGAGCTTAAGGACCTAGTTCGGACTGAACTCCTTGACTCAAGGAGGAACGACGCTAGGCTTTATCCCAGGAAGTATCGAGACATACGCTTCGTCATTTGTGCGCGTTCGCTGACTGCTCCAGCACTGGAAGTTTGGCATACTTCTGCCTCACAATTAGTTCCGGTCGAAGAATACTGCTTGGTGGGATGGGATGAGGAACTATATGAACATGCCGCCAAGCGTCTCTACCAACCTGGAATACCCATAGCTCGCGCTCTTCTACTCGGTATTTATTTGCTTGAGTTGGCGGAGAACACCTCTAACTACGTCCGAGGACCCACGAGCGCGCTGGTCGCACGAGAGAACGGTCTTTGGCTCCTGAAGGCCGACCGTGTCGCAGCGCTGGCAGAAAGGATAAGAGCGTTTACCGCTGCTGTTGACCGGCTCGTGCTCGCTTGTCCAGATATAAGCACGTCCGAGGAAGAATTTGCGCAGAAATTGAAGGATTTCCAAGAAACAATTCTCGAACTGCGCACTGATTACTTGCAATCTATCGCGAAACGAATGGTGTTGCAGGACTTGGAGAGCTATCAGAGTCCATATCCGGAAATTCCGCCGGGAACAGTCCTGACCGTTGGCCCAAAGCACCCGATGGAAACGAAAGGTGCAGTTGCACCCCTAGAGCCATCCCATACCTGCCTCGCCCACTTTGTGGGCGGTGATGAAAGAGGTGGCTTCTTCTCCATTCGATGGATTTGGGCAAGTGACTTACTACAAATGGATTTACCCGTAGTGGAGAACGTCATGTTTGGCGTTTGTGGATTCAGTCATCGCATCTTTCGTCTGAACTATACTGCTATAGACCCTCTTGTTTTTCACGACATCGTGATTCGAGACCGACAATGCGAAGAAGCTAAGAGATGCTTGGCCCGTCAGTGTCCTCTGAACAAGACGACCGATGCCACAATCAGAAAGTTGGGAGTGTCGGAAGCATCCAAAGATACATCAAAGGCCAAGGAAATGCTGAAGGCTGTCGAGAAACTCACGGCCAGACGACACTGTGAACTCTTCCGAGACAAACCAAGCGAGGGAGGAATCCTCTTACCATCTTCGGGCGACACCTCGGGAGCGTGAATCTCCGAATACCTCTCTAGCTAGTCCTATAGCCGGAAGATGGAAGATCACTGGAAGTGCTCAAAGAAACAGTGTTCATCAAAGTGAAGGAGTTGTTTGATCGGACGGTGTAACAAGGAAATTAGTCGCGCACACATTAGCCTTGCGTGGTGTCCCGAGTTCGGGCTAGGGAACCGAGTGAAAACGAGCCCTCATTATGGGGTGAACACAGCGTGTCACTCCGGTTTCACCTTATTCGTCCAAGCCGAGCTTTCGATCTATGCATTCCTCGACAAATTCATCTTCGTCCAGCGGCTCGGCGACAAGGCGCCGAATCTTTGGGATTTACTATTGCGGATTTTCACGACCCGCATCCGGTGGACTACCTCATCCGCGTTGGGGCACATTGTTCTCAGATGCCAGCAAGATCATAATCTGAGCGCCGAACACCGGACTTGTCGAAAATGGCATTGAAGAAGGGGATCAAGGCATCGCCAGGCATTTGTTTCCCGTCATAAGTTCCTTCGAGGATGATGTTTTCTGAAAGGCATTCGGGTCCAGTGAAAGTAGGCATTGTCATGCGCCTCGGCTGCACGGGTATCTTCAGGTGTCGGCCCTTCACACCAGAGGCGCCGCTGATCCAGTGATATGGTGGCGTCAATCCAAGTCTGGTTAGGAATTGCCCGTAGCCGAGGAGCCGCTCCTTATACACCTTCTCGATTTCGCCGACAAATAGCGCCGTACTATCAAGGGCCAAAAGTGTAGTATCCACGCTCCACACTTCTCCGGTCTCAAAGGCGTACGCAACCGATGATGTCTCCGTCTCGTCGGGAACCACGAGAGAGCAAAGGCCGAAACCATCGTCCGCTCGGAGAGCAAAGAGGTTGTTCCAGACGAACGGCGCAAGGTGGAATCGCCCTCCCCCGATGGCGTGTTCCTTCAGTGTGTAAGTGGGCCAGGTTCTTCCAGGATTGTCTACGGGTAGGAGGCGAAGCCACAAGGCGGGACCGCGCCGAAGCAGGACATCCTGTCTCGGGGCAGTTGGGACTGGAAGATCATTCCAATGTTTAGCGATGGGCTCGCCGGGCGCGCGAAATCGGCCAGGGCCATCTTTGGGTTCACGGATCGCAAACTTCATGGGAGCTGGCGCGGGAGGCTGCGTCGCGCTGATCTGAAGTCGAAGTTTTTCCTCGATCGTTCGCGAAAGCGCAGCTCTGGCGATGCGGCGGTCCGTGTCACTTCCGCTCAATTCGGCCGAGTACTGAATGGGGTGGCGGAGATGTCCCATATCGAAGGGCAATGCTGCGGGGGGGCCAAACGCGGTATTCATTACCGGCATGATTGCGGCATGCGTTTTGGCGTGCAGCGCATATCCGAACTCGATCATCACATTTGGATTGGGAACAAGCGTTCCGTCGTTGGTGCGCGCGACGAAGGTCACGTCGGGAAGAAACAGATCAGAACTTGCGATCTTCTTGAGTATGGTGTCGGTGACCGGCGGAATTCCTGGAACACCTTGAGTATCGGAATCGATCTGTACTTCGACACCGAGCGAGGAGTCTTCGGTGATTCGTCGCGCAGCCTCCCTGAGGGCAATGTCGATAAAGTCGGAATTGAGTTTCCGCTCCGTGTCGCTTTGCCAGGCATAAAACACAATCATCTTTCTCATGGCGTTGGGCTGCACTTGGCGCTTGAGGGAGCCATCGATTTGCCGGTGGGACATCACCTCTTAATAGTTTTCTTCACTTGACCGAACCGGGTCACGTAGCTTCCTTCCGGACCAGACACAAGTTCTATCCCCAGATCTTCAGGTTTTCTCTCTGAGCCTCGCATTCGAAGATGAAGCTGATAGAGTCGGTGCAATTGTTCAATTTGTTGCGGATCTTTTATTTCGAGATGGAGGGAACTCTGATCCAAGTCACGCACGATATCCATCATTATTGCCCCGGATGGGTGGTTTCCAAATCGCCTCAAAATTGCTCCCGGTTTCTTCTCAGTGGTTAACAAAAGTTGTTCGCAACGAAAAGTGTTTCCACTTCCATCCGTGTAGAACTTTCCCTGCTCAAAAGTGGCTTTGTCCGTTCCACGTGCGATGTCGAACAGCCAGACTTGGGCTAAAACGGCGCAAACATTCAGTGCCGAATAGAATGAAGAAATAGCATTCTCAACGGTTCGCGGAACAGAACCATAGCGAATCTCCATGTTCGGTGCAAACTTCTGTAGGGAATCAACCGAACTTCTCAACCAAGCGTAGCGGTTGTTTAGCGTACAAAGTTCTTCAAAAATCTTCGGCAGATTGTGCCCCAAAGACTTAAGGTCGATCAGAGAACCGGACCGCCTTAGTCCAACCTTGAGAAATTTCTCGGCGGCTTGATGGGTGTGGAAAATTGTGTTCTGTGTATCCTCGCTCTGCTTGATCGAGTTGGCGGCAACCTCAAGGTCAGCCAAACCTCGCCACACTAAAGCTTTCTCGATATCGCTTAAGAACGTGTCTTGTACAGTCAGATCGTACAATGTCCCAAAGTGCAACATCGCGCTTGTGGCTTTACGCGCCACGTCCTTGAACTCTTCCTCTGTGAAAGTTTCCCGGACATTCTGCGGAAGATTCTCGATGTAATCAGTGAGTTTTAAGCACGCATCACCTGATGTGAAAGGGAAGGCGATAATATACACGCTGCCTCGAATGATTATGGGGCCTCTGCCGATTACGCCGTCCCACTTCGCGCTTTCTCCATATTTCTCAAGGAACCAAAAGAAAACTGGTTCCAATAGGGAATTGCGCATGACTCCGTCTGAGACCTCTCCGTAGAGGGCCTTGAAGGCTTCCAACGCGCGATATTTCCGTGGAATGCCGCGCCCTGACAACTGTGTCTCGATCTCCGTCAATCGCAGACTGAGTTGTTCCTTTGTAAATTTGACCGTCATCGGATGACTTGGTTCTCGGGCAACTCGCCTTTCTCAAATTTTGAAATCATTGCAACAATGTGAGGATATCACGACTGGCGAACACAAAGCGAATCTGATATCCCTCGAGTTATGTCCGCAGGATCATGATGCGTCAGGCTTCAGGATAAAGAACAGTACGTGATGCAAGTGATGCTAGTGGGGAAAATCTTTGGCCAAGCGCGAGGCTAGTGGAGCCAGGCCTCTATCAAGTCGATGTAAATCGAGCGTATGGCAAACTGCGAAGCCAAACCCGATAGGAGCTCGAAGGAGTTGCGCTTGGTACAACTTCGGTACAACTGAAGGTGAGATTTCGAAAGAAAGAAATCCGCAAGCGACGCTCAACAAAGCATTTAGGATTTGTGCCTTCTTTGTTAGAAGGCAGACGCTCATTCTTTGAGGGGCGTCCGCATCGCAAACAGGATTGAGCCACAGAACTCGGTACTCTGTGCTAGAGCCGTGCCAGAATTCAGCGTTTTCCGCGAAGCGCTCCTCCTCGACTGTGACATAACTGTGCCACGAAACCTGTTCTCACTGCCAAAACTGACGTCTTTGACAGGATGCGTTTGTTGATTCTACGGAAGTTATTGAAAACACAAATGTGCCCGAAGAATCCGGCTTACAGGCTCATCCGCCAATTTTCAATTCGACAAATTGCCCGCCTATTCAGCGTCGCAGATTCTGGTGACACCTTCCAAGCATAGGGAAGACGCCCAACAAGAGTAAGTTGTCATTCCGAGCGCGGGTTTGGCGCGAGGAATCTGCTGTACCTTGCCTTCAGGCAAAAGCAGATCCCTCGCTGCGCTCGGGATGACAAATGCGAGTCTTGTCTCCATATTCCACGAAGCTCAGTAGAATCCTGCCGCGGAATTTGCCGAAGGTTCTTCCATTGCCCGGCTGCCGGCCAATTGAAGCAACTCGCCTAAATTCTCACAAACCTCATCAATTTGTTCGTCTTGCAATCGATTGAAAAACGGCAATGCCAGGCAGCGCGGCGCTTCAAACTCCGTCACACGCAAGTCCGCCCGGGGCCCGCACGCGGTGTGGTAGGCCGGTTGCCGATGAATGGGCGCAAAATACCTTCCGCAACCGATGCCGCGGCGATGCATTTCGTCCATGATCCAGTCGCGATGAAATTGTGTCAACGTTCCCGAGAGCCGCACGACGTACACGAACCAGCTCAATTTGCGCCGCGGCAGTTCCAGTGCCGGTAGCCTGAGATTTTCAATTCCCCTTAATTTGTCGTGATACTTTCCGGCGATTTCCGCGCGTCGCGCCAGCATCGCATCGATCCTTTTCATCTGGCTAATTCCCAACGCACAATTCATCTCCGCCAAGCGGTAGTTGTATCCAACCTCGGAATGTTGCAACCAGTCGTTGGTCTCCGCCCGGCCTTGATTGCGCAGCGCCCGGACCATGGAAGCGATGCGCGGATTCTCCGTAATTACCATTCCGCCTTCGCCGGTAGTGATCTGCTTATTGGGATAGAAAGCGAAGACGCCGGCATCTCCCCAGCCGCCGGCCTTCCGGCCGTCGAATTCCGCGCCAATGGCCTCGCAGGCATCCTCAATTACGCAAAGATGATGTTGCCGGGCGATTTCCAGGATTGCGGCCAAATCCGCGGGGCATCCGAAAGTATGGACAACCAGGATGGCCTTGGTCCTGCTCGTGATGGCAGCTTCAATCCGATTGGGGTCAAGATTGAGCGTTTCGGGCTCGATATCGGCAAAAACGGGAAGCGCTTTTTCGTAGCGCACGGCGTTGGCCACGGCGATGAATGCAAAGGAAGGCACAATCACTTCGTCTCCCTCGCCGATGCCCAGGGCGCGTATGCACAGATGCAGGCCTGCGGTGCCGGAACTTACGCCAACGGCATGTGCAGCGCCGGTGTAACGGGCGATCGCGTGTTCAAACTCCTCCAGCTTAGGGCCCAGGCTTAGACGCGAAGTGCGCAGCACGGCGGCAACGGCATCGATGTCTTCTTGACTTATGTCAGGAGCAGAGAGAGCGATTCTCATGAGGCACTTGATCCGGCAGCGCGATCCGCGGAGTTCATCAGCGGGCTATGACGTTTCACCAGGAGATCCGGTGTCAACGGCACGGTCGTCAACACTTGCACAATCTTTTCGGAAGCGTGGCCGTCACCATAGGGGTTCGCCATGCCCGCAAGCGATTGGCGGAATTCGGCTGTTCTTGCGATGTCGATTGTTTTCAGGATGGAGCTCTTGTCTGCCGCAGCGTCCAACACATTCCTGGCGCGTTCGCGGCCTTGTTGCCGCATGCCAACATTGACCGTGGGAAGCTGAAAGGATGCCGTTTCCATAATTCCGCTGCTGGAATTCCCGATGAGCATTTTGACCTGAGCGAGCAGACTCCAATAGGTGACGGCGTCAAGGTTTGTGAATATGGCGCCGCGGCCGCGAGACGCCAGGAAGGCTTTGGTTCGCTCAATCAGGGCGCGGCTTCCAGCGTCGGCATTCGGATAGCAAAACAGCATGTCGTCGGGAAGGGCCTCGAGCGCAGCAAACAATGCGTCCGCCTCCGCAAGCGTGTCTGGCGCCAGGGTGACGGGATGATAGGCGACCAGCAAGGGCGGGGTCGAGAGATCCCTTTGTAGCCTGGTTTCGAGTTGCTCCCGTGTAAGAAGAGATCCCCTCCGCAGATGATCCAAAGACGGCGCTCCTGCCCGGTGCACGCGCCATTCCTCCTCGCCCATGGAGATTACTCTCTGCCTGGCAGCCTGCGTTGAAGTGAAATGAATGTGACTCATCTTCGTCAAGGCGTTGCGCACGGCATCGTCAATCGCGCCTTCGCTGATTTCGCCGCCCTCGATGTGCGCGATGGGAATGCGCAAAGCGAGCGCCACGGAAGCTGGGGCCAGCATCTCGTAGCGATCCGCGATCAAGAGCAGCAGGTCCGGTCGCATCCGTCCAAACAAGTCGGCCAGCCCGAGGACGGCAACGCCAATGGTCTTGGCCATCCCGATGTCGCTATCGGAACTGAGCAGGCACTCAACGCGCGCGTCGATGGGGAAGCCGTCCTTTTCGATCTCCTGGAAGGTGTGGCCAAACTCCGGCGAAAGGTGCGGCCCGAGGGCGACGATTCTCAGATCCACGGAGTCGGCTTGCGACAGATCGCGCAATGGCCAGTAGAGATGACTGTAGTCGGCCCGCGAGGAAGTGACGACGGCGATAGTCCGCTTCATAAGGCACTCGCCTGCGGCCCGCGCGCGGATGCAAGAACCAGTTCACTGGGGCGATATTCGTGCACGAGCCGGCACAACTGTTCGAGCAGGCCCGGGACGTCGCGCCGCGCGGCGCTTTCCTTCATCGCTGCCATTGCGGAGTCGAATTCCTGGTGTGACGGCTGCGGAGTTTTGATCAAGCGGAGCTTGGCATGGTCCGCGGGATCCACCGATTCCAGATCCGAAACAATCTGCTCGGCCATTTTGTCGCCCGGGCGCAGCCCCGTCATGACAATCGGGATGTCATCTCCAGGTTGCAATCCAGCTTCCATGATGAGTTGCCGCGCGAGATCCAGAATCCGCACCGGTTCACCAAGATCAGGGATGAAAATGCCGCCTCCACCAGCCAGCCTTGCTGCCAGTAGCACCAGCTCGACGGCCTCGTCCATGCTCACGAAGTATCGATTCACGCCGGGATCCGTCACGGTTACGGGCCCGGCTGTTGAGATTTGCTGAAGAAATGCCGGCACCACGCTTCCTTGCGAGCCGTAAACATTCCCCAGCCGCACCGCCCTCATGGGACTCCGTGAGCTGCTCCATCGCAATAGCGCAAGCTCTGCCACTCTTTTCGATGCGCCCATCACGCTGCGGGGGTTTACTGCTTTATCCGTGGAAAGCATGACGAACGTGGCAACTTCAAAGCGTTGTGCTGCCTGTGCCAGCAGATTTGTCCCGATCGCATTGTTCTGCACCGCCGCAACCGGATTCCTTTCCATAAGCGGCACCTGTTTGAAGGCTGCCGCATGGATCACGACTTCGGGTTTTCGTTCTTCAAATAGCTCGGTGAGCAGGGCGCCATCGCCCGCGTCTCCTAGAACGGGGAAGCGGACTTGGCCGCCGGGAAGGGAACTCAGATCAAAGTCGATCTGATGGAGATGGCTTTCCGAGTGATCCAGCAGAATCAGAGACCGTGGGCTATCCCGGATGATCGCCTTTGCGAGCGCCGATCCGATCGAGCCTCCCGCTCCAGTCAGCAATACACAACGCCCGGCAAATGGATTGTTCATAAGAAGGCGATCGTCACACGCGGCGGGCGCGGAACGTGAAACATCCCGGCGCATCGGCGACCCTTACATTACTTTGCCACAGAACCTGCTCAAGGCGCCAAGGCCATTGTCCTCGGGAATTTTCGTTTCTTGATTGCCAGCGAGCCGCGGGAGGCGGTGAGCCAACCGGACATTCCGGCTTCCAGGCTCACCCGCCAATTGATCGAGGCTCTTTCCTCTTCTTCAACCAGCTTCCCGAAATGGGACTCCCTGCGGACGATGTCCCACTTTGAGTCTTCACGCCTCCCCACCTTCGCTTTTTCTCCGGTGAATCGTAGCGCTCCTTAGCTGAAACGCCCGCCAAATCAGCAATCATTGCATCCGGCTGCGGCGCTGCGTATTGGAGAGCGAATTGCTCCCCCGCTGGCAGGTCTCTCTCGCAGATAGCTTTCGTGCTGTTCGCAAACAGGCAGCTAACCCATGGCAATGATCGCCGTCAAGACGCAAAAGGAAAATCGCACGAGCATCGCAACTTTGCCACAAGCGAGCGCCCCGGCCATTCCGCACTGGAGACTCCGGGGAATTCGATTGTCATTTTCCCTGGTGGATCCGGGCGCGACGGTCAGTGCAGGCCTGCTCGTCAATCTGTTCCTCGCGCGCTGGCTTCCGGCGCAGCAGTACGGCGCCTTTGCTGTGGTCTTTGCGCTGTTCCTCTTTCTCGCCGGCATTCACTACGCACTGGTGATCGAGCCCATGAGCGTCAACGGGCCAGCCAATTATCCGCGCAACCTCGCGGATTACTTCGAAGCGCAAATCTGGGTGCACCTCGCACTCACTGCCGCGCTGGCCATTCCTCTGCTTCTCGTCGCCGCGCTTCTCGCCCTATTCGGCTACGGTGGCCCTCTGCCGGGCGCCCTTCTCGGTGGCGGCCTCGCGCTGCCATTTATCCTGCTGCTGTGGCTGGCGCGCCGCATGTGCCGCATCCTGGAACGGCCCGTCAGCGCAATGTCCGGAAGCGCTTGCAACCTGGCGCTGCTCGTTTGCGGGCTGCTAGCTTTGCAGGTCACCCACAAAATCACACCCTTCCTGGCGTTCTTGTTCCTCGGATTCAGCAGCTTGTGCGCGGCCCTGCTGATTTTTCACAAACTGCAAATCGGCCTGGACGAAACGCGCCCTTGCAACGTTCCCTGGCTTTCCGCCGCCGCGGAGAACTGGCGTTATGGCCGATGGCAGTTGGGTGGCGCAGTTTGCTTCGCATCGCTTGGTCAAACCGCGATGCTTCTGGCGCCGGTTTTTCTCGGCCTCGCCGCCGCCGGAAAATTGTTGGCGATGCAGATCCCCGCGCTCCTGATGCTGCAGTGTGGCGCGGCGGCCGCGATGTTGCTGCTCCCGAGCTTTGCCCGCGAGTCCCTCACTGGCAGCAGCAAACGCCTGCGGCAACTTGCTCATCGCGTCAGTCTGAGTCTTGCGGGTGCATCGCTGTTCTTCGCTGCGCTTCTGTACTTTACCGCCGCACCCGTCGAGCGCCTCCTCTTCGGCGGCAAGTTTGCCAACAATGCCTGGCTCATCCCACTGTTCATGCTCATCCCGCTCTCCGCGGGTCTTGCCAGCGGCTATTCCATGGCGCTCCGGGCCATGCGGCGCCCGCATTTCGATCTCCTCGCCAACCGCATCGCCGCCGCAGTCTCCGTTCAAACCGCATTTCTCTTCATCCCGCTCTGGGGTCTCGCCGGCGCCGCCATCACCCTGGCTTCGGGGTTTGTCGTGCACGCTGCAGTCGTCTGCCTCTGTTTCCGCAACGCCGCCGCAAACGAACGCAAAGAATTTGCAAGTCAGTCCGCGGAAGAAATCACCCCGCTGGAGCAGTTCAATACCTGATCCTTCACGCATGTCCGAAGTGTCGTGGTTTGGGTTGTCTTTTATTAACTTATAACTGAACACTTAGTACTTAGAACTCCCGCAGGGCGGGTGACGCAAGCTCAATGCGCTGAGACAACTTTGGGTGCCCTACTCTTTGCGGTGTCTGCAAGGGGTAGGCTCTTCGTCTTCACTCTTCCTCTCGGCCTCCGGCCAAAGGAACCCCTACTCCCAGTGTGCCAGTTCCCCTTGAGTCTCCAGCACATTCGATGGACCGCCCGCATCACGGTTTCCGGCAATCTTCTCGATCGTCGCGAAAAACTCATTCGTCTGAATAGGTTTTGAAATGTAAGCGTCCATGCCCGCTGACAGGCACCGCTCCTTATCACCCTGGAGGGCGTGTGCAGTCATGGCGATGATCGGGGTGTGTCTGCCTGCAGCACGTTCCCTTTCCCGAATTGCCGCAGTGGCCTCGAAACCATCCATCTCCGGCATCTGCACGTCCATCAGCACCACATCAAAGTCTTTCTTTTTCAGGGCCGCCAGCGCTTGCCGGCCGTTGCCTGCGACGGAAACGATGTACCCGCGCCTCTCAAGAAGACTGACTGCAAACATTTGATTTACGGCGTCGTCTTCCACCAACAGCACTCGATGCCGATTCCGGGCCTCTCGCAACGTATGACGCGTCACCAACCGAGTTTCCTTTTGCGTTGGCGAATGCAAGACAGCACAAATCGCTTGCAGCAGTTCTCCCTGGCGAATCGGTTTCACAAGGTAGGCGGAAATCCCGAGGTTGCGGCAACGGGCCGCGTCCCCCAAGTGCCCGGGAGACGCGAGCAGAATGATAGTTGTACCCGCAGACTCCGGATCCCTTTTGATCCGTTCAGCGAACGTAAAGCCGTCCTTCTCTGGCATCTGTTCATGCAACAGGATCAAAGGAAAGGAACGGCCAGCTCTTTTGGCGGCTTCGATTGCCTGAAGAGCGGCATGGCCGCCCTTGACCACTGTTGTCTTCATACCCCAACGAGTGAGAATGCCCTTCAGGGCGCTTCGGTTTTTGAGGTTGTCCTCCACAATCAGAGCGTGCAGATCGCGTAACTGCTCCGGTTGGAGAGGTTCCCGACCGTGGGCAGGAGTGTCCTGCACAGCCAACCGCAGAGTGAAGTGGAATGTGCTGCCTTGGCCAGGTTGACTCTCCACCCATATTCTTCCGCCCATCATCTTCACAAGTTTCGCGCAGATCGCCAATCCCAACCCGGTGCCGCCATACTTGCGAGTCATGGAGCCGTCGGCCTGGGAGAATGCCTCGAAGATCTTCTCTTGTTTATCCATCGGGATACCTATGCCAGTGTCTTTTACGGCGAAATGCAGGCTGGTGACTCCGCCATCGTGGCATTCCTCGTTCACGCTAACAAAGACTCCGCCCCGTTCGGTGAATTTGATGGCGTTACCTACCATATTGACCAGAATCTGGCGAATCCTGCCGGGATCGCCGAGCAGCGCCTCAGGAACGTCTGGCGCTACTTCGCAGCTAACTTTCAACCCTTTCTGGTCTGCGCGAAAACTCCGCGGCTTCATGGTTTCGCCCAAACTCTCGCGCAAATCAAAGGGGATCGATTCAATCTCCAGTTTCCCGGCTTCTATCTTCGAAAAATCCAGTATGTCGTTGATGATGGAGAGGAGGGATTCCGCTGAAAATCGAACCAGTACAAGTTTCTCTCGTTGCTCGGTTGTGAGGTCCGTGTCCAGAACTAACTCAGTCATGCCCAGAATGCCGTTCATGGGGGTGCGAATCTCGTGGCTCATCATGGCAAGAAAGGTGCTCTTTGCTCCACTCGCTTCTTCCGCGGTCTCCTGCGCTCGTTTAGCCTTTGCCTCAGCCCGCTCCCGCTCGCTCGCCTCCTGTTCCAGTTTTCCGATGGATTCCGTCAGCTCCGCTGTCCGCTGGAGCACTTTTTGCTCCAGTTCTGCGTTCAAATGGATGACTTTCTTCTCTGCATTCTCCCGTTCGGTAATCTCGCTGGTGATGGAGCCAATGACGAAGGCTCCCGTAGCTCCGGTCGTAACTATCGCAAGAATGATTAGAACAAGGACTATTCTGTGAGTCTGCTCATAATTCGCCTTGCTGTGCTTTGCAGCCTGATCTATCCGCCTATCTTGGAAATCTACAAACGAGTTCCAAGCGTCGTGATAGGCAATCAATTTGGGCAGAGTAACTCCAACTATTGTCGCCCTCGCCTGCTCAGGTTTGTTTTCTTCCAGGAGTTGTCTCAGCGCTTGCTTGTAACTGTTGATATATGGCGTCCTCGTGCGATTGACAACATCGAGTAGCTCTTGCTCCCTGCCGCTGGTGACCCCAGCGCCCAGTTGCTCCAGGAGAGCGGCGATTTTTCGTGAATTTTCTTCCCGAACCTTTAGTAGAGGTTCGATCTCCTCCCTGCGGTTTAATAAAAACACCTCCATGATGATGCGATTATTCAGGTTGGAATATCTCAAGGCTTCCCGCGACAATTGCAACCTGGCCCATCGCTTGCTAACAATCTCCTCCAAATCTGCATTGATACGGCCCATGCCCCTGAGTCCCAGCCAACCCAGGCCAAACACGATCGACACCAGGAATGCAAACGAGATGGCCAGCTTTATCGCGATTCTGCTTCTTCTGATCATGCGTGCCTCCGGTATCGTGCGCCGGCTACGAGCTTAAAATCGCACCCCAATTCGCATCGGACCGCCCCTCAGCCTGCGGCTATGGACTCCACCACGCGCCGAGCTTGCTCTTCCCGCGAGCTCGCGAGCGGCACTGGAAGCAAACACCGCAATGACGGTTGACATGGTTACACGTGGGTACTCGTCTGAGCCGGCCATTACGAGAAGTCGGGGTCATAGTGCCGGCTTTCTTTGCGCCGCAAGGGCTGACTACACAACCCCACTGATGAGGGATGCATGCGCAATTCGGCCGCCCGGGGCAACAGGGCTTATCTGGAAGGGAATTTCATTATGACGCAGCGACCAACCAAGTCAACGGCGGCGAACAAATCGCTGCGCACTAATTAACCTACGGAGCGTACGAGACCAACGAACTTTGCCTGGCCACGAACTCCGGAAGAACCGGCTTGGGCCGAATCACGTTATCGGCTAAGGCCGGCTTCCCGCTGCCGTCTCCCGTCCGGATAAAAGATCCTGGCGGTTCAGGCATTTCCGCGACCCCAGGTGCACTTGGGAACAATCCCCCGAGATTTCGCCCGGGCCAAACCAACCCTGTGTTACGCTTAGTACTCTGTTGTTCCCTCTCTCGGTGTACTCTCCCCTCCGGACAAAACCATGTCTGTTCTCGCTCACCCAGCCGATCTTCATTCCATCGAGAAGTTGCGCGAGCAGGAGCTCGAGGAAGCGCGCGCCATCCAAAGCGTCATGCTTCCCGGGGAGCCTTTACGCACCGATTGCGTGACCATTTCCCACGAATTCCAGCCTGTGGCCGAGGTAGGTGGGGATTATCTGGACTACTTCCTCCTTCCCGACGGCCTGATCGGCCTATACGTGGGCGACGTGTGCGGGAAAGGCCTTCCGGCGGCGCTCTACGCCGCGCTGGCGGTTGGCACACTGCGCGGCGTCCACAAGACCGGCCAGGCCCCCGCCCAGGTTGTCTCCCTCCTGAACAAGCGGCTGCTGCTTCGCGGCATCACAGAACGCTATACCGTGATTCAGTACGCCATTTTTGATTCGCTTCGTGCGCAGATGCGCATTACAAGCGCCGGCATGCTCGGCCCCTTGCTCATCCGTGGAAACGAATGTAGCGTCCTGCAACTTGCCGGATTCCCGCCAGGATTATTCAGTGGAGTTATCTACGACGAATTCACGCTCAACCTCGAGCCGGGTGATTCCGTCTTGTTCTGCACCGATGGATTGACCGATGCGCGGAATGTTCACGGCCGGGAGTTCGATTTGGGCGGAGTCCAGGATGTCTGCCGGAGGCATGGGGGCGATTCCCCGACGGATCTCCTGAACCACGTTTTCTCGGCCATCCAGGAATTCTCCAGGAATTGCGGGCAGTCGGATGATATGACCGCCGCGGTGTTCCATTACGCCCCCTCGCCGCGTGGCACGGGCTTAGCGCCCTGAGGCACATTCGGGTCGCCTATCTTTTGCGGATGGCGCACCTTTAGTGCGCTGGGACAATTCTGGGTGGCCTTCGCTCTTATCGAAGGCCGCCCACTTCATCATTACGCTTCATTCAGCTACAAAGCTGGTATCCTGAGGCTGACGAAGCCCCACGCAAGGGGAAAGCGAACCAACCACCAGCGACCGGGCCACCAGCCTTCAGGTTTTCCCCTCCAAGGAATCCCGAACTCAACACTAGAACTTGACCATGATGTCGATGTCGATGAGTTGCTCATCTTTGCGCAGATCGGGGAACCATACGGTGCTGCCCAGTGCTCCGCAGGCAGTTGCCGCTGCGGGTTCGGTTAGTTGCAAGGACGAATTTCCGTCGTTGCAAGCATAGAATTGGGGAGATCCATTGTTGGTATAAGGCACTCCTCCCGAACCAGACGGCGTTATTCCGCCGCGACCAGACCAATACGGAACACTCGCGTGGCGGTAGTCGTACTCCCAGCGGAAAGTGAGCCACTGCCTGGGCATGTAGTCAAACGTCAACGACGAATCCCAGGCCTTGAATGGGTCCCCGGGATTCCCGGTGAAGTAAGGTGAGTTGATCGCCGCGGAGGATGCCGTTTCACCATTGATGGGCGGGATTAGGACCAGATAGCGTCCTGGATTGTTAATTTGGCCGCCGCCGACCGTTACCCCGAACATATCCCTGTGGAACCAGAAGCGGTTGTAAATCATGTAGCCGATGAAGCTCTGCTTGGGGCCACCCGCTTTATCGCCGTAGCAGCTCACGCCGCCCCCAAACTCACAGCCCAGATCGCCGGTGAAGGAGAACGCCATTTTGTCCAAACCAAGATTCTCCGGGCGATTGAAGTATCTGACTTCGACGCTGTTGTCAGTGTGGATGCGGCCGCGCTTCGGTATGTACAGGTCGTCATGGCCGAGACCGTAGTTGTTAGATATGATGTTCAACCAGGGTTTCGGAGTCCACTTGATCTGTCCGCCCACACCCTTTCTCGAGTTGGATGAGGCGTACGATTGCCATCCATTGATGAACCACGGCTCAATCTTCAAATGGGCCGTAGGGAAGATCTGCACTCGCAAGCCCTGGAAAAACCATGGCGTGTTGGAAGAAACGTACGAGGGCTGGTAGGCCCAGTTGTCGAAGTTGTAATAGCTGAACAGGCCGACGTACGACATGAAGATTCCCGCGTCAATGTTGATCCCGTTCAACACGTTCAGGTGGTAGCCACCATATGCCTCTGCCAGGTAGCGGTCCGCATCGTTGATATTCCATTGCCCCTTGGCGTAGCTGGGGTCATTGCGGGCCGTGGTTGTGGAATACATGCCAAATTGAGTCATGAATCTGGCGCGCACGTTGTCGTAGTGGAAGTCGCCCCCGATGCCAAGTTGCTCCAATTGGATTTCGTTGGAGCGAAACAGCTCGCTCGACCCGCCCATCGAGTCGTCTATCGGTTTGTTGAAATCGTAAGTATAGGTAACATCAGCCCGGATTTCCGGCGTGAAGAATTTTGAATCGAAGGCTACATCTTTGTTGCGCGGATTGCCGTTGAGCCAGGTCCAGTCCCAGTCCGAGAAAGGATCGATCTTTGTCTTTTGTGCAGGCGTGGCGGCCGTGGAAACGCTCGGCGATTGCGTCACAGCAGCTTGAACCGTGGGTGCAGATGCGGGGCCGATGTTGCTCGTAGCAGCGGAGGGAGAGGTAAGACTTGATGAAGCAGGCTGCGGGGCCGGCGTTGCGGCTGCGGGGACCACAGACGAACTGGCCTTGGACTCGAGTTCCGCGACGCGCCTTTTGAGTTCCTCCAACTGATCGAGGAAGTATCGCTCGCGCTCGGTCAGGGGCGCGGGCGATGCGATCTTTGCCGCAGCCGGTTTTGCGGGAGGATCACTCGCCTTCTTGCCTGTGTTGTCATCGTCCGCGAAGGAACAGACGGGAACCGCGATTGTACTCACCAAGACAATCAACAGCAGCCAAGAAATCCTACAATCATTGTTGAATGCTCGCATCTCACTCTCCTGTTGTCTGGCCGGCCACGACACCGTGCCCGGCTCTGAAATCGTCCCCGCGTCCCGCACGCAGCCTTCGTTTGCCAGAGAACGCGTTGGTGCCAGTCACAACTGTCATTAGAGGTGCGAACGCTGCCGTCTCCGGCGCTCTAAGCCGATCACCTGTGCGTGCGGAAAGAGAAGCGACACCAATGCGCACGGTCTTGGGGCTTGATTCGGGAGATTGTCGCCAGGCTGCAGCAACAATGACCGAGTCATCTGACCGTGCGCGTTCCCTTTCTCGCCTAAGCCTGCGGGAGCGCGCGTAAGCAATGCGTAAGAAGGCCATAATGAATAAACTAAAAAAGCATAGGGTTTCGGTGAATGGCGGAACTCCTCCCCAGCAGAACAGCACACCACACCATCTGGCCTAACCGGCAAAACCCCAGTCATTCAGCAAATCCTTATGAACTCTTCCGGCCTTCTTTATGAATGATTTTGCAGGGTGATTTTGTAAGCGTGAATCCAGTCATGGAATCCGCGGTGTACAAAACCTAGCAATTGATCCAGGAGGGGCCTCCCATGCTAACAAAGGGTTTCCACCAAAATCTCAGGAACGCATTGTTTGCCGCGGTTTTTCCAGTGTGCTTACCGCTGGGCAATGGTTCCGCTCATGCCGCCCCGCAGGCTATCTCAAATGACAAAGAACTGAACGTGGCGCTTAAAAATGCAAAGACATCGGACGATCACCGGCGTATTGCTGCGTACTATGAAGAGAAGGCGCAAGAATTGCAGCAAAAGGAAAAGGAAGAGCAAGAACTCGCAGATTACTTCGCGACGCACCCCAGTATGTACGGCAAGATCTATCCGACGCCCTACCAGAATCACAAGGGTCTCGCAGACTATTACCACTGCGCGGCGGGTATCGCATTGCAGAGGGCCAAAGAACATCAACACGCCGCGGAATCACTCTCACCCGCCTCTCATTGACGGGAGAGTTCGTGGCCCGGACGATAAATGCGAAGCAAATTCTGGGTGCCCTAGCCTTGTGGTGAGAGGCTGTGTCTTGGGGTTCTCTTCCTTCCTCTTGTTCCAGAACAATCTTGATTGCCATAAGCCCCAGCCCACCCTTTGCGGATTTGCCAAGGCGGGGCGCAATACAAGTGGTGAGGACCCCTCCCCCCTTTTTTTGAAAGTGTTGATTCTAAAGGGGGATGAAGTGGTTTGTTTTCATACTGATTTGAAAGTGTGTGATTCGGAAGGGCTTAGGCGGAGGGGGACGAGCGGGCATAGGAGCGTATCCAGGAAAGCAAAATTTCCTGATAGACAATTGAAATCGGAGTGAGGGGAAATCCGCGATGGAAAAAGACGCGGGGCACACTTTCCAACGTGGAGGAGTATGGCAGATAGTTATTCGAGTGTCAAGACATTTGTTAGGGAATGTTGGGCGTAGAAAAAACGAAAGATAACGCCCCGACCGGGTCGGGGTAAACGCCGACGCAGAGATTGGCAGAGAGAAGAGAAGCGAAGAGGGATCCCTCCACTGCGCGGCCCGACGCGCCAAAAAGCGGCGCGGAAGAAAAGATCGGGCCGCTCCGGTCGGGATGACAGGGCTGGGCAGGAGGCGAAATAAGAGTGGGCGCTGCCAGAGGATGACGGAGAACAGAAGACGGGCCGGCGGCTACGCCGACCGGGTCGGGGCGTTAGCCTTACTCTTCCTCTTCGCTTCCTGATTGCTGATCGCTGTTGTCTGATATCCCGAAGGTGCAGCGACAATCCAAGAAAAAGCAGATTCCTCGGGCAAACCCCGCCCTCGGAATGACAAGTTTCGGTGCACCGCAGCAAACTCCGCCTTCGGAATGACTTATTTTGGTGTTGTTAAGCAAACTGGGAGACAGCTCTGTAGTGCCCGGCGAGTCTTCGAGTCCTGCGGCTTTTCTTTTGCGCGTGGCTGAAAAATCCGGCTTACTTCCTGGCAGTTCCCGCCGGCGGCGCTGTCGCAATGCTCGGCGCTGGCGTCGCGGGCGCTCCCGAGGTCACGGCTACCGGAGCGGGAGTCTCACCGGTCAGGAAATCCTTCACGGTTGGCGGAAGCCCGTCGGCATGTTTCAGGAGCACGCTCACCTGCCACATCTGGCGATCGCTCAGATGCTCCTTGAATCCCGGCATGCCCGTCATGCGGATGCCGCTTTCTACCTTGACGTAGGTCTCCCAGGGCTCGTCGTCGGTCACGCCCACGCCGCGAAACAACTGCGGTGGCTTAGGGAACATGCCGTCGGCAGCCATCGTCTTCGGCTCGCCGGGCAGACCGTGGCAAAAGGCGCACTGGTCCTTGTATACCTTTGCGCCAGCCAGAAAATTCGGTTCATCCGCCGCCACTTGCGGATTCGGGTGCGGTTGCTGGTCGAGGTACGCGTGCAGCGCCGCCGCCGCGAATTTCCTCTCTAGTGGCATCTCCGGTGAGTTCGTGGCTACGGGCACGTGCCCGGAAGAAAAATAAAAGTAGACTCCGGCCATCACCAGCACAACTCCCAGCACGATCCCCAACACAACTCCCTTCAACATTTCGTCTCCCCTTGAATTTGATGTGGTGCCACTCGACCCGATGCCCTGCCTGCTTCGCCCGCTAGTGTACGACGCCTCACGGGTTTGCGCACCGCCCTTTTACGATATTCTCGGTGCAGGAATTCCGACTTCTTCGCCGCGCAATCCAAATGATTGATGTTAGGAGCTCCCAATCAGCCAGCCGGTGAGAAACACCAGGATTCCGCCGACAATCACCAGAAACGCTGCCTGCAAAAACGGCGTGTCCATGTAGCGATGCCGGATGTAGCTGATGACACCCAGCTCGATGGCCACGACGATGACCGCGACACCGATGGCCAGCCGGAAGTCCGGGATGAGGAAGGGAAGCGTGTGGCCGAGCCCTCCGGCGCTGGTCATCAAGCCGGTCACCGTGCCGCGAATCCAAGGGGACCCGCGCCCGGTAAGCGAGCCATCGTCAGAAAGCGACTCGGCGAAGCCCATGGATATGCCGGCGCCGATGCTTGCCGCCATTCCGACAAGAAAGGCGTCCCAGCTTTTGTGCGTCGCGAAGGCCGCGGCAAAAAGCGGCGCCAGCGTGGATACGGAACCATCCATCAGCCCGGCCAGCCCGGGCTGCACGAATTGCAGCACAAACAGCCGGTGATGCGATTCCTCTTCCAGGGATTTTGCCGTTTCCGTGAGGTACTTGTCTTCGTACGCCCCGGCGGCCCGCTGGTGCTTGCGCTCTTCATCGGCCAGCATGTTCAGCAGTTCGCGCATGTGCACGTCGGAGGTAAGGCTGGCGGCGCGGGAATAGAAGCGGCTGGCTTCCATCTCCATGATTTCCGCCTGGCGGCGAGCGACTTTCACGCCAAGCGGGCGCATCATCCAAACCGGACGGCGTTGCAGGAAGCCCCGGACGTCTTCTCGGCGAATCGGGGGAATGTGATCGCCGAAGCGCTGGCGGAACAAGGCCAGCAGGCGATCGCGATGGCCGGCTTCTTCCGTGCGCATCTCTTCAAACATTTCCGCGGTTGCGGGATACGATTCGCGCAAGGCGTCGGCAAACGCGCCATAGATGCGGCCGTCTTCTTCTTCGCTGGTAATGGCGAGGGCGAGAATCTCTTTCTCCGACAAATCTTTGAATCGCTTGAGCATGGGTTCCTTCGTCAGCGTGGAAATTTCAGCTAGAGAATCGCACAACTGCGGGGCGGAAGTCACGCGGACGGAAGCTGGCGGGCGAAAACAGGGTGAAGACCGGTTTGCCGGGAGCCGTACTTTCGTACTACAATTGCTGCAGGACGCACTACTTTCTGCCAAGTACCGTTTCCCTATAGGTTTTGTGCCTATGCGGCTTTATCCTCATCTCTATACAAGACCTGTATGAGGAGAGGTGGCCATTCATGGCGTCCCCGGCCGAGTTCATAATGAAAACAGGAACCAACAATAGCGGTATGCCACCACGGCCTTCGCAGGCAGAACGCCGCGGTAGCCGGCGTTGCAGGATCACCCAGTTGATGCATCTGCGGCCGTCGGATCCAGAGAAGGAGCCGTTCGATGATATCCGCGGCTCGCTGAGCGTTTCCCGCAGCGGCGTGTTTTTCCAGTCCAGCGAGGAGAAATACGAGCTAGGCATGCGGCTGTTCGTGACCATGCCGTACTCCAAGGACCCCAGCTCGATGAGCCACGAGTACCTGGCGGAAGTCGTGCGGCGCGACCCGCTGCCCAACGGCCTCATTGGGATCGGATTCAAGATTCTGATGGAGATGGGGCTGCAAGGCGGTTACAGTTTCGGCCGCGCCCATCAGCGTAAATAGACCGGCTCGTCAGGACTTTCCAGGAAGCCCTCCCCAAAATACCCACGGGGGGCGGCGATACACTTATAGGCAATCAGGGGTGAGAAACAAGAAGGGCGGATGGTTTGTGGCCACCCGCCCTTCCTGCGTTTGGGGGTTAGGGAAGATCGCAGCGTCCTGCGGCTCTCAAGTCCTGCCGATGGCCTGCAGCGTCCGGTGGCGCAGCATTCCGAAGTGGCGATTCAACGGATGCTTGCGTCCCAGGAACGAGAAAATCAGCGAGCGCCGCGGCGTGAGCTTGGCCATGGCGATGTTCAAGCGGATATCGCGGCGCGCATATTTCATGCCGGCGATGAGGGCTTCCCGCGCGTCTTCCTTGCGCCCCGCAGCCATGTAGACTTCCGCGAGATTCAAATAAAGCTGCGCCTGATTGCGCTTCATATGCACGGCGGTGTCGCACATGCGCTCCGCATCCGCCCATTTTCGTTCCGTGCGCGCAAGGGCCACACCGAGGTAAGACATATAATAAGGATTGTTTTTTTCAAGTTCAGCGGCGCGCTGGATATGCTGCAGGGCTTTCGCGGAGTAGTTATCTCGAAGCAGCGAGAGACCCGTCTTGAATTCACGGAAGGCTTCGGTATCCATCATCGTACCACCTCGTCACGTTTGCAGGATTCCCCGGGAAGCACCCACTTCGGAAAGGCTGCGAGCCACCTGAGGCCCGGAACGACAGCAGCGCGCGCGCAACCTTCGCAGCCAGCTTCATGGCAGAGCGGGAAAGCCACACAAGCCGACAGGCTGAATTGAAAGCACGAAGTTTTCTCAGGAGTTGGCACTCACCGCTCCTGAGCTACGCTACGGTGGAATGCATCGGGAATCTACTGACCCGTGGGCCAGTCGTGGTGCAAGGGCTGAAAGTTCTAGAGAATCGCACCCTAGCCGAAGTTCGTCACCAA
>PMES01000147.1 GCA_003154775.1 Acidobacteriota bacterium | reverse complement strand
TCTCGTGACGAACTTGGGCTAGAGGCCGTTCCTCTTGCCCGGTGTTCATTCTTCTCCGCTCTCTCTGCGGAACCTCTCTGTTCTCTGTGGTGGGCTTTCTCTTCTCTTTATCGGCACAGCGTCTCAATCAACAGTTCCTTCTTCTCTTCCGCCAGGCGGCTCAGCGCTCCCAGCGACGCCACATAACCACCTGCCGCGGCCGCCGTCAGCCCCGTGAACGCCATTGCCGGTATCCACGGATTCCCCAGCAATCTGCCGGCAAGGATGATCACCGTGCAGACTGCTGCCACCACAATCTGCACGCCAAATGCGGTCCACACCGCGATCCCCGAATTTCGCTGCCCCTTCATCTTCCCGATTTCCATCTTCTTCGGGAAGCTCAGCGACGACCAGTTCGCAATCGTCAACTGGCCCATCACCGCGAACGCGCCCGCCCCAATCGTCGCCGCAAACATCGCCGTGCTTGGCCACCCTACGCGCCACACCAGCAGCGCCAGCGACAAACTCAGCTCAAACGTGATCAGCGCCACCAGAAACAGATTCTTCCCCAGCAGCACATCCTGGAATCGTAGCGGCGCCATGAAGTACGTCTGGATGCCTTTGCCTTCGAACGCAAACGCGTTATACGCCGGCGTGATCAGAATCAGGATCAAGTACGCTAGGATGGCGGGGAAAAACATTTCCGGCTTCAACGAATGTTCCCGCAGTGCCGAACCCTTCCCGAATTGCAGCGTGAAAAACACCACCATGATCGGCGGCAGCAGTAGCGTCAAAAACGCCATGCCATTGCGTGTCAGATAGCGGAACTCCTTCAGCACCACTGCGGCCACCGTTGCCGGCACCAGCGGCAGCCATTCTCCATTTGCGCCTTGACCTTTGGCCTTTTCCCCTGAAGCGGCAATGGCGTTGTTCTTCTTCGTCGGTGCGGGCGCCGCGCTCTCGCCGAGATCTTCTCCGCGGTATTGCGCCGCAAATCGCTTCCACAATAAACCGCTCGTCACACCCAGCCACACAAACAACCCCGCCGCACCCATCAGGATTGCCCGCGGATCCCCACGCACCGATCCCGCCACCGCGCTCCCCGCCAGGGATCCCGGCAGCCAGGCCAGATACGGCAGGTATTCCAGAATCTTTGGCTGCGCTGCGTTTCCGTACCGCTGCAGTACGGGATTCAGGAAATTCAACGACACCAGGGACAACACGAACAACCCTATGAACAGCTCTCGCGTCTTGCGCTTCGCCAGTATCTTTTCCAGCCACGACCCAATCAGCCGCTCCAGCGTCACATTCATCAGCACAAACAGAACGCTCACACCCGCCATCACTGGCAGCACTTCCGGGCGCGCCACCGCTGCTCCCAGGACCATCGCCGCCACCCAGCAAACGGCTGATACGGCCGCAAAATCCGCGAATCCGTAGCCCAATCCCAGCAAATAAAATGTGCGCCGGTTCAGCGGAAATCGCAGCAGCGTCTTGAACTCGAAATTTGCACCGAATCCCGCCACAAAGATAGGAAACACCTGCCACCACAAAAAAACGGCCCAGAAGAGCAGCGCCATCCAACTCGCCCGGTTTTTCGCCAGAAATGCATACGTTCCGGCATAAAAAGCGATGCTCAATCCCACCACCAACACCGCGCCGAACACGCCCGCAAAAATGACTCCCACCAGGTCCCAGCGGTTGTTCTTGCGCTGTAGGCCGTTTTTAAGCAAGCACCAGCGCAAGCCTGCAATCAACCGCAATTGCGCCAGCACTCCCGGAATCTGCGCTACGTCAGCCACGTCAGTTCCTCGAGACGCGCCTGTTCCGCGCCGCTTTGCCCTACGATCGAAAGGAAGATCTGCTCCAGCGTTTTTGTTTCGCCCTCGTTGCCGGCAATTCCCGCGCGCAGCTCTTCCAGCGATCCCTGCGCCACAAGCCGCCCCTGGTGGATGATGGCTACGTGGCTGCACAGCCGCTCCACAATCTCCAGCACGTGCGACGTCAGAAAAATCGTCACGCCGCGCTCCGTCATCCTTCCCAACAGCGCTTTCAACGCCCCCGCTGCCAGCGCGTCCACGCCCTCAAACGGTTCATCCAGAAATAGAATCCGCGGTCCGTGAATTACCGCTGCGGCCAGCGCTAGTTTTTTCTGCATCCCGTGCGAATAATCCGCAATCAGCGTCTTCTCCCGATCGGCCAATTGCATGAATTCCAACAATTCTTCCGCGCGCTTTTCCGTTGTCGCGCGATCCAGCCCGTACATTCTCCCCACAAACCGCAGATACTCCGCTCCCGTTAATCGCTCGAACAACCCCATTCCCTCCGGCACCACGCCGATCTGGCGCTTCACCTCCACGGGATGCCTTTGAAAATCGAGTCCCAGCAATTCCATGCGCCCCGACGTCGGCGCCAGCAGTCCCGTCAGCATCTTGATTGTCGTGGATTTCCCCGCGCCGTTCGGTCCAAGAAACCCGAAGAAATGTCCCGCCTGTACTTTCAGGTCGATGGCGTCCACGGCCGTAAGCGCTCCAAACGTCCTGGTCAATTTTTCAGTCGCAATCGCGATTTCGCCCATGAATTCCGCCTGTTCTGGCACACCCGCGCACGCCACTCTATCACTATCTTATACGCAGCCCATCGCCGGAATTTTCAATGCATCGCAAGAAGCAGAAGCTTTACGTTTAGCTGCTGGGAACCGGCGTCGCTCCTGGTACCTGGGGCCCGCGTCCCGGCAAAGCCGCCAGCACCGCCGGAAGTTCCACGCGAAATACCGCGCCGCCCGTTTGCCCGTTGTAGCAAAGAATTCTTCCCCCATGCTCCTGCAGGATGCCGTAGCAGATGCTCAGTCCGAGCCCCGTTCCCTTGCCCACGGGTTTCGTGGTGTAGAACGGATCAAACACGCGGTGCGGCTCGCGGATTCCCGGCCCCGTATCCGAAAACAGGATCACCACATTGCCGCGATCCCGCAGCGTCCGGATGGTCAGCACTCCCCCGCCGGACTCGTTCATGGCATCGAGGGCATTGTTGATGATGTTAAAGAAAACTCGCATCAATTGGTTGTTGTCGCCGCGCACCCCCGGCAAAACCGATTCCAGCTGCATGTCAATGCGTGACCCGCTACTGTGCAGGTCGAGCGCGCGCAATTGCACCGCGTTTGTCACCACCGAGTTGATGTCCAGCAGCGTGCGTTCCGGCGGCACCTGCCGCGCAAAACTCAGCAGGTTCTGCACCAGGTTTTTTGTCCGCCGCGCCTGCTCGCGGATTTTCGCCGCCGTGCCCCGCGCACGGTCCGGCAGCGCCGGGTCGTCCGCCAGCAAATCGGAATATCCCAGAATCGCTGTAAGTGGATTGTTGATTTCGTGCGCAGCTCCCGCCGCCAGTTGCCCCAGCGACACCAGCTTTTCCGATTGCACCAACTGGGCCTGCAGCCGCTGCAGATTCTCGATCGAGGACTCCGATTTCGCCAGCAACCGCGCGCGGTCGGCGTCCGCCAGGTGCGTGCGCAGAAACACAAGTAGCGCCAGTGGCAAGGAGGCAACCAGCGTCACCGTGAGCCGGAATTCTCTCACCGCTTGCGTGTCGCGCTCCATCCACAGCGCATACAGCGCAAACACAGGCAGGGACATCACCGCCGCCATCGCGAATCGGCTGGCCCACACGCTGTCGCCCACCACTGTTTCCAGTTCGCCGACGGGGCTGTTCTCCATCGGCGCGTCCAGTTCATCACGCCTTTTGTACGCCACCCAGCCCGCATACGCATACCAGAAAAAGACGCTAAGTAGCGGCAGATCGTACAAACTCCCCGTGTAGTACTCGTTGTGGCTGATCGCCACGTTCACCGCCAGCGACGTCAGCATGTACAGCGCCGAGGCCCCGAACAGGTGCGCGTACACGCGCCGCCATGCCCCGTTCGTCCGCAGCCAAAACCAAGCGAATCCCCCGATGATCATGAGGTGCTGGATGTAATCCAGCACGTTGTAATTGTAGTTGTAGACCCCCGGAGTTGGCGTCGCGTACATCCACGGCAGAACCACGAACACGTACAGAAACGTCCACCACGACAGCAGCAGCGCAAAATCCATGTACCCCAGGCCTATGCGTATTTCGCCGCGCTTCAGGTGTGGCCGCATCGCCAGCGCCGCGATCAGCGGAATAGTCCGCAGGAAAAAAATGATGTCGCCTGCAAACAGGTCGGGCACGGGCTTGTGCAAGTACACTTCGTAGTACGTCCACTCGAATTGCCCGACCATCCACAGCGTGCAGCTCAACGCCACCAGCATCCAAAAAACGTTCCGCCGCCAGTGCGGCGTGCCGGTGTTCATCAACAATCCCGCATTCGCCAGCAGTGGCACAAAGCATTGCGTGATGTCCGCAAAATTGCTGAGTTTCGTCCCGGGTCCCAGGAGATGAGACACCAGGGCATAGAAGCCAAGGAACACAACCCAGGCCCCCACGAACCGTGCAGTTGTGCGGGGAACAGTCATAGTCGTTCTGCCCTCTATTCTAGGTGTTTTCCGGGAAGCCCCGTCTCGCCGCTTGCCTCACGGATGGCGTAAGTATCACCGCAGCGTCAGCCGCAACCTGGTTAAGACAGCGAATTCCCCGCTTTTCGCCGTCACGCCACTGGTGGCACGGGACCCGGCCGCACAAGGTTCCGTCTCACGGGAAATGCGCAGCACGTTCACGGAAGCGAGGAGCGTGGCCGAAAGAGGGGGATGCCAGATTGAGAAGAATGGCGAATGCGCTGATAGAAATCTACATCGCCCGGCTAATACTCCACATGGGCAATGGACGGTTATTCGACCTGCCAGAAGTTACGAAGTCCGGGGGCTCGGAAGAAAGACTCAACTGAGGCCCTCGCGCGGTTATACTAGGTCCTCTCCGGCGGCGCTCTTCCAGCTCTTCGAGAAAATTCCAGCCGGAATGGCTTAAATGACTCTTGCCTCAAGCGGAATCGCATCCCTCCGGCAATTCCGGCGATGGTTCAGACGCCGTGTGCTCCGACGGCCCTGGATGAAGGATTCTTTTGGTAGTCCGTATTTGCACGAGAGGATGCTCCTGGACAAGATCCGTTGTGACGCTTATCGCGAGGCGATTCAGGGGACGGTGAAGCCCGGCGACGTTGTCGTGGATCTCGGCGCGGGCACCGGGCTGCTTTCCTTTTTCGCGGCACAAGCCGGCGCGCGCCATGTCTATGCGATTGAGATGAGTGGCATCGCCGAGGTGGCCGCAGAACTGATCGAGGCCAACGGCTTCCGCGACCGCATCACTCTGATCCGCAAAACCTCAAAAAAAGTCCGCCTCCCGGAGCGCTGCGACGTCCTCGTTACCGAGACGCTCAGCTCCTTCTGCTTTGACACCGAGAACACCATCGAGTTTGTCGCCGACGCCCGCGAACGCTTCCTGAAGCCGGGAGGCCGCATCATTCCCCAATCCGCCGACACGTTTCTCTTGCCGTTTTCGTCGGATGCTTTCGGTGTGGACCGGGTCGCCGCGACCGGTCCGGGGGAAAGGCCGGCCTTCTACGATCTCGATTACCGGCCCTTTGCCAAGAAACTCTTGAACGAATATCGCGTCGTGCGTGCTTCCGGAGAACCGCTATTGGCTCTCAGCCAGCCTGCACTGTGCTATCACATCGATTTTCATAAGGGCACGCGAAATCCAGGAAAGACCTTCGTCCCTTTCCGCATCACCGTCGACGGACGCCTCGACGGCTTCCTCGGTTGGTTCGAGGCGCGCCTTTGCGAAAGCGTCACGCTCAACAATTCACCCTATCTGCCGCACACCCACTGGGGTCAACTCTATCTCCCCGTAACCGAGCAGCCGCAGTATCACGCTGGACAAACGCTTCTTCTCTGCCTCGACCCCAACATCGTTGCCGGCGAAGCCCAATGGTCCTACGCCGTCCAAATCGCTGCTCCCGAGCCTTCAAATTCCATGCCACGCCGTGACCCGAAACCTTTTTGAATTAAATAGGAAAGTCAAAGACCGATTAGAGCTATGGCGTGTCTGCCTCTGCGTAAATTCGTTGCCGCCTCTCCTGAAACCCCAGCGGCAATCACAAGAATGGAAATCCAGTTTATTATATTTCGACTGATGTCTCGTTGACGGAATAATTCATTGGACGTATAAGGCGCTTATTGGACAAACTTCCCCTGGTTTTCCTGTTCTGGGAAGACATATTGCAGCTCTGGTTGTGGGCGCAAAACTCTTGTTTTCCGCCCGTCGAAATACTGGTTGCCAAGTGTCTTTAATTGGCGGCCTTCCGCAGCGCTTTTCGCGTGGGGGGTAGCGCACTTCTTCCAGAAAATCAAGCGCTTGGGAATTGGTGTCCCCGGCCGCGGCGTCGAGAGTTTTTCCGCTTCGACCGGAAAGCAGTTTACAGGCGCCGACGAGAAGAAGCCACTTGGCCATCTCCCGCGAGCAATAGCGCACCTAATCGCGTACACTACGCTTGGCTGATTGTTGCCAAGACGATGCGGTCATCGCTTCCATCCGAATCGAGCCTGTGGCCGGACGTATGGCGCGCGCTGCTCGAGTGCGCTTCCCCGTTACCCAACGCCGAAAACCTCGCCGAATTAATCCGGTCCGTGGACTGGCCTTGCTTGCTCGGGCTCGCCGAAGACCATGGCGTAACAGGGCACCTCGCCGCGCGGCTGCTGCAACTCGATCAAGATTTGGTCCCACCTGCAACCCGACAAGCGCTGGTCGAACGCCAGCGTGTGCGGATTTTTATTACCCTAAGAATGAATGCGGAACTACTCCGGCTGTTGGATCGATTCGAGGCGGCTGAAATCGGCGCCCTGGTCGTGAAAGGACCGGTGCTTGCAGTTCAAGCCTACGGAGATTCCGCGATGCGCAGCTATGGCGACTTGGATCTGCTGGTCCGCCAGCGCGACATTCGCCGCGCAACGGAATTGATGATTGCCGCCGGCTACCAGGCCGCCGTCCCGCTGCGTGCCATCGACGCGGGCAAAACTCCGGGCCAGTATCTTTTCTCCAATCCCGATACCAAGTTGCTTGTCGAGCTGCATAACGATTTCACGCTCCGTTACTTTCCCCGCCGGCTTCCCATCGAAGAATTCTTTGCGCGGCGAATCCGCGTGCGCCTCGATGCTCATGAAGCTCCCGCCCTCTCCGTCGAAGATGAACTCGTGCTGATCTGCATCCATGGGGCAAAGCACTTTTGGGAGCGGCTGATGTGGATTGCTGACGTCGCCGCGCTTGTCTCGCGCCAATCGACCATTGATTGGGAGCGCGTCGCGGAGTTGACGAACGCCGTGGGAGCGGAGCGCATGCTGCACACCGGGCTGCGCCTCGCTGCGGACTTGCTGCACACGCCGCTCCCCAATAAAATCTCGGTAAGGGTAAGAGCCGATATCGCTGCCGCCAGGCTCGTCGAAGGGATTCTCATCTGGCTGCCCGCGGCGGGTTATCAGCCTCCCGGCCTGTTCGAACGAGCCACCTTTCGGCTGCGCATGCGCGGCGGTCTGATTTCCGCTCCCGCCTATCTGTTGCGTCTCTTGCTATCTCCCACCGAGGAAGACTGGCAGGAAGGCTCCGAAGAAAATCACCACCGGTTTCTGGACGTACTTCGTCGGCCATTTCGTCTTGCGCGCAAGTATGGCCGCAGGGACAAATCCTGAGTCCTCGACTCCCTGCTCGTCGCTGCAAGCGACGCAATGGGGTGTCCTCAGCGCGACGCAAACATAGCTGCGCGCCCTGTCCTGCCAGCGCGCGCAGCTTCTTTCCCTGTCCCTGGTTCTTAATTGACTGTCAGTGCAACTTTGGCCGTGTGGCTCACCGTGCCCGCTGTGCCGTTGGACGTCCCGGTTATCGTTAGAGTGGCGTTAACGGGCGGAGTTACAGGTTTGCCTGGCCCTGAACAGCCGGCGAGGACGATAAGCATGAGCATGGCCCCGGCCATACCCAGCCGCAGGCGAAGCCGCTTGGTTCTCGGCAGCAGAAAGAGCAGCATCATCACCAGAATGAGCGGCACGACCTGTCGTATCGAAGCAGGTGGAGTCGGCACCGACAGTGGTGGCAGCAAGCCTGCGGCGGTGGTCGTTACCGTCACTTGCGCGTTCTGCGCGGTCGTCCCGTCCGCAGCCGTGACCGGTGTTGCCACGACGCATGTTGTGTTGGTTGGTGCTCCTGTGCAAGTGAGCCCTACAGCTTGATTAAAACCGCCGAGCGGCGTCATGGTCACATTGAATTTAAGCGGCGCGGCGGACGTGACGGTCTGCGTCGTCGTCGGCCCCGTCAGCGTGAAGTCCCACCCGCTTCCGGTCAACGGGATTGTGTGCGGGCTGCCGCCGGCGTTATCGGTGATCGTGAGTGTTCCCGTGCGAGCGCCCAACGCCGTTGGCGCAAACGTCACGCTGATGGTGCAATTTGCACCGGCCGCAAGTGTTGCCGGGCTAATCGGGCAGGCGGTGGCGCCGGTGCTCGTCGCCGTAAAATCACCGGAACCTGCAATCGAGTTGATCGTCAACGCACCTGCGCCGGTGTTCGTGAGCGTCACGGTCTTCGCAGCACTGGTTGTGGTCAGCATCTGCCCGCCGAACGGCAGGCTCGTCGGCGCGAGCCCCACGCCCGGAGCCGTAGCCGATCCTGTCCCGCTTAGGCTTACGTCGAACGATTGAGAGCTGGACAAACCGCCATCCGTAATCACCACTGTTATTACTAGCGTAGCGGACTCCGCGGACGCAACCGAAGGAGTAAACGCCGCACTGACCGTGCAAGAAGCTCCGGCTGCGATGCTCGCGCCACAAGTGTTGGACGGCGAACCGAAATCAGCTGCATTGCTCCCGCTGAATGAAACGCTGGTCCCCGGGAATGGTATTGCGTCAGAGGTGTTATTTGTCAGCGTTACCGACTGCGGCACGCTCGTGACTCCAACAGGCTGAATGCCAAAATTGAGGCTCGTTGGCGACACATCCAGCGTCGGGATCAGGGTCAGCTTTGCCACGAACGCATCGGATGGGCCCTTCAGGTTCGTCTGGAACGCTCCAGCGGGGAAAACCGGGAAACTGCTTGAAGTGGAGACAGTCTGGCCTGTGATGAACGCATTGGGCGGGTTCGACGTGTCAAGCGCGATGGCGAAGCCTTGTTCCTGACCTGCCCCGTTTCCGCCAAAAAATGTGGAATACACCAGATCTGCCGCACCATTACCACCGGGGCTAATCTTGGACACAAAACCGTTTGCCTGCGCGCCGGGGTATACAGGCTCCAAGGCTCCGGGCGTCACTGGAAAATCCCCGCTGTTAGTTGAACCCACGACGTAGGCATTGCCCGTGCCATCTGCCCCGACGCCGTCACCTGAGGCAGTACCTGTCCCGCCCAGATAGGTCGAATACGGCAGGGAGGCAGCCCCCGTTTTCCCTGTGTCCACGAGGCTGAGGAAAGCACTGCCCGCAGCACTTCCCGTTATCTGAAAAGCTCCAGTGGTGGTTGGGAACAACAAGGATTCGGTTGTGCCCGTCGCATAGGCAACATTACTTGGTCCCAGTGCGATCCCAAGGCCCTCATCGGAGGCTTCGCCACCCAGATAGGTTGAATAGACCAGCGAAGCGTTACCACTCTTCGTGGTATCGATTCTAGCGACGAATCCGGTCCACTGGACGTTGCCTGCCGGAGAAGTAGTTTTGAATCCACTTGTGGTCGTCGGAAAGTCGGTGGAGCTGGTAACGCCCACGATGTAGGCGTTGTTCGACGAATCCACCGCCACGCCAAACCCTGCATCCGCGTACCCCAAGTTCCCTGCATTTGCTCCTGTACCACCCAAGTACGTGGAGTAAATCAAAGAACTAGTTCCGGACTGGGTCGTGTCGATTCGCATCAGAAACGCGTTCCCATCCGTGCTGTCGGTAGGAGTAGCCTGGAAGGCATTCAGGACAGGGAAGTTGGAAAGCCCGGATCCCGGCGAAGAGAAAGTGATTCCCGTCACATAGGCATTTCCGTTCGCGTCCGCCGCAATGCCATTGCCAAAATCCGCGAGCCCACCAGGCGTTGCACCCGTTCCGCCGACGTAAGAAGAATAGACAAGTGAATTTATGCCGCTGAGCGATGGATCTATTTTCGAGATAAAGCTCGTCCCCAGATTGAGGTTAGCGGCATTCGGGCTCTGCTTTAGAGCATTCGGAGTCGTTGGGAAATCGCTCGAAAACGTCTGCCCCGTTAGGTAAATCTTTCCGGTTGGATCCAGAGCCAGGGCCACTCCTAACTCGCCCGTGCTTCCCGCCAGGTAGGTCGAGTAGACTTCCGCCGTGCCTGTGGGATTCATCTCCGTGACAAACACCGCACCAAAGGTTGCACCGCTTGCTGGTGGGCCCGGATCAAAGCCACTGATAGTCGTTGGAAAGTCATTCGAAAAAGTGGTGCCCGCCACATATGCATTACCGGTCGAGTCCACTGCAATTCCGAACGGTGCCTCGCCTTCGGCCGATGAGCCGCCAAGATAGGTCGAATAGTTCAGCACCGGATCAAGAATGAGCGGTTCGCTTCGGTCATAGGACGGCACAGAAAAAGTGACCTGATGGTTCTTCACAAGGGCGTAGCGTCCCGCGATCTCGCGCCGTTCCCCTCTCACGATCTGATATACAACCGGCTTTTGGAGCAGTACTTCTCCGCCCGGAACGCCCAAAACTACATCGCCGCGCGCACTGACACGCAGTTTCCGGGCGCCTTCCACGTCGAGCCGAATGGCTTTGGGGTCGGCTCCCGGCGCAACGACGAAGTCGTATTCCAGTTGTCGCTGATTCCCGTAAAAGACCACGTCCACTCCGGGATAAATGCCGGCATACTTCACGCGTCCATAGGAGGGTACGTCGGCGTGCCACTTTCGGGGATCGCTGCCGATAAAGTAGTTCGTTTTCTTGAGCAGCTCGTCCGTCCCGCTGATCTGCGCGGCAGGATTTGCTCCTTCAAAGCGCATGCGAACGGCAGTCATCGTGCGGGCGCGGGAAGCGTTGCGAAGAGCCCGCGCAGTCGCGAAGCGATGCCGGGGCGACAAATCATGTGAAACGGGGGTACGCAGGGCGAGGACAGCTTCCTGGGGCGTCAAAAAGAGTTCGTAGCCAGCGCCGTGGGAAACGAAGCGGACTTCCTGCGCCGTCTGCCCCACGTTTTCTTCAAAACTCAACGGCAATTTGCCGTAAGCTTCGGCCCACCTCGAACCATCTTTCCCGAACGAGGGATTTGCTGCTCCAGCAGTCGTGACCGAGGATCTTCCCATCTCGGGTTGACCAAAGTGCTTCCCCCTGATTCCCATCACGCCGAAGAGCATGAGACTAGAAACAAGAACGGCCACGCCGACAAATTTCACAATCTTCTCCCAAGAATCCCAAGTCTTCATGGAACGATCCTCCTAATTCCTCGAGTCACTTATATCCTCACTGAACACCATTTCGGAACACGCCCTCGATTTTGGCGCACCTTCTCGCCAGTTCTAATTTGGAACGACACACGACCTCATTGACCCAGAAAGAGCTAGGATTTCTTTGAAAGGGAGCAAGCATTCCGCAAACATTTAGCATAGTGCCCCAAAGCGGAAAGGACCGTTCCTTATCGGGAATCGCCTTCGTATCCTACCAGATATCTCGTACTTGTTCAGCTAGGAATCGGTGTGATTCCCTATTCCATCACGGACGAGCTGTTGTGGGTGGAGCAACGCAAAATCACCGCGGATTACCTGGCACAGATCCTTTAGCCTGGTCGCATCGCTATGAGGACAGATCCGGCGGATGGGAACTGTGGTTACCAGCCGGCCCAGAAACTCAAATTCACGCGCCCGCATGTCCCGGTCGAGGATCTTGTTGGCATAAGTGTCGGCCACAAGCGAAAGAAGGGCAGCCCGTGGCCGGATGGCCTCCACGAACGGCGCCGGATCGGGACGGCGCTCGCCCAGAATATAAATGGCACCGAGTGGAAGGGAACGGTTCTCGAAGCGCGCCTCCTGGTTCCCGAGCATGAGACGACGCTTCTCCCAATCCGGAATGATCCGAGGAAGTGCTTCGAGGGAACCATACAGCATGTGAACGGCGTCGGGCCAAAGACAAAGATGCGGATAGGCCGGCAACACCTGGAATGCGTTTGTTTGCTCTCTCAACGCGACAATGTCATCGGAAACGACCCCATAACCCTCCCTCGCGAAGGCGGCAGCCGTGGTTGACTTTCCGGCCCCTGCCGATCCCACGAAGGCAACACTCCGGTCCTCAATAGCCACTGCGCTTGCGTGCAGGCAAATCACGCCGCGCAACCGCAACACGAGCCCGAGGACCGGTCCGAGTAGATAAGATATTGCATTTTCAAGCGGCAGAATATCCGGCCAGGTCGCCCAAATGTTCTCTCGTTTGCGATCCAGCCAGAATTGCGTGCCATCCTCATACGCGAGCCGCACAAAGGCGCCCTGCTCCATCTTTGAGATTCGCAAGGCCGGCTCGCCGGCAGCGTTGGTATCAGAGCTTACGTAAGTCAACTCTTCGGAACCCCGTGGTTTCTCTCCGGCGCGGTACGGCGAGATTCCAAGGTGCAGTTCTACGTCACACTTCTTTGGAGAAGAGTTATCCGGGATGGCCCCAGGAAGAGGTAAATTGGATCGTAGATGCAGGCCGAAAACGAAGTAACTGAGACCCGATTCCTCGTGGAGGATCTTTTCTTTTTTCACTGGGGGAAACTTCGCTCGAGTCGAATTGTCAGCAGTTCAAACTTCGCTGTCTATTCTTGCCTCGGCTGCTGTCGCAAAGCTTGTATTCATCGGCGAGCGCAGGGCTCCGGCAGGACGCCCAGGCGGGCCCTAGCCAATGTGCGTCCTGGTGTGCCCCGCTTGCCTTCCGTTATCTGATCTGCCCTGGTTTTGAGTGCTACGGGTGAGTTCCCGTAACGTCCCGTAGACAGTCAAATGGGGTTCTGCATATGGCATTTTCGGTTCCCGTGTGCCGTGGGCTCCAACGCCCTCCTCGGGTTCCCGTAATGTCCCCGAATCGGTCAACACGGGTTCTGCATATGGCATTTTCGGTTCCCGTTTGACGTGCTCACCCATTACCTGCCTCCGCATGCTTGTTATATCGAACTCTCTGCATAGACTGCAACCAGATGTTGAGGCAGTAGGGCCGTAGGCTACCGTCAATCTGCTGGGCCTTCATCTTACCATGCGGCGGCGCCAGCGCGGAACGTTGAATATAGCGGTCCGCATCGGAGCTCCAGCGTATTTGTCTCAGTCGAGCTGCCCCCGTTCGCCGGAACTGCTCAGATACCGGATCGCCTTGCAGCGGCGTCTTTGGTCTCAGCCTCACGCGTTCGGGGATCCGCCCCGCCATCGCCGCGCGCAGGAGCATCTTCTTAAAAAACCAGGGAAACGGCGGAAGCGCCAGCAAGTAATCCACGATCCTCAGGTCGAGAAACGGGTAGCGCACCTCCAGGGGGTAAGGCGTGCATCCGGCGTTTTCCTGTTCGAACATCCGCACCCAGTGCGGCAAGGAAAAAGAGGCATGGGCTCTCGGCAGAATGGGATGCGCGCTGGGAGTCATAGGATGCTCACACACTTCCCTCCATCGCGCCTTGAGGTTGCCGCGCCGCAGAAAATCTGCCGTGAACCACCCCGGGAAAACCGGCATATCGGGATCCCGGCCGATGATTCTCCTGACGCGCGCTCGAATGCCTCTCCAGGGAAAGGGCCGGACCCAATAATAGTTCGCCACCTCGGTCACCAGCCGCCGCCACTCTCCCCTGCGCCGCAGATCCCCGGCATATGGCCACATCTGAAACTCCATCAGGTTATCGTTGCCCTCGCCGGATAATAGAACCCGGCAATCGGCGGAAATGTTCCGGCAAGAGTCAATAAAACCGGCAAACAGGGGATCATTGACCGGCTCGGGCAAATTGAACTCGGGATCGTCCCACCGCTCAAAGAGCCGCGTATGATCCATCGCCATGAACTTCACCGGAATGCGCAGAAACTCACCCACTTCGCGCGCGTATTCGCCATCGCGGTCAGGAATCAGCGATTCATACCCCTGGGTATAGCCGCGAATGGCTGGGCACCCGGAATTCTTCGCCGATACCCCCTTGGCCACCGCCGCCACCGAAGAGGAATCCAGCCCGCCGCTCAAGAGGATTCCGACGCGGTCCGTCCGCAGGCGGTCCGCAACCGCGCTCTCGAAAAGCGTCTGAAAATGTTCGACGTATTCTTCGGGCTTCTCATAACGAATTCGCCCGTCGGTCCGTAGCGTCCAGAAGCGCTTGATTTTTAAACCATCCGTCGAGAACGTCAGGGAATGAGCTGGCGGCAGCCGTTGAATATCACGGAAGCTCGTCGTCGCGTTATCGTAGTTCAATCCGAAGAGCAAAAAATCTCCGATTGCCGCTTCATTCAACCCGCTCGAAACACCGGGGTGCTGCCGGATACAATTCAGCGTATTACTGAAAATAAAAAGGTCACCCAGCTGCGCATAGTAGAACGGCTTGATTCCGAAGTGATCGCGCGCGCAGAACAGTAGCTTGTTTTTCGCGTCCCACAGCGCAAACGAGAAATCGCCCCGCAGGCGATCGACGCACTGTGTGCCCCAGGCCGCATAAGCATGCAGAAGCAATTCCGAGTCTGGCAGATTGCCCCGGACCGCCCGGCGGGAGCGCTGCAGTTCGGCGAGGAGTTCCGCCCGGCTGTCGAGTCGCGCGTCCGCGACAATCCAGTACTGCTCCTCGAGGCTGGCCGGCTGGTGCTCGCTCAGCGATTCGTGCGTGGTCCGCAGCAGTGCATGCGCCATTCCCGTCGAACCATCCATCCAGATGGCTTGTGCATCCGGACCACGGTAGATGAGAAAATCTGCGAACGACTGCAACAGCGCCCGCTCAATCGGCGCTCCGTTCCGATGGAAAATGCCGGCGATGCCGCTCAATCCGTTTGCCTCTCTGTCGAAGGGTTGCTACTTCGAATCTCGCAACGGGGTCCTGCGCGCCGTCATCCGCGCCCCGAGTGCGTTCACCGTTATCCGGAACTCCGTTTCGAATCGCTGCTTGGCTGGAATCCCATTCTACTGGGGCGTCCCGCCAGCGGCAACCGCGTCATGCTGACCGAATCTCGCAATCTAACGCAGGGAAATCTGTGCATTCTCTCGGCAACGCGGCTTTCGCCAGATCCGCGGACTCTTGCTTTGCAACTCCCAATCAGTCTGGGCAGCGTGCCGAGGAATGACTCTGCGTCTCTCCAACTTCGTGCACCGTGGAATACTTGTCGCCGCCTTTGCGCTTGCCATCTCTCTTTCGTATTTCAGCATCCGTGATGCTCGCGCCGTGCACTTCGCTGGCTTGCAGACCCTCCAAGGAATCGAGCACGCCGCGCATCTTAGGCCGGGCGACGCTGATAACTGGTATCCGTGACCGCATTTTTGCGAGAAGCGAATGGGTTTATTCTTAGAGGGAAAGGAATTTTTCTGGCGGAGGAGGAGGGATTCGAACCCCCGAGGCCCTTTCGAGCCCAACGGTTTTCAAGACCGCCGGTTTCAACCGCTCACCCACTCCTCCGCTTTTGATTATATCTTGCAACCACGCTTCGCGGGGTTTTCGCGAAGGGCCGACGAGCCGGGAAGTAACAGAACCATAATTTGCCATGTGATCTCACGGAGTCGTGATATTATGCGTTACAGTAAACGGTTTTTTTATGCCATTTTTCGTAGCATTCTCGGCATAGCGTTTCCACTCAAGTAAAACCTGCCGCTGGCTGAAGGAGAGCAAAGATGGCTTTTGACTCACGACGTGGCTTCCTGAAACGCGCTTCGGCTGCCGGCATTGCCATTTCCGCCAATCATCTGTTGGCGCCGTTCCTGCGAGCCCAGACTGGCGGGTCTGTCAGCCCCGTCTTTCGTTTTGATATTGACTCTCGCCGGGCACTCCCGGCGCTCGATCGCAACATCTTCGGCTCTTTCCTGGAGCATCTGGGACGGGCCATCTACGAAGGGATTTACGACCCCAATTCCAAATTCGCCGATGCCAATGGCTTCCGCAAGGATGTGCTGGAGGAAATTCAGAAGCTGCAAATCCCCATTATCCGCTATCCAGGTGGGAATTTCGTTTCGGGCTACCACTGGCTGGACGGCGTAGGGCCCAAACAGGACCGTCCCAAAGTGCTGGATAAGGCCTGGAACACGCTTGAGACCAATCAATTCGGGACCAACGAATTTCTTTTGTGGTGCAAGACTGTCGGAACGCAGCCGCTGCTCGGCCTGAATCTCGGCACCGGAACTCCAGAGTCAGCAGCCGCGCTCGTGGAGTATTGCAACGTGGACAAGGGCACGAAGTGGAGCGACCTTCGGCGAAAGCACGGCATCGCCGATCCCCACAAGGTCACGCACTGGTGTCTCGGCAACGAGATGGACGGTCCCTGGCAGATCGGGCATATGTCTGCCGTGGAGTATGGTGAAAAGGCCGCCGATGCTGCGCGGCAAATGCGCTATGTAGACCCTTCGCTCAAACTCATCGCCTGCGGCTCCAGCGGACCGACCATGCCGACCTACCTGGAATGGGACCGCGAAGTTCTTGAACAGTGCTACGACTATGTGGATGCCATCTCGCTGCATCGCTACTTCGATAACACTTCCGAAACCGGCGGAGGAGACACCGGGAAATTCCTGGCCCTCAATCTCAGCATGGAGCGGCAGATCACGGAAGTTGCTGCCGTTTGCGAATACGTGCGCGGCCGCAAGCGTTCACCAAAAAAGCTCTGGCTGTCCTTCGACGAATGGAATGTCTGGTACCGTGCCCGCAGCGGCGCTGCCATGGACGGCGACCGCAAGGAAGCTCCGCACCTGCTCGAGGAAGTGTACAACCTCGAAGACGCACTCCTGGTTGGCGGCTTGATCAATTCATTGCTGAGGAACTCCGACCGTGTGCGCGTTGGGTGCCTCGCGCAACTGGTCAACGTCATCGCGCCGATCATGACGAATTCAAATGGTTTCTACCGTCAGACCATCTACTACCCCTACAACTGGGCGCTGCAATACGCCCGCGGTGCCGCGCTGGACGTTTTGCCGGAACCCGGGCCTTCCTACGAGGTGCCTGGCTATGGACAAGTTCCCTTTCTAGATGTGGCCGGAACGATCAACCCGGACGACGGCACGGTTTCTCTGTTCATCCTGAACCGCGATCTCTCCAAATCGCACCAACTCGAACTGAATTGGGAGGCCAAACCAGCGAACCGCTTCTTGTCCTCATTCGTTCTCACAGGAGCCGACTTGAAGGCAGTCAACGGTTTCGACGAACCAGATCGCGTTGCCCCGCAAGCGGCCGATAAACCTTTGACGAGCGGCAATCTCACAAAACTCGAAGTGCCTCCGCGTTCGTATTCCGTGTATCAGTGGGGAATTTAGTTTTTTCCGCGAAGAGGGGAATGGCCGCTCTTCGTTCAAGCAGGCAACAGGCTGGCCATGAAAGGGTCTCGTCCAATATGAAAACGCGAGTGTACGTTTCCGTTTTGCTCTTCGCTTGCTTCTTATTCATGGCTCGCGGAGCCGGTGTCGCTTCGCATGCCGGGGATAAAGACGCATCCGGCTCCGTAAGAGTGGCCGAACAAACACCCGCTGCGGCCAAGTCGTCGGACGTGAGTCCAATCCTCGCTGCCACTCCACCGCTTGGGTGGAATAGTTGGGATGGCTACGGTACGACCATCAACGAAGATCAAGTGAAGGCCAACGCCGCCTGGTTCGCGGAACATCTGAAACCTTCCTGTTGGGAATACGTCGTCATTGACATGGAGTGGTTCGTCACCAATCCCACGCCGGAAGGAAATTCGAAAAACTCCCTCTACGCCCTCGATGCCAATGGCCGGTACATTCCCGCAGAAAAGCGTTTTCCCTCTTCCGCTGGAGGAAAAGGCTTCAAGCCCATCGGCGACTACATCCATTCGCTTGGCCTGAAGTTCGGTATCCATATCCTGCGTGGAATCCCCAAAAACGCGGTTGCATCGAACGCCCCCATCGCGGGCTCTTCCTACCACGCTTCCGATGCGGCAGACACAGGGGAAACCTGTCCATGGAACCCGGACAACTTCGGCGCGGACGCCACAAAGCCTGCCGCGCAGGCCTACTACGATTCCATTGCCTCTCTTTACGCCAGTTGGGGAGTCGATCTGATCAAGGTCGATTGCATCAGCAGCCGTCCGTACCGCGGCGAGGAAATTCGCATGTTGAGTGCCGCGCTCGCGAAGACGGGCCGCCCCATCGTGCTGAGCCTCTCGCCCGGACCAGCCCCCATTGAAAAAGCGGAAGAGATGCGCAAGTATGCCCAAATGTGGCGCATCTCCGACGACATCTGGGATATATGGCACAGCGATGTGCAGTACCCGCAAGGCCTCGGCGATCAATTTCAAAATGTCCTCAAATGGGCGGGACTCTCGCAACCCGGCCATTGGCCAGATGCGGACATGCTGCCACTTGGCTATCTTGGCCCCGCTCCCGGCTGGGGCCAACCACGCCAGTCGCGGCTGAGTCACGATGAGCAGCGCACCCTTATGACTTTGTGGTCCATTTTTCCTTCACCTTTGATGATTGGCGGGGAACTGCCCAAAGCGGATGCCTGGATCGTTTCCTTGCTCACCAACCCGGAAGTCCTCGCGGTGGATCAGCATTCTTCCGAAAGTCATCCGGTGATCGCCACCGGTACGGCCGTCGTCTGGCTTGCGGAGTCTTCCTCGCATGACGGCTACTACATCGCCGCATTCAACCGCGGGGAGTCCTCCTTGAATGTCCGTTACTCCTGGAAAGAACTCGGCCTTAAGGACAGCGAATATCTACGGAGAGATCTTTGGGAGCGAAAGGATCTGCCCTCCGCGAAATCTTTCGACGTTAATCTGCCGGCTCACGCCAGCGTGCTTTACAAGCTGAAGCCGCTGCGCATGCCGGTGCAGTAATTTGATGAACCTATGCTTGACAGTACAAGGCGCTCAACTTTTTCGCTGCAAAAACGTGCGATGACAATCATAGGACTGTGTCGAGTTTGAGAGTGAAATCATGCCTGCCACGATGAAGAGTATCGCGCGAGACCTGGGCGTCTCCGTCGTCACCGTCTCGAAAGTCCTGCACAATCATGCGGACATCAGCCCCGAAACGCGAAAACGCGTTCTGCGCCGCATGAAGGAAGTCAATTATCAGCCGAATCTCTCGGCCCGCGCGCTTTCTACTGGCCGGACCAGCCTCATAGGCCTGATTGTCCCGGACTTGGTTCACCCCTTCTTCGCGCAGGTTGCCAAAGGGATTTCAGCGCGCCTCAGTGCGCAAGGGTATAGCTTGATCATCTCGTCCTCGGAGGAAAATCCTCAACTAGAGCGCCGCGAAGTGGATCAAATGATGGCACGCAGCGTGGATGCCCTGATTCTAGCGTCCACGGAATCCGATTCCGTCAGCCTGGTGAAGCTGACGGAGCGTGGCGTTCCGTTTGTTCTGCTCGACCGGAAGATTCCCGGCTTCCCGGCGCATTTCGTTGGTATTGACGACGTGATGGCTGGCTCGCTTGCAACCCAGCATCTGATTGATATCGGCTGCAAAACGATTGCTCATATTGCCGGTTCCGAGGTTAGCACTGCCATTGATCGCCAGGCTGGCTACACTGCGACACTCGCGAAACATGGTCTGAGTCTTCCAGAGGGCTATATCGTCAAGCATGGAGGTGGCGACGACGCGGGAGACAAAAGTGGCTACGGTGCCATGAAGCAGCTTTTGCAGTTGAATCCCCGGCCCGACGGCGTGTTTTGCTGCAACGACCCATTGGCCATGGGTGCTTTCCGCGCCATTCTCGAGGCCGGAGTGGATGTACCCAAAGATATCGCCGTGGTCGGCTGCGGAAACGTCCACTATGACGATCTCCTTCGCGTTCCTCTCACTAGCCTTGATCAAGATGCCGCTGGCCTGGGTGAAAGCGTTGCCCGTCTCGCCTTGAGCATCATCAAGAAGAAAAACGGCAGTTCGCCGGCGAGCGTTCTTCTTCCTGCCCGGTTAGTGGTCCGCGCATCCACACAAAGATAGAATGTTGATGGAACTCTGGAAGAAATGCTGCGCCACTCAGACTCCATTAGGCGTCGAAAACTCTCTCCCTTTTTTTTGCAGTGGAAAAGCGTTTACTGTATCGCTTAAACTCAAGCCGTGATTCTTCTCTCTTCCTTTCACGAAAGGTTTCCCTTTCCCCATGGCTCTCTCTCCTTTTAGCCTCGCTGACAGGACTGCGGTTGTGCTCGGCGGCACCAGTGGCTTGGGTCGTACGCTGGCTCTGGGGCTGGCGGACGCCGGCGCCGATGTGGTTGTTTCCGCGCGCAGGCAGGCACTCGTCGATGCGACGGCCTCGGAAATTGAAGCCAAGGGCCGCAAGACACTCCGAGTTTTGTCTGACGTGCGAAACAAAGAGTCGCTTATCCGACTCCGCGATGCCGTTTTGAGCGCTTTCGGTAAAGTGGACATTCTCGTGAACGCCGCCGGCATCACCCGCAAGCTCCCCACGTTGGAAATGTCGGAAGACGACTGGAATGCAATCCTGGACACCAATCTCACCGGCACGCTGCGGGGCTGCCAGGTTTTCGGCGAACCCATGCTGAAGCGCGGTTACGGCCGTGTGATCAACATCGCCTCTCTTGGTACGAATCTCGGGTTGTACCAGGTGGCCGCCTATTGCGCCAGCAAGGCCGGGGTCGGCTCGCTCACAAAATCCTTGGCCGTCGAATGGTCGCGCCATGGCGTCCTGGTCAACGCGATTGTTCCTGGCGTCTTTCGCACGGACTTGAACGCCGCGCTTCTGGACGGCACCGAGCGAGGGCGCGAATTCCTGATGCGCACGCCTATGGGCCGTTACGGCAAAGCCGAGGAACTCGTTGGCGCCGCCGTGTTTCTTGCCTCTGACGCCTGCGCCTTTGTTACTGGAGAACTTCTCGTTGTGGATGGAGGATTTCTTGCCAGCGGTGTGAACCAATGAGCGCGCCTAGCGGCGAACTAGCAGCCGCCCTTCCCAGGCAGCCGTGGGGCGCGCCAGTCGGTGCCGCTTTCGCGTTCAATCGGAATTGGCCTTCCGGGAAGCCTAAGGACAATGCTCGAGCGAATTGATGCTCACCATCACCTCTGGCGTTACGCGAAAGAGCAGTACGGCTGGATTGCTGAGGGCATGGGCGTGTTGGCACGGGATTTTCTTCCCGAAGATCTGCGGCGAGAACTTTTGGTTTCTGGAATTCATGGCAGCATCGCCGTCCAGGCAAGGCAGACCCTTGAGGAGACATCTTGGCTGCTGCGCTTCGCCGACGACTTTGACTTTATTCGTGGAGTCGTGGGTTGGGCGCCCGTTGCCAGCCCGGAGTTCCCCGCGGTTATTGAGCGCTTGCAGGAGTCTGAAAAACTGAAGGGGCTCCGCCACGTGATTCAGGATGAACCGGACGATGACTTCATGCAGCGGCCGGACTTTAACGCGGGTGTTGCGCTGCTCAAGCAATTCGGCCTCGTCTACGATATTCTCATCTTTGAGCGTCACCTTCCGGCAGCCATCTCCTTCGTAGATCGCCATCCTGCGCAGGTATTCGTTTTGGACCATATTGCCAAACCGCGCATTCGTGACCGTGAACTCGAACCCTGGCGAAAGAACATTCGCGAGCTTGCGCGCCGGGAAAATGTCTTTTGCAAGGTGTCCGGCATGGTAACGGAGGCCAACTGGAAGAGCTGGTCCCCAGCGGACCTGCAACCCTATTTCGATGTCGTCCTTCAAGCCTTTGGTCCCAAACGTTTGATGGCCGGTTCGGACTGGCCCGTCTGCCTCCTGGCGACGACCTATCAAACCTGGTTTTCCACGGTGGAAGAATTCATACGTCCCCTCTCCCTTGCGGAACGGGAGATGATTCTCGGTGGTGTAGCCGGTGAAGTGTACTCCCTGGCGCGCGGAAGTTCCGCAATCAGGAAAGGATAGACGATGGCGAAACATCAAGTGGAGAGTGCCCCCGGCGCAACGATATCGCCCGCCAGGCATTCATTGTTTCCTGCGGGGCAGATTGTTCCCTTCATTCTCGTCACCGCGCTCTTTTTCCTCTGGGGAATCCCCAACAACCTGAACGACGTCCTCATCCGGCAGTTCATGAAGTCCTTCGAAATTTCCCGCTTTCAGGCCGGCCTCATCCAGTCCGCCTTCTACATGGGCTATTTTCTTCTGGCGATTCCCGCGGCGCTGATGATGAAGCGCGCGAGCTACAAAGCGGGATTCGTGCTGGGCTTGCTGCTTCTTGCCGCCGGCTGTTTCTTGTTCTGGCCGGCCGCGCTGCACAGCAGTTACGCTTTCTTCCTTTTCGCGCTCTTTGTCATTGCCAGCGGGCTTTCCTTTTTGGAGACGGCTTCCAATCCCTTTATTGCCCAACTCGGCGATCCGGACAGTTCGGAGCGCCGTCTGAATTTTTCGCAGGCGTTTAATCCTCTGGGCGCAATCACGGCGGCTCTGGTCGGCACGGTGTTCATCTTTTCCGGTGTCGAGCTGAATCCACGGGAAATTGCGGCGCGCCAGGCGGCGCATACTTATCAGGCGTATCTTCGTTTCGAAACGTTGCGCGTTGTTCGTCCTTATCTGGTAATTGGCATCGTCGCGGTGGTCTGGGCTCTGCTCATCCTCCGGACGAAGTTTCCGGTGATTACCAGCGAGGATGAGGCCGACCACAGTGAGCATGGTAGCTTTCGCCAATTGCTCAGCCAAAGGCATTTTCTCCTTGCCGTCATCGCGCAGTTCTTTTACGTGGGCGCCCAGGTCGGCACGTGGAGCTATTTCATTTCTTACGTCCAGGACTACGCGCACATGCCTGAAAAAACTGCCGGATACCTCCTGGTTGGCACGCTCGCAGCGTTCGGCGTGGGCCGCTTCGGCTCTGCTTACCTGATGCGCTTCATCTCACCGGGCCGTCTGATGGGCGCCTTCGCCGCGGCGAATATTGTCCTGGTCTCCGTCGCAGTCCTCCACCCGAGTTGGATCGGCATCTGGTGCATCTTTCTCACCAGTTTCTTCATGTCGCTGATGTTCCCCACGATTTTCGCGCTCGGCCTGAAAGGTCTCGGCCCAAACACTAAAATCGGCGGCTCCTTTCTGGTCATGGCGATTGTCGGCGGCGCGGTTCTCACTCCGCTCATGGGTTTGATCTCAGAGAAGTTCCACAGTTTGGCTCTGGGCTACTCAATTCCGCTGATCGCTTACGTCTATATTTGCGCTTATTCGTTTTTGGGCTCGCGGCGTGTGGATATCTCCGCAACCGTAAGCGAACCCGGGAGGCAAAACTGTGCGATCTCCAATTAGTCTATCCACCGGAAAAACCACTGGCGTCCGAGGAGGACAAATGAAATCAAATCGATTGCGAAATAACGTCTGGCGAGCTCTTGGATCCGCGGCGTGCCTGGGTCTTCTGTTTCTCGGTCCGGTTCACGCCCTTGCACAAGACTCTTCCTCTAGTACAAAGCCAACTGCGTCTCAATCCCCGCAAGAGATGGATCAAGCCTGGCAGAAGGCCAGCGCCAAATACGACGCCGTACGCAAAGCTCTCTTGACCGACGTCGACCGGACCGCGAACGCCGGCCCTTATCGTCCCGATTGGGAGTCACTGCGCCGCTACGAAGCTCCGGACTGGTACAAGGACGCCAAGTTTGGCATCTTCATTCATTGGGGCGTCTATTCGGTCCCGGCTTTTGGCAACGAATGGTATCCGCGCAATATGTATCAGGAAGGCTCCGACGAATACAAACACCACGTCGCCACGTATGGCCCTCCCTCGACGTTTGGTTACAAAGATTTCATTCCGCGTTTCAAGGCCGAGCATTTCGATCCCGTACAGTGGGCCGAGCTCTTTAAGGCCTCAGGCGCCAGGTACGTCGTTCCTGTCTTTGAACACCACGATGGCTTCGCCATGTACGACAGCGGCCTCTCCGATTGGACCGCCGTAAAAATGGGCCCGCACCGCGACCTCTATGGCGAACTCGCCAAAGCCCTGCGTGAAAGGGGGCTCCGCTTGGGCGCTTCCTCCCACCGGATCGAACACAATTTCTTCCTCGAGGGCGGCCGGAAAATCGATTCGGACGTGAATGATCCCAGGTACCTCGCATTCTACGGTCCCGCGCATACCTGGTTGGACGGAAAGAAGACCCTGCTCCAGGATTGGACTTATCTGAGCAACGAATACCTCGATGATTGGCTTGCCCGCGGTGCGGAAATTGTGGAGAAGTACGAGCCGGACATCATGTACTTCGATTGGTGGATCGGGCAGCCTAACGCCCGCAGGCATGTCGCGAAATTCGCCTCCTTCTACTACAACCACGCCGCAAGTCAGGGCAAAGTGCCCGTCATCAACTACAAGGACAGCGCCATCGAGGAGCGCTCCGCCGTCCTGGATATCGAACGCGGACAGTTGTCGGGCATTCGCCCGCTCTATTGGCAGACCGACACCTCCATTAGCAACAAATCCTGGGGCTACATCGAGAACGACAATTTCAAATCAGCCGAAACAGTGGTTCACCAACTCGTTGACATCGTCAGCAAGAATGGGAATCTCCTCGTCAACGTTGGCCCGCGTTCCGACGGCACCATCCCTGAGGAAGTCCAATCAATCCTCCGCGACATCGGTTCCTGGCTCAACGTCAACGGGGAAGCCATCTATGGCACTCGTGCCTGGACCAAGTTCGGCGAAGGCCCCACGGCAATTGTGGAGGGCGCTTTTCACGATACGGACACGAAGTCTTTCACCGCTCAGGATTTCCGCTTCACCACGAAGGGCAATTCTCTCTACGCCATCGAATTGGCTTGGCCCGAATCCGGCGAAGCCGTCATCCACTCTCTGAACGAAGCCGCGCTCTCCGGCCAGAACATTGTCTCCATCTCTCTCCTGGGTCAGGGATCCCCGCTGAGATACCAACTCAAACCCGACGGATTGCACATTCAGTTGCCGCCGCAGAAAGCTGGTGACTGTGCCTACTCGTTCAAGATCGAATTCCAGAAGCCCCCGGCGGTGCGAGTTCCCTAGGGCCGATGAAAACAAAAACTGCTCAACCCGTTCAACCGGCTCCGCAGGCCGTGACTGTAAGATTTTCTGTT
>PMES01000129.1 GCA_003154775.1 Acidobacteriota bacterium | reverse complement strand
CCCGCTGCGCCTACTCGACAGGGGCTCCCGAAGCTGGTTCTCTCTCCTCGCTCATACACACCTCCTCGTGATCTCTGATTCATTTTCATCACAATTCGGTGTCCAAGAAAATCCTAGGGCGCGGGATCGATAATCTACGGTTAGTGCGGGAACCTTGTAGCAATTGCTACGAGGAGAGCACTCACCATAAGTGTGTCCACGTTTCCTGTCTGGTCGGAATTGCGCTCCCGTTGGTCGCTCTGGTCTCTCGTCTGACCCTGAACCCCGAGCCGAGCAAACAGCTTTGAGGCTCCCCGCATATGGCAAAGAAGCGACTACGATACGCGAAACCTCCGTCATGGCAGTGTCAAATCGCGCCGAAAAGAGCAGGGAACTTATCATCGGACACCTTCGTACATTTTGTAGGGATGCGGGAGATTGCTTGGCAGGGTTTCGAGCCGGGTGTTCAGATGCACTGTAAAACGGCGACGGAGAGGAAAGAATGGAGTTTTGAAGGTTGGGAAGATCTCGTTCAGGAGGCGCTCGCCGAATGGGAAGAGTGCGCGGTCTGCCTGCCACCGTTTAAAGAAACGTTCACCGTCGCCGAGCAAGCAGCCAGGGAAGCTCGCCTGGAAGAGTTTCTTAAGAGCGTCGAAGGCGATTTGCGTCGTCCGCCGCGCAGCAAATCTGGCCGGAAAGCCTTGCGGGAACGGGTGACTTTAGCTTTTGAACGCTTTGCCAAAGCGAGACTAGACCTGGAGGACGAGCATCTTGGCTTGCTTCTGAACGGCGGCTTTTCGGCGATCGGCACTCAAATGGCCCGCGGGGCACGCCGGTTCGATCCATCCATAAGCCCCGCCGACGTATTTCGGGCCACCCGGAACGCATGGACCGCAGGCGGTCTCCAAGTGCTGCTGGGCCGAGAAATGCGCCTGACGCCAGCAATCTTTGCCTACAGCATGCTCTACCCCTACACGGATAACTATCTCGACGACGCGGGGGTGCCTTCGGAGGAGAAGCTTAAGTTCAACGCTCGAATCAGGCGGCGTTTGTCCGGGGAATTGATTGCGCCCATCCGTGAAGGGGAAGCCGCCCTGTGGCAGCTATTCGAGCTGATTGAAGGGCAGTACTATCGCGCCGACTGGCCTCAGGCGTACGCGAGCCTGCTGGCAATTCATCAAGCTCAGGAAAACAGCATGCGCCAGCGCGGATCACCGCCGTCCGTGTACGGACCCGACGTCATTAAACTCAGCTTCGAGAAGGGCGGAGCCTCGGTCCTCGCAGACGGGTATCTGGCTGCGGGAGCACTCTCCCGCGAGGAAGCGCAGTTTCTGTTTGGTTGGGGCGCGCTCTTGCAACTGGTGGACGATCTCCAGGACATAAGACAAGACCGCCGTGAAGGTGCTCTCACGATCTTCACCCAGGCTGCCGGGCGCGTTCCACTGAATGAGTTGACGACACATACCCTGAGTTTCGGGCAGAAGGTCATGCGCCGCATGGACCAGATGCCTATCCGTTGCCAGGCCCTAAAAGAAATGATTCAGAAGAGCTACATCACTTTGCTGATCTGGTCTGCAGGAGAATGTGGCGAGCTGTACACCAGGGACTATCTGGCTGAACTGGAAACTCACTCACCGTTCCGATTTGCGTCCGTTGCCGAGCGGCGAAAACAACTTGCCAAATTGACTGGCCCCTTGGCGCGATTGTTGGGGGCGTTCCTGGAGGACGAGAAGGACCAAGCTGTGTTCCCGCTACCTGGTGGTGCGCTTATGTCCGTCTCTTGAAACCAAACGCTCGTGCGTTGCGAGCTAAAGCGGAAAATCCAGAATGAAATAGCTAATTACGATCCTTCTAGTTTTGTTCCTGAGTTTGTGGGTTTATACCCGCCCCAAGCCCAATGGTGCCTACGGCTCCGGTCATCGGAATCTAGCCCTGACGCACGAAGAGGGGATGCTCATATTGGACGTTGTCGGGGATGACAGCGGCCCAGTGGGAACGAGCGAAAAAAGCAACAGCTGACGCTAGAATTTCCTGATCAACAGGCCTCCATCGACGCGAATCGGCTGGCCGACCGTGTATGGAAGCCCCTCAAAGACGAGCGTGGCGACGACGCCGGCGACATCTTCCGGCAGTCCCCAGCGCGGGATGGCGGTGAGTCCCTCCTCAATCATTCGATCGTAGCGGGGCTTGGAGGGAGCGGTCATCTCCGTTGCGATCAGACCGGGCTGGACCTCGTAAACCTCGATGCCCTGCCCGGCTAGGCGCAGCGCGAATAGCGTGCAGGCCATGGACAGAGCGGCTTTGGAGATACAGTACTCACCGCGGGTAATGGAAGCGGCGACCGCGTTCGAGGACGTGATCGTAACAATGGCACAGCGCCGGCCGGTAGCGGCCGGGCGAGCCACCGCACGTCGCGCAAATGCCTGCATGAGAAAGAAGGTGCCGCGCGTATTGATATCCAGGCAGTGATCGTAGCTTTCGGGTGTGACGTCGAGCAGGTCGCCTCGAGCCTGGACCGAAACGCCGGCGACGTTGACGAGATAGTCGAGGGGGCCAACCGCCGCCTCGGCTTCATCGATAGCCGCGGGGTGGCCTTCGATCCGTGCGATATCGGCACTGATGGCCACCGATCGGCGGCCCAGGCTCCGGATGTCGCCCGCGACGGCGCGGAGCTCCCCGGTCACGACACGGTCTAAGACTGCGACGTCGAGTCCGCGCCGGGCCAAGGCCAGGGCAATGGCTTTGCCGATGCCGCGTCGTGCTCCGGTGACCAGCGCGGAGGAGGGATGGGAATCGCCAGCCGAACGGAACGGCGGGAGAACGGGCATTGTGTTCATAGTGCTTGTAAGTATCTATCTGGTTCCTCAATATAGAAGAGAGATGGCGAACCAGTCAAGCTGGGCGCCCCGACGAAGGCGGAACCGAACATGAGAAGCAGAGTGGTCACGGCGCGTGAAGCGGTGGCGGGCATCCCGGATGGAGCGACGATAGGGTTAACGGGCTCGGGCGGGGGGTTGCTCGAGTCCGACACGATGCTGGCCGCCATTGAGGAGAGTTTCCTCGAGCACGGCCATCCACGGGGGCTGACCATCGTGCACGCGATGGGAATCGGTGACGCGCGCAGCCGCGGGTTGAATCACATGGCGCATGAGGGACTGGTGAAGCGGGTGATCGGGGGCCACTGGAGCTGGGCGCCGCTGCTTCAGGCCATGGCACACGAAAACCGGATCGAGGCGTACTGTCTTCCGGCTGGCGTCATCTCCACCCTGTTCCGGGAAGTCGGCGCGGGGCGGCCTGGAGTGATCACGCACATCGGCTTGGGCACGTTCGCCGATCCGCAGCATGGAGGGGGAAAGTGCAATGCGGCGGCGGTGGATGATCTCGTGGAACGGATGATGCTGGATGGGAAGACTTATTTGCGATACAAGCCTTTTCGGGTCGACGTGGGGATCGTGCGAGGGTCGATGGCGGACCCACACGGGAATCTCACGCTCGCGCACGAGCCCGCTGATCTGGACACGTTCGCGGTGTGCCTGGCGGCGCATAATTGCGGAGGCCGGGTGATTGCGCAGGTGAAGGAACTCAGTCCAGCACAGTTCGCCCCCGCGCGCCTGGCCCGGGTTCCCGGCGTGCTGGTGGACGATATCGTGGTGAAGGGCGACCAGCGCCAGTGCTATGCCAGCGAATTCGATCCGGCGATCTCCGGCGAACAATTGCCCCAGGAGACGCGAGTGGAACCTGACGTCCCGAGCGGTCTGCGGCGGATCATCGGGCTCAGAGCCGCGATCGAGCTGTTCGACGGAGCGTCGGTGAATTTCGGGTTCGGGATTCCGGGCGGCATTCCCGCCCTTCTGGCGGAGCAAGGCCGCGCCGGCACGTACTGGGGCTCGGTGGAGCAAGGCATCCACAACGGCGAGCTGATGGACGGGGCCATGTTCGGAGCCGCGCGCTATCCGGAATCGATCATTTCGTCGGTGGACCAGTTCGATTTCTACAGCGGCGGCGGAGTGGACATCGCTTTTCTGGGGATGGGTGAGATGGACGGCAGCGGCAACGTGAACGTGTCGCAATTGGGGGAAGTGGTGGTGGGTCCCGGAGGCTTCATCGACATCACGCAGGGCGCCAAGAAGGTGGTGTTTTGCGGGAGCTTCGAGGCCAAAGGGCTCCAAGTGGAAACTTCAGGCGGGCGGCTGATGATCCGATCGGCGGGGAAGGTGCCGAAGCTGGTGAGAGCGGTGCGCCACATTTCCTTCAGCGGCAGCCGAGCCAGGGACCAGCGGCAGGAGGTGTTATACGTCACCGAGCGCGCGGTTTTCCGGCTGGCGCCGGACGGTATCGAACTGATCGAAGTGGCCGACGGGGTGGATCCGCGGACGGACATCATCGAACGGATGGGGTTTCAGCCGATCGTCCGCGAGGTGCGGAAGATGGCGCTCGAGTAGCGGTTCCCGTCCGTCGGATCACCTCGCTTCAATCATGCGCAAAATCGTTTCGAGGTTGAAGGCGAGGCGCTGTTTGAGAGCAGCGGGCACCATCAGGTCGTGGCCGTAGATGATGGAGTTCGTGAAGCGGTTGGTGAGATAGTAATACCCGATGGCGGCGATGGTCAGGTTGAGTTGATCCGCATCGACGCCAGGACGGAAGACGCCGCTTTGAACGCCGCGCTTGAGGATATCGGCCACCAGAGCACGGAAAGCACCGCGCCTCTGGCCGATGACCTCGGACTGTTTGAGATGCCGGGCCTTGTGGAGATTCTCGTTGTTGACCAGCGTCAGGAACTCGGGATGCTTGACGTAATAGTCCCAGGTGAAGGTGACCAGAATCTTGATTGCCTCTACCGGATCGACATGTTGGAGGTTGAGCCGCCGTTCGGCGGAGCGGATGTCCCCATAGGCATCTTCAAGCGCGGCCAGAAACAGGGCCTGCTTGCTGCCGAAATAGTGATAGATCATCCGCTTGTTGGCTTTCGCGCGTTCGGCGATGGCATCCACCCTGGCGCCGGCGAATCCGAGGCGCGCGAATTCGACTGTTGCCGCACCTAGTACGCGCTGCCGTGTCGCATCGGGGTTGTGGACCCGCGCGGTCTTCACGAGCGCGCTATTGCTCCGCGCCATGGCTGCTCCACCTCGGGTTCCCATTGGTTCGTGGCGGTCTAGTGTAGCAGTCCTGGGTGTCAATTGCATCATCGGAGGGCGCCTTCGCTGGTACTTGAAATAACTATCCGGTTAGTTTAATGTCATCTTGTCGCATCACTCCCACGAAGGGGGGAACCTCTAATGGAATTGCACCTACCCGCCACTCCCCGTCGCTTCGAAATGTTCATTGATGGGTGCTCGGTATCCGGGCCGTCCAGTGCCGATATCGTGCGTCAGAGCCCCGCACACGGCGTGCCGGTGAGTGTTTATCAGTCGGGCACTGCGCGAGAGGTGGACGCCGCGGTTGCCGCGGCTCGCCGGGCGTTCGACCATGGAGACTGGCCGCGCGTGGGCGGAGCCGGGCGCGCCGCAGTATTGCTACGGGCGGCCACATTGATCCGCGAACATCGCGAAGAACTAGCCATCGTGGAGACGCTTGAAAGCGGCAAACCGATCACGCAATCGCGCGGGGAGGTAGAGAACGCGGCGGGCATGTGGGAATACGCCGCCGGGGTGGCGCGCGTGCTGCACGGCGACAGCTTCAACAACCTGGATGGCGGCCTGTTCGGCATCGTCGTGCGTGAGCCGATTGGCGTGGTGGGCATCATCACGCCCTGGAATTTTCCGTTCTTCATCCTGGCCGAACGCCTGCCGTTCGTGCTGGCGGCGGGCTGCACAGCGGTGCTGAAACCGAGCGAGTTTACCTCCGGCACGACGGTGATGATGGCCGGCCTGCTGAAGACAGCCGGCCTTCCGGATGGGGTCGTGAACGTGGTCACCGGATACGGCGATCCGGCCGGGCAGGCGATCACCGAACACAGGGACGTTGACATGGTGTCGTTCACCGGGTCGACGGCGGTGGGCCGGTCCACGTTGATCGCTTCGGCGCGAAACATCAAGAAGGTCGGCTTGGAATTAGGGGGGAAGAACCCGCAACTCGTTTTCGCCGATGCGGATCTGGACGCGGCGGCCGACGGGGTTCTGTTCGGCGTATGTTTCAACGCCGGACAATGCTGCGTAAGCGGCAGCCGCCTGCTGGCGGAGAGGAGCATCGCCGGGCCGCTGGCGGACCGGATCGTCGAGCTCGCCCGAAAGGTCAGAGTTGGAGATCCTCTCGAGGAGAACACGCAGGTGGGCGCCATCGTGAACGAGAAACAGATGGGCCGGATTCTCGGCTACATCGAACAGGGCCAGCAGGCGGGCGCTCGATTGCTGTGCGGCGGCGCTCGCCGGCCGGGAACCGGACTGTTCGTCGAACCGACGGTATTCAGCGGCGTGGAGGAAGGCATGTCCATCGCCACGGACGAAATCTTCGGTCCGGTACTGTGCATCCAGCCGTTCGACACGTTCGAGGAGGGGCTGGCCCTGGCAAACCGCACCCAGTACGGGCTTTCCGCCACCGTGTGGACGAGCAACCTAGATACGGCCATCCGCGCGTCGCGCGAGGTAAAGGCTGGCCGCGTATGGGTGAATACGACGATCACGGGCGGGCCGGAAATGCCAATCGGCGGATTCAAGCAGTCGGGAATCGGCCGTGAGACGGGGCTCTATGGCGTGGACGAATACACCGAGATCAAGTCGGTGCAGATCCAGCTTGGCGGTCGCCAGCGCTGGGTTCGGGAGTAGAGGAAGGGAAGCATGTACGACTACGTAGTCGTGGGGGGCGGGGCGGCGGGCTGTGTGCTGGCGGCGCGGTTGAGCAATTCGCCGGATGTGCGCGTGTTACTCCTCGAGGCCGGGCCGGTGGATAAGGACCCATATATCCATATGCCGGTGGGCTTCTATAAGATGACCTCCGGGCCACTGATCTGGTCGTACCGGCTGGCTCCACAGCGTCATGCCGCAGACCGCGAAATCCCGTACGCACAGGGCCGGGTGTTAGGCGGCGGAAGTTCGATCAACGCCATGGTGTTCACCCGCGGACAGGCGCAGGATTTCGACCGCTGGGCCAAAGAGTTCGGGTGCGCCGGATGGTCGTTCGAGGATATTCTGCCGTACTACCGGAAGTCCGAAGACAATAACCGCCTGGCCGGCGCCTATCACGGCAACGGCGGGCCGCTGGGCGTCTCGGACCTGATCAGCCCGACCAATCTCGCCCGCGCCTTCGTTCTGGCGTGCCAGGAGATGGGCATCCCATACAACCCGGATTTCAACGGCCGCGAACAGGCCGGCTGCGGGCTGTACCAAGTGAGCCAGCGAAATGGGCGTCGCAGCAGCGCGGTAGAGTATCTGCGGCAGGCGCGGGGGCGCCCCAATCTCACAGTTCACACGGGTTGCCTGGCCACCAGGATCCGCATCGAAAACCATCGCGCCGTGGGGGTGGAGTATCGGCGTGGGAACTCGAACCGGACGGAGTTCGCGCGGGCAGAGCGAGAGACCATCGTGGCCAGCGGCGCGATCGGTTCGCCGAAGCTACTGATGCTGTCGGGCATAGGCCCGGGCGATGAGCTGAAGCGACTCGGAATCCCCGTCGAGCAGGATCTGGCCGGCGTGGGCCGCAACCTGCATGACCATTACGACATCGACGTCATCTACGATTTGAACGGCCCGTACAGCCTGGACAAGTACAAAAAGCCGCACTGGATGCTGTGGGCCGGGCTCGAATACAAGTTATTCAACAAAGGGCCAGTGACGTCGAACGTGGTTGAGGCCGGGGCGTTTTGGTACGGAGACCGCGGTTCGCCGACTCCGGACTTGCAGTTCCACTTCCTGGTTGGAGCGGGCGTGGAGGCGGGCATCGCGCCCGTGCCGTCCGGGTCGGGGTGCACGATGAATTCGTACTTTCTGCGCCCTCGCAGCCGCGGCACGGTGACGTTGCGCAGCGCCGATCCCGCCGAGGCGCCGGTAATCGACCCGAACTATCTCGCTGATCCCTACGATCTCAAACTCTCGGTGGAAGGGCTGAAAACCTCGCGCGAGATCATGGCCCAGAGTGCACTTCGCCGTTACATTCGGTGCGAGCATCTGCCGGGCCCTGAAGTTCGCACGCAGGCGCAATGCGAAGAATTTGCGCGCCAGTACGGACGCACCTCGTATCATCCGGTGGGCACGTGCAGGATGGGGATCGACAACAGTTCCGTGGTGGACCCGCAATTGCGCGTGCGCGGTGTTGACGGGTTACGCGTCGTCGACTCTTCGATTATGCCGATGCTGACCAGCTCGAACACATTTGCGCCGACTGTGATGATCGCGGAGAAGGGTGCGGAAATGATCGCGGCCAAGGAGCCCAAGCATGAGTGATTTGCTGTTCTATGAAGATGCGCCGATCGGACTGTCATTCGAGACGGGGGGGATGGTAGTCACCGAGAGTCACATCGTGCAGTTCGCCGGCCTGTCGGGTGATCTCTTCGATCTGCACATGGACGACGAGTTTGCGCGATCGCTGGGATTTTCGGGGCGGGTCGCACATGGGTTGCTTGGGCTGATTCTGATGGACGGCCTCAAGAATCGAGCGGCCCAGCGCTTCGCGGCCGTTGCGTCTCTATCTTGGCAATGGAACTTCCGGCGGCCGCTGTACCCGGGGGATCGAATCCACGGACGGGTGAGCGTGACGGACAGGCGGCTGACCAAGCGCGGGGATCGCGGCATCCTGACCCTCAGTTTGGAGTTGCGCAACGGCAAGGACCAGATTCTGCAGGACGGCACGAACCTGCTGATGGTGCGTAGCCGCGCCGCGGGTGATTCGCAATGATTGTCGCAGACCTCAAGCAGATCGCCGGCCGTCGCTATCCGGCGCGGCGCACCACGCAGAACTTGGTGGGAGGCGTCAGCCCGATACAGGCTCAGCATTTCTGTATCGGAAACGTCACGCTCGATGCGGACGGCGGACAGGTGCCCTGGCACAATCACGACCAGGAGGAAGTGTACTTCGTCCTGGAAGGGCAGGCCGAGATGTGCCTCGGCGAGGAGCGGCGGGTGCTCTCGGCGGGGCAGGCCGTGTACGTTCCCTCGCGGGTGTTTCACCAGTTGACCAACATCGAGGAAACTCCGTGCCGTATGCTGTACTGCTTTGGCCCGGCCGGCGACGTCGCACACTGGCGGCAGGAACTGGATGGCACGCTGCCGCGCGCGGGCGTCGAGGCTCCGCGGCTGCCTGAGGGTTCTCGACCGCAGTATTATGGCCCGGAGATACTCGGCTCATAGAGAAGCACGGCTTCCGTTCATGCCCCCATGGACCAAAGACCTTTCTACCCGGGTGAGAACCGCTCGATTTTGCGATCATCTTTCGGAAGGGCGATGGGCTTGCCAGTGCACTCAAGCAAGAGCGAACACAAAGAGAGGAGATGCAGGTGGAATTCAGGCTTCTTGGAAACTCGGGTCTTAAGGTATCGGAGCTGTGCTTCGGCACAGGCACTTTTGGCGGCGGCAATGAGTTGTTCAAGGCGTGGGGCTCAACACAGGTGGCGGAAGCAAAACGATTGATCGGCATCAGCCTCGATGCGGGCATCAACTTGTTCGACACGGCCGATATCTATTCCGACGGTCTGGCGGAAGAAATCCTGGGAAAAGCGATCGAGGGCAGGCGCAACGATCTGCTGATTTCGACGAAGGCAACCTTCGCCACCGGCAAGGGGCCGAACGATCTAGGATCGTCGCGGTATCACCTGATCACGGCCTGCGAGAAGAGCCTGCGGCGCCTGGCCACGGACCACATCGACGTCTACCATATGCACGGCTTTGATGCGCTCACGCCGGTGGAAGAGCTGCTCTCCACCCTGGACGACCTGGTGCAAAGCGGCAAAGTGCGCTATATCGCGTGCTCAAACTTCTCGGGTTGGCACCTGATGAAATCCCTAGCAATTTCCGAGCGATATGGCTGGGCGAAGTATGTGGTGCATCAGGTGTATTACTCGCTGATCGGCCGCGATTACGAAACGGAGCTGATGCCGCTCGGCGTTGACCAGAAAGTGAGTGCGCTGATCTGGAGTCCGCTTGGGTGGGGCCGGTTGACCGGCAAGATCCGCCGGGGCCAACCGCTGCCGGAGGTTAGCCGCCTGAAAGCGACCGCTGACCTGGGACCACCCGTAGAGGACGAGTATGTCTACCGCGTGGTCGACGCCATCGACGTGGTGGCAAAGGAGAACGGCAGGAGCGTTCCGCAGATTGCGCTGAACTGGCTGCTGCGCAAGCCGACGGTATCCTCCGTGATCATCGGCGCACGTAATGAGGAGCAGCTCAAGCAGAACCTGAAGGCGGCGGACTTCAAGCTGACGGAAGAGCAGGTAAAGCATTTGGACAGCGCCAGCGAGCGAGTAGTGCCGTATCCGTATTGGCACCAGCGGCAGTTTGTGAAGCGCAATCCCCTGCCGCCGTCGTTTGCGCAGTAGTCGCTAAGAAGCGGAGACGCACTGAAAAGCTCGCGTCGTAATAGGCTGCTGAAAAAGTCTTTTTCTTTAGGAGGCCGGGGCTTCAGCCCCGGCGTAAACCCCCAAGCACCGATGGGCGTTAGAGACCCGGCAACGGGCACGACAGGCCGCGCTCGCGGCCTTTGCGCTTTTCATTTTGCGGCTTCGGCCAGGGCCAGAGCCTCCACGAAAAAGTAGTCGCCCCACATGACCGATTCGTTCACCCCGAGCCCTTTGTGGATGTGGTACACGCCATGGTTCAGGATGCCCTCGGTGCCGCCCACATGGTCGCGGCAGAGGGCGTCGAGGATAGTGCGGGCGTAATTGGTGTAACCGAGTTGCAGGAGACCCGAGGCGGCAATCGCCGCGGCCGAGGTATCCACCTGACGGCGGCTTTCGAGCGGCGCGTCGTAGTCCCAGGGCGGCACCGGGCAGCTCTGCTCCATGTAGAAATCAGCGCAGGCCTCGGCGGTCCTGAGGAAGCGCGGATCGTTGGTGTACCGATACGCGGTGTGGAAGCCGTAAAGCGCCCAGGCGAGGCCGCGCGACCAACAGGAATCGCCCCGAAAGCCCTGCTGCGAGGTTTGGCGGATGAACTCGCCCGTCTCGGGATCGAAGATGCCTTCGTGCGCCGTGGAGCCGTCCGCGCGAACCAGGACGCGCCGGGTGGTGAGGCAGTGCTGGATGGCGATGTCGTGCAGCCGCTGGTCGCCGGCGCGGCGGGCGGCGTGGAAAACGATCCCAACATTCATCATGATGTCGATGAACAGGGAGTCCTCGGCAGCGAAGGAGCACAGGTAGCGGCCCTTTTCGCGGAATCGCAGAGCCAGGGTGCGGCCGGCCTGGACGAGCACGGCATCAAGGGCGGGATCGGGCTCGAGGTCCAGCCAGCGGCGGTACGTGGACATGAAGATGAAGCCGAGGTCGTGGACGTCGCGGTCGAACTGGCGCGGCTCCAGCGGCCTGGTGTAGCGGATGGCTGGCTCGCGCCAGGAATGGTCTCCGCGCGCGAGGAGAATCCACATGATGCCGGGCAGGAAGCCGTCGCACCAGTGCGTCCAGGCGGGCAGATCGTGCTTCCAGCGGCCCTGATGCGTGTACATCGGGTAGAAGCCGGGGTGGCGCTCGATCAGCGAACGCACCTGGCCGGCGGCGAAGTCGAGTGCTTCCGAGTAAGTCATCGATTCCCCTGACGCGCGGCCCGCATGATCGCGCCATAGCCTTTCTTGTCGAAGGGCGGGCAGCCGGTGGGAAACTGGCCGAGGGGGTGGTTCTTCTGTCTCATCAGATACGTGCAGTAGGTTTGCTGTGTATCGGTTTCATGTGGCAGGATCGAAAATAGCAAACAAAACCACTTGTTACACGAAAAAAAGCGAAAACACAATGAACGATTGGAAAAGGAAAGGTGAAAGACTATGATCGCGTTTGTGACTGGAGGGCCCACGCTACCAGTACGCCGTGTTGCCATCGTGACGGGCGCCACCCGCGGCATCGGCCGCGCCATCGCTGTCGAACTGGCGCGCACCCACAATGTTGTCGCCACCTGGCGCGGCCGGCAGGATCTGGCGGAATCGCTCGAACGGGAAACCGGCGCCATGGCCGTCCGGAGTGATATCTCCTCGGCCGCCGACCGAGCTGCCCTCCTCGAGTTCACACGCGGACGGCTCGGCCGCCTCGACCTGCTGGTCAACAACGCTGGCGTTGGCCCCGCGCATCGCCTGGACATGCTGGAAGCGGACGAGGACGGCTTCGACCGCCTCATCGCGACAAACCTGAAGGGTCCGCACTTTCTCACCCAGAGGGCGGCGCGCTGGATGATCCGCCAGGGCGAAGGTGGCCGGATCGTTTTCATCACTTCCATCTCCGCCTATGCCGCCAGCGTCAATCGCGGCGACTACTGTATCTCCAAGGCGGGCCTGAGTATGTCCGCCGCTCTGTTTGCCGCCCGGCTCGCGCCTGCGGATATCAAGGTCTTCGAAATCCGCCCCGGCATCATCCGCACGGACATGATCGCGGCGGTGGAGGCCGAGTACGAAGAGAAGATCGCCTCCGGCCTGCTGCCGCAACGCCGCATGGGCGAACCGTCCGACGTGGCCCGCTCGGTGCGCGCCATCGCCGACGGGCTCCTCGATTATTGCTCCGGCCAGGTGCTCAACGTGGACGGCGGTTTTCACCAGCGCACGCTGTAAGCGATCACAGCACAGGAAGACCGAGCAGACGCGCGGCATTGTCGTGGTAGCTGGTTTCAAGAAGGAGCAGCGGAGGAAACCAAATGAATGAACTGTACTGGATTCCGTTGGGGGTCGCGGCTTTCATCGTGCTGTACCTGATTATGGGAAGCTTTTCACCGTGCGCACAGCCGAAGTCGCCGTGATCACACGATTCGGCAAGTTTCTTCGGGTCGGCTCTTCATCTCTTGCTTGAAAGTCTCTATCTTTTCGTTCCACGCGTGGCGTCCGCAGCCGGGCGGTTTCGTTCTAACGCGGTAACCGGAGAAGGCCTCGCAAAACTACCTGTCGAATCGCCCGCACGCCTTATCGGGCATTTCGTGATAAATTCTGCTTCAGAATTGGCCCACCGTGTCCCCTATTTCAGATATCGAACTTTGCAGGCTCGCCACCAGGCAAGCAGCTAAGCACGTCTTCTTTCTCCAAATACACCAGCTCTTTCTTTCGAAACGCGGGTTCATATAGCGTCTTGAAACGCAAGTCTTCGTAAGGCTTGCAATTCCTAAAGAACGCTTTCTTTTGTGCCTCCGAGTAGATTTTTACGAACCCATTTCGTTTTGTCTTACCCAGTTCTGATTTCCTGATTGGGCCTTTCCCGTCAGGCAGGCCGAGCGTGATCCTAACGAGTTGGTTGACATGGGAAGCTTTCCGGTTTGCAGTGCGCATGGCGTTGCCGCTGTTCTTCATGAACCTGTGCTCGTTGCCATGTGTCATTAGCCAATTGCGGAACTCCATCAAATGGTCGTGATTGATTTCATCTACGAAGTGTCGCATTGTCCATTTTTCAAATTGCCGAAGAGCCTGCCTGTGCGATTTCAAGGTGGCCGGATCAAATGAAACCTCTATGCTGTGCAGCCGACTCTCGATGGCATCCACAATGGTGATCCGTTCAGGCTTCTTCTTTAGTGGATCAGGTCGTTCGAAGCCATCAGCAGCATCTTCCAGATGCCTCTCTTTTGACCGTGCGGCCTTCACGGCGTCCTCAAATGTATTGCCATTGATCTTCTGCTCGCGTTTCTTCCCGCGCTCAGTCCAGACCAAGTAGTACTTCCCCCGGCGCTGAGCTTCGGTGGGTTTCAGTTTGCCCTCGGGGACCGGAAGCTTGGGAGCCCAACACCAGCGCCCGTCAGGATTTTTTATTCGTTCTCGAATGCTTACCGTCGTGTTCGCCATACCCTGTTCCAATACTCACTTTCAGGGCGAAACCACGATTCTTTGGGACAAATTTGGGACAAGCCCTAAGGCAGGCTATCAACCGTTATGAAATGAATGGCTTGGAAAGGGTTGGTAGCGATACCGGGATTCGAACCCGGGTTTCCGCCGTGAGAGGGCGGCGTCCTGGACCCCTAGACGATATCGCCATTGCAGCCAACCGCCATTTGGGACGGCTCAGCCCCAGCTTTTCATTTTCGCACGCCCCGTTGGCCCTTCGCAAGCAATCCTCCCGTGCGTATTGTCCTGATTTGGATTGGTTGCGACAGGATTGACAGCGGATGGAGAGGAAGTGGTTGGAGCCTTATTATCGTTGGCATTCCTTGTGACGCGATGGCGGGTGCCAGATGCGCTATCGGTTGCCCCAGTGGGACTGCGGAAGGTGTTTGTGTGATGGCGAACAGCACAGCCAGAATCAAGCAGCTCACGGCGGAATTATTGCAACACCTGGGATGTTCAAATAGAACACTCCCTCCCGCGCCTTCATGTTCACCCGTCACAAAGGATATCGGGGCCCTCGTGCTAAACTTTATTTCTTGTCTATGAATCCGCAGCTTTCGAGTTGTAGCGTGACCCATCCTAGAGGTACGCGTGCGCGTGTGCTTCTGAGCTCCGTTTTTGGGCCGTATGCGCAGGACGACGAATTTGGCAGCCGCGCCATCAATCCCATGGAGCTGTACCATAATCAGGTGACTCGCGCTCAAGGCGCTTTCTCCCTGCGAATGTTCCATCGCTCCTGGGGCATCATGCTGATCCAAGCCAACATCTCCGCGCCCTGCACGGTCCTCGATTTCCCCACGCGCGAAGGCTTCGCCCGCGAGCTGACCTCGCACGAATACGAGGTCGTGGGCATCTCTTCGATCATCGTCAACGTCGGCAAGGTCCGCGAAATGTGCCGCATGGTGCGGGAACTCTCGCCGCACTCCACGATCATCGTTGGCGGCCACGTCACCGCGACTCCCGACATCGAGCATGTGGTGGACGCCGATCATTACGTTCGCGGCGAAGGCATCTCCTGGATGCGGCGCTATCTGGGCCAAGACGAAACCGCGCCCATCAAGCATCCCGCCATCGTTTCCGGGATTCAGACGCGCGCCATGGGCATGCGCCTTCCCGAGCGCCGCGGTTCCACCGCCGCCACGATCATTCCCTCGGTCGGTTGTCCCTTGGGTTGCAGCTTCTGCGCCACATCCTCGTTCTTCGGTGGCAAGGGCAATTTCTACAATTTCTACGAAACCGGCGACGAGCTCTTTGACATCATGGAGGGCTTTGAAACTACCCTCGGCGTGCAGACCTTTTTCATCATGGACGAGAATTTCCTGCTGCACCGCAAGCGCGCCCTGCAGCTTCTGGCGCGCATGAAGGCCGCAGGCAAAAGCTGGGGCATGGCGGTGTTCGCCTCCGCGAATGCCATCAAGCTCTACACAATGCAGGAACTCGTGGAACTCGGCATCTCCTGGGTGTGGATGGGCTTGGAGTCCCCGCACTCGGTGTACACCAAGCTGAAAGGCACGGACACGCGCGAATTGACCCACGAGCTGCGCAGCCACGGCATCCGCGTGCAGGGCTCCACGATTATTGGGCTGGAGCACCACACACCCGCCAATATCACCGAGGAGATCGAGCACGCCTGCAGCCACGAGACCGATTTCCACCAGTTCATGCTGTACACGCCTGTGCCGGGCACGCCGCTCTACCGCGAAATGAAAGAACAGGGCCGCATGCTGGACTTCGTGGATCTTGCCGACATCCACGGCCAGTTCAAGTTTAACTTCCAGCACGCTGCTATTTCCCGCGAAGACTCCAAACGTTTTCTCGACTGGGCCTTCTTACACGACTTCGAGTGCAACGGGCCCAGCCTGTACCGCATGTGCCAGACCATGCTGCAGGGCTGGCGGCGCTACCGCGATTATCCCGATCCGCGCGTTCGCGAGCGCTTTGCCCGCGAAATGCAGAAGCTGCGCACCGGCTATAGCGCCGCGCTTTGGGCAATGGAACACCAATTCAGGTCGGTGAATCGCAGCGTCAGCGAAAAGATGAAGGCCTTACGCAAGGATGTTGAGAGCGAATCTGGCATCGTCGCCCGGCTCAGTTCGCGCGCGCTTGGCCCGCTGCTTTTGTGGACCACGCGCCGCGAAGAACGCCGCCTGGCCAAGGGCAAGACCTACGAACCGCCCACGTTCCTCGAACGCACCAACTGGGCCTCCTCTACCTGACACTCTGTTGTCATTTGTGGCGTGACCCCGCCTCTTTCCTGGCAGCTTGCTGAAAATCTGCCGGAAAACATTCTTCAGGGCTGAAGAGTCTGTGTGAGAACTGGAAAAGCGCTGAACGCACAGCGGGTGGAGGCAGGATCGCGCTATTTTTTGCGCTGGCGGGCCAGGCTACCTGCGATACTCGCTAGTTGGCCGCGAGATCTTCCAGCGCTTCAAGGTCGCGCACCACGAGTGTCGCGCCATTCACTTCCACCAGGCGCTGCCGTTTGAATTCGCTCAGCGTGCGGCTTACGGTTTCGCGCGAACAGCCGATCAATTGCGCCATTTCTTCATGCGTCAGTGCCAGTTTCACGCGCACCACCCCGTCGCTGGGACGCCCATCGCCGGCCCACTCCACCAAAAACCTTGCCAGCTTTTCCGCGGCCGAATTGCTCAACCCGATCGAGCGTATGACGTCATAGGCCATCTGGCAGTCGCGGCCCAGGTGTTGCGCTACCTGAAATGAGGCGTCGCTGTGTTCCTTGATGAACTTCAAAAACTCGTCGCGCGGAATGAACGCCAGTTGGCACGGCTGCAGCGTTTCCACCGTGATGTCATACGGCATTCCCGTCAGGATCGGGTTCAGGCCGATCACTTCCCCGGCATTAGCGATCTTCAGGATGAAAGTCTTGCCGTCGCTGTTTGTGGTCAGCAGCTTCGCGCGGCCCTGGCACAGCAGGTGGATGCCCCGCGCCGCTTCCCCCTCCATCACGATCAACGCGCCTTCCGGGTACGTGCTCACGTGCATGATCGGGCGCAAGGCGGCTCGCGATGGCTCGGAAAAGCCGCAGAAGAACTCGGTGCTGCGGACCCTGCAACTCCTGCAATCATCCTCGATCGGCAAGCCGTACGGAGTGCGCGTCCTGCTGCTCCGCAGTTCCGTGCTTTGCCGCGGGCTGGAGACTTCCGGTCTTTCCGCGACCATTGAATTTGGCATATGGCCTTTCCTTTTTCTCCGCTCTCCGTTTCGCTTCGCCTTAGCAGAAAGGCAACTCGAAGGCCTAACTGGAGTAATCCGGTCGTTTTGGTCGATTCCCTGCAAAACCAACAAAATGAATCGTTTATTTTGGGTGTCGAAATTCGATAGGGCGCGCCTGAGTTTCAGAATGAAGCCCGCACTGGGTCATTTCCCACAAAACTGTGTGAGCTTAATCACTCTTCATTGTGATGTTTGACCGGGGTTTTCTACGTCACTCCAACCTCACGCCCGGGAACCATCTGACAACTCTGTTCCGCAGGGAAAACTCTCCTTGACAAATAATTACTTTGATGTATAATTCTCGATGAGTTAATTTGCGTCTCGTCCTTTTCCCGAGCAGTTCCTCTAGAAGATACCCTTTTCATTGATTCAGATTGGAGTCGCTCTGCACCATGAGCCTCATGGAGGTTTTTCCTAATTCCGTGGGCACACGTAAGCTCTTAGTTTTGATATTCTTGCGGACACTTGGAGAGTTGCAATCCCAATATCTCTTTTCCCTTCAACAACTTCCGCACTCTTGCGCAAAAACAGGGGGGGTAGGTTTTACAACTCCCTCCTGCTGAAAACAACACGGACCCACGCGCGGGCGGATGGGGAAACCTCGTGGGATCCTACAGTGGCGGCATGGGGCGCTTGGCGATCTCGGCAGCTACTTGCTTCATTTCAGCGTGGATCAGCCCATTTGACGCCAGGATGGACTTGCCGCCAAGGGTATACGGCTGGCCCTCAAGGTCGCTTATTGTGCCGCCTGCTTCTTCGACCAGCAAGACGCCTGCGGCAGAGTCCCAAGGCTTGAGCCCGAATTCCCAGAAGCCGTCGAACCGCCCGGCGGCGACGTAGGCCAGGTCCAGCGCCGCCGAGCCGTCGCGGCGCACACCGTGCGATTTCAATGTGAAATCCCAGTAGTAATAAATATTCGGATGCGAGTGGCGCTTGTGATTCGGAAAGCCGGTACACAACAGGCTGTTCTTCAGCGTATCGATCCTGGAGCAGCGAATCCTTTTCCCGTTAAAGTGGGCGCCTTCGCCGCGTTGCGCCGTGAACAACTCGTCGAACACGGGGCTGTAAACGACTCCAAGAACGAGTTCATTTTCGCGGGCCAGCCCCATCGAGACGCAGAAGCAGGGATAGCCGTGTGCAAAATTCGTTGTGCCGTCGAGTGGATCCACGTGCCAGCGGTACTCCGATTCCTTATCCTTTGCCGTGCCTTCTTCCGCGGCGATGGCGTGCTCCGGGAATAACTCCTGCAAGCGACGCACAATCCATTCTTCGGAGCGCCGGTCGGCCTGAGTCACCAGGTCAAAGTCGCCTTTGTAGGCGATGTCCGGAGGGCGTTCCAGCTCTTCGCGCAAGATAGCGCCAGCTCCTTTGGCAATTTCTACGGCGGCCTGCAGAAATGTCTTGGTCATGGGGTTAGTGGTCAGTTTTAAGTTTTAAGTTCCAAGTTTTTTGTTTCAAGTTTCGGCTTCCGAGCCCCAGGTTGTAATGGCAAAGTGCAACGTTACAGGTTATCAGCTTGCCGTTCTGAATGGGAATCACCTATGGCGACCCTACTGCGGGCCGGTCAGGTACGTTGTGCGATGCCGCGCGGTATAGCCCGGCAGGACTTTCACGTCGATGGTCCGATAAGTGTTCGCAGGGCCGTGGGGATTGGGGTAGTACGCCAGGCGGTATTGCGTGCGCAGTTCCTGGTCGATGCGGTCGAAGATCACCGGGAGCTCCTGCGCGGAATCGGGAAAAAACATCGCTCCGCCGGTGGTTTCCGTGATGGTTTGCAGCGCGTGTTCGCCGGCGGTGTTGCGGCCGTTCTCATTCTTCACCGGGCGTACCACAATCGTGTACAGCAAGACTTCCGCGCGCAGCGCGGCCTTGCGCGCCGTATCGAAATCGGCGCGGCTCGTGGTCTCGCCGGCGTCGGTCAGCAACACGAGCACGCGGCGCCGTTCGTTGGGACGCTTCTCCATGGCGCGCGAACCGAGTAGAATCGCATCATAAATCGACGTCCCCCCTCCATCGGGAATCCTGCGAACCGCGTCCTGGAGCGTTGCCACACTGTCCGAAAAACCAGCCAGCTGTGTCACGGTTTCGTCGAAATAGAAGACGCTCATGCGATCTTCCGGCCGCAGTATTTGCTTGATGAAATGCGAGGCCGCATCGCGCTCAAACGGCATCTCCTTGTGCGCGCTGAGGCTGGCATCAATCATCAGCGCAAGGTCCAGGGGCTGCTTGGTCTCCGATTCAAAGATGTCAATCTTCTGCTGTACGCCTTCCTCGAAGACCTGAAACGCTTCCACCGGCAGGTCTGGCGCGGGGCGGTTGTGCTCGTCGAGGACGCTGACCAGCACGTTCACAAGGTTGACGTGTACTTTAATCGTGCCGCGCGGCGACGCCGGCTCCTGGTCCTTTTCCTTGGCCTGCGCGTCACTCGGCTTTCCCTGCCCGCTGTTGGTAGGCTGCGCCCATGGTGGCCGGTCGGGTTTCTCCTGTGCCGCAAGACCGCATGCAGAAATGAGCAGGAGGACTCCTGCAACTAGCGCGTGGCATCTGCTCTTGGCCTGGAAGATCATCTATTTGTTAAGATGCAGGTTTTGTCTTTGGTGCCGCCGGGGGGATTTCCCCGTCCGCCCAAATGGCTCCATCCTGAAAATACTCCTTTTTCCAGATAGGAACGGTGCGCTTCAGCAAATCAATGGCAAACCGGCAGGCATCGAAAGCCGCGGCCCGGTGAGGGGCACTGACCGCAACAAAGACGCTCGTTTCGCCGATTTCCAGCCGTCCGAGGCGGTGCACCATGGCGACGCGGTGGATGGCAAATTTCTCGTGGATCTGCGCGCCAATCTCGCGCATTTTGGCCAGCGCCATGGATTCGTAGGCTTCATATTCAAGGTATTTCGTGGCCCGGCCATGCGATTCGTCGCGGACGAAACCATCGAACGTGACGATGGCGCCATCCTGCCCCGCGCGCACGTGCCGGACCAGCGTTGCAGGATCAATGGCTGGTCGCACCAGTTCGTACAGGTCGCTTTCGGGCGTCGTGGGCATTGGTGCTGGGGCTCAGCCTCCGCTCACGGGTGGCAGGAAGGCAATCTCATCGCCGCCTGCAATCCGCGTGTCCCAGGCGGCGAATTCCTGATTGCGCGAGGCCACCAGCGAGGCGCGAAATCCCGCGAGTTGCGGGTAGCGTTGGATGTAACGCTCCAGAAGGTCAGCGAGCGTCGCCCCCTCGCTGATCTCTCCATTCTCTTCCGTGAGGCCGGTGAGTTCACGGACGCGGCCGAAGAAAAGGATCTTCACACGTACGCTGGGGAAGACGGATGGCATAGGAAAATTGTAACCTGAGCAGGAGCGGCCTTCCAGCGAAAGGCACGGCGGAGATGCCAAGGGTTTGCAGCGAGATGCGGCGATGAAAATTCTGATGACAGGTTCGACGGGATTCGTTGGCACGGCGCTATGCCAGGACTTACAGCGCGCCAGGCACACAGTCTGCCGGCTCGTGCGGCCAGGGACGGCCGCGGAAAAGACGCGAGGTGCCGGCTGTTTCGATGTGAACTGGAATCCCGCAACCGGAGAACTCGGCGGCGCAGCGGTGGGCGCAGATGCGGTTGTGAATCTTGCCGGGGCCTCGATTGCGGATGGTCGTTGGACAGCCGAGCGCAAGCGACTGCTGCTTGCCAGCCGCGTGGATACCACGCGCGCGCTCGTCCAGGCACTCTCCAAGATGGCGGCGCGGCCGCGCGCGCTCGTGTCCGCGTCCGGCATCGGCTACTACGGGAGCTGTGGCGATCAAGTGCTCACGGAAGAGAGTCCGCTCGGCCATGATTTTCTGAGCCGCCTGGGACAGGAATGGGAGGCCGAAGCGGCCAAGGCAGAGGCAATAGGCATACGCGTCGTTCGCGCGCGATTTGGAGTCATTTTGGCAAAACACGGCGGCGCCTTGCCGCGCATGGCTCGCCCGTTTTTGTGGGGCGCCGGCGGGAAAATCGGTTCCGGCGAACAGTGGATGAGCTGGGTAACGCTTCAGGATGTCGTCGGCATCCTGCGATTTGCGCTGGAGAACGGCGCGGCGCGCGGGCCGATAAATGTGGTTTCACGGCAACCGGTGCGCAACGCCCAGTTCACCAAGATGCTGGCCAAGACTTTGCACCGCCCGGCGCTCTTCCCTGCCCCGGCGTTTGCGCTGCGGCTACTGCTCGGCGAGATGGCGAATGAACTGCTCCTCTCAAGCCAGCGCGTCATGCCCACCCAACTCGAAAAGCTGGGCTATCGCTTTCTGCATCCGGATCTGGCCGGCGCACTCGCTGCGGTTTTAGCGGTGGCATAGTGCGGTGGATTGGAAGTGCGGGCGAATGGGGCGCAGGAGTCCTGCGCCCCTACAACGGAAACTTCTGAGAGTTCGCGCTCAGCAGGAATCACCCACTTCACTGCAACATGAACTAGACGCCGCAGTCTGCCTTTCGATTCATCCAGGGCAAAGCTCTGCGGTCAAATGTTGAGCATCTGGAGTAGATCTTCCAGCCTGGATTCGTCCACCAGCAGGCGCTGCTCTTCCGCAGCCGGGGCCGTGACCGGAACCTCGCCTTCGTCGAAGGCCTGGAACAACCGCATTTTGGCCACGGCGTATTCTTCGCTGCTGGTCAGCGCGCGGCCATTCGCCTGCGCCCAAGCCTCCAGCGCCGTTTGCACGACCACGATGCGCAGCGGAAACGTCGCCTTGCGATCCGCGGAAATGGCGTAAATGAATTCGCCCGCGGGCCCGCCCTCGTAGGTGATGCGGTTCACTTCATAGAAGCAATACTGGTAGACGTAGCCGTTGGAAGCCGAGTAGCTCTTCACTCGCCGCACCGCGTCTGGTCGCGTCATGGGCGAATTATTGAAGCGGCTTGCGGGAATGTCAATAAAGGCGCAGGCTGCATTCCCACTTCGGGATTTTGGCTGCGATGAGGATTTCAGTTCGGCACGCGGAAGTCATTCATGGCGTGACACTGGGTCTGCTCCATGCGCCACAGCCAAATTTCATTAGGAATTCCAAATACATCGATACAAAGGCGTTAGCAGGCGTTTCGCGGCCCGCTTGCGGACTGCGCGAGAAAACTGGTACAGCGCGATTTCGCTGGTCCTTCGCCTGCAATTGCAGAAAGCATGCGGCCCCTTCCGCAAACTCGAGAAGCAAGAACATCCGTGAAGAACATGGCCCAAAAGAAAACTACGCCAGAAATGCGCCGATTTGCCTTGGCCTGCGTTCTCCTCGCGATGGGTGCGTGGACTCTGAGCTGCGGTGGGGGAGGCGCAGGCTCCGTAACGCCCCCGTCGTCCCCACCTCCCTCCATCCAGGTCATCGTGACTCCCAATTCGGGCACAGTGTTGCTCGGTGAAACACTCGCGTTCACGGCAAGCGTCTCCAACTCCACGGACACCACTGTGATCTGGAGTGTCAACGGCATCACCGGTGGTTCTCCTCAAGCCGGCACGATTTCCGCCGATGGAGTGTATACGGCACCTGCGGATCTTCCCCAGGGCGGGACGGTGCAAGTGATTGCCACGAGCCACGCGGACTCCTCGAAGTTCGCTTCCGTCAGTGTCACCGTTTTCAGCGACATCAGCGTCTCGATTTCGCCGGGAACAGCGAGCGTGGAACTGGGTGCCGCGCAAGCCTTTCACGCCTCCATTTCCAGTAACGGCAAGCCCGATCCCGCAATTCGCTGGAGCCTCTCCGGCTCATCCTGCCCCAATTCATGCGGCAGTGTGGATGCAAACGGAAATTACACGGCGCCGCAGATTCTGCCGGGAAATGCCAGCGTCACCTTGACGGCGACGAGCGCCGCCGATCCTGCCAAACAAAACTCGGCAAACGTCCTGATCACCAGCGATTTCTCCATGCAGCTCAGCGCACCCGCGACCGTGCAACCCGGCGTTACGGCGGCGCTGGTAGCCACCATGACCCCGGTTCCGGGCTCGAATCCCAGCAGCTCTTTATCGTGGTCACTCTCCGGCACGGGCTGCAGCGGCAGCGCCTGCGGAATCTTGACGGTCACAACTACGCAATCCGCCGGTGGAAATTCGCTCGCCGATACGGCGAATTACACCGCGCCTGCTGCCGCGCCGCAACCGGACACCGTGACCGTAACCGTCACGCCGCAAGCCGATCCCACGAAAAAGGCGCAGGCCAACATCACCATCGTGCAGGGCGCCGGCCTCAGCATCTCTCCGGCAACGGCGACGCTGGCCGGCAATCAGCGCATCACGCTCACCGCATCCCTGAATGGCGCCGCTAACAATGGCTTGGCCTGGAGCGTCAACGGCGTTTCCGGCGGCAACGCCACGCTGGGACAAATCTGCGTTGTGGGCTCGAATCCATGCCAGAGCCTCACGAGCGGCGATGCCACACAAGCGGATTATCTCGCACCCGGCGCAATCCCTGCGCCGAATCCGGTGTCCGTAACCGTGATCAGTGCCAGCAATCCCAGCCTCACTGCTTCAGCGCAAATCACGGTGATCAACCATGTGCTGGTCAGCGTGCTACCTAGCACCGTGAACCTGCCGCCACTGGGCGTGCAAGGTTTCACCGCTTCGGTCTTGGGTACGGACAATCAAAACGTCGTCTGGCAAATCCAGGGCACTGGCTGCACCTCGAGCGGCTTGTGCGGCTCAATCACACCGGCTGGCACCTACACGGCTCCTGCCGCCGCTCCCACGCCCGATGCTCTGACCGTCGTTGCCATCAGCCAGGATGATACCTCGCAGTCGGGCAGCGCCAACGTCACCATCTCCAGCGGCCCAAACATACTGTCGCTGCATCCCGCAAGCGTCTATGCCGGCGGGGCCGATGGCTTCACGGTGAGCGTGGACGGCAGTGACTTCGCGCCTTCACAACCGGGCCCTGGCTCCGTGCTGCAAATTGGCGGCACCGCGCGCGTTACGACTTGTGACACCGCTAATTCCTGCTCCGCGCCGGTGAGCAGCACGGATGTGGCTCTGGCCGGAAATCTCAGCGTGCAAATCGTGAATCCCGATGCCAGCAAGTCGAACGTCGTGGACCTCGTCATCGTGACGCCCGGCAACGGCGAAGACGTTGTCACGCTGACCAGCAGTTCCCCCGCCGCGACCGGCAACGACATTACCGTCGTCGAGCCCACCACCGCCGGACTGGATACCACCGATGGCAATCTGGATCTCGAAGTGGCCGCGATCGGTCTGTTCACCACTTCCACGAATACCTGCACTCTCGCTGGAAATCCGATTCCGCTGGTGCGGCCTTCCTCGGGCACCGTCGCCGCGGACATCTGCCTTTCCTCGGAGGCCGGTTTCGACACCAGCATGAGCTATACGGTCTCCGGCTCCGGTGACGTTGCCGTGATCGCCAAGCAGCCTGCCGGCCTCGGCATCATTCACCTCACCTTGCAGGTTCCGGCGAGCGCAACGGCGGGCGCGCGAACTCTTTTCATTCAGAACGCCAACCTGGATCGCACCGCTGCCTCCGGGGCCTTGGAGATCCGATGAGCTTCGGGAGACCACGATGAGCTACGCACAACGCCGCCGCTTCCCGTGGCTCCTGTTCCTGGCGGGTCTGCTCCTGATTGCCATGACGGCACGCGCCACGACGCTCGTGCGTCTGCGCTTCCCGGACTTGGTGCATTACGCTTCGGCCATCGCGCGGGTGCGCTGCGTCGGCGCCGACACTCGAGTCGAGAACGGCGAAATCTTCACCGACACGCGTTTCCACGTGCTGGAAAGCGAAAAAGGGCGTTTGCCGGCTTCCATCGTGGTGCGCCAGCCGGGCGGGAAATTCCAGCACCTATATTCGCACGTGGAAGGCGCCCCGGAATTCCGCATCGGAGAGGAAGTCTACCTGTTTCTCTGGGGGCGCCCGGGAAGGCAGTTCTATGTGCTGGGCTGGTCGCAGGGAACGTTTCGCGTGCACCGCGACGCGCTCTCCGGCAAGGAAACCGTCACGCAGGATTCCGCCGAAATGCCCGTCTTTGATCCCGAGGCGCATGCCTTCACGAAGATGGGTGTCAAAAACCTCCGGCTCGATGTGTTTCAGGAGCGTATACGCCGCGAAGTTTTGCGCACGCTGCCCTAGAGAGCTTTCTTGGCGGACGAAGAGTTTCATACATGAGTTGGGTTACGGATCGGAAGTCAATGAAAGAGACGGGCGAAAGGCAAGGCAGAAGCAGACCATGAGAGTGACGGTCCGAAAACTTGGTGCCATTGGCGTCGCCGCTCTTTACGGACTCTGGTCCGTTGTCGCCGCCCACGGGTATGCCTTCAACGAGATCGTGCCCGATGTCCGCCAACCGGTCAGCGTTTCGGGAGGCTCGGCCTGCCCGGTGCACGCGCACCAACTGACCGGCGCCGGCAGCCTGTCTTTTCGCTGGAGCACGGTGCTTGGCAGCAATCCAACGACCATTCTGACGCAAAACCAGACTCCCACTGGCAGCCTGAATGAAATCGAGCAAACCGTCCAGCAGTCGCTCTCTGTATGGACAAATGTGAGCGGCACGACGCTCACACCCGCTTCACTGGCTCCGCTGACGCGCATCTCCTCCGCGAATGTATGTAGCGTCGACGGGATCAACTCCATCTGCTTTGACCAGCCGGACATGGCCTTCACTCCCGGCGTGCTGGCGTTTACCCGCGTCGTCACCGCCGACACCATTGGCATTCAGGTTGGCAGCGGCCCCGTTTCCACGGAACTTGGCCAGATCCTTGACGCTGATATCTATTTCAATCCCAGCGATTCTCTAACCTCCTTCGCCACTCCCCAGGCGCTGAGCGCAAATCCGGGCTCCTACGACCTGGAATCGATCCTCACCCACGAACTGGGCCACACGCTCGGATTCAGTCATTCCGCGGTTTGGAGCGCCATGATGTTCCCATTCGCGCCAGCGCCCGGCACTTTTGCCGGGCAGCGGCCGACGACGCAGCAGCCGGACGCGCCGCTGGCGGACGACGATCGCACCGGCTTGCGCGTCCTCTATCACGATCCGAATGACACGCTCTATGTGGGCTCGATCCAGGGGCACATCATTCCCGCGAATCCCATTTCGCTGCCATCGGCGCCGCCGGGAGTCACCGGAGTATTCGGCGCACACGTCGTGGCCATTGATGCGTCGAGCGGCGCGGTCATCGCAGGCACCCTGGGCGGCTGGAGCTGCACGGCGCCCGGCCCGGTGCAATTCGACGGCAACTATGAGATCGATCAGTTGCCCGTAGGCCAAAGCTACAAGATTTACGCGGAACCCCTGGATGGCGCTGTCGCACCAAGCGATGTAAGTAATGCGCTCGTTTCCCTCTGCCGCAATTCCACCACGGATCCAGGCTGGCCGCCGCTGCAGGGCTGCGTGGTGCCGCCGGCAAATACCACCTTCACCACGCGCACGCGTCCTTCGCCTTAGACCGACCAGAAGAATCTTGTTATACAGACATAAGGAACTAACTGCAGACCATCAATTTCCAGGACGGCCGCCTAGCCTGGATTCCCACAAACTACAATTCATCCGTTGTTTCGGTTCAGCAAGACATGGTCATCCTGAGGCGATCCGATGAGGATCGCCGAAGGACCTCAACATCAAAATTTTGCATCGTCTGTCAATTGAGATCTTTCGGGGCGCCCCGACCAGGTCGGGGTAAACGCCCGGCGCGCCCCCTCAAGATGACAGGCTGCTGCGCGGTTTGCATGACATAAGAATTCTAGCTCGTGAAAGCGTCCAGCCTAGCCGTGCGCCGGTACCATCCAGCCTCCGCCAAACAGCAGCCCCGGCCCCAGAGACGCCAGGAAGATCGGCTTGCGCTGAGCCGCGGGCTGTTGCGCGGCATGTTGCAGCGCAGCATGCAGAGCAGCGCCGCAGGTCGAAGCGCCCAAATTCCCGCTGGTGGCTGCGATCGGTGGAAATGAGCTTGCCGGCACCTTCAACTGCTTCGCCAGCAGAGTGACCAGCCGCGGATTGGGCTGGTGCGTGGCAAACGCGCCGGCTTCCTTGCGCGAAAGTCCGCTCCGGCGCTCCACTTCATGCAGCACTTTCACCATGCGGTGCACCGCGGCACGAGAGAGTGCTCCCCCGTTGAATTGCACGGTCAGGCATCCGCCACCGGTATCGCTCACGGAAATCGCTTCGGCATACTGTGCGGCGCACCCGAAAAAGAATTCTCCCAGCCGGTACGCCGGACGATTCCCTTCCGGCTTCACGCTCGACAGCAGGAATGCGCTTGCGCCATCGCCGAACAGGCCGCCGAACTCCCCATCGGCGCGCCCGGGACGCAGGGACCTGCTGTGTACATCCGCGCTCGCCACGAGGATTCTCGTGCCACGGCCAGACGCCAGCAACGCCTGGGCCACGGCCAGCGCCTGCACGATTGCCAGGCAGCCACTGCCGACATCGAGCGCGCTGCAAGTTTCCGGCAAGCCGAGCCGCGCATGCAGAATCGCGGAAAGCGAGGGGTAAGCGTGGTGCGTTTCACTGGCCGCCACAATCCAATCGATGCCGTGCCCTTTTTCCTTGCCGCCCGGCATCAGGGGAGCTGCCGCTTGCGCGCCCAGCGTGCCCTCATTTTCCTCTTTCGCCGCATAGGCCAGCGACACAATCCCGGCGCGGTGGCGCAATTTGCCGGCAGGCATTCCGAAGGCGTGATCAACCTGCTCGGATGGAACCACCCGCGAGCCAAAAGCGCTGTTGGATCCGATGACGAAGACTTTCGATGATTTCAAACCCGGGCCCCTTACGTTTCTCAGCGGATGCAAAACTCTGCAGTAACGGCTGAGGTTTATCGTCCAGCGATGAGGACTCTATCATCCGGCAGACGCGCTTCTATTTCCAGTGCGGATCGTAAACCCGCCCGTGGTTTCTCTTGCTCAGAAATACTCGATGGCCTCTGGGGAAGTCCGGAAGGCGTATTGCTCCGCCTGAAGCTTGAGCGCATCTTCGAGCGCAGCCTCGCGGCCCTGGGCGAACAGCGAATCGCTGGTGACGTCGGCAAACCCGTGCAATTGAAGGAGCCGGTCTTCGGCATCGCGTTGCGACTCAATCACTCCACCGCGCCTCAGGTGCAGCGGCACAGCGCCCTTTTGCACCAGCGTCGGGCAAATGAGTAGAAAACGGTGGCAGTGCAGCGGATCTTCTTCGGCGCAGAGGATTGCTGTAGGCGCTTCGCGGGCACGCGTGATGGCGCGGTCCACTGCCTCCAGAAAATCAGGAGCTTTGCGCCGGCCGGCATAATCCACCAGGCCCTTTGGCAGGTAAAAGCGCGGATCCAGGGGGCGCCCGCCAAGCTGCTCGCCAAAAAATTCGTAACGTATTTTCGCCGCGGTCAGCCGCGCTTCCAGCGGTTGGCGGTTGAATTGCGGATACCGAAAGCTCCCGGGCCGGCTGCGTACATCGCAAAGCACTTTAATCTCGTGCCGCAGAAGCGTGCCGAGCAGATCGGACATCTCCAGATTGGAGTGCCCCAGGGTAAACAGCTTTGGTTGCTTGGCGGCCGTTGCAGTCATGAGCGAATTCTGTTCCTTGGAAGTGTAACGCGTTCTGCCCCGCTGGGCGTTGATCTGCCCGGCCCCACTTTGCGTTCTAACGTCTCGAGCCGGTCAGCTCGAGGGCGTTTTCGCGTTTTCCTTAGGATGACTCTTTGCTGGAAATGGCTTCCAAGTCGCTGACCACGCGATCGAGTTCGTCAATCAAAGGATTGTTGCCCGCCGCGCGAAAGGCCGCGATCAGTGCGCGGTAATACCATAGTGTGCCGTCCTGCTTCCCCGTAAAACGCTCGTACACACCTATGCCCTGCATGCGCACGTCGTGCAGGATTTCCCGCGTGTTGGAGAGCTTGTCGGCGGCGGAAACCAGTCGGACGTCGGCTGCTTCGCGGGCAACGCGCGCGATGTAATCCTTCTTGCGCCGGAGCCACGGCGGCTTGGGTTCGCTGTACGCGTCCGTACAGCCGTCCACGATCTCCGCCACGCGCTTGCCGAATTTCCGTCGAATTTCGCGCAGCCGCGGCAGGCCGCCCTGATCCTCCACCGCGTCGTGCAAAAGCGCGGCGATGGCCATCTCCTCATCGCCGCCGTATTCGATGACGATGGACGCGACTCCCAGCAGGTGGCCGATGTACGGCCGCTCCGTGCGCTTGCGGATTTGCCTGGCGTGAAGCCGCGCCGCATAAGTCAGTGCGGCAGTGAAATTGCCAGAGAGCGCAGGCTTCGACTCAGTTTTGCGAGCAGTTTTGGTTTTCTTGAGTTTCACCGGCGCCGCGTCTTACTGAGCAGGCGCAGAATTTCCAGGTACAACCAGACCAGCGTCACCATCATGGCGAACGCGCCGTACCACTCCATGTATTTGGGAGCGCCCATGCGCGAGCCGGTTTCGATCATGTCGAAATCGAGAACCAGGTTCAATGCTGCGATAATCACCACTACCACGCTGATGCCGATGCCCAGGGGCGAGCTGCTGTAGAGAACGGAAATTTGCGAGTGGAAGAACAAGCCCATGATCAGATTCGCCGCGTAAACAAGCATGACGGCGCCGGTCGCGGCGATCACCCCAAGCTTGAATCCCCGCGTGGCGCGCACGATCCCGGTCTTGTACGCAAGGAGCAAGACAAACAGCACGGCAAAGGTCAGGCCCACCGCTTGAACCGCGATACCCGGATAAGACTTCTCAAACACGGCGGAAATGCCGCCAAGAAAAAGCCCTTCGAGCAGCGCATAGATGGGCGCGGTGATCGGCGACCATGTGTTCTTGAACACCGTCACCAGAGCGAGAACGAATCCGCCAAGCGCACCGCCGATCATCCACGGAAGAGCAGATCCCGGAGTGGGAGAATGGCTCAGACCCCAAGTCCATGCCGCCGCAATCACCACAAGAAAGAGCAGCAGGCCGGTCTTGTTGACTGTGCCTTGGATGGTCATCGTTTCGCCGGCGGCAATCGGCCCGGCAAACGCCTTTTCCTTCAGCACAGGATTATTGGAGCGAAACAGCTCTGCCATCGAAATATCCTCCAGCCCGCAAATGGGACGCATCTATAAGGATAACACCACGGCTCGAAGCGCATAGAATCGAGGGAAGTTGCCGGGACGAGGCAAGGTTTACACAGCCTGAAACTGGAAAGAACTTGGTAGCGCTAACGGGAATCGAACCCGTATTTCGGCCTTGAAAGGGCCGCGTGCTAACCGTTGCACCATAGCGCCACAGTTGAGGAAGTTACAACCTTTCAAGTATACGAGAAAGCCCCTTTGTGCGCCACGCGGGGGCAGAAAGTTATAAGTTCTAAGTTGTAAGTTTTAAGTTTCGGAAGAACGGCCCGTGGGTAGGTAAACCATGCGCCCGCATTCGGGTTCTACTTAAAACTTAAAACTGAGAACTGAAAACTTCTCTCACTTCCTGTCCTGCCACTCTTCGTGCCAGGCCATCTGAATGGCTTCGAGCTTGCTCTCGTTGGACTGCAGCGGATCACCCGCAAACCCCGGCAATTCCGTGATCCATTTGTGCAAGTCCGTAAAACGGACCGTCAGCGGATCGACGTCGGGATACTTGTCCGTCAAGCCGATGGCAATATCATCGAGGCTGTCCCAATCGAACATATGTGGCATGAAATGCTCTCCTGAAAGATCAAAGGCGCCCGCCTCCCCGACCAGGTCGGGGTATACGCCAGGCGGCCGCTACAAAAACCAAGAGAAGCGTCAGAGGGTAGTTCCCCTCAGTGGTCCAGTTCCTTGGCGTAATTCTTGTTCCAATCCGGGATTTCCACCACGATGTCCGTGGTGCCGTCGGGCACGGTCTGGCAACCCAGGCGCGACTTCGGCGTGATGCCCGGCGCTTCGTCGAGTTCATCGAGCTCTGCATCGGTGGCTTCGTTGCAGGATTCCAGGCCTTCCTTCACGACCACATGGCAGGTGGAGCAGGCACAAACTCCGCCGCAGGCATGGTCCAGACCCATCTGGAAGCCTTCGGAAATATCCAAGATGCTGCCGGGCAGGCCGTTGTGGCCGTAGGGAAACCTTTCCGGATCGACCTCAACGGTTTTGCCGCTCGGAAGAAAGGTGACCTTGAACTTCTTGGTCGCCTTCTTGTATTTCACTTCCTCGATATACGGATTGCTGCCGCTCATAGTTTTTCTCCAGCCAAGTCACGAAATTTGGTGGCTTGTAGGGGCGCAGCATGCTGCGCCCCTACACCAAAAGCTTCAAATGCTACACTTCGGCCAGCTTTTTGCCTTCGAGCGCCGTTTGCACCGCCGAAGTCATCAGCAATTCGGCCAAATGCTCCGTGGTGCGATTCAATTCATCGATCTGCCGCCGGATCAGCTTGTAGTCGCTGCCCTTCACCGCTTCTTGCAGCGCGAAAACACTGGCATCCACCTTCTGCCGCTCCGTCGCGGGCAATTGCGCCGCTTGCGGATTCGCCAAAGCCTTTGCTGTGGCTGACAAAATCGATTCCGCCTCGGTGTGCGCTTCGATCACCTGGCGCTCCGCGAAATCCTGCTCCGCATATTCGATGGATTCCTCGAGCATGCGCTCGATGTCCGCGTCGTTCAGGCCATAGCTGGGCTGCACTTCAACGGTGTGCTGCTCGCCGGTACGCAAATCTTTCGCGGCCACCTGCAGAATGCCGTTAGCGTCAATAAGGAATTTCACTTCTATGCGGGGTAGACCCGCCGGTGCCGGGGGAACACGCAAAGTGAAACGAGCCAGCGAACGGCAGTCTTTCGCCAATTCGCGCTCGCCCTGTAAAACATGAATGTCAATCCCGGTCTGATTGTCCACGCCGGTGGTATAGAGTTCCTGGGCGCTCGCGGGAATCGTGGAATTGCGCGGAATGACCTTGGCCACGGCGCCGCCATAGGTCTCGATGCCGAGGGAAAGCGGCGTGACGTCCAGCAGCAGCATGTTCTTCACGCCTTTATCCATGATATTGGCCTGCACCGCCGCGCCCAGCGCCACCACTTCGTCCGGATTCAGCTCCGTGTGCGGTTTGCGGTCGAAAAATTCCTGCACGGTGCGGCGAATCAACGGCGTGCGCGTAGTGCCGCCAACCAGGACGACTTCATCCAATTCGCTGGGCTTCAGTTGCGCGTCGGCCAGCGCCTGCTTCACTGGCGCCATCGTGCGATCCACCACCGGGCGAATCAACGCCTCCAGTGCGCCACGTGTGAATTCGCGCACGAAAACATTGCCGTTGGGCAGCGGAAAACGCAGCGTGGCCGTGGTTGTTTCGGAGAGCTGGTGCTTGATGTCAATCAGCGCCTTGCGGAGTTCCTGCGCCAGTTCGCCATGGGGCGAGAAATCAATCTGATCGTGCTGCAGAATCTGCTCGTGGACGAAGGCCTGCAACAGATTGTCGATGTCGTCGCCGCCGAGGTGCGTATCGCCGTTCGTGGAAAGCACTTGATAAATGTCGCCTTCGCCCGTGAAAATCAGCTTGAGCACGGAAATATCAAACGTGCCGCCACCCAGATCGTAAACAGCGACTTTGCCCCGCTGCTTTTCGTGCATGCCATATGCCAGGGCCGCGGCCGTCGGTTCGTTAACCAGGCGCAGCACCTCAAGGGCGGCGAGTTTGCCGGCATCCTTGGTGGCCTGGCGTTGCGCATCGTTGAAATAAGCGGGCACCGTGATGACAGCGCGATCTACAGTTTCGCCGAAGTAGGATTCCGCCCAATTTTTCAGCTCGCGCAAAATAAACGACGAAATTTCCGGCGGCGTGAACACCTTATCGCCGAGCTGCACGCGGATCACATTCCTGCTTGCGGGATCGATGCGGAACGGAAAGAGCTTCAGTTCGCTCTGCACGTCGGAAGGCCCGCGGCCCATCAGGCGCTTCACGGAATAGATGGAGCGCTCGGGCTGGGTGAGCAAGCGGCGGCGCGCCGGTTCCCCAACAATGATGCCGCCGTCCGGATCAATGCTAACGACGGACGGGCACAGCGTGCTCCCGGACGGCCCCGGAATACACCTCGGCTCACCGGTCTGCGCATCAACGTACGCGACCAGGCTGTTCGTTGTTCCCAGATCGATGCCGACGATCTTTCCCATGAGCAGTTACCAGTTATCCGTTTTCAGTCAGAACCCCGGCCGACGACCACGCTACAGTAATTCCTTTTGAACGTTGACCACCAGGTTGCGGATGTACGAGCGGCGATTCAAAAGATCGTTGAGTTGCGCCATGATCTTCCCTCGATCTGGCACCTCCGCGCCCGCGTCGATGGCTCCGTCCCATTCCCGCGCTTTGGACTGCAGCGCGCCATCAACATCCTTCAGCTTCTCTCCAAAATTCTTTTCCGCGGCTTCCAGACGCTGCCGGAGCGAAGCAGTGTCGCTTCCTTCAGCCTTGGCTTCGCGGAGTTCGTCGAGCGATTCGTTCAGCTCGAACACTTCCTCGAGCAACTCCGGAGGCGCCTGCTGCTTGTTCTCGCCGTTCTTGCGCGTGCCCTCGATCGCCAGCAGGTATTCCACCCGCGCGATGGGGTCGCGCAGCGTGCGATAGGCGTCATTCAGTTCCGAGCTGCGCTTGAGTGAAATTTCGCGTTCCTGCTCGGTCGCGCTGACAAAATTGTCGGGGTGCAGCTTCCAGCTAAGTTGCAGGAACTTTTGTTCGAGCGCGCCCATTTCGATCCACAGCTTGCGCGGCAGCTCGAACATCGCGAAGTAGTCGCTTCCCAGCGGAAGTTGCAGCAATTTGCCGCACCCCGGACAGAAGTGCGTGCCGATGGTGCGCTCGTGGCAATTCCAGCAGACGAGAGGAGGGTTCGTGACGGGAAGTTGCGTGGACATGAAATTTTTCCTTACCGCTCCGCAAACATAAAAAAAGTGGCTGGCATTTGCGGTGGCCAACCACTGGTCAGACCGAGTCAGTAACCGCCCGGGCACAGACTGAAATCCGTGCTACCGCTAAGCCGTAAACGAACTGCCGCAGCCGCAACTCCGCGCGGCATTCGGATTCTGAAAAACAAATCCCTGCCGCATGAGCGTCTCCTCATACTCCAGGGTGGTGCCATTGAGATACAGCAGGCTCTTGGGATCGACAAAAATCCTCGCGCCGAATTCCTCGAAGACTTTGTCGCGGTCACGCGCCTGCGTATCCAGCCGCATGGCGTAAGACAACCCGGAGCAACCGCCGCCCTGCACACCGACGCGCAGGCCGCCAGTTTGCGGAGACACGCCTTCCTTGGCGAGCAGCGCGAGGATCTTCTTCGCGGCGTGCTCGGTCATGCGAATCACCGGCCCGACCTTCTGAGTAACCTCGGTACTAACTTCCGTCGCCATAATTCCAATCCTAACAAACCTCACAGGACAACAACTGGACAGCATCCTCCGACGGCCAACCCTCACCGCCGGAAGACGCCACTAACGCCGAGCCGAGAATTAGTGCGAAGCCTTCTCGTGCTCGGGAACTTCCACTCCGTGCTTCTTCTTCCAGTTGCCGATGGCGGCCTTGATGGCATCCTCGGCGAGCACGGAGCAGTGAATCTTTACCGGAGGCAGAGAGAGCTCGCGGACAATGTCCGTATTCTTGATGGCGAGCGCTTCTTCCACGGTCTTGCCCTTCACCCATTCCGTGGCGAGCGAAGAGCTGGCGATGGCCGAGCCGCAGCCGAAGGTCTTGAACTTGGCTTCTTCAATGACCTGCGTCTCCGGATTGATGCGCATCTGCAGCTTCATCACGTCGCCGCACTCCGGCGCGCCCACCAGGCCGGTCCCGACGTTGGGATCTTCCTTGGACAGGCTGCCGACGTTGCGCGGGTTGTTGTAATGATCTACTACTTTTTCGCTGTATGCCATGGACCGCTTGCTCCTTCTGGTTTTTCCGTCTTCAAACTTCAGCCCTTCGCCACGGTGACGAGCGAGCCAAAACCTGCATTCTTGATCGCCTTTTCGGTCAGGGCGATGTTGGTCAGAAATGCCGAACGGCCCGCAGTGAGTTCCCGCAGCGCGTCGCGAATGTATTCCGCGGTGAGTCCCAGAACGTGCAGGAACTGCCGTACCTCCTGGAGGTGATAGAACGAGCGCTCCGCAGCGGGCGCAGGTTCGTCGCCGTCCTGATAGGCTTGGAACGTCACACGGAAAGGTGCCGACGTTCCGGCGATAGACCGGTGAATCCTGAGTGTTCCTTCACTTGCAATTGCGCTTGCCATTTTGCTTCCCTTCTGTCTTTCCTTAAATTACGCGATCTGCCACTTGACCTTGGAGATGTCGATCCCTTCCTTGGCCATTTCATAGAGCGGCGATAGTTCGCGCAGCTTGGTCACAACCTGCACCATCTTGTCGATCACGTAATCGACTTCTTCCTCGGTATTAAAGCGCCCCAGGCCGAAGCGGATCGACGTATGAGCCAGGTCCTCGCCCACGCCTAGAGCTTTGAGTACGTAACTCGGTTCCAGGGTTGCCGAGGTGCATGCGGAACCGCTGGAAACCGCAACGTCGTTGATCCCCATCAAGAGCGATTCGCCTTCGACATAGGCGAAGCTCATGTTGAGGTTGTTCGGGAGGCGATGCTCCAGCGAACCGTTGATGAAAGTCTCGTCGAGCTTGGCTTCCAGGCCGTCCTTCAACCTCTTGCGCAACGCCAGCATTCTCTTCGTCTCTTCCGGCATTTCCTGCTGACAAATCTCGCAAGCTTTGCCGAGGCCGACGATGCCGGTTACGTTGAGCGTGCCCGAGCGCATGCCACGCTCGTGGCCGCCGCCATCGATAATGGCTGCGAGCTGCACGCGGGGATTACGGCGGCGCACATACAACGCGCCGACGCCCTTGGGCCCGTAAATTTTGTGCCCGCTAATCGCCAGCAGGTCAATATTGTCCTTCTGGACGTCCACCGGGATTTTGCCAACGGCTTGCACGCCATCCACCGCCAGGAAGATGCCGTGCTCCTTGGCAATCTTGCCGATTTCGGCAATCGGGTTGATTACGCCAATTTCATTGTTGGCGTACATGATGCTGATGAGAATGGTGCTCGGCCTGATGGCTTTGCGCACATCCTCGGGATCCACTCGGCCGTCCCTCTGCACCGGCAGGTAGGTGACCTCGAACCCGTGCTTTTCCAGATTCTTGCAGGTGTCCAGCACGGCCTTATGCTCGATCGCCTGGGTAATGATGTGATTGCCCTTTTCGCGGTACATTTCCGCGACGCCCTTCAGCATCAGGTTGTCGGATTCCGTCGCGCCGCTGGTGAAAATGATCTCCTTGGGCGTCGCGTTGATCAGGGAAGCTATCTGCTGCCGGGCGGTCTCCACCGCTTCCTCGCCGGCCCAGCCGAACGAGTGGTTGCGGCTCGCGGCGTTCCCGAACTTCTCCGTGAAATAGGGCAACATCGCCTGCAACACGCGCGGATCCATCGGCGTGGTGGCGTGATTGTCCATGTAAATCGGCAGCTTGACGGCCATTTCCGTGTTCTCCTATCCAGACCGGGATTCCGCTCAGCCGGTTACGGCCAGGCGTTCCATCCCCTTCAATTCCACGAGCGCGGGCTCCGGGGTCTCCTCGGTCAACTGAGCGATGGTCACCGTGCTCAACACGCTCAAAATGCTTTCATTCACGCGGCGCAATGGTTCTTTGATGGAGCAACGCTCCGTTGCGTCACAATTTCCATGCGTCGTCACGCAGGAGGTGATCAGCACCGGCCCATCAATCGCTGTGATCACTTCCAGAGCAGATACCTTCTCCGGCGCCTTCGCCAGTTGATATCCGCCGGTGGAACCGTGCTTCGCCGTAACCAAACTCTGCCGGGCCAATTTCTGCAGCACCTTGGCCATCAATGTGGCGGAAATCCCATACTCCTCGGCGATTTCGCTCGCACTGCACGCGTGCTGCTGGCGGTGATTGGCCAAATGCTTCATGGCAATCAAGCCATAGTCCGCCTTCTTGGAGAGTTTGAACATTCCGCTTGCCCGGTGCCTCCAGAACGACTCAGCAAATATGCGACTGTTCTAGTCGCAATTTAGACTATATCCCCTGGTGGGCACTCTTGTCAACTCTCCATCGGATCCAAGAGCCTGAGCAAACTATTGTTTTGCTTTAGCTTAGAGTAAGACCAAATCAGTCGGATATAAAGGATTTTTCGCTAAATGGATGATTCTGAGGGCTGAATGGCAACCTTGGTCCTCTCAACGGCTACTGCTTGCTCCACGATTGCGAGGCTTCTCCGTGCGCGAAACCAGATAACCCGTTGCTCTGGCAAGTTGGACGCAACCCAGCCGGCTCAAGCCCGCCACTACTGTGAAATCGTGCATGCCCCTCCAGCCGTGGCTGCCTCAATCAACTTCTGAAACGCTGGCAGCTCCGGAATCGTCAACTGAGCCTTGTGGGCCTGCAGTTCAAGCGCATTCAGACCATCAAACTGCTGCTTCCTGAGGTCTGGTGAGAGGGGGATGCCCAGAGTGATGCGGTCGAGCGCGGCCAGGGCGACCTCCGCAGCCTGGGAAAGCGCCGATGAAGCGGGACTGGCTTCCTTCACAAGGAAGGATCGTTCCGCAAGAGGCCGGAGGCGCGCGTCGTTCCCCGCCCACTGCGCAAGCTGCGCGCGCAGTTCGGATGCCTTGGCAATGTCTTTGCAAGAACTGGCGAGGTACTCATCCACTTTGCCGGAAAACAAGCGCGATGCTTCGCTTTCCGGCTGCACCGCATCGGCGACGCGATTCAACGGCGTCTGGCTGGTCGGCTCCGCCCCGATTCCCTCCCGAGTGTAGTCCTTCACAGGCTCGAGGGCTTCGACAAGTGACCGCATGGCCGCGATCTCTTCGGGCGAGGCGGTTCCGGCCATGCGCTCGATCATTCCCCGCTGATATGCGCGATGGTTCAGGCCCACCCACTCAAGGCGCTGGCTGATCAGTGGCAGCCGGGCGTACATCGAAGCGGGATCGCGGACATCCGCGGGCGACCAGAGTCTTTCGGCAATCGCCGCGGTGCGCGGCCAGATGCGTGAATCGATGTTTTCCGGGTCCACGTACTCCGACCACATGCAGGCCTCTCCGCCCAGCACCAACTTCTGCTCCTCCGGCGTGAGGTTTGCCGCAGCGCCCCCCAAGGGATCAACGGCATAGTGCCGTGCGGCGCTCCAGCCCAGATCCACGTAATAGCCGTTTGAAAGAATCCCGCGATAACCTTGTTTTGCCGCGGCCGCCAGCGAATCCGCGCCGCGCCAGGATTGGATGACGATGCTCTTCGGCACACCCGGCACCAGGATTTCATCCCAGCCGATGGGCGTCTTCCCGTGTTTCACCACGAGCTCTTGCACGCGCTGGCTGAAATACGCTTGCAGGGCATTGTTGTCCTTGAGCCCGTGAGCCTTCCTGTACGCCTGAATGCCCGGATTGGCGTCCCACTCTTTCCCATTCACCTCGTCGCCGCCGATATGAAAGAATGCGTCCGGAAAGATTTTCGCCATTTCCGCGATGAATTCGTTTAGAAACTTGTACGTTTTCTCGTTGGTAGGATCCATCGCCGGATCGAAAACGCCCCATTTGCGCTCGATTTGGTAGGGGCCAGAACCGCTGGCCAGTTCCGGGTGGCCCACAAACCAGGCCGTGCTGTGGCCGGGCATATCGAATTCCGGCACAACGCGAATGCCGCGGTCGCGGGCATAGGCAATCAAGCCGCGAATTTCCTCCTGCGTGTAGTAGAGCCCGTCGGAACCGAGTTCATGCAGTTTCGGATACTTTTGGCTTTCCACGCGAAAGCCCTGATTTTCCGACAAGTGCCAATGGAAGACGTTCAGCTTGACGGCTTCCATGCCGTCCAGATTGCGCTCCAGCACCGCGATCGGCACAAAGTGGCGGCCGGAATCAATCATCAAGCCGCGCCAGGAAAATCTCGGTTGATCTTGAATGCTCACAACCGGCGCCCCGAAACCGTCCGGTGTAATGCTGACCAACTGCAAAAATGTCTGCATTCCGCGCAACACTCCCAGGGGATTCGCCGCATGCAGCTTCGCGCCAGACGGGGTAACGTCCAGCGTGTACGACTCATCTTCGCCAAGTTCCTGGACCGCTTTGCTCTCCTGATTCGTGGTAACCAGCAAGGTCGCTTTTGCGGGATCAACTTTTTCTCGATTCGCAAACACGAGGGCCGTCTGGCGATGGAGTTGTTCCAGGAACCGCTGGCCCGCACGCTCCAACCGCGGCTCTCGGTAACCCGCAAAAGCCAGGCGGAAGGTTTCGTCCACTCTCAGGAAGCCGCTGCCGGTTTGCACCTTGGCGGGCATGGGCATCAGGTTCATAGACGGGGGAGATTGCGCGCGCATCGATATTGCTGCAAAGGCCAGCGACAATACGGGAAGTAAAACAGCAATTTTACCGGGAAAAAGACTCCGCATGGGGCAAACCTCCAGAACACCTATCCAGCGCGACCACGGAACCCATCCGTGGCATTGCCAAACACATGAGATTGGCATAATTCTCTCTTTAAGGGAAATGCTTTTGCTTCGCCAAGTCCGTTATTCTGCAAGTTCCCTCGCCCTTTGCGGAATGTTTAGGATAGAATGTGCGGCGGACGCACACTAAATGAAGACTTCTGTAGCCATCTATCCCGGCTCGTTTGATCCCGTGACGAACGGCCACCTGGACCTGATCGAACGCGGCGAAAAGATGTTTGACCGCTTGATCGTTGCGGTTTTGAAGAACCTGGAAAAAGAACCGATGTTTTCCGTGGCCGAGCGCGTGGATATGCTCCGCGAAGTCACGAAGAAATGGGATTGCGTGGAGGTGGACGTCTTCGAGGGGCTGCTGGTGGATTACGCCCGGCATCGCGGCGCCGGTGTGATTCTCCGCGGGATTCGCGCCATTTCCGACTACGAGTACGAACTTCAGATGGCGCTGATGAATCGCAAGCTGGAGCCGCGCCTGGAAACCGTCTTCATGCTGCCTGGCGAAGCATACAGTTACCTGAGCGCCAAGATTGTCCGGGAGCTGGCGCAGCTCGGCGGGCCGCTGACGGGATTGGTTCCCGCGTTAGTCGAGCAGCGGCTGCGCGCAAAAGTCTCCTGAATCAGGGGCGTCCAATCGTTGGCATGGTGGTGCGCTATGACCCCGGGTTGCGCGTCACATAGGCTGTCCCGCCGCATCGTTCTTCCCGATTGAATTTCTGTCCGTTTTCCTGAAAACTGTTGGGTTACGTCTGCTAACTGGTTCCGAGGAGTGCTTGTGCAACTTACCGACCGCATCAACCGCATTCAGATCTCGCCCACCGCGGCGGTCATCAATGCCGCGGAGCAGCTCAAAGCCAAGGGCGTGGACATCGCCGATTTTGGCCCCGGGGAACCCGACTTCCCCACGCCCGATCACATCAAGAAGGCCGCCATCAAGGCCATCGAAGAGAATCGCTCCAAGTACACGCCCACCGGCGGAATCATGCCGCTGCGCGAAGCGATTGTGGCATGGCACAAGCGCGAGCTTGGCTCCGACTACACGGGGAAAGAATGTGTGGTAAACGTCGGCGGGAAGCACGCCATTTTCAACACCGTGAGCGTGCTGATCCAGCACGGCGATGAAGTCATCCTGCCCGCTCCGTATTGGGTCAGCTTCCCGGACATCATTAAGTATGCCGGCGGAACCCCGGTGATCGTGCAAACGCGCGCGGAAAACGGATTCGGGGCCAAAGCGGCCGACATTGAAAAAGTCATCACGCCAAAAACGAAGATGGTCATCATCAATTCCCCGTGCAATCCGACGGGCGGCGTCGTCACTCCCGAAGAATACGAGCGCATCCTGGCGCTCTGCAGGAAACACAACATCTGGCTGATGGACGACGAGTGCTATTCGCACTTTGTGTACGAGCCGCACAAGCCGTTTTCGATCGGCAGTGCCAGGGATTCGAAGAGCAACGTCATCGTGATTGGTTCGGTTTCCAAGACATTTGCGATGACCGGCTGGCGCATCGGTTATACGCTTGCTCCGGAGCCGCTGATTCAGGCCATCATCAAGGTACAGAGCCAGTCCACGTCAAACCCGACCTCCATCGCGCAATACGCGGCGCTGGAAGCCATGCGCGGTACGATGGAGACGGTGCCCGTCATGCTCGCCGAATATGCCGCGCGGCGCAAACGGATCGTCGAAGGGCTCCGCGCCATTCCTGGCGTGACTTGCGAATGGCCGGGCGGCGCGTTCTACGCGTTCCCCAATGTTTCCGCGCACCTCGGCGAAGGCAAGGATGCGATTGCGAAAAACTGCACGGAACTGGCGAAGTTGCTGCTGGAGCAAGCGCACGTCGCGCTGGTCCCCGGCGCGGCCTTTGGCGCACCGGGTTTTTTGCGGCTTTCGTACGCAACTTCTTTGGAGCGCATTGAGGAAGGGCTTCGCCGGTTGCGGAAAACTTTCACGCGCGCCGAGGCTGCCTCCTGAACCGTGATCGAGCCCGTTCCAGCGCGCATCGAACCATTCTTCAGCCCGCGCCCGTGGGGTGCGCGCTCGCTGGCTCCCTATTTCGCTGAGAAAACCAACCTGAAGGAACTCTTGGGCGAGGCGTGGCTCACCAGCATGGACAGGCCCATCGCCAACGGTCCCTTTGCCGGGAAATCCTTGGGGGAGAGTTGGCGAGCCATGCCCGAGGAATGGCGTGGTACCCAGCTTGGCCACTATTGCGGCTTTCCTTTGCTCGTGAAGTTTATCTTCCCCTGCGACATGCTCTCGATCCAGGTGCATCCCGATGACGCCTATGCAGCGAAGCACGAGCAGGCAGCCGGGGGCCGCGGCAAAACCGAGATGTGGCACATCCTCTCCGCGCAACCTGGTGCGGAATTGCTGATCGGATTGAAGCCCGGGGTCACGAAAGAAGTGTTTCGGGAGAGCATCCCCAAAGGCAAAGTTGAAGACCTCTTCCTACGCCACCCGGTGCGCCCCGAAGAGACTTATTTTCTGCCGGCGGGCACGCAACACGCCATCGGGCCCGGCATGGTTCTTTGTGAGGTGCAGGAATACTCGGATTTGACCTACCGGGTGTACGATTTTGGCCGTGTCGACGCTTCCGGCAAACCGCGCGATTTGCATATCGAGAAGGCGCTGGAAGTGACAAATTTTGCGGGAACGCGTGGCGGCAAGGTCCCCCCGCTCGCGCTGCATTCGCCCGATGCCAAAAAACAATTGCTGGCGGCGTGCGAATTCTTCGCGACGGAGCGCTGGGACTGCCACAAAACAACGCTCATCGAAAGCGACTCGGAGCGATTCCAGTTGCTGGTCATTCTGGAAGGCCACGGCAAGTTCTACGATGCGGACAGAGCGCTCGATTACCGCACCGGCGAGGCGTGGTTTCTTCCGGCTTCCCTGCCGGTGCTTTCTTTGCAACCCGTGAGCGCGACCGCGCTTTTGCGCGTCACTGTGCCGGATATTGCGGCGCTGCACCAGCAACTGCGGAGAATGGGTTTCGAGGAAGCGGCCATTGCCCGCGTCCTGGTTGAGTAACGTCGCATGGTCAAACAAGAACTGAGTACCCACGCCATCATCCTCGCCGGGGGACGCGGCACGCGCTTCTGGCCGCGCAGCCGTACACGCGCGCCAAAGCAGTTGCTCAACATTGTGGGTAAAACCACCATGCTGGAGCAGACGGTAGCGCGGCTCCGGCCGCTGCTTCCCGCAGATCACATCTGGTCCGTGACGAACGCCGAGCAGGCTGTGGCTCTGCGCAAGCAATTGCCCGCGGCGGCCCGCCGGCGCGTCTTGACGGAACCCGTTGGCAGAAATACCGCTGCGGCCATCGCGCTGGCGGCCATTCACGTGCGCCATGCGGTTGAGGGTGATGCGTTGCTCGCGGTTTTGCCCGCGGATCAGTACATCGCGCGGCCGGAAATTTACCGCGAAATTGTGCGCGTCGCGCTGCAGCTTGCGCGTGAGCCGGAACGCATGCTGGTGCTGGGAATTCCGCCGACCCGCCCCGATACGGGCTTTGGCTATGTCGAAAAGACGGGTGAGCCGCTGCAGGTGGACGGCTACCCTGTATATGCCGTCCGGCGATTCACGGAGAAGCCGCAGCTTGAAATGGCGAAGGAATATGTTGCCTCGGGAAATTACCAGTGGAATGCCGGAATGTTTTTCTGGCGTGTGTCGACGTTCCTGGCGGCGCTGAAGAAATATCTTCCCAAGACACATGACGCACTGGAAACGCTGGCTCCGCACATCGGGAAACGCAGCTACGACGCCGCGTTGAAAAGAACTTACGGGAAACTCGAGAATATTTCGGTGGACTACGCCATCCTGGAGCGCGCTACGCGCGAAGGCGGCGCCAGCCGGGTCTTCGTCATCCCCGCGGACATCGGCTGGAGCGACATCGGCTCCTGGGCTGCGGTCCATGAACTCGTCGCAAAGCATCCGGGCGAGAATGTCCTTGCGGGTGACGGCCATACCATCGACGCCCAGGGCAATTTCCTGTGGAGCCCGGATAAGTTCGTCGCGGTCATCGGCGTGCGTGACCTTGTGGTGGTTGATACGCCGGATGCACTGCTCATTTGCCCCCGGGAGCGCGCCCAGGACGTCGCCAAAATCGTCAAAGCGCTGGAAGACAAGAAACGAAAAAAGCTCCTCTAGCTGTCTCATTCCAAGGCAGTCCATTGCGGTATTTGGCCTCCCCGGCGCTTCGCGTATACTCACAAGCAATGACCAACATCAAGTTTGGAACCGATGGCTGGCGCGGTGTGATTGGCGAAGATTTCACACCGGAGAATGTGCGGCTGGTTGCCTATGCCATTGCGCGCTATGTGGTTCGCGGCGAAGACGCGCGAAAGGGAGTGCTGATCGGCTACGATCACCGCCAATTTGCGGATCGCACGGCTGCCGAAATCGCAGACGTCTTCAGCGCGACGGGAACACCCGTCTGGCTGGCGGACAAGCCCTGCCCAACGCCGGCCATTTCACTGCTGGTGCGGCAACGCGGCGCGGCGGGGGGCATCGTTGTCACTGCCAGTCACAATCCATCCGAGTGGAATGGGATCAAATACAAGGCGAGTTATGGCAGCAGCGCGCTCCCATCCATCGTGTCCCAAATCGAGAAGGAACTGGACGGCGTGTTGCGTACCGGCGTGCCGCCGTTGCCGCCGCGAAGGGACTTAATTCACTCGTTTGATCCGCGGGGGCCGTATCTCGATACGGTGGAAAAACTGGTGGATTGGGAGAAGTTACGCGCCGCGAAATTTCGATTTGTTTCGGATCCCATGCATGGCTCCGCGGCAGGGCTACTGCCCGAATTGTTCACCCGGAATGGCGTGAAATGCGATGAAATTCGCGGCACGCGCGATGCGCGTTTCGGAGGCGTGCATCCGGAGCCGATCGAGCCGCACATCGAAGCGTTGCGCCAAGCGGTTCTTGCCGGAAAGTATGACGCGGGCTTCGCTGCGGATGGCGATGGCGACCGCATTGGCGCCATCGATCGCGACGGCAGCTTCATCAACCCCCACCAAATCTTCGTGCTGATGGTTTGGCACCTCATCGGCACTCGAAATCTTCCCGGCGATATCGCCAAAACCTTCTCGGTAACCAAGCTGATCGATAAGCTGGCCGCCAAATACGGCCGCAAGCTCCATGAAGTTCCCGTCGGCTTCAAATACATCTGCGAACTCATGCTGGAACAAAATATCCTGATCGGCGGTGAAGAAAGCGGCGGCATCGGCACCAGCCTGTATTTGCCCGAACGCGATGCGACAGTCTCCGCGCTTCTGCTTGCCGAATTGATGGCCTGGCACGGTAAATCGCTGGGAGAATTGGTTGACGCGCTGCACGCGGAATTCGGCGAACACCGCTACGGACGCATCGATCTGGACGTGACCCGCCGGCAAAAAGAAAAGGCCATCGTCTACTTTTCCGATGGCCAGTTGCAGCGGTTGCTCGACTGGCCGGTGGTGCGGCGGGAATCCCTGGATGGAATCAAGGTTTATCTTGGCGACATTGGATGGGTAATGGTGCGCGCTTCCGGCACGGAGAATCTGCTGCGTATCTATTCCGAAACAACCAGCGCGGAAACCACGCAGAAAGTCTTGCAGGCTACAGTTGCGGCAATTCAAAGCCTCTAGGGGATCAAGATGCAAACCGTGAATCTGGCCGAGAAATTCAGCAAGTTTCAGGATTATTGCAAACCCCGCCTCATCGGCGAAGTGAACGACTTCCATGTGAAAGCCGTGAAGCTGAAGGGCGAATTCCTGTGGCACCACCATGAAACGGAAGACGAACTCTTTCTAGTGGTCAAGGGAACCTTGCGCATGAAGTTTCGCGGCCATGAGGCGGTGGTGCGCGAAGGAGAGTTTGTCATCGTGCCGCATGGCGTGGAGCATCTGCCCGTTGCCGACGAGGAAGTGCACATTGTCCTGCTGGAGCCGAAGGGCACACTGAACACCGGGAACATCAGCAACGAAAGGACCGTCAGCCAACTCGAGCGGATTTGAAGCAGCCCGTCGCCCGCTCGGCGATAGATACGGAGCACATATGGATCATCGCTTCTTCACCATGGACGTTTTCACCACCACGCGCTTTCAAGGCAATCCCCTCGCCGTCATAACCGATGGGGATGGTTTTTCGCAGGATCAGATGCTGGCCATCGCCCGCGAGATGAACCTCTCGGAAACGGTCTTTGTGCAAAAGCCCACCGACGATCGCGCGCTGGCGCGCTTGCGCATCTTCACCACCAAGGAAGAACTCAAGCTGGCGGGCCATCCGGTAATCGGGACCTGGTTTCTGCTTGCGGAGCTGGGCGTCGTCCCCGCGCAGGAAGGCGGCGTGCACGTGCTGCAGCAAACGGGCGCGGGCATTCTTCCGGTGGAAATCCGCTTCAAGGACGGGCGGCCACAGCGCGTGACGATGACGCAAAAAGAAGCCATTTTCAAACCCTCGAAAGTGGATCAGAAAAAACTTGCCGCCGCTCTTGGCCTCACTCCCAGGGATTTCGATCCGAATCTCCCGCCGGAGTTCGTTTCTACAGGAATTTTCAACCTAATGGTGCCGCTGCGTAACCGCGCGGCTCTGGCGAAAATCAAAATGAACATGGTGGAGTTGGCGCGGCTGATCGGCAAGCAGGGCGCGCTCGCGTATTGCTTCGCGCTCGGCAATGGCACGGGCGCTTTTGCCCGCGGGATGATGCCCTGGGAACTCTACGAAGATGCCGCCACAGGATCGGCGGCGGGCTCGCTCGGAGCGTATCTTGTCAAGCGCGGGAAGCTGGGCGCGGGGCACACGTTGCAAGTCTCGCAAGGAGTCGAGATGGGACGCCCCAGCGAAATTGAGGTGGAAGTTTCGCAAACCGGAAAGAAACTCACTCCAAGAGTCAGCGGCGCGGCTGTGAAAGTCTTTGAAGGCCTGATTCGCACCTGAAGCATCGCCTCACCGCTTCAAAATGAAAAAGGGCTTCGGGTTTCACCGAGGCCAGAAAATCCCGCGACTACGATCCCTGCATTGTCTTACGAAAAGTGTCCAAAATCCCGTTCACGAAGCCGCCCGCTTCTTCCGAGGAGAATTTCTTGGCCAGCTCCACCGCTTCATTGATCACCACTTTCGGCGGCGTGTCCGTGGCGCGCATCTCGTGCAGTGCCAGCCGAAGGATAGCGCGGTCGATGACGGAAAGGCGTTCCAGGCGCCAGTTTACGGCATGCTTTGAAATCAATTCGTCAAGCGCTTTGGAATCGTGCACGGCGCCTTCAAACAATTGATTGGCAAACGCGCGTGTCTGCTCCGCGGCTTTGGCGCCCTTCCAGAATTTTGCTTCGAGTTTTGCAGGTTCCTGCTGGCTCATCTCCCACTGAAAGAGCATCTGCATGGCAAACTCGCGGGATTTGGTTCGCAGGGACACGTTAGGTTCGCCGGCCTTTGCGCGCTGCCACCGGCTTTGCCGCGCTGCGGAGCTTCCGCGAAAGCTGCGCCATCTCAATGGCCCCGAGCCCCGCTTCAAAGCCTTTGTTGCCACACTTCAGGCCCGCGCGATCGACGGCTTGCTCCAGCGTATCGCACGTCAACACACAAAACATAATGGGAACCCCGGTGTCCATTTGCGCGAGCTGCAAACCCCGTGCCGTTTCGGAGCAGACATAATCGTAATGCGCGGTTTCGCCGCGGATAATGCACCCAATGGCAATCAGCGCATCGTATTTTCCGGTCGTCGCGAGTTTCTTGGCCGTCAGAGGCAACTCAAACGAACCCGGCACGTGCGCCACATCAATACTCTTGCTGCTCGCGCCCGCGCGCTCCAACGCATCTACCGCACCTTGTAACAGCCTTTCAGTGATGAAACTGTTGAACCGGCTGACAACGATCCCGAAGCGCAAACCTTCGGCGCTCAAGCTGCCATCGATTTTTCCGAACTTTTTGTTTTCCGCCATTCTCGATCCGCCAATCTGAAACTCTGCGCCTTAGACCCTGCGTTTCTCCCACTACTTCCCTTTGAAAGCGGCTGCTCGCTTCTCCAAGAAAGCCTTTGTTCCTTCCCGCATGTCTTCCGTAGCACAGCATAGCCCAAACAGGGTCGCCTCCAGGAAGAGACCTTCCTCCTGCGGCATCTCCACGCCGCGCTCGATGGCCTCCATGCAGTATTTCACGGCCAGCGGCGCTTTCTCGATAATCTTTTTTGCCAGGGCTTCGGCGGCGGGCAACAACTCCGCGGGCTCGTATATGTGATTCACCAGCCCGATACGCTGCGCTTCGTCCGCAGTGATCGTTTCGCCGGTCAGGCAAAGCTCGTGGGCCACGCCTTTGCCGCAAAGCCGCGCCAGGCGTTGCGAGCCGCCGTAACCCGGAATGATGCCGAGCTTCACCTCGGGCTGCCCGAGTCTCGCGGTTTTGCTGGCCAGTCGAATGGAGCAGGCGAGCGCCAACTCGCACCCTCCGCCAAGCGCAAACCCGTTAATGGCGCAGATGGAGGGCTTGCCGATGCTCTCCAGCAGGTGGAACACGCCCTGGCCGAAAATGGAAAACTCCTTGCCATTCACCGGCGTTTGTTGCGCCAGTTCATTGATATCGGCGCCGGCAACAAAAGCCTTTTCGCCGGAGCCGGTGAGGATCAGCACGCGCACGCTCGAATCCTCGCGCGCGTCCAGCAGCACCTGTTGCAACTCCTCGACGGTCTTGCGGTTCAGCGCGTTCAACACCTTGGGCCGGTTGAACGTGATGCAGGCGATTCCTTCCTTTTTCTCGTACAGCAGGTTTTCGTAGGCCATCGTTTCTTCCTTAAAGCTGCATCGGCTTCGGATTGTTGGGGTCGCTGTAGTCGTAGAATCCGCGGCCGCTCTTCTTGCCGTGCCAGCCCGCCAGCACCATGCGTTTCAAGAGCGGCGGCGCAGCGAAACGCTTTTCCTTGAACTCGTCGAACATGATCTGAGAAATGTAGTACGTCGTGTCGAGGCCGACAAAATCAAGCAACGTGAAAGGCCCCATCGGATACCCACAGCCCAGCTTCATCGAGTTGTCGATATCGAGCACGGAGCCGACGCCCTCTTCCAGCGCGCGAATCGCGTCCAACAGGTACGGCACCAGAAGCCGGTTCACGATGAAGCCGCCGCCGTCCTGAGCCCGCACCGGCGTCTTGCCCAGTTTCGCGCCGAACCCGAACATCTCCTCATAAACGCCCGGGTCGGTCGCAATCGTCCTGACTACTTCCACCAGCTTCATGACCGGCACCGGATTGAAAAAATGCAGGCCGACAAAGCGCTGCGGCCGCTTCGTGGCTGCGGCAATCTCCGTAATCGTCAGGGAAGAAGTATTGCTCGCGAAAATGGTGTTTGGGCCGCAAATGGCATCCAGCGCCGAGAATAGCTCCCGTTTTGCGGGCAATTGTTCAATGATCGCTTCAACGATTACGTCGCAATCCTTCAAGTCCTCAAGGGAAGTCGTGCCCTTCAGCCGCCCTCGAGTTTCGCTCTTTGCCGCTTCCGGCAGCGTCCCCTTTTCCACCAGTCGCACCAGATTCTTCTCAATGCCTTTGAGCCCCTTTTCAACAAGGTCCGCGCTCACTTCCCGCACTACAGTCTGAAACCCGGCTTGCGCCGACACTTGCGCAATGCCCGAACCCATCAGCCCACACCCAACGACGCCGACTTTTTGGATCGCCATTCTCTTTCCTCACGTCTGCGAATTCCGATGCCTGCGGCGGGAACAACTACCCCGGAAAAGTGTATCAGAGGTTGGAAACGTCTGGCTTCGCCTGTGCTGATTTCCATGCTGCGTGCCGGCCATCAATCAGGCCTTGCTTCACGGCCGCTGAATTTCGGCGACGACCACGGTATCTCCCCCGCGTTTCCGCGCTTCATCCATGCTTGATTCCGCGCGGTTGATCAGGTCGGTCACAATGTCTTCGCTGTCATACTCCTGTTTCGCCACGGCTTCCACAATTCCCGCGCTCAGCGTGATCTGCGTCGAATCCCACGGCGGGCGAACCCCCGCGGCGGCGCGGCGCAATTTCTCCACCAGGTTCTGCGCGCCCGAAAGCGATGTATCGGGCAGAATGAATGCCAGCGCCCACGACGTGTACTTCACGGCCATATCATTCTGCCGGACCATGGGCTGCAACGAGCGCGCCAACTGCTCCAGGAATTTCTCGAGAGGTGTTTCCCCCTGCTGGCGCAGCATTTCTGCTCCGCGGTCAATCTGCAAAACAGCCAGCGAAAGTGGCGTGCCTTGCGTGCGCGCGCGGTCCGCTTCATTCAGGAGGCATCCAACGTACGAGCTGCGGCTGAGTAATCCAGTGCGTTCATCCGAAACGCCCATGCGGCGCACCAGCGAGCGCAACCGCGTGTGGCTGACGCTCATCATCATTTGGTCGCCGATGGCCTGCAGGAAGTAGGTCTCATTCGGCTTCCAGCGGTGCTCCCCCTGGTGGCCGACGATCACCATCCCCGCCGGGCTTTGCGTCTCTTTGTCCGTGATGGTTACACCCAGTGCCGTTTGCAGTCCCAGTTCGTTCAGGATGGATCCCTCGCTTGCGTCCACCACCAGCCCGCCCAATTCGTCGGGCACGGCTTTTTCCATTTGCGCGAGTACGAACACCACTTGCGCGCCCGGTGCGGGCTTCAATCCCGACGTACAATATTCCGCGGCCATCTCCGGCGGCCTGCCCGGAACACCGATGACCGCGAGTGTCCGCGCGGCCTTCAGATAAGTGCCCACCTCGTTGACCGTGGTATTCAGCATGGCCCGGGGCGTCTGCTGCCGGAAAATCTTCTGGTTGATCTCCGAAATCTTGGTAAGGTCGCGCAAAGTCTCCGCGGTGTAGCTTCCCGTGCGCCCGGTCGGCGGGGTGGGTTGCGCTTCCACAACCGGCGCGGTTGCTGTTCTTCCGGAGCCTTCGGGCCTTCCTTGCGGCTTCGGCCACCAGTTCGCCAGTTGATACAAGCTGTGTAACCGTTCGTTATGGTCTTCTTCTCCCGGAAACATCGCCGCGATTTTCTGCAGCCTTTCCACCGCCTTGCTTTGCAGCGAGTACTGCAAAAAGATCTCCGTCTGCACGATCAGATCTTCCAATGCCTGCAGCTTGCGGCCTTCTTCGGTCACTGGAGCGGTTTCCGCAACCTCCTGGCTCGCTACTGCCTTTGGGTGAGAAGAGGGGGACGCGGCCACGGTTGCGCTTTTGGCCATGCGCCCGGCCACGCGGCGTAGAAAAGCCTCGTCGACGTGCCCACTGAGCTGCTCCATCCGCTGCTGGTTGCGATAATCGTACGAATCAATGTCCACCAGGCGCTCGAGCACTTCGCTGGCCTTCTGAAAACTCCCGGAATTGAAATTGGCGTCAAACAATTTAATGAGTACTTCAAAGTATTGCGACTCGCGGTTTAGCTCGTTGTAGACTGCCGCCCAAAACTCCAGGATGGGGAGCGACTCCGGATGTTTGGCGCCTAACTCTTCGACCTGGACCATGAATTCGCCATGCTTTTTGTCCGCGAACATCCGCCGCTTTAGCGTCTGCAGGATTTCCACCGATTTGTTGTCCTGCCCAGTATCGGAATAGGCGTCGGCGAGATCGAACAGCCGCGTAATGCCTTCATTTTTCTCGCGCAGCAAGCGTTCCAGGATGGACCGGGCGCGATCGAGCTGCCCCGCCTGGCGCAGCGCATCGGCAAACGTGTTCAGGAAGGCCACGTCACCTTCGCTCGCGGCAAATGGTTCAAGCAGCGCCGCGGCCTCCGCCGACTCTCCATTCCGCAATTTCGCTCCGGCATAGAGCAGTGCCACGCTGCGTTCCTGCGGCGCCAGCCCGTACGCGCGGCCCAGGAATTTCAGCGCCTCTATCTGGTCGCCGCTCGCCGTGGCGAGTTGCCCGGCACGCAGGAACGACCGCGCCGCCAGCGCATTCATTCCCAGTAGTGCCGCTCCCTCCGCCACCTTCAATTGACGTTTCAAATTGTCCGGATCGAGTTGCGCGGTGCGCTCCCAGCAAAACAACGCGTCCTCGCCCCGGCCCGCTTCGCTGAAGAGTTCCGCGGCTTTGCTGTATTGCTCGATGGCTTCTTCCGGCCGGTTTTGCTTCTGCTGCAGGAAGGCGTAACGCGCAATGCGTTCGGGCGACTGCGGCGCGGGGGAATGGCGCAGAAAGCGGTTGTAGATGGCCAGTGCCTTGGTTTCGTCCCTGGGCTCGACGAGCAGGTCAAACAGGTGGCCATAGTAAACGGCCGCGCGGTCTGGCTGGTCCACGCGCGTATAGAGATCGCCCAGCGCCTGCGATGCCTCTGCGTGCAGCGGCGCCTCGTCCAGAACCGCCAGGTACGCCTCGATGGCGTCCTCCACGCGGTTCTTTTCCAGAAACTTCTTCGCGCGTTCCAGATGTTTGTTGACGTCTGAGGCCATCTGTCTGATTTGCCCTTGGATGCTGCTTTGGCGTTGGGTAAGGCAGGTTCGCGGGTGGCACGAACCCACCTTTCACTATATACCCGCCCCGAAAAGTGGCATAACGAGACTGGCACCATGATGGGGAATCCGGCAAGAGGCACTCCGGTCAACGCTTCCCGTATCTCCGTGCGGCGAATCTCCTGCGGCGCCTCGCAGCCGGTACTGGCTCAGTTTCCGATTACGCGAATACCCGAAACTGACCCACTACCTCGCAGCCGTGCGGGCTGACGTCCCCATACGTTTGTGGCAAACTAGGAGTCTACACGGCAAGCTTCGAGCAGGGTGAGAGGTGCTCGCCCCAGCGCCTGGGCCCGCCGTCTATCTCACGGGAACACCATCAGGCACAACCCTGGCGGTAACGGAAGCGAATGGACCCAAAGTTCATACGAAATTTCTGCATCATCGCGCACATTGACCACGGCAAATCGACGCTTGCCGATCGCCTGCTCGAATTGACCGGCGCCCTCACGCAGCGCGAAATGCATGAACAGGTGCTCGATTCCATGGACCTGGAGCGCGAGCGCGGCATCACCATTCTCTCGAAGAACACCGGCGTGCGCTATCGCGGCGTCAAGATCAACATCGTGGACACGCCGGGGCACAGCGATTTCGGCGGCGAAGTGGAGCGCGCGCTCAAGCTCGTGGATGGCGTCATGCTCCTGGTGGACGCGAGCGAGGGCCCGCTGCCCCAGACCCGCTACGTGCTCATGAAGGCCCTGGAAGCCAATTTGCCTCCGGTGCTGGTGATCAACAAGATCGACCGGCCGGACGCGCGCATCCAGGAAGTCCTCAACGAGGTCTACGATCTCTTCATCGACCTGGACGCCACCGAGGACCTGCTCGATTTCCCGGTGGTTTACACCAACGCCCGCGCCGGCGTGGCCAAGCTGTCCCTCGAGGATCCCTCCACCGACCTGCGCCCTCTGTTCGAAACCATCCTCGCGCGCATCCCCGCTCCGGCGGGCGATCCCGACGCCGTGCTGCAACTGCTCGTAGCCAACCTGGACTACAGCGACTACCTCGGCCGGCTGGCCATCGGCCGCGTCTTCGAGGGCACGCTGCGCCTGGGCGACGAAGTGGGCATCGCGAAACTGGACGGCAGCCTCCAGCGCACCCGCATCACCAAGCTGTATTCGTTCGAGGGGCTGAAGCGGGTCGAGGAGACCATCGGCCGGCCCGGCGACATTCTGGCCATCGCGGGAGTNNTCGCCGTTTTCGGGCCGCGACGGCGCCTACGTCACCTCGCGCCATATCCGCGACCGCCTGGACAAGGAACTGCTTACCAACGTATCCATCCGCGTCGAGGAGGCCGGCGGCCCGGACGCCTTCAAGGTGCAGGGCCGCGGCGAGCTGCAACTGGCGATCCTGATCGAGATGATGCGGCGCGAAGGCTACGAGCTGATGGTCGGCAAGCCCGAGATCCTCACGCGCAAAGTGGGAGGCGTGTTGCAGGAGCCGCTCGAAGTGCTCACCTTGGACTGCCCCGAGAACTTCGTGGGCGTGGTGATGGACAAGATGGGCCAGCGCAAGGGCAAGCTCGCCAAGATGGTCAACCACGGATCGGGCCGCGTGCGAATGGAGTTCAAGATCCCGTCGCGCGGGCTGATCGGGCTGCGGGGCGAGATGCTCACCGACACGCGCGGGACCGCGGTGATGAACTCCCTGTTCCACAGCTACATCGAGTGGCAGGGGGAGATCCCCACCCGCCCCACCGGCTCGCTGGTGGCCGACCGGGCCGGCCGCGTCACCGCTTACGCCATCTTCAACCTGCAGGAGCGCGGCGAGATTTTCGTCACGCCGGGCACGGAGGTCTACGAGGGAATGATCGTCGGCGAGAACGCCCGCGATGCCGACATCAACGTGAATATCGTCAAGGAGAAAAAGCTCACCAACATGCGGGCTTCGACTTCGGACGAGGCCATCCGGCTGGTGCCGCCGCGCATTCTCAACCTCGAGCAGGCCATCGAGTTCGTCCGCGAGGACGAATTCGTCGAGGTGACCCCCCAATCCATCCGCCTGCGCAAGCGGGTGCTGCCCGCGCAGAAGCGCTGAGTGGGGAGGTGTGCTGCTGAGATACAATGTATCTCAGAGAGGCCAAATCGTGCCGACCACGATGGTTCACGTTCGAGTGGATGAGAAGACCAAGCGGCGGGCCGCGAAGACGCTGGCGGCGATGGGAATCTCCGTATCCGACGCCGTGCGCATACTGCTGGTCCGAGTGGCCGCGGAGAAGGCGCTGCCCTTCGACGTTAAGATCCCGAACGCGACGACCGTGAAGGCCATGCGCGCCGCCGATAAGGGCAAGGGAAAGCGTCCGGCCTCCGCGGACGCACTGTTCAAGGACCTGGGAATCTGATCGGATGCGGAACCCGGTAATTGGCGCGCAGTTCCGGCGCGATGTCAAACTCGCGCAGAAACGCGGCAAGGACATGGCGAAGCTGCGCGAGACGACCCTGCTGCTGATCGAGGGATGTCCGTTGCCACCGCGCTACTGGGACCATCCCCTCGGCGGCGAATGGAAGCGCTTCCGTGAGTGCCACATCGAGCCGGATTGGCTACCGATCTACAGAATCGATGGCGACGACCTCCGCCTCGTCCGCACGGGAATGCATTCGGATCTGTTCTGAAAGGTCTTCCCCAGCGTTCCGCCCCGCGCAGGTCTACCATCGGCCGGACCGTGGCCACATTACGCCTTGGGATTCCCAGCCAGCGCATAGCTTGTGCTGCGCCCGCCTTCGGGGTTCCGGACCAGGATGCCTTCTTCCACCAGCGCCAGAATGTCGCGCAGGGCGGTGTCCTGGGAACACTGGACGAGCTTCGCGTACTTGGGGGTCGTCAGCTTGCCTTCGAAACCATCCAGGAGACGGTTGAGCGCCAGGCGCTGGCGCTCGTTCAGCGCGACACCAGCGATGGCTTCCCAGAAGCGCGCCTTGGCGAGGACGCCGCCAAGCGTGATCTGTGCACCGTCGATGGCCCGGCCCAGGCAGCCCAGGAACCACTTCATCCAAGGGGTGACGTCCATCGTTCCTTGCTGCGTCCGCTCAAGAATCTCGTAATAGGCGGCGCGCTCTTCTCGGATCTGTGCCGACATACTGTAGAAGCGCTGCGAACTGTTTTCGGAGCGTGCCAGCAGCATGTCGGCGATCGCACGCGCCATTCGGCCATTGCCGTCCTCGAAGGGGTGGATGGTCACAAACCAGAGATGCGCCAGCCCCGCTTTCAAGACCGGATCGGCGTCCGGCTTCGCGTGGAACCAATCCAGGAATGCCTTCATTTCCCCTTCCAGGCGTGCGGCTGCCGGCGCTTGGAAATGGACCTGCTCCCTGCCAACCGGTCCGGAAACGACCTCCATCGGGCCGGTGCCTCCCTCCCGCCAGGCGCCCACCCTGATCTTGGTCATGCCGCTGCGCCCGGTGGGAAACAGGGCGGCGTGCCACGAAAACAGCCTTTCGGCTGTGAGCGGCTGGTCATAGTGGCGTGTGGCGTCGAGCATCATCTCAACGATGCCCTCGACCTGGCGGTCCCCTGGCTTGAGAGCGCCGATCTCGACGCCCAGGCGGCGTGCAATCGAGGATCGGACTTGTTCCATGTCCAGCCGCTCCCCCTCGATCTCGCTGCTCTTAAGCACGTCGGCGGTCAATGCTTCGAGGACCGCCTCCTGGCGGAGATTGAATCCCAGGGCCTCCATGTGACCGATCAGCCGGCCCTGGCGGTGGCGGACATCGGCGAGAAGTTCGGCCAGACTCTCCAGGCTCCAGATGAACCGAGGCCAGTCCCGAAGCTCGTGTATGTACATTCTCCGCAGCTCCTGCGTAGATTATACCGCGGAATTGCCGCAAGAGGAAGCATTCGCCGCATGACTGCGCAGAATAGGCCTCCCGATCCCCGCACTGGCCAGTCCGCACAGCAACAGCAGGTGGTCGCGCTCGACGACGCCGGTAGAATAGTCTCATGAGCGCGGTTCGCTATGTTCACTGGCAGGAGGATCGGGTGTGGCTCGGCTATTTCGAGCAGTTCCCGGACTACCTCACCCAAGCCCAGACGCTGGAGGAACTCCAGGAGAACCTGCGGGATCTGCACCGCGACCTCACGAGTGGAGAAATCCCCGGAATCCGCAGGGTCGCCGAATTGACGGTCGGATGAGACGAATCGGCATCGTCCGCAGCTTCGAGGACGCTTGGTGCGGCATGGCGGGAAGCACCACTCGGGCGTCCAGAACGGCCCCCCAAAACTCCCTGCACGCTTGGCCCGGGCGGTGCGTCAAACCAGTGATGGGGAAATTCGTGTGGCTGTTGGCGCTGGCGGCGCAGGCCTTCGGGGCGGAGTACGCGGTGCTAACGACCGGGTACACCCTGCGGGTCGAGCGGCATGAGGCGGACGGGGCGACCCTGCGGCTGTACATGAACGGCGGCGTCGTCGAGATGCCCGCAGCCGCGGTGACTCAGTTCGAAGCGGAAGCGCCAACGCCGGCAAAAGCGACAGTGGCGCCGTCTGCGCCAATCGCCCCGCAGGCGCCCCAGGAACTGCTCGAGGTCGCGGCGCACCGATACGGGCTCCCGCCGCAGTTCCTGCGCAGCGTGGCCAAGGCGGAGTCCGGGTTTCGCGCCGATGCGGTGTCCCCCAAAGGCGCGGTCGGCATCATGCAGTTGATGCCCGCCACGGCGCGGAAACTGGGAGCGGATCCCACCGACCCGCGGCAAAATGTGGAGGCCGGTACGCGCTACCTGAGCGAGCTGCTCCTGAAGTACAAGGACGATCCCTACCAGGTGCGCAAGGCCCTGGCGGCGTACAATGCGGGACCCGGGGCGGTGGAGCGCTACAACGGCATTCCTCCCTACCGCGAGACCCTCCAGTACATCGAGCGCGTGATCAGGCAGGCGGGGCTGGCGCAATAACGGTCTGATATACTCGAAGAAGAGGGCGACTGTCTCCATGACCCAGCGCTTAAGAACCCTGATAATCACGGTGTCAACGATCCTGGCGGCCGCGCTGCTAATGGGCGCCGTGCTGGGCAGGAGCGTTCCGGACGAAGGGGCCTACCGGCAGATCCAGGTGTACACAGAGGTGCTCGAGCACGTCAAGGCCGATTACGTCGAGGAGCCGGACCTCAAGAGTGTGACGTTGGGCGCGCTGAACGGCCTGCTCGAGTCGATCGATCCCTTCGCGAGCTACCTGAACGCCGATCAGTACAAAGAGTACTTGAAGAACAAGGATGCGGCCAAAGGCGGCGTCGGGCTGGTTCTCTCCAAGCGGTTCGGGTACGTGGGCGTGGTGGATTCGATTTCCGGTTCGCCGGCGGACAAGGCGGGACTGACCACGGGCGATATGGTCGAGACCATCCGGGGGGTTGCCACGCGGGACATGCCGCTCGCCTACGCGAACATGCTGCTGGGCGGGAAACCGGGCACCACGATCGAGATCTCGGTGCTGGGGATCAGGCACCCGGAGCCGAAGAAGATCACCCTGACGCGGGTGGAGATCCAGTATCCGAGGGTGAACGCGAAGCTGCTGGCGGATGAGGTTGGCTACGTGCAAGCGGAAGCCATGGGGCCAGCCACCCAGGAGGAAGTGACGGCGGCGGTGACGAGCCTCGAGAAGCAGGGGGCGAAGAGGTTGATCCTGGATCTGCGTCACTCCAGCACGGGGAGCCCGGAAGAGGGCATCGCGCTGGCGAACCTGTTCCTCGACAAGGGCCTCATCACCTACCTGCGCGGGCAGACGGTGCCGCGGAAGGACTTCACGGCCGATCCCGCCAAGGCCATCACCAAGCTCCCATTGGTGGTGCTGACCAACCGGGGCACGGCGGGTGGAGCCGAGGTGGCCGCGGCGGCGCTGCTGGACGACAAGCGCGCGGAGGTGGTCGGGGAACGGACCTACGGAGACGCCTCGCTGCGACGCCCGATTGCGACCGAGGAGGGTGGCGCGATCATCTTGTCCGTGGCCAAGTATTACTCGCCCAATGGCAAGGCCATTCAGGACGTGTCGGTGACGCCGTCGGTGCAGACCACCGAGGCCGAACCGGCGGTCGAGGAGCCGGACGAAGACGTGCAGCCTGAGGCGCCGGCGCCGGAGGTACGGCCGGGCGAAGATCCGATTCTGAAGAAGGGAATCGAAGTGCTGATGAAGGGAGTCAAGGGGTAGGGCGTCCGATGCCACTTTACGAATACAAGTGCAGCCGGTGCGGGGTGGTGTTCGAGGTGCGGCAGAGGTTCTCCGACCCGCGCGTGAAGATACACGAGGGCTGCGGCGGGCCGGTCCAGCGATTGCTATCGCCCTCGGCGTTCCGGTTCAAGGGAAGCGGGTTCTACGCCACCGATTACGCCAAGGGCTCCAAGGGCGGGAAAGGGTCGAAGAAGAAGGAAGAGAGCGCCGCGCCCGTAGCCAAGACGGAAACGTCAACTCCCAAGACCGCGCCGGAACCGCCAGCGCCGGCCAAGAGCTGAGGCGGGCGCGCCCCTTCAAACCTACCTGGGGACACGCCTGTGGGGGGCCCGATAGTCCCCGAAATCGGCCTCGCAGGAGCAGCCGAAATCGCCCACGCAGCCGCAGCCTGAATCCCCCACGCATCCGCAGCCCATATCGCCCACGCATCCGCAGCCCATATCGCCCACGCATCCGCAGCCTGGATCGCCTACGCANNACGCAGGCGCAGCCTGTGTCGCTGACGCACGCGCAGCCTGTATCGCTGACGCAGGAACAGCCTGTATCGTTCACGCAGGAGCAGCCCGTATCGCTCACGCAGGAGCAACCGGGAACGCAGTTGCAGGTGCAGACCGCGCCGGGCGGAAGGGGCGAGCCGCAGGGCAGAGTGTAGGTCTTGCCGCCGACGGTATAGCGCACCCCGCTGGCGGTGCTGACGGCCGGGTCCAGCAGGCAGACGGGAAGCAGCTTGCCCTCCGGCAGCGACCACAGTTTGACGGTCTGGTCGCTGCTTCCCGAGACCAGCAGTTCTCCATCCGGCCGGATCGCCAGCGCCAGCACGGTTCCCGAGTGCCCGGTCAGGGTCTTCAGCAGCGCGCCATCGGGCAGCGACCAGATTCTGGGCGTATTGTCCCCGCCCGAGGATGCGAGCAGGCGTCCGTCCGCACTGATGGCCACCGCGTCGACCTGCGAGCCCTGCGTCAGGGTCTTCAAAGCCGACCCGTTCGGCAGCGACCAGAGCCGGATCGTATTGTCCCAGGCCCCAGAGGCCAGCAGGTGGCTGTCCGGGCCGATGGCTAGCGCCCAGACCCGGTCGGTGTGCCCGGTGAGGGTTTGGAGCGGCGTCCCACCCGGAAGCGACCACAGTCTGACCGTCTTGTCCCAGCTCCCGGAGGCCAGCAGGCTCCCGTCCCGGCTGATGGCCACCGCCTGCACGCGGTCCGAGTGGCCCGTGAGAGTATGCAGCAGCGCCCCGTCCGGCAGCGACCACAGCTTGATCGTCTTGTCCCAGCTCGCGGAGGCCAAAACGCGCCCGTCGGCACTGATGGCCAACCCCCACACATAGTCCGAGTGCCCGGTCAGGGTCTTGACGGGCGTGCCACCCGGCAGCGACAAAAGCTGGATGTTGAAGCCGGACGAGGAGGCCAGCAGCCGCCCGTCGGGGCTGATGGCCAACCCCAGGACGGAAGCCGATGCGAACGAGGTCCCCGTCAGCGCCCCATCCGGCAGCGTCCACAGCTTGGTGGCGCCGTCCTGACTCCCCGACGCGAGCGTGCGCCCATCCGGGCTGATCGCCAGGCTTTCCACCCCCAGCGAGTGGGCCGCCGCTCCCACGGGGCAGGCCGCCGCACGAGCGCGTTTGGGAGCGGCCGCAGCCGCCACCGCGGCAGCCACCGCGCTCAACAGGTCCCGCCGGGTGAGCATCCAGCCGGAGCTGCCTTTCCGGATCGCGTAGACCGCCGGCTCTTCTTCCCGGTTGGCTTGGAAATCGTAGCAGTATCTCTCCGGTTTCATGGTTCCCTACCTGCTCGGGAAGGTCGCGGTATTGCTCAGCGCTGCCCCCATCCAGAGCTGAAGCTGGTGGCTGCCGGGCGCCAGTTTCGCGGGCAACTGCACGTTCACAGCATATAACCCCACCCACCCCGGCGCCAGACCCGCCCAAGCCGCGTCCAGCGGCGCGCCGTCGATCAGTACCTGCACCAGCGTGTTGGTCTGCGGTGGCGGCGAAGGCGGCACGGCGCCGCTGGTCGCCGCGGGATTCACCGCGCCCAGTCCGGTGCCATAGATCTGCACCCACTCGCCCGCCACCGCCAGATCGGAAGCTGTGATCTGCCGGTAGGTAACGGCGTCCAGCATCGCTGCATCTCCCGTGCCCTGCCCGTTGACGGTGAAGATCCCCGGCCCCACCGCTTGCACTGTCAGCGGGATCAGGACCACACCCGCCGGCGAACTCACCTCCGCCAGCGCGCTGCCCGGCGCCACCTCGAACGGAACCTGCGCATTCACTTGTCCCGGCGATACGAAGAACAGCGGCGCGGGAATGCCGTTAATCGCCACCCTCGTGCCTCCCAGAATCTTGGGAAGCGGAAACCCACTCGGAGCCGAAACCGTCCCGCTGGCCAGGCTGCTCCCCCACAGCGCCACAATCCCCCCTGGCGCCACCCCATCCGCCCGATAGCTCGCCGCGTTGGTTGCCGCGCAGTTGCATGCCGGGCTGCCCACCAGAACGCTGCGCACGCGGTAGTTCCAGAGATCGGAGATATACAAGCTGCCGCGCGGGTCCATCCCCACGCTGTAAGGGCTGTTCAACTGGGCCGCGGTTGCCTCGCCGCCGTCCCCGGAGTAGCCCGGCACGCCGGAACCGGCCAGCGTGTCGATGAAGCTCCCGGGAACCACCTTGCGGACGCGGTGATTCAGGCTGTCGGCCACCAGCAGGTTGTTCTGATCGTCCACCGCGAGGCCCTTCGGGTACTCGAGTGTCGCAGCACTGGCCGGTCCCCCGTCCGAGGCCGGGCCAAACCCGCCGCCGGCCACGGTCGAGATGGTCCCGCCGGCGGAGACCTCGCGAATGGTGTGCTGGTAGGGGTCCGACAGGTAGAGGTTGCCTTGCGTATCCAGTGCCAGGCCGTCGATCGCCCCTAGCGAGGCTGCCGTGGCTGGGCCGCCGTCTCCATACGGCCCGCAGCTCCCGTTGCCGGCGACCGTCTGAATCGTACCCGCCGGGGTGATCTTGCGGATCACGTAGTTCCAGCTATCGGCGACGTACAGGTTTCCGCTCGAATCCATCGCCAGACCATGCGGGTAACTGAGCTGCGCGTTGGCGGCCAGGCCGCCGTCCCCCGCAAACCCCGGAATCCCAGTGCCGGCGATCGTGGTAATAGTTCCGTTCGCCGACAGCTTGCGGATTCGGCAGTTCCCACTGTCGGAGATGTAGAGATTGCCCTGCCCGTCCAGCGCCAAGCCACGCGGAAAGCTGAGCTGNNCGTTGATTGCGAGTGTCGGCAATGAAGATATTCCCCTGGGCGTCGGCCACGACCGCGTAGGCTGTGTCGATGCTCGCCGAGGTTGCCGCGCCGTTGTCGCCCGAGAAACCGTACGACCCGGTGCCCGCCACCGTCGAAATGGTCTGCGCATTGGCCTGCACAGCGGCCAGCCCCGCCAGCAGAAGACAAACCCTGCGCGCGCCGGATAGCATCA
>PMES01000020.1 GCA_003154775.1 Acidobacteriota bacterium | reverse complement strand
GGCGCGGACTTCGGTTTCGTAAAGGGCGGGATTGAAGAGTCCAACGTGCTTCTGAACGATGCGGCCTTCGGTGTTGATGATGAAGGCGGTGGGCAGCGCGGATACGCCGCCATAGTCAATCCGAATCTTGTCCGTGACCATGGCCACGGGGAAATTGATGCCTTCGGAATCGATGACCTGTTTCACCACGTCCTGGTCATCGTCGTCGGCCAGGCCGATGATCTGAAGGCGTTCCTTATAGCGATTCTGGAGTTCGATGAGGCTGGGGATTTCCGCGCGGCATGGCCCGCACCAGGTGGCCCAGAAGTTCAGGAGGATGACCTTGCCGTGCGCGGAGGCCAGCGAGAGATCCTTGCCGGCCAAATCCTTGAGCTGAAAATCGGGCGCGGGATCGGGATCGCGCACAAAGCGGATCACGGGCAACTGGGGGGAAGCCAACATTGGAAACAAGAGGCCAAGGATTGCGACGCCCAGGAGGCCTAAAGGGAACAGCCTGAGAGAGCTGCGGCGGCGGTTTGGTGGCGTTGTGTTCATAGCCAGGTCACTCTAATAATGGGACCAGAGTGCGGGAGAAAAAGCAAAGTACAAGGGGGCGGTGAGTCAGTTTCCAATTACTCGACTGAACAGCCAAGTGAACGCTGGCCGTCTAAGACTCTCTCTTGAATATCTTGCGGACGCGCAGCCCCAGAGAAACCAACGCAGCATAAACTAAGACGTTTGTCAGGACCGTCACCACAGCGAAGAGGCCCCGTCCATAGGAAGGGAACATTATAAGCATTCGCAAAAAAAGCCAGTAGAGAAGCATAGCCACGATGACCCCTGGAAATTCAATGTCAATTCCCCGCGTTCCGAACAGGGTCGTCCAACCGACCAATGTTTGGAGTGTTGCGACTGCCCAAATGGCTATCCAAATTGGCTTGCTGATGCCGAGCCATCGGAAAGGGCTTCTCATAGCTTCTCATCATACCTGACATGGGGCGCGTCCTGAACCGCTGCTGTTTGCGGCAGATGCGGGGCTATGGCCATTGAATGCATTCGTGCCTGTAATCCGTAGATTTTACTGTACTTCTAAGAATCAGAACCCTACGAAGATCTCGATTCAAGACGTTACGGCGCTGCGTGACCGCTAGAGCCTAGCAGGTGAGCGTCTGCCTCGTCAGCGGCTTCGTTCAAACGCGGAAACCGGAAGCTGCCCCCTGTCTTGCAAGCTGAAGAGATTGCCTCGGGGGCAAGGCCTTGCCGGTTCAGACGGGGCGGCGGATGCCGAGCTTGCGCATGCGGGCTTGCAGAGTGGTGCGCTTCATGCCCAGAAGATTGGCGGCACCGCGAGGGCCGGCAATACGCCACTGGGTTTGACGAAGGGCGCGGAGGATGTGCTGACGTTCGGCTTCTTCCAGGGTGGTGATCGATGCTGATGCTGCTGGCGCATTCGAGGGCGGCGCAGCAAAGCGCGGGGTTTCCGCCTGCGGGGAGGTCATGAGCGAAGCGGGTGAAAGAGCGCGCAATTCCGGGAGCGGGACGCGCAACTCCTCACCAGGGGAGAGGAGCACCGCGCGTTCCACGAGGTTCTCCAGCTCACGGACGTTGCCCGGCCAGGGATAGTTCACGAGCGCCTCCATCACGTCCGAAGGCACATACTCGACGGTTTTGTTCTGGCGGCGGCTGAATTTCTGGACGAAATAGCGCACGAGAATAGGCACATCCTCCGGCCGCTCGCGCAACGGCGGAATGTTAATCGGGAAAACGTTTAGGCGGTAATAGAGGTCGCTGCGGAATTTGCGTTCGGCAACGAGTTGCGCGAGGTCGGTATTGGTGGCCGCCACGACGCGCACATCCACGCGCTGGGTGCGGTTGCTGCCGAGCCGCTCGAACTCCTGTTCCTGCAACACACGGAGCAATTTGGGCTGAAGCTCGAGGGGGAGATCGGCGACTTCATCGAGGAAGAGGGTGCCGCGATCGGCAAACTCAAAGCGGCCGATCTTTTGCGTGAGAGCGCCGGTGAAGGCGCCGCGCTCGTGGCCAAAGAGCTCGGATTCGAGGAGCCCGGCGGGAATCGAAGCGCAATTGACCTTGACGAAGGTGCGTTCGCGGCGGGGGCTTAAATTGTGGATGGCGCGGGCGATGAGTTCCTTGCCTGTGCCGGTTTCACCGAGGATCAGGACGGTCGTCCCCGCGGGCGCGGCCAGCTCCACCTGGGTCAAGGCGCTGCGCAGGGCGGGGCTGTCGCCGATGATCTCCTCAAAATTGAGTTCGGTGCGAATCTCTTCTTCCAGGTAGAGCTTTTCGACGGCGAGCTTATCCTTGAGCGCGTCAATTTCCTTGAAGGCCAGGGCATTTTCCAGAGCGATGGCCACCTGCGCGGCAACTTGTTGGAGGAGCTCCACATCCGGCGTGGAGAACGCCTGCGGATTGCGGCTGGCGAGATTGATTGTACCGAGCGCGCGGCCATGGGTCGCCAGGGGGACGCAGCACATGACCTCGACGCCCTCTTGGCGCAGCATGCGGATGACATCAACGTTGTAGCGGTCGAGTTGCTCGCCGCGAACAATCAGGACTTGCCCGCTGGTGAAACATTGTCCCGAAGGCGAGTTCTCCACCGGAACGGTGAACTCCGTCTTTGGCAAAGCGAGGGCTGCGGGCATGTCCAGGGCATGGATCTTCAGGAGGCCGGTGACGGGATCGAGGAGCGCGAGGCTGGTGTAATCGTGGCGAAGGACAGGCTTGAGGGAAGAGACGATGCCATTGAAGAGCGCGGTGATATCGCGGGTGCTGAGGAGGATGTTATTGATGGAGAGGAGGGCTTGCAGGCGGTCGCGTTCACGGGCGAGTTGCTGCTGATAGGCTTGGGCGGCCTCCAGGTTGATGACGTTGTCCACGGCGACGGCGACTTGCGCGGCCACACGCTTTATGAACTCAATTTCCACTTCAGTCATGCCTTGCGGCACATAACGCCCAAAACCGATGGCGCCGAGGCGGTGCTGCGCGGTGGTCAGCGGCACAATGGCAATGGTGTGGACGCCGGCGTCCTGCAGGCGCTGCATGAAGAGCGGATAGCGGGCGTCCTTTGCCGTGTCGAGGGAGACGAAGGACTGCTGGTTTTGCCAGACCCAGCCGGCGGGGGAGTCTTCCACGGAAAGTTCGTTGGACGGGGGCGGATCCGTGCTCTCGCGGGTTTCCAGGACGTGGAGGCGCATGGTGTTCTTGGAAGGGTCGTGAAGAACGAGACCGAGAAAATCGAATTGCAGGACAGAATGCAGACGTTGGGCGAGTTCGTGGAAGAGGGCCTTGAGATCGTGCTGCTGGGCAATTGTCTCGCTGACTTCCAGCAGGGCCTCGAATTGCCGGCTGGAAGAATCGAGGGACGAAGGGGGCCGCGCTTCTCGGACAGGATTTTGCGATTCCGCCATGAAAACGAGAATAGCATCCGGTTTGGCGAGCTCACAACCAAGGGAAGGGCCTGCGGCATGGCGGGCCATTTGCGTATACTCAAAGCGCATCGGCAGAGGTTGAGTTGGCGAGCCAAGGGAGATTTTTGGAGTGAGGAAGCCGGGGAAAAAAATCCGGGTACGTCTATGGCTGGTGAGGATTTTTGCGCTGGTGTCTGTTGGAGTGGCGGGCTGCTCACAGGGGCCACAGCCGCAGACGGGGACTCCCGAGGGATCGCAACGTGCTTCGTCAGCAAGCGCTGGCCGCGCAGCGGAACGCTATGACCTCAGCAAAGACGAAGAGCGCGGCGGGCACACGCTGGAGCGGCACGTGGCGCGGACCGACGAGGAGCTTCGCGAACGGCTGCGCCGTGAGGGCAACATTTCGGCTGCCTCCACCTGGACGGATCGGGAAACCGCCGAGGAAACCATCGCGGAGGCTCTGCGTGCCGAGCGCGGGCGCGTCGAGAGTTGGATGCGTCGCGGGTATCCCCGCGCGAATCTGGCGCTACACTACGAAGCGGGGCGCGACATCGGGCGCAGCCTCCGCCAGGGAGAAACGCAGGTGGTGCGCTGCCGAGAGGCCTTGATTGTGCTACGCGCCGATGGTGCAGATACTTTTTATGTGCTGACCGCGTACCCGGAGGCGCGCGAATGAAAGACGAGAGGAAGGGCGGCGCGTTTGTGCCGGCCAACTATCCGGCTTTGCGGGAGTCCTTGCCGGGCTACCTGCACGAAGATTTTCAGGAGACGTCCGGCACGGTGGCGGAGGCAATGGAAGCTTTCTTGAACGAAGCGAGCGCGGAAGAGATGCAGCAGGTGCGCGAAGAGTGGCAGCGATTGCGCAAACAGTTTGCCGAGCGGCCGCTGAAGGAGCTGCAGACGGCGCTGGTGCGGCTGGGAATTGCGTGGCGACCCGCGTCGGAAGAGGAGTTGCGGGGCTTGGACGAAATTCTCACGCGTGGCAAGGCATGATATTCTGATGGGGTTCTAGGCCCGTAGCTCAGTTGGTTAGAGCGCTACCTTGACACGGTAGAGGTCTGGGGTTCGAGTCCCCACGGGCCTACCATTCCTGTGATGGTAGCCTTCCTCTACATCCTGCAGAGCGAAACCTCCGGCAAATTCTATGTGGGTTCCACGGACGATCTTGACCGCAGGCTTTCCGAACACGCCCGGGGCCACACACCCTCGACTCGCGGTCGTGGCCCGTGGAAGCTTGTTCACAAAGAGGAGTTTGCTACTTTGTTGGAGGCGCGGCGCCGAGAATTGCAAATCAAGCGTTGGAAATCGTCGCGCATGATTCGCGCCCTCATTTCTGCACCAGTTGGTTAGAGCGGGCCGACCGGGTCGGCCAGGTCTGGGGTTCGAGTCCCCACGGGCCTACCATTCCTGTGATGGTAGCCTTCCTCTACATCCTGCAGAGCGAAACCTCCGGCAAATTCTATGTGGGTTCCACGGACGATCTTGACCGCAGGCTTTCCGAACACGCCCGGGGCCACACACCCTCGACTCGCGGTCGTGGCCCGTGGAAGCTTGTTCACAAAGAGGAGTTTGCTACTTTGTTGGAGGCGCGGCGCCGAGAATTGCTGGTCTGCTAGTGTCCGTGCGGGATGCGGGCCACCCGTCTGCGCCCCCCGAGTGCCCGACCGCGCCAACGGGTCATTTTGGTGTTGGCCCCGCTTTCATCCACAAACACCAGCCGGGTCGCGGGCTCCCCTGCCAACTGCT
>PMES01000082.1 GCA_003154775.1 Acidobacteriota bacterium | reverse complement strand
GGTTCACCGGACGAATACCCCTTTCCCATCCCAATTGGGGAAGGAACTGTTGGCGACGGAGTAACCCCCTCCCCCCGCCAGTTTTTGTGATCAATAGCAAAACAAAGGGGTTGCAGGCGCAAGAGTGCGCAACAATATGAAAACAGGGGACTTAAAAACTCACTGGTTTGATTTAGAAGCTCTTTGTTTTGATATGGATGCGCACTGTTGGTGCAGAGAGTGAGTGTGCTGGGGATCTGCGGAGCGCGGCCGGGCTGGTGGCGAGTATTCACAACGCATCATACCACGATATTTACCAACTGTCAATAGATACCTGTGAGGTATTCGAGTCGAAGCCAGTACGAGGAGGGGGAAGAAAGAGAAACCCAAGACTCGCCCTCAAACTTCGAGGACGGGGCACCCAGAATTTACTTCCCATTTATCTTCCGGGCCGCCCGCCCCCGAATCTTCGCGCTAGCCCTCGGGCAGGGCGACCATGGAATCCACGGCAGCAGCGCGTTGCGGGAATAGCCTGCAAAACAGCGCCGAGGCGGCAATCGCCGTCAGCAGCAACACCATGGGGTCAATCGGATGGCGGTAGCGCAGCGAGGCGTGCATCAGGTAGTAAAGAAGAGGAAAAGCAACCGGAAAGGCCGCCAGCGGAAAGGCGTACGCATTGCGCCTGAAAAAGAGAACGGCCACGCCCAGTAAGGCTCCCACGGAAGTCAGGAAACTGCCCAAAAGGATGCCGCGAATCAAGAGCGAGTCGGTTTCAAGGAATTTTTTCAGCGGCTCCGGCGATCCCATCCAGAAGTCCACAAAGCGCTTGGCGGAAAGCTCCAGCTCCACGCGCGGATGAGACGCGATGAACTGAAAGGCTTTCCGTTTCTCTTCATCCATGAAAGCCGTCTCTCCCATTCTCAGGTATCGCAAGACCTCGCGGTCATAGGTAATGGCCGCAGGCAAAGTCCTGCGCCGTTCGTCGTAGTTTTCGTTGTTGCCGACGTACAGCTCAAAGCCGAAGTTGGAACGCAACGGAATGAACCGGTGGAAGACGACGTAGTTGCGCACGGTCCACGGAACGCAACACAGCAGCGCAAGAACCGCCGCATACGCGGGTCTCGCGAGATGCCAACGCCCTTCGCGGCGTGCGCGATAGATTAACCATCCCAACAGCAGCGGAAAAAGGGAAGCCAGCGCGGGGTTGGTCATCAGCGCAGCACCCCAAAGAAGGCCGTAGCCGCACCAATCGCGCCAACGGCGGGATTCCGCCAACTCGAGAGTGGCCCACAGGATGGTCGCCGCAAGCAGCGCCGAGAGGGAGGTATCCCAAATCCATTCGAAGGGCATCATGATCGCATTGGTGAATAAAGCCCACAGCCAAGCGGCGAGACTCGCAACCCCCACGCCCGCGACCCGTTTGGCGGCATAAAAAATCGGCACGCACGCGGCCGAAGAGAAAAGAATGTTCAGAAAAACTGCGGCGAAGAAAGATGCGCGCGTGTAGATGCCAAAAAGTTTGAACAATCCAGCGATCAGCAGAGGATAAACCGGGGCCAGCCAGGCCGTGGGCCCGGTATCCCGCTCAAACGGCGAAGAGTATCCTTTTCCGGCCGCCAGCGAGTAGGCGATATGCCCGGTTTCCGTCTGAAAGGGCACCGTGCGGAGTACTTCGCTGGGCATCTTGCGCGTTTCATTCCAGGCGAACGCCAGCCTGGCACCGAGTGCGACCAGCACAATCAGCAACAGAGACGTCGCGGCCTTGCGGAATATCTGCCTCATACCATGGTTTTCCCCGAAACCCAGAGCGAAGTTCCCTCCTACCTGGCTCGCGCGTGCCGAGCCACCGAGTGAAGTCCCAGTGTATCGCCAGCGTGTTGGCCGCGACTACAAGTCATCTCATAAATGGCTTCCGGGAGGACACGGCTTTTTACCCTGAGGGCCTTCTGCGAAGGGCAGCCGTGCCGAAAAGCCCCACGAATGCACGGGTTTTAACCCCTGAGGGGCGCAGGATGGCAGCTCGAATCATTTACGAGACAGGCTCTACAATCCCGATCCGCTTTTTATGATGGAATTGAGAACTACTAGCGAATCAGCCACGCGCCGCAAGCCTAAGGCGCAAGAGACCGAGAGACCAACATTGTCATCCCGAGCAACGCGAGGGACCTGCTTTTCTCTTGCCTCCTGATCGCTGATAACTGATAACCGTCCCCTCCGTTGCTTAGGATCCCGTCTCCTTCAAATCCTCGTTCGCTTGCCTCTCCGCATTCTTGGCTTCGGCCTTGGCATCCGCAGCCGGCTTCAGCAACTGGATCGTTTTGCTCAGGCTCACTCCTTTGTCGCCATTCGGCTCTTTGCAAGCGGACATATCCGCGCCGGTCCGCACACCAGTCGTATCGGATTTCACGCAGTTAAAATCCAGCGCAAGGCTGTGGCTTGCGTGCAGAGCAGCCAAGCAATCGCTCAGCACTTTGAACGTGGCGCATGCCTCCGCAATGTTCGTGTTGGCCGCCAGTACCCCCGTTCCCTGCAGCTTCGCCGTCAACTTCTTGTCCGGTTCGCTGTTCGCATCATGCCAATCGCTGCCCGTCTTCGGCTTTTTCTCTACCCACTTGATTGGATTATAGGAGTGCGGTGCGTGCGATGACGGTTCCACCGCTGCCGTTGCACCGACGCCCGCGGGTCCTTGCGCCGCCGCTCGCCCCGCCCCGGCAGACACACTCATCGCCACAATCGCCACAACCATCCATGGTCTTTTCATTGTTTGCTCCCCGGAGGCGCGTAGTCTGCGTCCGCCGTTTTCTGGAGGACACGCGTTTTGCCTCTGGCCTTAGTACGCCTTCCTGTGCAGAAGGCGTCGAGCACTCCGTAGGACGGTACTCCCCCAATCCGCCACGTTGACCCTCCGAACAGGGCGTCTTTCGCTCCTGTAGCGGCCACCTTCAGGTGGCCACCTGCAGGTACGTGCTAACACCATATACCACATTGTGGTACTATCACATTGAGGTTGAACATGGCAAAGAAAATCAAGGTGAATATCTTTGACGACATGAGGGAGGCGCTTCAGGACGCCGCGGCCTATGAGCGTGGCCAGGCTGTCAATCTGCGCATCACGCACATCCCCGCCCGCCCCAGGCAAATCTCGCCCAAGGAAGTTCGCCGCATCCGCCTGACCCTCAATGCCAGCCAGGCGCTCTTCGCCACCTTCCTGAACGTAAGCCCCAACGCCGTGCGCAGTTGGGAGCAGGGCACACGTTGCCCGCGGCAGGCCGCGCTCAAACTCCTGGTGATCGCCAAGAAGAACCCCAAAGCCCTGCTCATGGCCTGAGCTGAAACGACGATTCCGCCCTGGGACCGCCATTCTCCCGAATGGCGCTTTTGGCTTCAGCCATGCATGTAACCATGCTCCATCACAAAAAACCTTCCCAAACTCCCTTCTTCCTCCTTAGCCCGCTTTATTCGCG